>PBRC01000015.1 GCA_002725285.1 Gammaproteobacteria bacterium | reverse complement strand
TGTTTAACTCTGGCTCAGGGCTGTTTAACTCTGGCTCAGGGCTGTTTAACTCTGGCTCAGGGCTGTTTAACTCTGGCTCAGGGCTGTTTAACTTTAGCTCAGGGCTGTTTAACTCTAGCTCAGGGCTGTTCCAGATCGACTGGCAACATTCAGGCGATGAGTGACGACGAGCTTGCTGAACAGACAGAGAAGCGCGGGTACAATGAATCACCAGCACCTGGTGCCGCTATCTCCCTCCCTATACTTGTCAATCCGGATTTCAAACCTAAACTGCTTAAAAACAGCAAAGTAATCTATGTGGTCTATCATGATTTTGAAGAGAACCCCCCTGTGGATCATTGCCAGGATTGCCAAGCAGGAAGCCGAGGAAGCTCTGAAGCGACGATAGCTCGAAAAAATGAACTTGAGGACGAGATAAGTTTTAAGAAACTCTCCTGCGATAGGCGGCAACCGTTACACTTTGTGTCGGATGGTTAACTTTCCCCTGGGGCATGCAAATTCGATGAGTGGATTGATATATGGTCATTTTTCTTCTGATATCTGAAGCTCATGTAATTTCTAATATAATACTTTCTCTAGTGTTTTTAATATCTTTCATACCGAGTATTCTTGTGACTGATACTGCAAACTGGCGCACCGGTTCAGCAGTTGCAGGCATTCACGAATACTTCCATTATCTATTCAGTTTTGAATGTGTGATAACTGTTAGCCTCCCAGTCCTCTAAATAATAATCAATAACCGCTGAATATTTGAGAAATCGATGGGCGAACTAACCCGACTGCAACGTAAACGAGAAAAGACACGAAGTGCTTTACTCAACGCTGCTCGCGGTCTGGTTTGTGAGCGAGGTCATGACAAAATTTCCATTCAAGATCTCACTGATCGCGCTGATGTGGGTGTGGGTACCTTCTATAACTATTTCGAATCCAAGCAACATGTTTATGAAGCTGTACTGGAAGAAATCCGCTTCAGCTTCAATCAGCAGCTGACGGAACTCCGAAAACCAATCAAAGATCCAGCCACTATCCTGACTGTCACACTGCTATACAGCTTTCAGCAAGCGCAAGATAACGAGGATTGGCGAACATTTCTGACCTATTCAGGCCTGGGCAGTGACCACATACTTCATCAGGATGAAGAGCAATGCCTGTCTGATATCCGTTTTGGCGCTCAGCGAGGCCGATTCAAGGTGGATAACGTCCAATTCACGAGTTCTCTCATCATCGGCATGGTCCGACATGTCAGCAGGGAAATCACACTGGGTAATCTCTCGCGTAACTCCATGCAGGAAACCACCCGCTATATCCTGAGAATGCTGGGCCTGCCTGATTTAGTCGCAAAGGCACTGGTCCAAACCCCACTTCCGCCAATACCAGCGTCAAAAAAATCAAACGAGATCGAAAATCAAGCTGACTTGTCCAAGATGAAAGGCTTCAGGAGTTGACCAGTTATTGGTAACAGAAAGGNGATTAAAGAGTGATTCAAGTTGTGACTGTTTAGACGGCACGCCGATATCTCGAAAGGAACGGTCAATAATAGCCTAATCAATGCCTAATCAATGCCTAATCAATGCTTAATCAATGCTTAATCAATGCTTAATCAATGCTTAATCAATGCTTAATCAATGCTTAATCAATGCCTAATCTACATGAGAGGCCTATCTCATCATGACTGTCCCAGCGGCAGTTAGTTGGAAGAGTATTGCTCAACCTGCTCCCAGACTCGCATCAGATTTCCACCAAGTATCTTCTCTATATCCTGCTCAGAATACCCTCTTGAGATCAGCCCATCGATAAATGTCGGATAATCGCTAACATCTTTGAATCCAATCGGTAAAGTATCACCAACACCATCGAAATCTGAACCGATACCAATGTGATCTATGCTTGTTAGGCGAACGACATGGTCCACATGATCCAGTACATCCTGCATTGATGCGTAGCTGAATGGATTCTGGCTGAATATCTGTTGCATGGCCTTCATCGCTGCTTCGGAGTTAGGTTCGATATTGTTCGTCTTGATATGCTCCCGCAGTATGTCGGTACGAGAAGAAGAGCTTTTGCGAGACACCTGGGAAATAAAGCTGGAGCCGATATTCAGTTGCATGACCCCGCCATTGCTTGCCAGGGCTTTCAGCATGTCATCATCCATATTTCGTTCAAATCCGGGAATAAAATGTCTTGCCGATGAATGGGAAGCGATTACCGGGACTTTTGTGATCTCAATAACATCATAAAATGCAGCATCTGAAATATGCGACACATCAACCATAATACCAATGTCGTTCATGGCAGGGATCAGGGATTTTCCGAAATCACTTAACCCACCCCACCGTTTGTTCTCATCGTAGGACGAGTCAGAAATGTGATTGCTTTTCGAATGTGTGAGTGTGATGTAGCGTATCCCCCGATTGTAGAAGTGCCGAAGATTTTTCAGATCCCCCGCAATGGGTGCGCCGTTCTCCATTCCCAACGCAAAAGAAATCCTGCCATCTAAAAAATTACTTTTGACCCGGGTCGTATCATACGCAAGCGCAAACTTATCCGGGTGCGCAGTGACGATCTTCTCCATCGAGTCAATAAGTTCGTTTGCCAGATCTATTGCGCCACCCTCTTCATCGACAGATGCGGGGATATAGATCGACATAAACGGCACATTGAGACCTCCCGCCAAAGCGCGCGGATAATCAAACTGACCTGACTCCGTGCTTTGACTGATGTCTTCTGGATTTCGCTTGAGTCTGAATGGCACATCAATGTGCGTATCAACAATGAGATATTTGTCTGCCAGTTCCTGGCCGGTCAACTGTTTTAGAACAGGTGGATCTTCTGACTGTTCAGCACAGCCCCATAAAATCAATAGAAAAACGCCATGCCATAATCGCCACATCAAACCACCTGAAAAGCACATTGAGAAAGCCCTACTATACTCAATAGCCAGGAGATAGGCACTGGAACAAGCATGGACAGCCGAATTCGTGACGAGATCGAAAAAGCCATTCGATTTGTCTGACGGCATCCTGGCGATGAGGCCCTACCCCTCCAGGGATAATCCTATCGATTAAAGCATGGTTTGAATATTGGACCCAATTCACTTTAAAGTGATGAGCCAGATCATAAGGAACAGGAACTGGCTTGTCAGAACTCGTAAGTAAACTCCCGGGTATTGGTACAACCATATTCACGACCATGTCACAAATGGCGGCAGATTATGACGCAATTAACCTCTCACAGGGTTATCCGGATTTTTCAGTCCCTCAGCCTCTGCTGGATCTATTCACAAAATATCTGAACGAGGGTTATAACCAATACCCGCCGATGGCAGGCGTGCCATATCTGCGCCAGCAGATCGCCAGTAAAACCAGGCAGCTCTACGGTGCCGATATTGATATGGATGCTGAAGTCACCGTCACCTCCGGGGCAACGGAAGCGTTGTTCGTTGCCCTGCAGGCAATCGTCCATCCCGATGATGAAGCCATTGTTTTTGATCCTGCTTACGATTCGTATGATCCTGCCGTAACCCTGGCCGGAGGACGTACAATCCACCTGCCGCTTCGAGATGATTTCAGTATTGACTGGAACCGGGTGGAAGCCGCAATTACGGCAAGAACCAGGGTTATCGTTTTGAACTCTCCTCATAATCCTACTGGCAGTGTACTGACGGAAACAGATCTGGATGCTCTGACCACGCTCNTCGAAAACAGGGATATCTATCTGGTGTCCGATGAGGTCTATGAACACATGATTTATGACAACAAACGCCACCAAAGCCTCTTGACTCGTGAACCACTCAGGTCGCGGGCGTTTGTCATCTCATCGTTTGGGAAACCCTACCATGCTACCGGCTGGAAGGTAGCCTACTGCATCGCACCACCATACCTGACCAATGAATTCCGGAAGGTTCATCAGTTCGTCACCTTTACGACGCACACGCCAACTCAGTGGGCACTGGCCGAATATATGGAAATGTGCCCGGAGCACTATCTGAATCTGCCGGACTTCTATCAGCAAAAGCGAGATCTCTTTGTTGATTTGCTGCGTGCTTCTCACTTCAATGTGACAGCATCGGCGGGGACCTATTTTCAACTTGCCGACTACAGTCGAATATCAGATTCTACCGATATTGAATTCGTCACATACCTGACTCAGCAGATTGGTGTGGCTGCAATTCCAATTTCGGTTTTCTACGAGGTCCCGCCATCATTGAAGGTCATTCGTTTCTGCTTTGCAAAAGATGATCAAACCCTGAGAGAAGCCTGCGGGAAACTGGCAGCGTTGAATTCAATATGAATCAGTCACTTTCACTCACTCTGGTGCAAACAGATCTCGAATGGCAGAACGCTGCTGCAAACCTTCGCTTGTTTGACACAATTCTGGATTCAATAGAAAAGACAGATCTTGTGATTCTTCCCGAGATGTTCTCCACGGGATTTTCCATGGCTTCCGGAAAACTTGCTGAGCCAATGAACGGCGACTCGGTAAAGTGGCTGGAACGAGTTTCGAGCGAAAAACAGATCGCTATTTGCGGCAGTCTGATAATCACAGACGGGGGGAAATTCTTTAATCGTTTTGTGCTTGCGCAGCCTGACTCGGATCTCGTCACCTATGACAAGAAACATCTGTTTCGCATGTCGACCGAAGATGAGAACTACTCTGCGGGAGTGGAACGAATTATCTTTAACATAAATGGTTTCAAGATATGCCCTCAGATCTGCTATGACTTGAGATTCCCTGCCTGGACCAGAAATTTCGACGACTATGATGTCCTNCTATTCGTTGCAAACTGGCCTGCAGTTCGACGCACTCACTGGTTGAGTCTCCTGCAGGCGAGAGCTATTGAGAATCAGAGCTGGGTTGTTGGCGTCAACCGTACGGGCACTGATGGTAACGATGTTGAATATGCCGGTGACTCTGTTGTATTTGATTTCAACGGCCACAAAATGCTGGATCTCGAACACAAAGAACAAATCGGGACTGTCGTATTCAATATTTCAGACCTGGAAAACTACCGCGGAACTTTCCCTGCCTGGAGAGATCGAGACCATTATCAGATTCGCTGAAACCGCTTTCAGAATAGCGTGAGACAAGAACCTGAGTCGCATCAGGCTCGTGTCGAACCAGGAACTACCGTAATTGAAGGAATATGAGATCCGAAATGATTTCAATGTTCGCTGATACCGGGCCAACGGTGGCGACAAGTGTAAGTGCAAGGTGCGCTTATACCCATCCAATGATAAATTAGGTATTTTTGTCGGAGTTTAACAAGTGAGGTTGCCATGGCGGAACTCAATATACCTCGAGCACATTCAAATGATTGGTACGATAACCTGTCAAAGGTACAGAGAGGCTATTACTACCCCTGGAAATCAAGAGTCGGTGATAATAATGGCGAGGAAGCATTTATCGAACTGGTCAAGGAGACACTCTCTCCTGATTTGACCGTTCTTGAAGTCGGATGTGGTCACGGTGAGCTAGCACTGTCTCTGGCAGGAATATGTAAGCGCATCATCGCGTATGACCGGGTACCCAGTTACGTTGAGTTAGCAAAGCATCTGCAGTCGCATGAATCAATCGAGAACGTTGGTTTCCTTTGTTACAACGCACTGGATAGTGGAGAACTGCGTCTGCCTGCTGAAAATGAAAGCATTGATCTGATCATCAGCCGCCGGGGACCCATGCACTGGATTGGAGACGCACGCAGGGTATGCAGATCCGGTGCGACGCTCATTGCCCTCTGTCCCATGGAAGAACCAATACCAGCATGGTCCAGTAAACTTCCACCAAAAACCCACTATGAAAATTCTGGTCGGCATACCGGCAGTGGTTCCATTCATCAGTCCATCGACAATAGACTCCATCAAGCAGGACTCACATTGCACAGTGGCTGGGGATTTGATGTACCAGAGTCTTTTGATGATCCGACGCAACTCTACACCATGATTACCTGGGGACTGCCCGCAGCAGAGGTACCGAGTTATGAAGACCTGTCACGAAAACTGGAACACATCTACGAAATATACGCTGAAAAACAGGGTATTGTGCTGCGTCATTGCCGGTACTTGTGGAAGGCTATGNTTCCCTGACGGACAAAATGTCACATTTNGTCTCAATATNTCCGANAAGCNTTCATTTTTTTNGATCGATAAATCCCTATAATCAGCNCAAACATCATGGGATCACNCCTTGCTTCACTATTTAAGTCANTTAGTGGCAGATGTTGCCGGACCNTTTCGCCTTCTGTCCTCCTACATTTTCCTGGCAGGACTGGGTACGGCCTTGGGCGCTCTGGCCACCTGGTTTCTGTTACCAAAACTCTGGTTCCTGTTACCAACTGATCGAGGTCGAGAATACGCCTTTGACGCTGACAAGAGCATCGGAAAGCCTGTGAGTGCAGGAATCCTGTTCATTCCCATGTTTGTGGTCATCAGCCTGCTGACTGTCCCATTCGACTGGATGTTTTTGGAAATATTGATCTGTGTCATCGTTGCCATGGTCGTTGGGTATCTGGATGACAGAGCGGACGGCGGATGGAGCGAGTATCGATTAGGTGTAATCGACTTTGTTATTGCGCTGTTTGCATCTGTGATTCTCTGCCAGATGGAACCTTATACCATCTGGTTACCTCTTTTTAAGGATCAGATTGTGGTGACGCCATTACTGTTTATTCTTGGCGCAACAGTACTCATCTGGGTTTCAATTAACGCGACGAACTGTACAGATGGTGTTGACGGGCTTTCTGCCAGTCTTTCCGGCATGGGTATTCTTTTTCTTGGCGGCATTTCGTACGTGATTGTCGGTCATGCGGAAATTGCCTCCTACCTTCTGGTACCCCACTACGAGCAAGGTGCAGACTGGGCGATTATGGCCTTCGTTATGGTAGGTTGTCTGGCTGGTTATTTATGGCACAACAGCTACCCAAGCGCTGTATTGATGGGTGATGCGGGGTCTCGACCCATCGGGCTGATACTCGGTGTACTGGTTCTGGCCTGTGGAAACCCGTTTCTGATCCTGGTAGTGGCATTTGTAGTTCTGGTAAACGGTGCGACCGGACTGCTTAAGGTCGCGCTCCTTAGATTTTTTAAAATCGGTATCTTCGGTCAGATCCGATATCCTCTTCACGACCATGTTCGTCACAATATGGGCTGGTCCAATACTCAGGTCCTGGTGAGATTCATGTTACTCCAGGTAGTCGGCACACCAATATTACTGGTGTTGCTGCTCAAGATCCGATGATTTTGACCAGATAAAAAAAAGTCCGATCCAGGCCCTGTAGTACCACTGGGGCAGAGTAGGAAACATCTATCTAGATACAATTCTCATATTAGGCTTTGTCTGCTCTAGATAATGTATTATGTTTCAATAATATAAAGGTGATTTAGAGAAATTACTTTAATAACAACGCCGGACCTTCAGGACATGTGGTGCAAAAATGTCACTTTCGCCTATTCACGTCGCCAGATACCGGCGAACCAGTTAGTCTTAGTCATGAACTCAAAGCTTTCCCACAGGTTTACCCTCTGCCCGCTGGATTCAGTGGGTGATTGCTCTGCTGAAGAAACCAAAATCAATCCGGCAAAACGAGCGTTTGTCAAGGAATCTCAGCTCGAGTGCCCTGAAGGGTTCGAGCACGGATTGATAAGTGACGTAAGCACATGGTCTTCCCATCTGTCATTGATTAGCAGGAACTGTTTGGCGCGACCTTCCACTTCGAACCCAAGTCGTTCCAGTAATTTCCCACTGCGCTGATTGTGTGGCAGATAGTTGGCCATAATCCTGTGCAATCCCCTGCTCTTGAAGATGTAGTCGATTGAGCTCTGTAGAGCCTCCCCCATCAATCCATCACCCTGATGCTGTTCGCTTAACGCGTATCCCAGATGGCAGGACTGAAACGTCCCGCGAATAATATTCGTGTAATTGCAGACGCCGAGTACTTCCCGCTGCGGCTTATCAAGTATCACTAGACAGACGCTATGACCCTGACGGAAGTCTCGCACCGCAGCACCTAGCTGCAACTGCCAGAATGGTTCAGTAAAAAATCTAGCAGTGCGTTTCGGTTCCCAGGGTTCCAGATGCTTTTTGTTCTCAATTCGAAAACGTGTCATGAGGTGCGCTTCGTGGGGTTCAAGAAATCGCAGACACAGACGTCGGGTGAAAATCTCTGGTAGGCTGTCGGTGCTCATGGCGTATAGTGTTTCTGATCACCCGAATGGTCAGGATACAGTTGACCCGGGACGAAATGACTCATCATCCATCAACGCCTTGGCTACCTCTGAAAATGACTCATAGTCGACATCACTACCGAGATCGATACTTTCATTAACACACATTCTCAGGACAGAAAACCGACCACCCGAAGCCTGTAGAATAATTCCGTTGGGTGCATCATCGGAGCATAGGTACAGGACGGCAGGGCTAACCTGACGAGGATCACCGCGTACCAGTCCAGAAGGTAACCCTTCCGTCATTCTCGTTGTTGCGCCGGGTGCCAGGGTATTGGTTCGGATTCCCTTCTTTACACCCTCAAGCTTCAGTACATTCATCAACCCGATCAATCCCATTTTTGCGGCACCATAGTTGGATTGCCCAAAGTTGCCAAATATCCCGGAACCGGAACTGGTGAAGACNACTCGACCCCAACCTTTCTCTGACATGATGGGCCAGGCCGCGCTTGTAACATAAACTGCGCCAAGGAGGTGTACATCGAGTACCGCTTTGAAATTCTCCATGGTGACATTGGCAAATGTCTTATCCCGCAGAATCCCCGCATTGTTGACGATAATATCGACCGTCCCGAAGGTGTCGACAGCCGTTTCGATAATGCTCTGAGCTTCTTCTTTTCTTGCCACAGATCCGGTGTTGGCAACTGCGATTCCGCCAGAGGCATTGATTTCGTCGGTCACAGACTGCGCTGAATTACTCGAACCGGTCCCGTCAACGCCGCTTCCCAGGTCATTGACGACGACTTTCGCTCCTCGTTTAGCGAATTCAATGGCGTGAGACCGCCCAAGCCCTCTGCCGGCGCCAGTCACGATGACTACTTTCTCGCTAAATTCCTCAGCCAAACGGTTATCCTTCCTGTTTGAAGTAAGATAAACAAACAGCTGCTCATTTAAACAGACTAGCGATTATATTCGACAGTGACAAATCATATTTGAAATCATATTTNAAATCATATTTTAAATCGTTTTCCTGATTACTGTGCATCACGAACCTGGGAGTTGCCGATAAGGATGGTGTATTCAACCTGGCCACCGCGTATTCGGTATCCCTTATCCTGGTATGTTTCTTATTGACAGGGACGGGAAGGCCCTCAGTAAGTTTGCAGAGTAAGGATAAATGCAAGGACCTGAACTCAAAACGGTTCTAGAAGCCGCACGCAATATGGTATCCGTGCAAAAGTCCAGTTAAGTCGATAAGCTCCTGCTGACGAGGGACAAACATGCTGAATTTGAAATTAGTCACAACAATGATACTCACGCTGCTTTCTCAGGTGACCGTCGCTCAGGAAATCGACTGGAAAAAACTCAATGCTGATAGTCTTCAAACACTGGTTGATCTAATTCAGCTTAATACGTCGCAGCCTGCAGGGAATGAGTATCTGGCGAGCAATTATCTCGGGTCACGCCTTGACGACGCTGGTATTCCCTTCAAAACCTACGAAGCCGAACCCGGTCGGACCAGCATTGTTGCAAGGATCAAGGGTAATGGATCGAAAAGGCCTCTTCTTCTTCTGGGTCACACCGACGTTGTTACGGTTGAACCCGACAAATGGACCTTTGAGCCATTCTCCGGCACGGTAGCTGAAGGAAAGATTTTCGGTCGCGGCGCTTCTGATGACAAGGGAATCGTTGCTGCGTCATTTGAGATATTGCTGACCCTTAAAAGGTATGGCATCGAACTAGACCGCGATGTCATCTTCCTGGGTGTAGCAGATGAAGAAGGTGGTGGGGGTTTAGGTATTACCTACATGGTTGAACGCCATCTTGAGGATATCAATGCCGAATTTGCCATCAATGAGGGAGGCCGCGGATATATTGATTCAGAAACCGGTAAGTACCTGACATTTTCTATTTCCACGGCAGAGAAAACACCGCGGCGTGCCAGGTTGATTGTGGAAGGCACCGCAGGACATGGATCGGTCCCNACAAGAGACAATCCTATCGGTGTTCTNTCAGCNGCAGTCGCGAGATTGTTTCAAACACCCTTACCTATGCGTCTTAATGAGACCACCCGAACTTTCTTTACCCGGCTGGCACAGACCCGACCGGAAGCCGAAGCTGCAATCTATCGCGAGCTTCTAAAACCGGAACCGACACTCGCAATTCAAGAGAAACTGAGAGACATTAATCCTACGTATTTTTCGATTATCCGGACTTCCATAACNCCAACGATTTTTAAGGGGGGATATCAGCGCAACGTGATTCCTTCGAGTGCTGAAGCGACTCTCGACATTCGAGCACTTCCAGGTGAAGATCCTGAATTGATGTTCGAGGCTATTCGTCAGATCATTAACAATCCAGACGTGCAAATCGCCCCCATGCGTGTCACTCGACCGGCACATCAACCTGCATCGCTCAAAACGCCGTTATTTAATACCTTCGAAAGAGTACTGACACGGGAACACAAAGAAGCCGTTGTCTTACCTTCGATGTTGACAGGTGCCACAGATTCGGCTCAGTTGCGAGCAGTCGGGATCCCAACATACGGCTTTGGGCCGGGCGTCGTAATGGGAGAAAATAATGGTGTTCACGGTAACGACGAATTTATGCGAGTTGAACCCTTCTTCGAGTATATTCGTTTGATGTGGCTAATCGTCAATGACGTTGCTGCAACTAAATAACATCCGGTTTGGCCGATATTACCTTTCAGGAATTCAGTAAATGACAGCTCTCAAGTATTACCAAGACAGCTACCTGCAAACACTCGATGCGGTCGTCTTGTCAGTAGACGATGCCATGGTTGAACTTGATCAAACGATTTTCTACCCCCTGGGCGGAGGTCAGCCAGGCGATACTGGACACATTAGCGGAGCGAACAAAACCTCGGACATAATCGATACACGTAAAGACCGGCAAACCGGCTCGATTTACCATCAGCTTGCCGATGAAACGCATGGCTTCGAGATAGGTGACAAAGTCACATTGACAATCGATTGGGACAGACGATACAAGCACATGCGGATGCATTCGGCGATGCANTTGCTCGGGTCGTTGATTCCAGTCCCGGTAACCGGTGGTTCTGTCGGTGCTGAAAAGAGTCGTCTGGATTTTGATCTGGGGGATTACCAGATCGATAAAGATAATCTGACCTTGAAAATCAACCTTCTTATCGATGGAGCTCATGAGGTGGAATTCGGTGAAATCAGTGAACAGTTTCTGAATGAGAATCCGGACCTGGTGAGGACCATGTCCGTTCAACCTCCGCGCGGCGCCGGGAACATCAGAACCGTACGGATCAAAGACGTCGACTATCAACCCTGCGGTGGTACTCATGTTAACAACGTCAGTGAGATCGGTCGGGTGCGAATCTCAAAGATTGAGAACAAAGGGAAGCGAAACCGGAGGGTGCACATCGTTTTCGACTAACTGATTTCACTCAAGAATGAACGTCTGTCCTCCGGGAAGTCCTCGAGGTCAGAATAAACTGAATTGCTTCGGATTGCGCCTGAATTGACCGCGTAGTCTTTATACTCGTTTCGACAGGCTGATATGATGCTGATTCAGAATAATAGGCTGGTCATTCCTTCGCCCTGCTATGAATGAAATTGAATCGGCATTGATTTACTTCGGCGAATTGGCATGGGGGCCCTGGCTTCTTGTTTTGATACTTGGTGGTGGAGTCTATTTCCTTGTCTATTCTCGATTGTTACCGTTCAGATATTTAAGCCACAGTATTGCGCTGCTTCAGGGCCGGTATGATAACGACAGCAGTCCAGGCGATATCACGCATTTTCAGGCTCTCTCAAGCGCACTTGCAGGCACTATCGGTATGGGCAACATTGCTGGTGTTGCGGTTGCAATTCATATGGGCGGTCCAGGCGCTATCTTCTGGATGTGGATGACGGCCATTGTTGGTATTGCAACGAAGTTTTTCACCTGCACGCTGGCTGTCATGTACCGGGGNGTCGACTCAGCCGGACATCTGCAGGGNGGGCCCATGTATGTCATCAGCGAGGGNCTCAGTCTGCGTTGGCGNCCACTCGCCATCTTCTTCAGTCTTGCTGGATTGATCGGTTGCCTTCCNTTNTTTCAAACCAATCAGCTTATTCAGACTGTCAGGGAAGTCATATTCATTGAAAACGGCTGGTTGGTGAAGCAGCAGAGTGCCGAATTCAACCTCATAGCCGGTATTGTTCTTGCGATCATCGTCTCTCTTGTTATCTTTGGTGGTTTNAANCGCATTGCCCTGGTTGCTTCAAGNTTGGTNCCCACAATGTCNTTNCTCTATATCAGTACCGTTTTGTATGTNGTTATCAGTCATTTCGAAAAGGTTCCGGTTATTTTTGAACTTATCCTCGTGGACGCCTTCAGCGGTTCTGCTGTTGCTGGCGGGGCTATAGGGACCGTCATTGCGACAGGCGTTCGACGTGGTGCCTTCTCGAACGAAGCCGGTATCGGTACAGAGGCAATGGCACATGGCGCGGCAAAGACCACCGAGCCCGTCAGAGAAGGTATTGTGGCAATGACAGGTCCGGTTATCGACACGCTTTTTATCTGTACTGCTACCGCATTCGTGATTCTAATTTCCGGTGCGTGGCAGGGTTCTGATGCCAACGGCGTGACCATGACTGCAAAGGCATTCACCACAACCTTACCGACGGTTGGTATTTATATCCTTATTGTCTGCATTGTCTGTTTCAGCGTCAGCACGATTTTCAGTTACTCTTATTATGGNACCAAATGTCTTGGATTCCTTGTCGGTGCTGAGTACCAATATCTCTACAACTATCTTGTTGTGATTATGACGGTTGTCGCAGCACTGTTGTCACTGGATGCCATGGTNGGGCTAGTTGATGGNGCCTTTGCCTTGATGGCAATTCCCACGACAGTTTCTGCGNTGCTATTGTCAAGAAAGGTCATGGAAGCAGCGCGGATATACTTTNAANNCCTGGATTAATGCCTGATCATATCTGGCTGTCAGAATATGGCACTTTCGATCCCCGCTCCCATATACATCCCCAACTGCTTGCAAGCCTCAAGTGATTCGTCAGTCAACTCTCCCCTGGAAATAACCGGATCCTGAACTTCCTTAAACGGGAAACCGTTGCAGATACGGCGAATACTGGAGAGTGCACCTGTGCCATCGTTACCCGCACTGATAAACATACAGTAAGGTAAGCCTTCTACTTTCCCTTCAGCAGGATAGAATGTCCGATCGAAGAAATCTTTCATTGCACCGGACATGTAACCGAAATTTTCCGGTGTGCCAAGAATCAAACCGTCAGCCCAGAACAATTCCTCAAGCCCGGCTTCTTTAGCCAGTATCATTTTGACGTCGATATTAATATCAGGATGGATCGCACCCTGGTAAACCGCATCCGCCATTTTCCCGGTGCTGCCATCCTTACTGTGAAAGATGATTAGGAGATGTTTCATTACGATGCTGGTTTCTTCATGGTGAATTACTCTGGCTTTCCAGGTACTTGCTCATCGAGCGAGCGCTCGAATTCATCTTACCTGAGGTAGCGGTTTGTAGTCAGTTGGGCTCTGGCCAATGATAATGACATGCAGCTGTCTCGGACCATGCGCGCCATNCTCAATAATCATTTCAATATCAGCAGTACATGANGGNCCTGAAATCAGCGTAATATCTCGAGGCATAGTGCCAGCCTCACGAACTTTCTGCCACATCTCCTCATAGGCACCAACGATATTTTCTGCCTGCAAAAGTACAATGTGTTTTTCACCCAGGAAGTTCTGACTGACTCCGTTCAGCGCAGAGGAGGCGATGACAAGACTACCGGTTTCTGCAACCGCCCCGAGGCACAATGTCACGCAGGCTGTCATGCTGGTTTTGGGCTTCCAGGGAAGCAAAGTCAGTTCATCGCATTCACTGAAAGGTAAATTCAGTTCTTCCACCTCAGCGTTGATACAGAACTCACTTGTGCCCAAATATCCCTGGATTTCATCAACGACCACATCAATGCTGTCTATCCGTGCGACGGTTGCTCTTGATTGAGTGATATGTTCTTCAAACAGATCGACCAGGATGGGGTGCGACTGCNTNGCCTGTATGGGAACCGTATTCACNGCATGCTGATNNATCCTGNCATCAACGGCCTGCTGGCGAGTCAGATCNCCCTGATTTATGTTTAAACGTGCACGTACCTGCTGTAAGAGCCGAGATTTAGACACTAGTCATCCACTCCTCTGCGTCGTTCGCGCCATTGCGACATGAAGGTTCGCCCTTCAGGCCTTCCAAAGTCCCGATACTTCGTCCAGTTGCCCGCAATGCCAGGCAGAGAGTTGAGAAAGCGCCTGTCTGAACCTATCCGGGATAACAGGGCAACACCTGCCCCTGTAACTGCTCGATATATCAATGGATACTGATTCAACATGGCCCAGAGCTTCAACCCCCAGCGCATGGTCAGGCTGTTAAGTTTTGCCGCCCCTTCTTTATTGCGCCAGAATCGCATCAATTTGGGTAATGGAATCCGGACCGGACAGATTTCCTCGCACTTACCGCAGAAAGTTGACGCGTTAGGCAAATGTGCGGCTTCATCCAGATTAGCCAGCTGAGGTGTAAGTACTGCACCCATCGGGCCGTTGTAGACTGATCCATAGGCATGACCGCCGACAGAAAGATAGACGGGGCAATGGTGTAGGCAGGCCGAGCAACGGATACAGCGCAACATNTCCTGGAATTCCGTACCCAGCATTCCGCTTCTTCCATTGTCAAGCAGTACGACATGGAAGTTACTCGGACCATCAAGATCCCCTTCTCTTCGTTGTCCGGTTATAAATGAGGTATAGGCTGAAATGTCTGCACCCACTGCAGATCGTGCAAGCAGACGGATGAAGATTGAAGCATCTTCCATCGTGGGTATCACTTTTTCTATGCCTGTAACAACAACATGTGTATCAGGCAGCGAGGTGGTTAGTTCCGCATTGCCTTCATTGGTGACGAGAACAACAGTGCCTGTTTCAGCTACCAGGAAATTCGCACCTGAGATACCAACATCAGCCAAAAGAAATTTCTCCCTCAGAATCTGCCTTGCTTCTGCTACCAGATCAGCCCTGTNGTCCAATTTCGCATTGAAGCCCAATTTTCTATGGTGTTTAAAAAAAGTCTCGGAAACCTGATCCTTGTTGAGATGAACGGCTGGCGCGACAATATGACTCGGTCTTTCACCCCGAAGCTGAATAATGTATTCACCCAGATCTGTTTCGACAGCTTCGATTCCATTGGCTTCGAGACAAGGTACCAGCTCAATCTCATCTGTCACCATGGACTTACTTTTTGTCACGCGTTTGGCGTTGCTTTGCTGGCAGATGTTAAGCACTGTCTGTCTGGCTTCCTCTGCGGTACTTGCGAAGTACACCTGCCCCCCATTTGCTTTTACCTGTTCTTCGAAGCGTTCAAGGTAGAGATCAAGATGAGCCAGCGTATGGTTTTTGACATCCCTTGCCTCATCCCTTAATTGCTCGAATTCAGGCAATGCCTCGACTACCAGTTTCCGACGTGTTGACAGTTCCTCACCCAGCAAACTCATGCTTTTCTGCAAACTGCTGTCTTTCAGTGCCGAGCTGGATAACGGAACGAAGTCTTTGCTGATGACATCCACTAGTAATCACCTTTCTTCACGGTGGCTTGTGCCAGCAGTTCAGCATAGTGGTACACAGGAAGGTCATGACCATCCCGATGAAGCTTGCCCTCCATGTTGAGGATGCATCCCAGGTCGCCGGAGACAAGTGCGTCGGCTCCGCTATTGAGTGCATCCAGGCCTTTTTTCTCTACCATTCGATTTGAAATATCGGGATACTTGACACAAAAGGTGCCACCGAATCCGCAGCAGACTTCTGGCTCAGACATCTCAACAATCTCGGCACCCGCCTGTTTTAATAACTGTCTGGGTTGATCCTTTATCTTTAGTTCTCGCAGTCCGGCGCAGGCGTCATGATACGTTACTTTTTTTACCTCGGTTTTTTCAGGCTTGAAGCAGACGACTTCTGTGAGAAAGCATGATAACTCATAAACCTTATCGGCCAGCTGCTCAGCTTTTTTTCGATATTCAGAATCATCAGCGAGGAGATCAGGATAATGCTGTTTAATCATGCCACCACAAGATCCACTGGCGACTACCACATATTCATAAGGTAAAAAGACGTCAATAACCTGCCGGGCAACCTTCAGTGCATTATCTTTGTCACCACCGTTATAGTTTGGCTGTCCGCAGCAGGTTTGTCTTTCAGGCACAACCACCGAGTAACCACTCTGTTCAAGAAGGGTTACGACACTAAAACCAATACCGGGTCGAACATTGTCGATGAGACAGGTGACAAACAGGGCTACTTCTTTTTGATGAGATTTCGTCATTAGCCCCTCATTTCGCTGTCAGCGGGATGCTGCTGCCGTCTAGGTGGTAGGTAAATCATCATCAGTGCTGACCCAGTTGACATGCGTATCGTAAAAGGCATGACCTTCAGGCAATCGATCAATATCGTCCTGAATAAGTCCGCGTGCAATATGAAGCTGAGCCGGCCATTGGGAACTTCTGAAGAATAATGTTGTGCCACATTCTCGGCAAAAGCCCCGCTCCCCTTCGTCCGAGGACTTGAACCAGGTTAAATCTGTCCCCTGTATCTGCACCGAGTCTACCTTGTAGCCGACCCAGGTGACAAATGCCGCACCATGAGCAATCTGGCATAGAGTGCAGTGACAATGCGCACACCAGAGAGATTCTGACTCGGTGGAGAATAACACCCCGCCACACAAACACTGCCCGTGAACAGGAATAATCATGACAATCGGTAAGCCCCGGCTGCAGTGTCGTGAAACAGAGCAGCCCTTTGTTCGGCTGAATATGACTGGCTCATCTTTTTNAACGCATTCCAAAGCACACCGTAGGAACAAGAATCNTTGTCGACCGGNAAATTNCTTTCAAACATNCAACGCGAAGCACCGAAGGTATTAATACAGTACTCATAATAACGGGCAGTGCGATCCACAAGTTCATCTGATGTCGGAGGTATGTCCCGTTTATGCCAACCAAAACCGTTAATCCTCATATTGATGCCACCCAATTTGAAGAACACATTCGAAACAGACTCAAGGGGTGCAATTGCCTCTCGCCAATCTTCGAACACATCCTGACCTTCGTAGGGACCAATACCCAGGGGCCCACCAAAATGATCGAGGATGATAGTCGCATTCGGGAAACTCCTGGCCAATTCGATAAATTCAGATAACTGATGATGATAGAACCATGCGTCAAAGCTGAGCCCCATATCAGACAATACCTGGAATCCTTCCAGAAATTTATCATCACGCATCAATCCCCTGGGCGGGTTGGTATGAGAATTTCTGATGCTTTCGCTCTCATGCCAACCTGCCGCGTGACGAATGCCCTTGAACCTGTTTTGGCTCGCACCGATATGCGCCTCCAGAACTGACCTGACCTCCTTGCCCAGGGTCAGGTCTGCATAACTGACAATACCTTTGGCAACGCGGGTTGCCCCATATCCACCACTTGCGCTCATTGCGGCAATTCCCTGCACAAATTCCGTTTCACCGACCGGGCTTAAGGCTTCTGGTCCCGATGCGCGGTACATTGACGAACATTCAACGAAAACGGTACTGACGACATTGTGACCTTCACCTGTGTCTTCGAGAATCTCATCGAGCAGATATCTGCTCCCGGGATGATCCCAGAGATGATGATGGGGATCACAGATTGGCAGGTCCGGCTCAAGAACTTCTTCAACGACCTGTGCNAGCCACTCTTTCTTTTCCATATCCAAACCCCATGGTTAATGCAGACTGGTCATGATAGCTTTGCTGACCAATAACTCATACCTCGAATTGAGCATTTACCTGAAAACACCTTATGACTGAGATGGAACAATTAAACTTTGAAGTCAGTGACGGCAAGCTCATAAACAGCTATCGATGGACCCCAGAAACTGAAATCAAGGCCATCATTCATATCGCCCATGGGATGGGTGAACATGCAGCNCGATACAACTGGACTGCACAACAANTCTGNCAGGCCGGNTATGCGGTGGTNGCCAATGATCATCGCGGCCATGGTAAGACAGCCGCCGAGCCTGGTGACTTTGGTGAAAACGGCTGGAACCGGATGGTCGATGATCTTTACGAGATGATCCAGTCCTACTCAGACCAGTACCCAGGAAAGGAAAAGATTCTCTTTGGCCATAGCATGGGATCATTGCTAAGCCAGCAATATGTCACAAGATACGGTAATAGTGTTGACAGGTTAATACTCTCTGGAAGCCCCGGATTTTCACCATCAACTATGGTTTTTCTCAGCCGGATAATTGGCCGGTTCGAGCATTGGCGACTGGGTCCGCTTGAGGAGAGTGGGTTACTTCGATTTCTCATATTCAGCAGCGCCAATAAAGAATTTGAATCTGAAGTTGCAGAACAGTCGGGATTTGAATGGCTGAGTCGAGATCAGACTGAGGTTAATAAGTATGTGGATGATCCACTTTGTGGTTTCGTCCCCTACCCTGCCTCTCTAGCTGGTATGTTTGATGGTGTCAGGGACGCACAGCGGAAAGCAAATATCCGGAGGATACCAGGTGATCTGCCGGTCTATCTGTTTTCAGGTTCAGCTGATCCCGTCCATAAGAATAAACATAACATCAACCGTTTGTTAGATGCCTGGCGTGAACGGGGATTGANTATCGAGGTTAAATACTATGANGGCGGACGACACGAGATGTTGAATGAAGTCAACAAAGCACAAGTGATTACTGATCTGCTTCGGTGGTTAAACTGAGCTTCTCATCCGATTAACAGAGAAAAATATACTACCATCCAACTCCTAATACGAAAACAATGAATACCGCTGGTGGGACGACAAGCCTGATAAGGAAATGCCACAACTTGAATACCAGGCCGTCATGCATGTTGAGTTCATCCAGTGTTGTGTTCCGATCGACGAACCAACCTGCAAATATCGCAATCAATAACCCTCCAACAGGCAGCAGTATCTGATTTGAGAAGTAGTCAAGAACACCATTAATGTCCTTTCCGGCAAGACCATAATCTGAAAGATAGTTGTAACCGAGCACGCTGAAAATACTCAGAAAAGCGATGGAACCCAGAACCGTCAGGGTACTCCTATGTCGCGAGTATTCACGATTCTCTTCCAGCCAATGGGTTAAGGGTTCAATCAGGCCGACCATGGACGTAATGGCAGCAACTGAAAGTAACAGGAAAAAAACCACACTGACGAAATGACCGCCGGGCATCCCGGCAAATGCCACCGGCAGCGTTTGAAAAATCAACCCTGGACCGCCAGCAGGGTCTAATCCATTGTCAAACACTGCCGGAAATATCACCAGTCCGGCTAACAGTGCGACGAATGTATCTGCACAGATAATGACGATCACCGACCTGGGAATTGACACCGATTTCTGCAGGTAGGCACCAAATGTCATCATTCCAGCCATAGCGACACCAATAGAGAAAAATGCCTGACCAATTGCCGCCAACATTACCGATGGNCTGATCTTGCTAAAATCGACGGTGAACAGATAACTNAGNGCTTCGTTGAANCCGCCAGCAAAGACATTGTAGATAACCAGAAAGATCATCAGTGAAAACAGTAAAGGCATCAGTACCGTTACTGCTCTTTCAATACCATGCTGAACACCGGCATAAATAATGGAGCCCGTTATCACCAGCCCCAACAATGTCCAGAACANCATGCCGCTCACATCGCCCNNTAGCAATTCGAAGGTGTTCAATGCCGNNGNACCGTCNACNCCCGNAAATCCNGTCACAACNGCCTTAAAGAGATAATTAAGCACCCAGCCAGCAACAACGCAGTAGGTCACCATTATCAGAAAAGCGGCTAGCAGGTTCATAAAACCAACAAATTGCCAGTGAGTACTTTGACCGTTCTCAAGTGCGACCTTTCTTAGGGAACCCGGCGGCGTCATTTGCCCGCGACGACCAATCATCAGCTCTGCCATCAGAATTGGCGCTCCGATCGCGAAGGCACAGAGCAGATAAACCATGACGAAAGCACCGCCACCATTTTCACCGGTGACATACGGAAATCGCCAGATATTCCCAAGGCCAACAGCAAATCCGATTGACGCCATTAGAAAGGCAAATCGCGAGGTCCAGGCTGGCGTTGAAGTAGTTAGTGATTCGGACANGAGTTTTCCTTTCAATCTGACTCTANATTACCTGTTTATACNCCTTCAATAACNGGATGTCGGAACAACCGTTCCTGCAGTTANTCATTCGCAATACAATACCTGTTTCTGGNCATGACTGATCCCTTATGTTCNAGATAATTTTNATGCCATCANAANCGGNNCAGGAATNGTNGCTTGTTCTATTGCCTTCGCGCTTTCAAAACGCGGGTTGAGAACGCTGAATATCGATGCTCTGCCAGCCGCCGGGTACCGTTCAACCGATCGGGTCACAGAAATTTCGCGAACAGACAACGGCATTGAAGAGCAACCGTGACATAATATGCAAAGGCACAAAGAGAAATTGTGGATAATCCGTCGCCACGTTATGGATGAGTNACGGCAACCGCCCGACCGGAGCCACCAATGTTGATGAATCGAACCTCAGATCTCTGGTGGCGCCACTTGAGACTGTCGTAAGTCGGCGGGAGACGCAAAAATAGACGATATGCAATCAATTAGGGAAGGTAATGTACGAGAAACTGTTTAGTGTAAAAGACAAAGTAGCCCTGGTAACTGGCGGCACACGTGGTATTGGACTGATGATCGCTGAAGGTCTGGTCCGCTGCGGCGCAAAAACCTATATCTCGTCTCGGAAGGAAGATGCATGCCACCAGGCTGAACGGACCTTGAGTGAATATGGCGACTGCACTGCCATTCCCTGCGACATAAGTTCGATAGAAGGTTGTAGAACCCTGGCAAGTGAGATTGCGAAGAGAGAATCCACCCTTCATATTCTGGTGAATAATGCCGGTCTTACCTGGGGTGCCCAGATTGACGATTTCCCCGAGAAAGCCTGGGATCGGGTGATGGATCTGGACGCAAAGAGTCCGTTCTTTCTTACCCAGGCGCTGCTAAAACTGCTCAGAACTGGTGCGTCTGCAGAAGCCAGAGCCTCCGTCGTGAATATTTCTTCCGTCAATGCCATACGACCCAGTGGTCTCCAGAACTATTCCTATGTTGCTGCCAAAGCAGGTCTGCAGGGTATGTCAGTGCAGATGGCCAGAGATCTCAATAAAGACAACATCAATGTCAACGTCATCGCACCGGGTCCGTTTAAGTCCAAGATGACGGCACCNCTTTATCAAGATGAAGAAACTGAAAAAGCTGTCATGGCATCATTTGTGATGGGGCGCTGGGGTTCGCTCGAAGATATCGCCGGACTGACTATTTACCTTTCATCGAGGGCTGGTTCATTCGTGACGGGAACCGTCATCCCCTGCGATGGTGGATCGACCACAATCGGCTAGCTCAACGTTGTGGTTCTGCAAAACGTCCCGAACCTGGTCATGAGATATCGCATTCACAACAACGTCATTCCTGCCGCGCATGGTCTCGTTGGCAAACATTGAATTGATCACTGCCTCGTCGACAGCTTGAATGACTGCTTCAAATATCCTGTCGAGTCTCGAATTTGGGATGAAACTCGCGTTAGCTAATGTCGAGTCGTCATGATGTGCTTTTTCGTTGGCGGTCGAGAGCGCCAGAAAGATATCTCCGGAACCATGACCGGAAATGGCACCGGATCTACCGANACCCAGGCCNATCCTTCTTGCCAGNCGCTTTAGCTGGTGGGGTAAAAGGGGNGCATCTGTTGCTACCACACCGATGATGGACCCTCGCTCATCTTCAGGTTTGACCGAACCCAGAATTCGCCCCACCGGTACACCAGCAATAGTCAGTTGATCCAGCCTGCCGAAATTTGCCTGAACAAAAGCGCCAACCATGAAGGTCGTGCCCGCGAATTCGACAATTCGTGATGATGTACCCGAACCGCCCTTGTACCCGTAGCAGATCATGCCAGTACCGCCACCTACACTTCCCTCTTCAATAGGACCGGTACTCGCGCCATCGAGTGCGGCGAAAACGTGTTCGTCCCTGACATGAAATCCATTAATATCATTGAGCAGACCATCATAGGTTTCACCGGCAACGGGCAAAGCCCAGCGCGTCAGGCCTGCTTGCTTATCCACCATCCACTTTATAGTCGCGTCTCGAGTCAATCCGCATGAATGAGTATTGGTTATGGTAATTGGACCCTCTAGGCGGCCGGCTTCCTCTATCCAGATGGTTCCGGTTAATTCGCCATTACCATTGAGAGAGTGGCAACCGGCAAATACAGGGGTCTGGAGTCGTTCGATCGGTCTTGGCAATATGGCTGTGACACCGGTTCGAACTGAGTCCCCTTCGATCAGAGTGGTATAACCAACCTGTATTTCAGGTACATCTGTAATTGCGTTATGCGTGCCCGGTACCCCACGAAAAGGGATGCCCGCACCTCTCGCACGCGTTTTGCCGTCAGGAGTTAAATACCAGGGATTCATAGAATACCACCTCAGTTTATCTCTTTGCCCAGTGTTCTGCAGAAGGATTCGGTATTTTCCAGCACCTGAAAATCTGGTTCCGGTCTAGCCAGTTCCTTGATGCCGCTAAACGCCTCCTCTAAAGCGGAAGCAGCACTCAACAGTTGATGGTCTGAATACATTGCACCGACTACCTGGATACCGAAGGGAGTGCCCTGCTCATCCAGTCCGCATGGTAATGCGACAACGGGATGTCCCACCACTGTCAATGATGAAGTTAAGGCCAGCCAGGCCATGTAGTTTTCGACCACCTGACCATCAATCAGCTGAGGATTCAGTTCCTTCCAGGGAAAGGGCGGAATACTCACCCCGGGGCAAATCACCAGATCGTGGTCTTCGAATACACTGGCGAAGGACTGAAACAGCGACATCTGGACCCGGCGTGCACTGGCAATATCCTCCATGGGGGTCTTCAATGCTGATTCATAGGTAGCACGGACATTGGGATTGAATCCTTCATCCCACGAATCGGCCTGTTGATGGTACTGGGTCACGAACAGATCCTGACGGACATGCCAGTCGACATCAGGTGCACTGGTAAGATCGACATCATGCCAATTACAGGTCGCCACCAGGTCTGCAATCCGATCCACCCGTTCTTTGAATACCTGTCTTATTGTTTCAGAAACCAGTACACCACCGAGATCAGCTGTAATCGCAACTCGCAAATCTTTCAAATTCACTTCGTTCAGATCAGCAAAATGTTTTGCATCAAACGGAAACACCATCGGATCCCGGTGTGCACTCATATCTCGTTCAGCAATAACAGACAGCAGGAGTGCTGCGTCCTTGACTGTTCTCGCCATCGGACCCTGAACACTGTAGTTAGTATGGAAAGTAGTGCGCCCTTCGTTGGGTACGATCCCGGGGGTTGCCCGATATCCCACGACACCACTGTAAGAAGCTGGAATTCTGAGACTGCCCCCATGATCAGATCCGGTGGCAAGTGGCGCCATGTTCGTGGCGACTGCAACCGCAGATCCTCCCGATGAACCACCACAGGTCAGATCAGGATTAAAAGGATTTCCGGTAGCGCCGAAAAGACGATTAACCGTGTTAGCACCAATACTCGATTCCGGGATATTGGTTTTGCCAATAACAATTCCACCCGCATTACGGATCCGTGTGACGATGCCCGCATCCTGATCCGGTACATTTTCTGAGTAGGTTTCACTTCCGTATGTTGTAACAATACCGCGCGTGGCCTGGATATCTTTTATTGCAATCGGAATCCCGTGCAATGGACCAGGTTCAAGACCGTCTTTGATCGCCTGGTCCGCTTCCGCTGCCTCTTGCCGGGCACGATCATAGGCCTTTGTGATCACTGCATTCACTACGGGATCCAGACGATCAATCTGGGATATGCAGCTTTCCATCAGATCAACTGACGTCAGATTGCCCGTGGCGATAAGATCACGCGCCTCTGTTGCATCGAGTTGATTTGGTTCTCTGGAATCAGACATCAGTGACTAGCATGTCCCTTATGTTATGCGCGTTAAATGAACTGAAGATAACATTGATCCATCATCAAGTCTGTTGAAACAGGTCAGAATTGACATGCTCATCAGGTCTATCTAGGCTGGCTGGATGTCAAATTCAATCGTTATTACCGGTGGTGCCAATGGTATTGGTGCTGCGGTTGTTTCCCGGCTGCTCACTAAGAAATGTCATCTGACCGTTCTTGATGTCGTTGAGCCTGAAGCCAGCGCAGTGGATTATATTCAGTGTGATCTGGCTGATCCTGTTTCGATAGACAACGCGATTACATCGCTGCCCGAACAGATAGATGCTCTGGTCAATGTGGCGGGCGTATCCAACGCCTTCCCGGCTGAGACAATCATGGCGGTGAATTTACTGGGCTTGCGACACCTGACAGAGTCACTGATCCCTCGGATTGTCGACGCTGGAAATATCGTCATTGTTGCCTCAAGTGCCGGACACGACTGGCGCAGTCGACGAGAAGATGTCGAGCTGTTTTTGACAACATCCAGCTTTGAATCAGGTTTGACGTGGCTGCGTGCCCATAAAAACACCTGGATTGAGAATCCCTATAAGTTTTCCAAACAATGCGCTGCGGCCTACACCTATAAGGCAGCGGGTCTGGCGCATAAGCGGGGGGTTCGCGCTAATTGCGTGAATCCAGGATCAACCGGAACCCAGCTAACGGCAGATTTCAGGGAGTTGGTGGGTGAAGAATTGTACGACTGGGGAGTTAAACAAATTGGTCGTGAGGGCAATCCTGACGATATTGCAGAGGTAATTGAATTTTTGGCAATTGGCAACACGCGCTGGTTGAATGGCGTGGAGATGATAGTAGACGGCGGATATATTGGCGGTCTAACCGGCGGTTGGATTGACCGGAGCCAGTCACCGGGCGCCAAGCAAAAAAAATGAAACACACAAAAACTAGAAGGCCGGATCAATCGGGGTAATCCTGCCCAGTTTACTTTCGATGATTCCTGCTCCCTTAAGACATAAATCCTCGCGCCATTTGTCCGCGTAGACCTGCACACCCGTTGCCAGTCCTCCTGACGATCCTGTTGGCACGGCAACCGATGGAATCCCCAGCAAATTGGCCGGGGTAATAAACCGCAATCTGTTAACCGTAAGCTCAGTGCCACCTTCGTCAAGATCAGCATCATGAGGGAAGGGAAAATCGGTCCAGGTCGGGCCGATAACCATGGGATACTCCTGAAAGAATAAAGACCAGGCACAACTCAGGCGCCATCTTTCACCATGCAGCAGTGGCGATGCCATTGTCGCAGGGTCAAATATCTTGAAAAGTTCTTTGAGCATGGCTATTGGACGATCCGACATCAGCATGGCGAAGTTGTCAATGATGGGCTGAAATTCTGCTGATAGAACATGTCCCCAGATTTCGGTGACCCTTTCCAACTCAGGTGGTGTAACCTCTTCTGTCTGCCATCCAGTTGCAGCCAGGGCATCTGCCGCCCGTTTCACTGACGCTACAATCTCACCCGGCATTGTCACGCCAGGAATTTCCGTCACCACGGCTGCTCGCTTTAATTCTGGCTCTGGGCCATACAACGGTGCATCCACGGAAACGGGATCACGAACATCTCGTCCTGACAGAAGTGGGTAGGCAAGCTTGAGATCATCTACGTGCCTGGCCATCGGGCCCTCGACGCGCATTATCTGTGACGCCAGACCATGATCGTTCGGCGGAATTGATCCGGCTGCCGGAATTCGTCCGACCGACGGTTTCAAAGAAGTAATACCACAGCAGAATGCCGGATTCCGAAGAGATCCGCCAATATCATTCCCCAGGCCAAGCGGACTCATACCACAGGCGATGGCTGAGGCTTCTCCTCCACTTGATCCTCCGGCGCAGAGATCAATATTCCATGGATTTAGCGTTCTGCCTCGGAGAGGATTGTCTGTGCTAATTCTCAGCCCCATTTCAGGCAAATTTGTTCTCGCAAGCGGAATGGCGCCAGCGTTCTTCATTCTTGCAACAACGGGAGCATCAACGACTGGAATTGCCTCTGCCATCGACGGAACACCTTGAGTTGTCGCAGAACCCAGACAGTCAATATTTTCTTTGATGCTGAAAGGAACACCGTGCAATGGCCCGGTTGCTTCAGTTTTGTCAGCGATATCAGCCGCCTGTAGTGCGGATTCAGCCAAAACAACCGTGACAGCATTGACTTTACTGTTGACTGCTTCAATTCTTCCAAGGAAGGACTCGACAACTTCCCGGCTGGAAACTTCTTTGTTCTTTATCAGTCGAGCAAGCTGCGATGCTGACTGGGACCAGAGTTCATTGGACATTGTGAGTACTCAGAGCTGACTGTGGCGCCAGTGTATCAGTCTCTTATGATGAAACCAGAAGAAATGGATACTGAATGGAATCCACGTTAACACCGCAAACGGTGCGACAGGCGTCATTCATCCGAGGGACTTGTATCGACCGGAGGTTATCAGGACAATTCGCTCCCTCGATGATCAACNTTAGAAATAAATGAAACAGGAACTGCAGGATCTTCTTGACCTACTGGATATCGAATCCATCGAAGTCAACATATTCAGAGGTGTCAGCCCTGCTGAGGGCTGGCAGCGCGTTTATGGCGGTCAGGTACTTGGGCAGGCCCTGGTTGCAGCATCGAGAACCGTCGAGGATGAGAGTCGTAGCGTGCATTCATTGCACGGCTATTTTCTGAGACCCGGCGATACCACTGTACCGATTCTCTATGAAGTCGACCGAATCCGGGATGGGAAAAGTTTCACCACTCGTCGAGTGGTAGCAACACAGAAAGGCCGTGCTATCTTCAGCATGGCAGTTTCGTTCCAGATACCTGAAGAAGGACTCGAACATCAGACCGACATGCCGGATATTCCACCACCGGAGGCGTGTCTGGGTCAGCCTGAAATGGATGAGAAATATTCCGATGAGGTTCAGGAAGAATTTCAAGGCATGAAGGATCGCCCCCGTGCTATTGAAATGAGGTTCGCGGAACCCATTAACGAATTTAAGCCAAAAAAAATGCCACCCTTTCAGCATACATGGATTCGAACTGTTGATACCATGCCCGAAAACATGCGTCTCAATCAGTGTCTGTTGGCTTATGCGTCGGATATGACCCTGATTGACACGGCGGCAAGACCCCATGGACTCAACTGGGGAAATGAAAAATTACAGGTAGCCAGCCTGGATCATGCTATGTGGTTCCATCGTCCGGTTCGAACTGATCAGTGGCTGTTATATGCCCAGGACAGCCCATTCTCGGGTGGCGCCAGAGGTCTGA
This sequence comes from Gammaproteobacteria bacterium, assembly GCA_002725285.1. GTDB lineage: Bacteria > Pseudomonadota > Gammaproteobacteria > Pseudomonadales > Azotimanducaceae > JAHRVQ01. The sequence goes on along the minus strand of PBRC01000015.1, from coordinate 49,099 downwards.
GTCGAGGCGCCTTTTACAATCAAACCGGAANTCTCGTCGCATCTGTTGCACAAGAGGGCCTGATGCGACTCCACAAATAGCCCCTCCTCCCGGTTGCGATCAACCGCAGATCTAACGCACAATCCAGGAACCAAAGTCGAGAGAAACCTGGATTCAGCATCATGACAGACAAGACACAACTCGTAACTCGAACCGATCAAGACGGGGTCGCCGTTTTGAGCCTCAATCGACCAGACAGCCTGAATGCCCTCAGCCCTACCCTGTTTGTTGAGCTCCGCGAACATCTTGAGTCAATCAAGGGCAGTACCACAGAAATAGGTTGCGTTATCCTTCGCGGTGAAGGCAGATCTTTTTCTGCGGGCAATGATCTAAACGCAATTCAGGCAGGTGAAAGAGCCCCTTCTGCTCATTTTCAGGCGGAAACCCTGGATCTGATCGAACAGATGCCTCAGGTCGTGATTGCTTCGGTACAGGGACATTGCTATACAGGCTCACTGGAGCTGGTTCTGGCCTGTGATCTTCTGGTGGCTTCGGAATCAGCAAAATTCTCAGATACCCATGGAAAGTGGGCAATGACACCTACCTGGGGGATGACACAGCGATTACCAAGACGTGTTGGACTGATACAGGCGAAGGAAATCATGTTCACGGGCAGAGTAGTATCCGGACCAGAAGCCGTTCAGCTGGGTTTGGCAAATACTTGCGTTGCCGATGAAGATCTGATCACAGCAACGATGGAACTCGCCAGGCAGATCGTGAGTAACAGCTGGCATACGTTACGTGCGGACAAGTCGCTGATCAATTCAGGGCTCGATTTATCCATGAGTGAAGGCCTTCAGTATGAGCGCGAAAACAGTCCCGGTCCGGGGCCCGATATGGCNGAGCGACTAGCTGGCTTCGGCAAGAAATAGTCAGTCCGCCATCCAATTATGTCGGGGTGATAGCATTAATCACCCCTGGGAACACTTCTAGTCGTTTGAATACATCGTCACAACACAGGCACCGCCCAGACCGAGATTGTGTTGCAGCGCGTTCCTCGCGCCCTCAACCTGCCTGTCTCCCGCGTCACCACGAAGTTGCCAAACCAGTTCAGTGCACTGTGCCAGTCCTGTTGCACCCAGGGGATGTCCCTTGGAAAGGAGCCCGCCCGACGGATTGGTCACCACTCTGCCGCCATAGGTATTGTCACCATCCCAGATAAACTTCTCGGCAGTACCTTCAGGGGTCAGACCCAGCGACTCATAGGTCAGCAGCTCATTGGCGGTAAAACAGTCGTGAAGCTCACATACCTGAACATCTTCTGGTCCAATCCCTGCCTGCTCATAAACCTGGGAAGCAGCTTCCTTTGCCATATCAACACCTACCAGTTTACGCATGGAATGTTCTTCCAGGGTACTTGGGAAGTCAGTGGTCATAGCCTGACCTTTGATCGAGATGGCATTGTTTAATCCATGTTTCCTGGCGAATTCCTCACTACAGACAACAGCGGCTGCTGCGCCGCAGGTCGGTGGACAACACTGAAAGCGCGTCAGTGGACCATAGATATGGGGTGATTCCAGAATCTGCTCAACTGTCAAAGGATCCCGAAACACAGCAAAGGGATTGTTTGCCGCATGACGACGAGCCTTCTCTGATATTTTCGCGAAGGTTTCAGTCCTGGTACCAAATTCTTCAGCATATTCTCGACCAGCACCGCCAAAATACTGAGCTGCTCCCGGTGCATTCTTGTCGATGCCCTGGAGATTCAGCATCTCTTTGAACATGCGCTTCAGTGGATTGGGTCTGTCTGTAAATATCGCCCCCAGCGCACCGGGGACCATTTGTTCAAATCCCAGCGCCAAAGCACAATCCACCATCCCGGCTTCAACAGCCTGTCTGGCCAGAAATAATGCTGAAGATCCAGTGGCACAATTGTTGTTTACGTTGACAACGGGTATTCCCGTCATACCCAAACCGTAAAGCGCTGCCTGACCCGCGGTTGAGTCACCGTAGACATAGCCAACGTAAGCCTGACCGATCTCATCATAAGAAATCCCTGCATCTTCAATCGCCAGTTTAGCAGCGGTTTCTCCCATCACCGGATAGTCATCGCTGGCACCTGGTTTGGTGAATGGAATCATTCCCACTCCTGCCACTTTCACATTATTCGTCATTTCATTCTCCTCACTGCTGGTACTTTCGTTTAGGGCCTGTATGGGGTCCTGTTCTATTAATAGTTGATAGTCAGCAATATATTTGGGCTGGCTGTCGAGGTCAATGCAAAGAAATCTGCAAACAACGACACGGGGTATCACTTTCGAGTTACAGCATGCAGATTAACTGCTAGCCTGCTGCTTTCAAACAAGGACTATGCCATGACCAAAAAGGTAGCAATCATCACCGGTAGTGGTACTGGCATTGGGCGCCACTGTGCTATTGCCCTGGCGAAAGAAGGATTTGATCTGGTACTGGCAGGTCGCAGATCGGAACTTCTCGAAACCTGCGTTGAAGAAGTTGTTAGCCTGGGTGTCGACGCTCTGGCAGTACCCACTGACGTTGGAAATGAGGATGCGGTCGCTCAGCTTTTTACACAGACAAAAGAGAGATTTGGGCGACTCGATCTGCTGTTTAACAATGCNGGGACTGGCGCACCGGCAATACCCATAGAAGANCTGCCCGTGTNGCATTGGCAAAGAGTCGTCTCAGCCAATCTGACNGGTTCCTTCTTATGCGCGCAGCAGGCATTTAGAATGATGAAGGAACAAAATCCTCAAGGCGGCCGAATCATCAACAATGGTTCTATTTCAGCAAATGCGCCAAGACCTAATTCGACACCCTATACGGCAACCAAGCATGCGGTCACGGGACTAACAAAGTGCCTGTCTCTGGATGGGAGAAAGTACAANATTGCCTGTGGCCAGATCGATATCGGCAATGCGTTGACNGATATGACAGCCNGAATGGGTCAGGGNGTGCCCCAGGCTGACGGNGAGATTCGCCCTGAACCCACCATGGATGTTGAAGACATCGCCAGGGCAGTCGTTTTTATGGCCAATTTACCACTGGAAGCTAATGTCCAGTTCATGACCGTAATGGCAACTAAAATGCCTTTGATTGGTCGCGGTTAATCCGTGTGCTAAGTAAGAAAACTGTCATGTCCTGGTCAATCAGCATTGTGCCTGGTTCAAAGCCTGCCGCCAACGCAGTAGACTGTACCATCCGGCAGCCAGTCGATAGACCAGACGACGATATGAGAGATTTCGTTGCTGAAGATCTTAACGGGAATCGGTTAGTGTTCGGATCACTGAAGAATCAGGGGTATCTTTTAAGATGCGACTATGGAATTAAACGTTAGCCTTTTGGGTGGTGGCAGTTGGGGTACAACCGCCGCGTCGCTGGTCGCTCGTAACGCGCCTATAACCTTGTGGGCTCGCGATATCAGTATCGTAGATGAAATTAACCAGAGTCATACAAATCAAAAATATCTGCCTGATGCAAAATTACCTACAAGTTTGAAAGCAACTAACGACCTCGAAGAATCTGTAACAGATGCTGATGTGGTTATCATGGCCATACCCTCACAGAACTTTCGCAACGTGCTGACTGAAATCAAACCCTATATANGNTCCTNGGTACCGATAATCAGCTTAAGTAAAGGTCTTGAACTGTCAAGTCGGTTGAGGATGACCGAGATTATCAATGAGGTTCTTCCTGACCATCCAAGAGGTGTCTTGACCGGCCCAAATCTAGCGAGAGAAATCATGTCCGGATTCGCGGCTGCGAGTGTGCTGGCTATGGAAGATCAGGTGATCGTAAAATGGCTTCAGAAACTGTTCCACAGTGGTCTGTTTCGCGTCTATACCAATCACGATGTTATCGGTTGTGAACTTGGTGGTGTACTCAAGAACATTATCGCAATCGCTGCTGGCATGGGAGATGGTCGGGGTGCGGGAGATAACACCCGATCTGCAATCATCACTCGCGGCCTTGCTGAAATCACCCGTCTCGGCGTGGCAATCGGCGGCGAGGCACAAACTTTTGCTGGTCTCACAGGCCTTGGCGACCTTGTTGCAACCTGCACCAGTTCACACAGCAGAAATCGTAGTGTCGGTGTCGAACTCGGCAAGGGTCGGGACATTCAAGAGATCATATCGGAAATGATCATGGTTGCTGAAGGTGTCATGAGCGCACCTGCGGTCATGGCTCTGGCTGACCAGTACGGCATTGAAATGCCNATCTCANTGGAAGTGTATGAGGTCGTTCAGGGAGAGAGTACTGCCGGCAAAGCGTTCCGAGGATTGCTCAAGGCCGGAATTGGTGCTGAATCAGAGCCAGGTTGAAGCGGGTTGACAGCCTGGTCTCATGAAGATATTCCGAGTCACCGGGCAACACAACTGCCTTAACGATATGATATTGCGGCAATGACCCAGCCAGTGAGAATAAGCGCTACACCCCTGCTCTTCTGTTATAAGCAGTTTGACTCAGCCTTTTGGCCGGGGAATTCCCAAGGTTGATAAGAGACTGATTACCGGTAACGCCACTGATGACAGAATCTCACCGATGACATCGGATTCATCCTGTCGATAGTGATCTGCTATCGATTGCGCAGTGATACGAAGGGTTGGAGCTTCTCGCTTGAGAGCATGGCGATATGATCTAACTGTGAATGCAATATTACCAGATATTAAGACAGATCGACGAGAATCCTAAGCAAGATGCAACGTCTCATCGAAGCTTATCAGTTCCGGCTCAAAGTCCCAGTTTATAAGGGTTACACCAGTATTGGACATGTGATATCCGGAGAACGGAAACGGAATGCCGTTGAACAACTGTGACAGCAGAATCGCTATGGCGGCGCCATGACTGACCAGCGCCACATGCTCGCCGGTGTGACGGTCTCTTATTTCTTGTGCCGCAGACAACATCCGGTCGCGGACCTGGTTAACAGATTCGCCTCCTGAGGGTCTGTAGTTATGATTTTCTTCAATTGCGTCAAAGAACCTGTGGTCTTCAAGCAATGCCAGATAAGGTGCATCCTCTAACTTACCGATACCGAATTCCCGCAGCCCCGAATGGCAAACCAGTTCGGTATTTGCTACTCTCGAAAGTGCATCTGCTGTCTCGAGAGTTCTCTTTAAAGGACTGCTGTATATAATTGATATATCTGGGTATTTTTCATTTACATACTCTCCCATTCGGGCTGCCTGACTCACCCCGTTGGGGTTAAGTTCACTGTCAGTTGAGCCGTGCCAGCGTTGCTGGACATTAGCATCGATTTCACCATGGCGGATAAGATACAGCGATGCCACCTACCATTCCCCCTCATTTCCCATGGAAGTCCAGGGTTCTGCTGGTGCCAGTGCCTCACCTGCCTGAAGTATTTCGATCGAAATGTTGTCAGGTGAGCGTACAAATGCCATTCGACCATCTCTTGGCGGACGGTTGATCACCACCCCACCGTCCCTTAGACGCTGGCATGTTTCATAAATATTCTCAACCGCGTATGCCAGATGTCCAAAATTCCGGCTGCCATGGCCAAGATCATCACCATCCCAGTTATAGGTAAGTTCCACCTGAGCAGTGCTGTCACCTGGTGCCGCCAGAAACACCAGCGAAAAACGACCCTGCTCGTTATCGAAGCGTCTTAATTCCTCCAAACCGAGTTTATTNCAGTAAAAATCGAGAGATGCATCGATATCCAGCACTCTCACCATCGTGTGTAGGTATTTCATAGTCAGAATTCCCGAGGAGACCCCACAAGAATAGAGATCTTGAGCATCCTGCACAACTCGTCAAAGGTCTAACTTATCATTTGAGTACTCATCCTATCCCGTTGATAGACGGGGATTTCTTGATTGACACCCAGGCGTTGAAAAGACATCGGGCAATTGACGCTGAGGTGGTAGTCCATGGGTGATCAAAAGGGGCCTTCAAAGGCNGCCCATCATGGTCTGGGTTTTATATTCCGTATAAACATTACCCTGAGGAGTAATGTCAGATCATAATGGCCAGGATCTTATATTCCGAATAAACATTACTCTGAGGAGTAATGTCAGATCATAATGGTCAGGGTTTTATATTCCGAATAAACATTACTCTGAGGAGTAATGTCAGATCATAGTGGTCAGGGTTTTATATTCCGAATAAACATTACTCAGAGGAATGATGCAATTGCACGATATCATGATCCTTGCCCAGCAATCTGAGTATCCCACGCGGTCCGCCCATATGCAGTGCCCCCACAACGACGAAATAGGTATCGTCAGTGGCCATGTAGCTGTCAATCTTTTTAACCATAGCCACGTTTCTATCATCCAGTAGCCTATTCAATTGTGCTTCAAGTTCAGGATGGTCCATGCTGGACTGAGCAGAAAGCTCATACATTTTGTCCGCTTTCCCCTCCTGCCAGGCGGATATCAGTTCAGCAATGACTTGATCCGCCTGCTGGATTTCCTCAAGCAAATAGCGCAGCGAGATATCCTGAATTCTCGGCGGGTCTGCCGCCAGAAGGTCTATTTGTTGCATAAACGTCTCAAGCTGCAAAATCGGTTTACCTTTGCGTCTTGCCATCTGCTGATAGTGGTAATCTATTCCCAGATCCCGGGAGTAACCCAGCCTGGTTAGCTCCATCAAGCTGATTCTCATAGACAGCAACCACGGGCGCAGCTGCCGAACTTCAGCGAAGTCCAGATTGTTCTGATCAAGGTAGTTTCTCAGCAACCGGATGGTTTCTGAAGATAGCTCTGATTCGATAGTTTTCGGCATGATGTAGGTGCCACGTCGCTGTATGGCAAGGTTCATCTCATAGGAAGATGCCTCTGTAATATCAACTTCAAATACTGTTTTATCGGACTTCCTGAAAGCATGATTGATTTCAGCTGCGAGAGGGTACATCTCGGGTTTTAAGGCGTGTATTGACCCCAACAGGTATACAGTGGCGCGATCATTATTGATTCGCCACAAGCTCAAGGGTGTCGCATGCGCGCATTGGCAGAATAAAAACCAGACGAGAATAGCTGAAACGAGTTTACGGATGATCAAACCCGCCGACAAAGACCGGACTACTCCATGCAACGTGATCGTCGAGTTGACTAATTCGAACATAGTAATAATCGCCTTCCCGCCCCCCTGTTTCGTCAGTGAATTCAAAACCAACGTCGACCTCTGAATCAGGGTCTACCAGCTCAAAGCTTATCTGATCCTCATAGCCGTCTACACTTAGCGCACGTATTATCCTGCCCTGCCTGAGGTCATACATACTTATCATCTGACGAGAACCCGGTATTTTGCTCGACGGTCGTAAAATTGGAGTAACATCAATATCCTCGCGCCCTTCGCGCAGGTTCAACTCAAATACCAAATCCTTGTTCCGACCTTCAAACTCCACCATGAAACTGCTGCTGTTTCCTCGTGTCCAGGTAATAAAATCCAACCTGTTGTCAATATTCGGATTGAGAATCAACGCCTGCCGGGCCGGGCGGCGAAAGCCCGGTGCATCAGCGCTGANAATCCCGGCTTCACGAGCTTGCAGAAATCCTATCCATTCACGGCCATTACGAGGCAGATCCCGTTGATCATGCAGTGGTTTTGAATCTGAATGAAACGAGATCTTCACNGTATCGCTCTTATCATCAGAAGCGTAATTAACCTCATCAATAATATCGCCATTTTTAATCAGTTCCACTGTGTGAATCGGTGCGGTGCCGGTGACACGCCCCTTGATAATTCTGCGAGAACTACTAACCGTCCTCTGCCCCGGTCCAGCATCATTTACAGTTACATCGAGCAGCAGTCGATTGCCAGTTGTCACGTACGTTCGACCATTCGACAGGGCTTCCAGCCAGAACTCCTCAGCATCAGACAGAACTGCTGTTAAAGCCGCATTGACAGGTTTGCCTACAGGCAGGAGGTGACTGTGGCTTGAAGCAGAAAAACCCAATCGGTAGCCCTTTGAAAGTAACCGATTTGCATACCATTCAAAATGAGAGGTTCCGGCAATCAGTTCCACCAGCCGGGTTACCTGATTATTTAGCAGCCGGTCATCGGCAGGAATCTCAGCAAGTGCGATCGCGAATGTATCCTCGGGAGAAACCCGGCGAACCAATTCACCCTGAGAACCTACACTTTTCGGCAACTCTTCTGAAACAAGTAGTTGATTGCCACCCCGCCTAAAATCACTGCCCCAGAGCACTGCTTTTGGTGGATCAATCAGATCCCACCTGGTTGGCGTCAAATAATGATCATGTACGCTGGTGATGGATAGATCAAAATTCGTACTGTTATCCGGCGTTGTCTCACCCTCCCCAAGACTGTTCTGTGGATGCGTATCTACCCAGAATACTTTTTCATTGTTGTACTCGACCAGTAAAGGATTTGATCTTCCCGACAGACCCCCGCCGCTGGATTTAACCTGGATGCCATGTACTCCAGAGGATTCAAACACCAGACCCCTGATCTCATGAAAATTGCTATCACCCGAAGGGAGGCGTGAATGAAAGATACCGTCAACCAGGACTTCTAGGGCAGGAGCCCTGCCTTGAGCGGGATTATCATACCTGTCCTTCAGATGAACATACGCGGTGAAGGTTTCACCCGGATTAAGACGGCCGGGACCCTGTACATCGAGTTTTTCAACTCTCCCGGCGTGTATTTGCAGCGGTTCAACAGGCGCCAGGAAAAAGGCGTTACCTGTATCCGTGCGAAAAAAGAGCGGTAAAGTGAAATTATCACTTGCCAGCGATGGTAGCTGCAGGTTTTGATACTCGATGATGACCTCATCGCCGGACTTGAGCTCTCCTTTTCTGAGTGGGAAGAACGGTAAATCCAGTTTATTGTCCAGTCCGCCAAAAATTCCGGTTCGTGCCATTGTGAGAGCGCCAATCTCGACATCGGGATTATTGGTTGAAACGCGAATAAAATTTGGCAGCGTCGAGTTCGTTGTTTGAAATGAAACAGGGTAACGCCAATGCTTGGCAACAATGAAACCGCCTGCGGTCAGAATATCAGTACCGACATGGTAGACCTGACGGATATTGGCTGATGTACCTGCGATCAATGGTTCATTAAATAACTGACTGTTACCCAGCCTGTAAGGAGCCACCTCGAGCCATTCGAGCCAGAGTGAATAGTGATCCTCCAAGAGGACGTCTACCCCACTCGTTTCTGCGAGACGATGTAGATCATGAATTAGGACAGGCGGAAGATCCCGACCTGTCTGTTCGAGCCGGTATGCCCTATTTAGCAGTTCTTCACCAGTGTCCGCCAATACAAAAGCGGATACCAGCAAGCTGATCCAGAGACAGCAGCAGCGTGACTTCATGGGAGACTTGTTTAGAGATTCGCGCGTATGAATACCATCGAAAATCCCCTAAAAAAGATTACACAAATGCTGACAGGTGCTGGTAACGGTTGTGTATTTCTACTTATTCTTGATGCCAATTCACGTCCCCAATGCCGAAATAGTCGACTTCGGCAAAATCCGTCAATGCAGGCGGTATCGTACTACTGATACAGGTCGTACTTCAAGAACTGACCCCTAGATTACGCAAAGGCAAAAAAGGGGCCAACCGAAGGCCTCATGTTCTAAGCAGCCTGAAACGTTCTACTGATAGAGTTTCAGCTCTTCTCTGGCAATCAGTCTCCTGTGCACCTCGTCAGGTCCGTCTGCTAAACGCAATGTTCGCTGCCCGGTCCACATGCCGGCAAGAGGAGTATCCTGAGAAACACCCAGCGCGCCATGAATCTGGATTGCCCTGTCGATGACTTTGAGTGTCATATTCGGTACAGCAACCTTAATGGCGGAGATGTATTTTCGAGCTTCTTTGTTGCCAATCGTATCCATCATGTGTGCGGCTCTTAAGACAGAGAGTCTGCACATATCAATTTCGATCCGACATTCCGCGATAATATCGTAGTTGGCACCGAGTTCAGCTATCGGTTTTCCAAATGCTTCTCTGCTCAGCGCACGTTTGCACAACAGTTCCAGAGCCCTTTCGGCAACGCCAATGGAGCGCATGCAGTGGTGAATACGGCCAGGGCCCAGTCGGCCCTGAGAGATTTCAAACCCTCGACCTTCCCCCAGAATAATATTCTCCTTGGGTACTCGAACCTCGTTGAACTTAATATGCATATGACCATGAGGTGCATCATCTCGACCAAATACATGCATCGGTCGAACAATCTCAACACCCTCAGCATCAATAGGTACCAGAATCTGAGACTGCCGCGAATGTTTNGGTGCATCAGGGTTGGTGACGACCATTGTAATCATGACCTTGCANCNAGAATCACCTGCACCTGATATATAGTGCTTCTCACCGTTNATCACCCANTCATCACCGTCGAGNATGGCGTTGGTAGAGATATTGGTCGCNTCAGATGAAGCAACTTTTGGCTCAGTCATCGCGAAAGCTGAACGAATCTTGCCTTCCAGCAAAGGTTCAAGCCAGGTCTTCTTCTGCTCTTCACTGCCGTAGCGTTCCAATACTTCCATGTTGCCAGTATCCGGCGCAGCACAGTTCATCACTTCAGAGGCAATAGGATTTCTTGCCATGACCTCAGCCAGATGGGCATACTCCAGGTTTGAAACACCAGCACCGCCCTGGCTTGCCGGAAGGAAGAAATTCCACAGGCCTTCATCTCTTGCCTGCTGTTTCAGACCATCAAGTATTTCTGTCTGACGATCATTAAGCGACCAACGATCCCCCACGTCAATCTGTTCAAAATACTCATCCGTTAAAGGGTCAACCTTGGTACGAACAAATGTGTCAATTTTCTCGCGGATCGGGATCAGTCGCTCCGGGATATCAAGGTCCATCATGGGCTTATTCCTCGTTATTTGTTTTGCAGTACGAGAACCGCCGGGGTCCCATAGGTCTCGCTGTGAGACTAATACTAACGCCAGGGGATTGTGAATACATACCGTTATGCCGGATGCTTATCACCAGCTATGGTAATGGTCTATATAGCCGTAGAGGAAAGGTCGGGCCTCGTACTACGCGGCTGCGCCAGGCTCAATGCTTCTGCGCAGCAAGATCCGGGATACCTAAAACCTGACGACCTCTGGTCTCATCGCAAGCAGGTCCAGGATCCCAACCGCGTTACCACCCTCAATAGTCCCTGCGGATTCACCTGGATTGAATATCAGGCACGATTCTTCCTGCCTGACGGTTTCTAAATGAGTATGCCCATGTATTATNACATCGAAATTACNNGGCGAATATCCATTCAGTTCCAGCGGNTCATGAATCACCAGTATCTGTCTACCCGCCCAATTCAGTTGCATCGGTGGCTGAATAAAATGAAAACCATGAAGTTCCATGGTTACCTGGAGGCCGGGTAACTCTCCCTGATCATTGTTACCAAAAACGCCATACAGGGGTGCATTCACGTCGGCGAGTGCATTCACCGTCTTGGGTTGTGTGATGTCGCCCGTGTGAATGATCCGATCGACCGCAGCATCGTTAAATACTTCAACGATTCGCTTCACATTTTGCAGATTATTGTGTGTGTCGGAAACGACGCCAATTCGCATAAGAAATCTAACAAATAAGGGCGATATCTATCGTGAGATACCGCCCTTGTTCTTGGTTGGATCTAACTTCGAAATTGAACCTGATACTAAATCAGGCAACTTTCTCAAGTATGTGAATACCACAGGCACTACCGAGGCCAATCACATGAGTCAACCCCATCCGCGCACCCTCTACCTGACGTTTATCAGCCTCACCGCGGAGATGTGTACTCACCTCATAGATGTTTGCAATCCCGGTTGCACCGAGCGGGTGACCTTTCGACAACAGACCACCAGAAACGTTGACAGGGACTTTGCCACCGAGCTCAACATCCCCATCATCGATCATTCGACCCGCCTCACCGTCTTCGCATAGCCCGAGGTTTTCGTAGTGGAGAATTTCAGCGGTCGCAAAGCAATCATGTAATTCGACCAGATCAATATCTTCGGGCCCACAACCTGCCATCTCGTATGCCTGTTTTGCCGCGATTCGAGTGACCGCATTAACATCCGGCATAACCAGGTCACGATCAGTATAAGGATCAGATGCAAGGACAGATGCTCTGACCTTGATCGCCCTGTCCATACCCAGTTCTTTGGCTTTCTTTTCCGATACCAGAACCGCCGCNGCTGATCCATCAACATTGACTGAGCACATTAATTTGGTATTTGGATAGGAAATCATCTCNGCATTCATCACCACATCCAAAGGTGTCTCGATCTGATACATTGCTTTAGGATTCAAGGTTGAATGATGATGGTTTTTAACCGACACTTTCGCAAACTGTTCAAATGTTGTGCCGTATTGGCGTGTGTGCTCCATACCTGCTTCAGCAAAAACAGCTGGCATCGTACCGGAACCCAACAAACCCTCTTTAGGGATACCGGCACCACCACCGCCTCCCCCAAGCAGACCTCGGCCCATTTGCTCAACACCCACAGCCAGGACGACATCATTCACACCTGCTTTGATAGACATCCAGGCTTCACGAAATGCGGTTGCGCCTGTTGCACATGCGTTGGCACAATTAACAACCCCAATACCCGTCTGGCCAATTTCCTGCAGGATACGTTGACCTACCATTCCGCTAGACTGGCCAAGATTTCCACAGTACAAGGCCTGCATGTCTTTTATTGACAACCCGGCATCATCCAATGCCATCAGAGCCGCTTGTGCGCCAATCTGCGGCACCGTCTTTTCCGGGAATCGACCAAACTTGATCATGTCAACACCCATTATGTATACATCACTCATGAGATTCTCCTCGTGTGAAATTAAAACCAGTTATGCCGCAGGTTGGAAAAAGTAGCTGATGTAGCTATTTCCATCGTTGTCTTTTCTACCGAGTGCGTCTTTATAAACAACATCAACTGCCATATCGAACTCGATTTTCTCCGGGTCCGGATCAATGCCAATAAGATTGCCCTTCACCGTACCACCACCTTCCAGGTCAACTATCGCTGAAATATAGGGTACTTCTATGCCAGGAAAACTCCTAAAAACAATGGAATACGCATAAAGCTTCCCCTTGTTTGACAACTTCGTTGGGCTTATCTGATCTCGTACACCGCACTTCGAACACACAATTCTCTCACCCAGATAGACTGCACCGCAGGCCTCACATTTATGACCCTCCAAATAGGGATCATCCCCCTCTGGTAGTTTTAACCAATCAACTACGGGCAATGGTCCCGTAACTTCCGCTTGTTCTGACATCTCGTACCCTCCCAGTCAGTATCAAAGAACCAAGAGTAAACCCGAACCATGTCCCGATTCAACCTTTGAAGCCTGTCTTAGGGCAACTTCCACCAATATGTTTTCCTGAATATGTGATGAGTTTGCTAAAGTAGCCTCATCTGGTGCCAGGTCTATTGCCAAAATAAGGAGGTACAATTGAGGAATTCATCCTTAATCGCTTCATTTTATGCACATTCAGGTATTCGAGAGGCTTCTCAATCCGGATACCTCGACCATGCCCCCAGGGTGTATTGAATGCCCGGCTCCCAGCGACAATGCTGGCAGGACAATACCGCCAGACTCTCCCTTATTCACACACTCGATGACTGGCAGGGCNTGATCAACGGCATTGTGTACTGCCCTCGGCACGATCAACATGCTGTCGTCCGTATGCTGGACTGGGGCGAAAAGAACCTTCAGAACCGGGTATATTCGCTGGCAAACGTGGCAAGGGATTCAGTGGAAGTCTTCCTGCGAAACATGGCCACTGACTATTGCGATTTGACCCGGCGGCAAAACGAGGTCAGCGCCCTTTACACGAGTTCGGATCCGGTTGAATCCATCATCCTCCTTCATCTGCCGGAATTGGAAGTCCTCGGTACCTGCCCGGCTGATGGATTACCAGCGCTTGAATACAGACATTGGCAGCAAATTAAACCTGATCCCGCGTCAAGTCAGTGGTTCAAGCTGTTCGATCTGAAAACAGACACTGATTCCTTGTAACAAAAACCGGGTACCCCGGGAATATTTCAGGTCCTATCAAGGTCATATAATCATGCAGGATAAGCAGGCGCGATACAAAAACCTCGTCGAAGCGTACAGTAGCCGGCTTTACCGCTATGCCTACTGGCTCTGCGGTGAGAAGGCGACCGCGGAAGACCTGGTTCAGGAGACATTTCTTCGAGCCTGGAGATTCCTGGATTCCCTGAAAGACGAGAACTCGGCAAAGAGGTGGTTGACAACCATTCTCAGGCGTGAGAACGCGCGCCGCTTTGAACGCAAGCAATTTGATTATGCAGATGTTGAACTTGATACCCTCCCCAGTGATCGAGAAGATTTCGATACCAGACCTGAAATTCTCGCGTTGAGAAATGCCATGCGACTCCTTCCGGTCAAATATCGAGAACCACTGGTACTTCAGGTACTGGACGGATTTAATCTCGAGGAGATTGCCAGTATTTTTAGCCTTCCTCGAAATACGGTCGCGACCCGATTACATCGGGCGAGACAGAAGTTGAAGAAACACTTAAGCGGTGAAGAGGAACTAGTAGGAATCAATGAATTGCCTCGAATTTAGACAATACAGACTGAGTGATCCTTACAGTCACAATCCGAATGCTGACGCACATCGGGATGAATGTGATGGCTGTCTTCAATTTGAAAGAGGGATTACTGATCTGGACTCAACTGTACATGAAGCACTTTCAGTTGCGGTACCTGAAGGATTTGCGGCCAGAGTCTTGCTTAATCACACTTTACAACCAACCTCGCGTCAGCCCACGCGTAGGATATGGTTAAGCATGACCGTATCTTTCTTTGCCGTCGGTTTAATAGTTTATCAATATCTGCAGCCAGCACCCTTAGAGGGGGCATTACTGGCTCATGTTGATCATCAGCCACATGAGTTCTACGGATCTGAACTTCAGGCGATCTCTAATCAACAACTGCACCGAGTTCTGACGACAGCCGATGCAGAATCTGATCTCGAAAATGTGGTCTATGCTGCCATTTGCCGCATAGATGGAGAGGAAGCCGCTCACCTTGTGATTAAAAATGAAGATGCTCAATATACGGTGATGTTGATTCCTGATTACTCTCCGNGTTCGAATTTTGAAATCGACACGGAACTCTGGCGGGGATTTGTTAGCCCTCACCCCGCCGGCGCACTTGCTGTGCTCGCCTATGCGTCAGATACTGATGCAATTTCAAGATTAGAGAGTGCACATGACAAATTCCAAAAATCTCTTTACCTCTCAGCGCAACGTTAATCTGAAGCCAGAACCTAAAACCAGAGTCATCGAACCCCTAACTGAACTGATTGGCTGAGTTGCGTCTGGCAAGAAAGAATCCTAACTTTGTGGCTATCACGTATACCTTTTATCTGCTTAGGTATATCTTTAAGCAAAAGACTTTCTGGAAACTGCCGTGAGTGAAACTACAACCGGGCCGGGGGAGATCAGCACACAGGATGTTGGCAATTATACTGTCGCAAAAACAGTTCTTTTAGATACCCGTCGAATCATGGCATACGCTGCATCCATCAACGATGCCAATGAAGCCTATTTTGACGATACCCGNGCGGGCGGGCTCAACGTNCACCCNGGGGTCTGTTTCTCCCTTCAATGGAACAGCCGCTTTCACATNGATNTGCCGCCCAACTATCGNGCGGCGCCCTATGGNGTGCATGCTGAAACTGACCTGAGANTGCAACAGCCTTTTCGCCCCGGTGACGCTGTCACCACNCAGGGNAGAATTGTCGCGCGCAGANAGATNGGACCAGGNGTGTATACCGTTGAACGATATCGGATGANCAACGGTCAGGGAGAGTTGATTGCTGAACTCGACTACAACGGGATTATTCGAGGCGCAACACTCGATAACAATGATATCGAACTTGAATCCAGTCCCCCACAACCNACGTGTGATCAGTTGAGCGATAAACCAATNTGGTCTGAGNAAATATTCATCCCGATCCATGCNGGACAGCAATATACGGAGTGTGCTGATATTTTCAATCCCATCCATACCGAGCCCAGCGTCGCTAAAGCTGCCGGTCTGCCTGATATTATTCTCCATGGCAGCGCGACCAAAGCATTGGCACTAACCCAGGTCATCAATCACTGCTTTGATGGTGATGCGAGAAGAATCAAAAGGCTCTGTGGTCAACTTAGAGGCATGGTATTCATGAACACGACTATTCGCGTCGAGTGTCTGGCAATCCGGGCAAATAATGACGAGCAGCAGGTATTCTTTCGGGTGTTGAATCATGACAATCAACTCGCCATTGCAAATGGTGTGGTAGTCGGCACATGATCTGTCAGTAAAACATCCAATTCGGACAGGCTGTCAGTAAGAATCTTTGCATTGGGTTTCTGATGACCATGATCGATAGACATCACCACGGTTTCGAACAGACTGGTAATCTCCATCTCATCCAGCAGTCGATCAGTCATTGGCAAATGCGTGTTGGTAATCAGCTACTGTTTGCCACACTAGATGCATCGAGAACTCGACCCGAGTTGATCGCGAATGACGTTCAAATTCCTCGTAGGTTCTGTTCTGTAGCCAGGGCAATGAAGTCCTGATACTCAATAGTGACTCCCTGGTTGTTCTATAATTCGGAACTCTGATGATAAACCCGGGCCGTTCTCCCTCGATCGTATTCCACCAGCATGCCAAAGAAATCAAACAGCAAGCTGCGTATCACTTCTTGGCCTATTCCACCCCGGGCACGGGAAATTTACTACAAAACGCCTCGACCTCTCCGCGAACCTCATCTAGCTTCCTGCTGTCATCGGCGTTCGTCAGGCAGGCTACGATCCACTCAGCGAGACGTTCCATATCGCTTTCAACCATACCTCTGCTGGTTGCTGCTGGCGTTCCAATCCTGATACCACTCGGTCTTAAGGGCGGATTCGGATCGTCAGGAATAATCTGTTTGTTCGTCGTTATCGATGCCTTATCGAGAGCTTCTTCGGCAACCCGACCGTCTAAACCGTAACTGACCAAAGTGTCCATGACCATCATATGATTATCAGTTCCTCCCGTAATCAGGGAAGCCTGCCGATCTATCAGACCCTGGGCCAGCGCTTTTGAGTTATCCAGAACCTGCTGTGCATATTGTTTGAATTCATCTGACTGCGCTTTCAACAAGGTCACCGCGATGGCAGCAATGGCATTCATATGCGGCCCTCCCTGCAATCCCGGAAATACTGACTTATCTATTTTTNTTGCAAACTCTTTCTTACATAAAACCATACCACCACGCGGTCCGCGCAAGCTCTTATGCGTGGTTGTAGTCACAATATCAAATCCATAATCAAATGGATTTTTCATGGATCCACCGGCCACCAGACCACCGAAATGAGATGCGTCAGNCATGGTAATTGCACCGACTTCGTCAGCTATCTGTTTGAATTTCTCGTATTCGAGATCCCGGGGGTAAGAGGTATACCCTGCTAGAATCAACTTTGGCTGGTTTTTGATGGCATCCTCTCGGACCCGGTCAAAGTCTATTGCACCATCGACGGGATCAGTGACATAGCGTACGAAGTTGAATAACTTGCCCATATGAGATACCGGCGCACCGTGCGTCAGATGTCCTCCATGAGAAAGATCCATGGCGAGAATCGTGTCACCTGGATCCAGAAGTCCAAGATATACTGCCTGATTCATAGCAGAACCGGACAGAGGTTGTACATTTGCATGCTCGCAACGAAAAACCTGCTTGGCCCTGTCCCTCGCCAGAGTCTCAATCTGATCCGTGAATTCCTGACCACCGTAATAGCGCCGACCCGGNTATCCTTCAGAGTATTTATTGGTAAATACGCTACCCAGGGCGGCCAGGACTTCCGGGAAGGTGTAGTTTTCGGATGGAATAAGTTCTATACCTGATTGCTGTCGCTGTTCCTCGCCTTTCAAAGCGTTATATACATCAGGGTCGTTCTGCGCCAGATACTCCAGATTGGATGTCATGGGCTGTCTCCCAAAGTTCTAGTTGTGGGCGCCCAGGCGAACGGCATTTAAGATCTTGCTTTCACACTTCCCGGTGGTTAGTCCCACCTGATACCTGTACGGTAAATCGCCAGTCATGTGAAGTGCCGAATTCTAACCGCGAAGTGAGTGAATTTAAACAGCAATACTTCATGATTATCAGAAGTTTGATTCATTTACCCGACATCAAACGTGATCGGACCATTATATCTTGTAAAGCCGGTTTTCTTACGCGAGATAATTATTGTTGTGCGGTGGATTCGTTACTTCAGATGTTACTGCATCATCAGAAAGCAAACCCGGGTACAACTGGTGGCAAAGATATACTGGCAAATATGCAGAAACGACTTTGTGATGATATGCCAATCAGCCCGATGACTTTCCCTTGCTATCGCGGTATCGTAAACCCATGTCCAGCGAGCGGGAGGAATAATGAAAGTCGAAATACACTATTGTTCACAATGAAACTACGAACCTGATGCGGTCAGTTTGGCTGCAGAATTGAAATCGAGTTTCGATGTTGATGCGACCCTGTTCGCTGAAGGCAAAGGTATCTTTGATGTTGTTGTTGACGGTGACCTGCTGTATTCAAAGTACGAAACAGGCCGGTTTCCTAATCCGGACGAGGTTTCGAAAATAATAAGAGGTCGGACTAAAACGGCAAGCTAGCCAGGTCCACATTGCCGCCGGTGAGGATCAGACCCACTTTTCTGCCTCTGAATTTGTCCGGATATCGCAATACGGCTGCCAATGTCACCGCAGAGGACGGCTCGATGATCTGTTTCATACGTGTCCAGACAAGACGCATGGCAGACACAATGTCGTCTTCACTCACCAGCAGTACTTCATCCACCTTCTCCCTGATCACACCGAAATTGAGTTCTCCCAGTGTCGTCAACAGCCCATCCGCGATGGTATTGGGTTCATGTGAGGTGACAAGTGCATCACTTAAAAAAGAACGATAAGCGTCATCAGCCTGTTCCGGTTCTGCAGCGAACACTTTCGCCTGACTGAGTTCTCTGGCAACAATTGCGCAACCTGATAGCAGGCCACCCCCACCCACTGGTATCACGAGTGAATCCAGATCAGGAACGCTGGCAATAAGTTCTAATGCAACCGTACCCTGTCCACAGATGATGGCTTTATCGTCGTAAGGTGCGATGAATGTTGCTCCCGTTTGTGCAACAACTTCATTGAGCTTCTGCTCTCTGGCCGCAAGAGTTGGAGCACACTCGATGATTTCACCACCGTAGGATTCGATCGCGTCTTTTTTCACTTGTTTTGCGTTATCGGGTACAACGATACAGGCAGGAATACCGCGCAACTTTGCAGCCCTGGCAAGTGCGGCGCCGTGATTGCCAGACGAATGTGTAGCGACGCCTTTTACTGCTTCAGAGTCAGCCAATGAGAATACGGCATTTACGGCACCTCGCGCCTTGAATGCACCTACTTTCTGCAGGTGTTCGGCTTTAAAGAAAAGTTCAGCGCCTGCCATGTCATCAAGCAGATCGCTTGATAAAACAGGGGTTTCATGGATATAGGGAGCGATCCTTTTGGCCGCTTCCTGAATCGACTTCAGGTCAAGGGCCAATTCAGGCAATCACTTCTTCAGCCAGCCGGTTGATCCCGGCGACCGGATCTGCACCCAGGCCCATCAATGGAACCACCAAACGATGAACACCAATTTCAGCCAGTGACTCGACCCCTTCCCGGCCACCAGATCCCGGCCACATGCAGGTAATCTCAATTTCAGAAAAGTCACGATCAATCTCATCACACTTTTCCCTGATTTTACCCAGATGATCATTCAGTTCATTCAGGTCATTCGTCGGTGCGTACCAGCCGTTTCCGTGCCTGGCAATACGTTCATGAATCTTACCTTTGATTCCACCGATCACAACTGGCATAGGATTTTGTTTTGGAATTGGGTAGCTTTTAAAGCCACTCCAGCTAACGAACTCACTCTGGTGCTCGACAGTATCACCTGACCAGATTTTGCGCATCGCAGTGACATAGTCGTCAAATCGAGCCCCTCGTTTCTCGAAAGGAACACCGAGTGCTTCAAATTCTTCTTTCAACCACCCTATTCCAACACCCAGCATAAAGCGGCCATTGGATATCAAGTCCAGACTTGCTGCCTGTTTAGCCATATAAAGTGGATTTACCTGGGAAAGGATATTGACGCCCGTACCAAGCCGCAGCGTTTTTGTGCAGGTTGCAATCGCCGCCAGAGTGATCAGCGGATCGATAAAATTCGCTTCAGGATCTGCACCCATTCTTCCCGATTCGTTATAGGGATATTTAGACTGATATTCGAGAGGAACCATCACATGCTCAAATGTCCAGACGGACTCAAAACCACTATTCTCTGCCAGCTGAGCCAGTCCCACAGCATCCTCAGCCGATGTGACGCCGATGTTTACCGGAATAAGTCCAAATTTCATTTTGTATCCTCGTATGTTCTTAAATTAATCCAGATGTATATTAGCTCAGCCATCCTTCTTCTCAATCTTGGCCCAGGTATCTCTAAGACCAACGATTCGGTTGAACACAAGCGCATCTTTCTGACTGTGCTTGCTGTCCAAACAGAAGTAACCCTCCCGTTCGAACTGGAACCGCTGCTCATCTGTCGCCTGCGCCAATCCTGATTCAACAAAACCCTGCCTGGTTACCAGAGATTGTGGATTGATCAGTTCGTGATAGTCAGCCTCTTCCGCATCGGGAAAATCTACTGTAAACAGGGGTTCGTACAAATTTATCAACGCCGGTCTGGCGTGCCTTGCAGAAACCCAGTGAATGACACCTCTGACTTTTCGGCCTTGCGGATTCTTGCCTAGTGTCTCCGGATCATGGCTGCAGCGAAGCTCGATCACTTTGCCTTCGCTGTCCTTGATGACCTCATCAGCCTTGATGACATATCCATATCTCAATCTAACTTCACCATCAGTGACCAGTCTTTTGTATTTCCGATTAGCCTGCTCCCGAAAATCCCCTTGATCGATATAGATCTCGCGGCAGAAAGGGATTACCCTCATACCCATTGTTTCGTCTTTAGGGTGATTGGCGACCTCGAGCTCTTCAACCTGGTCGACAGGATAGTTCTCAATGACGATTTTAAGCGGGTTGATAACGCCCATGACTCTGGGAGAAGTATCCTGCAGGTCTTCTCGAATACAGTTCTCCAGCATTGCCAGTTCAACATTGTTGTCACTTTTGGTTACCCCAATTCTGTGACAAAAGTCCCTGATTGAAGCCGGCGTATAACCCCTGCGCCGTAACCCGGTTATCGTGGGCAGTCTTGGATCATCCCAGCCATCCACGATCNCTTCATCGACCAGTTGTTTGAGTTTGCGTTTACTCATCAGGGTGTACTGAAGATTAAGNCGGGAGAATTCAATCTGCTGAGGGTGGCAGTTAACCTTGAGCTCATCCAGCACCCAGTCATAGAGCGGCCGATGGTCTTCAAAGCCAAGATCGCAAAGCGAGTGNGTAATTCCCTCAAGAGAATCCGATATACAGTGAGTGTAATCGTAGAGCGGATATATGCACCAAGCATCTCCCGTTTGATGGTGACTGAGATGACGAATTCGATATATGGCAGGGTCTCTCATGTTGATATTGGGAGATGCCATATCGATCTTCAGGCGAAGCACATGCTCACCATCCTCGAACTCCCCGGTACGCATTCGCCGAAACAGATCGAGATTTTCGTCGACCGAACGAGTTCGATACGGACTGTCTCTGCCAGGCGAGGTTAATGAGCCCCGATGTTCTCGAATCTCCTCTGCAGTTGAAGAATCGACATAGGCCTTCCCGTCTTTGATCAGCTGTTCTGCAAACTGATAGAGTTGCTCAAAATAGTCCGAGGCATTTCGTATTTCCAACCATTGAAATCCAAGCCAGGAAATATCCCGTTTCATGGATTGCATGTACTCAATATTCTCTTTCTCCGGATTCGTGTCATCAAACCGAAGAAAGGTTGAGCCTCCAAAATCTCTGGCCATACCAAAACTGAGACATATCGCCTTGGCATGACCTATATGCAGGTAGCCATTGGGTTCCGGAGGAAACCGGGTAATAACATTTCCACCATTTTTTCCTTCCGCAACGTCCTTCTCGATAATACTGCGGATGAAATTGGATGGATATTTTTCCAAATCTTCAGACATAACAATTACAGCACTCTAAACCATTTCTCGACGACTTTCGTTAGAACATTTCTCACAACAGGAACGCACCAGCGCAGGTAATGCAGACCATAACAAATAGCAGCCATTTTAACGTCGTTTGTGAAACAGTGACTGCAAACCGGACACTGACGGCCGCGCCAACGACCGTGCCCAGGCCAAGAATCAACCCAGGAATCCACAATACCTGTTCCCTCAGGACAAAAACCACCAGAGCAACCACACTAAATACAGCAGTTGCGATCATTTTCAGCGCATTGGCTCGAACAAGATCATAGCGCAGGCCTCCTGCCAGCGCGGCCAGAAGTATGAATCCAACCCCCGCCTGGACGAATCCACCATATACCCCTGCAAAGAACAATCCTGTTGCGGCAATGGGTTTAGTCCTGATTGTAAATGGTTCAGTCCCTTCAGGTGGCGCAACGACATCCGGGCGTACCAACATCACCAGAGCCATCGTCACCATAGATACCAGCAAGATCGGCTTTAGCAGCCAGACCGGTAAATAGGATGCCAGCAGTGCCCCGCAGACCGCGCCAATCAGCGTTGGTACCATCATGGGTACTATCGCCGTGGAATCAAGGCGATCATGATCTTTAAAGCCCTTAACCCCCGTGACAGACTGCAGAAGCACACCGACACGGTTTGTCGCATTGGCAATATCGGCTGGCAGACCCATCATCATCAACGCAGGCAGCGTCAACATCGAGCCGCCCCCTGCCAGCGTATTGATAAAACCACCCGCCACACCCGCGGCGATAAGGATCGAAACACTTAGAATTGATATATCCAATGGAAAATATTCACATCGTCAAACGAAAAGGCGCATGGTATGCAGCTGAGTCCTAAAGTCAATCAATACAGCTTCAAACCTTTGCAGGTGTATGCATCTTGTAGGAGACACAATGGACGCGGGACGGCTTTAAAATTTGTTGGATCAAATATATCATAATTTATTATTATATATATCAATGAGATAAATGCTATAACTAGAATTAACTTTATATTTGAATTACCCAGCTATTAGAGACATCTCCCGGCAAGACGAAGTAATCGATTCCGGCGCAGCGGCTCGGAAGAGAAATATCCTCCATGCCGCGGGCTGATCATTGTTGCTCCCCTCGTACCAGCGATTGGTCAGTGCAGTGTCACTACTTCGATAAAACAGACGCTGTTTAATCCAGCAGCTGGTGCCGTCACCTTGCTGGTAAAGGCAGGTGATACGGCAGCAAAGGGTCAGTTCATCGTTGACGTCGACAGTCCTGAACTGCTAAACCTCCAGGGGCAGGAGACTGTACTACTGGCGACTGCAAAGACCAATTTCAAACGTCAACAGATTCAGATCAAGAAAAAAGCTTGCATGAGCTAATTCTGCCGCTATGATTGGCTATATGCACGAAAACACCAATAAGCGATTTTCTAACCCGGCCGAAGCGTCTGGCACTAGCTGTTCTGACTATTCCTGGCAGGGTTTTTACGACTTTGTAGACAATTAGATCGCTTATACCTGATGTGGGCGGTCAAATCGCCTACAGGAAACCCCGTCAGGCGGAAGCCTAGCGGGGTTTTTTTGTGCCAATGATTTTCAAAGAGAAAGAAAGCAGGCGAAACAATGACAATTAAAGTGGACAATTTAAACGTACTGAGTGAAGAAACTCTTATTACACCAGACAAACTCAAGGAACAGATACCGCTGTCAGAGGCTGTTCTTGCGACGGTTTCCAATGGTCGAATAGCAATCAAGAATATTCTTAACAGATCAGACCCGCGTCTCTTTCTGGTTGTTGGGCCTTGTTCAATTCACGATGTCGACGCAGCACTAGACTATGCCAATAACTTAAAAAAACTCGCGGACGAAGTTGCCGATACACTTTTCCTGGTCATGCGCGTTTATTTTGAGAAACCCAGGACAACCGTTGGCTGGAAAGGATTCATTAATGATCCCCATCTAGATGACTCGTTCAATATTACTGAAGGCCTGCTGCTGGGTAGGAAGCTACTGGCAAACCTGGCGGAACTGGGTATTGCGACCTCCACTGAAGCACTCGATCCGATCTCGCCACAGTTCCTGCAGGACATGATCAGTTGGAGCGCGATTGGTGCGAGGACCGCTGAATCTCAGACTCATCGGGAAATGGCCAGTGGTCTGTCGTCCTCTGTTGGATTTAAGAACGGTACAGACGGAGGGCTGGAAGTCGCTATTAACGCCTTGCAATCGGTTTCTGCTCCGCATCGTTTTCTTGGCATAAACCACCAGGGAGAGGTCTCAGTTATCCATACCAGAGGAAACCAGCATGCGCATATCGTGCTGCGAGGTGGCGGTGGTCAGACCAATTTTGATTCTCAAAGTGTCATTGAATGTGAGCAACAACTTCTCAAAGCGAAGGTCCCTGCAAACATCATGGTTGATTGCAGCCACGCAAATTCACAGAAGAATCATGAATTGCAGTCCGAGGTCCTTGACGACGTGACTAACCAGGTTGTTGAGGGAAATCAATCGATTATCGGTTTGATGATTGAGAGTAATATCCATGCGGGTAATCAGAAAATTCCTGAGGATCGGTCAGAACTCGCCTATGGTGTCTCGGTCACGGATGCCTGTGTCGACTGGGAAACGACAGAGAGGATGATTCGTAACTTAAGAGAAAGAGTTAAGGATGTTCTTCCTCATCGCAAGGCCTTGACGGCTGAGGATGATGCCCTGGGGAAAACCGCTTAGCGGTCGTGCCCGTCACGCACCAGCTTTCTTTTATTTATAGAAAGCGTTATCAGTGACCGTGTGGTCCGTAACATCTCGCACCGCTTTGAGTTGTGGCAGTTGTTCCAGCAAAGTCTTTTCAACACCATCTTTGAGTGTCATATCGACCATGCCGCAACCCTGACAACCTCCGCCAAACTGCAGAATGGCAATCTCTTCTTCAACTACTTCAACAAGGTTGACCATTCCCCCGTGAGAAGCCAGTCCCGGATTGATGTGACTGTGAAGGACGTAGTTGATCTTATCTTCGATGGGACTGTCATCCGAGACACTCGGCACCTTGGAGTTTGGCGCTTTGATGGTCAACTGACCACCCATCCGATCTTCAGCAAAATCGACGAGTGCGTCTTCAAGGAAGGGAATACTACGATCATCAATCCAGGCGTCAAATCCGTTGTATTCAACTCGTTTGTCATCTGGTTGCTCTTCACCTGACTTACAATAGGCAATGCAGGTTTCAGCCATGGGTGTACCAGGGTCGGTGATGAATATCCGAATACCGATATTCTCAGTCTCTTGCTTTGCCAGGAGTTCAACAAAATAGACCTGGGCTTTCTCTGTAATTTCAACCATTAGAATTCTGCGTTTGTAAGGGAACTGAATCGCTAGCAGCGGAGTTTACTGAATCAGACCCTTCCATTTCAATTCAATTGTCCTGATAACCCTGCATTTACAGGGGTTTTTGTGGCTCACATTAGATGAATTGCATTCATCACGGGCCTTCAAGATCTTCAAATAGATGGCACGTAAATGCTGCTAAACTTCACTTCGAATCAAACACTCGCTCACATCCCAATTCTGTTGTAGCTCCACCATGCAATTTTCCACAAAGTTCCAGTCGCTCAAGGACCAACTCACCCAACGTATTCTTGTAATGGACGGCGGCATGGGCACCATGTTTCAGGATTTGAATCTGTCTGAGGATGATTTCCGTGGCACCCAGTTTGCACACCACAACATAGACTTAAAGGGCAACAATGACATCCTTGCCCTGACGCGACCCGATGCGATTAAGAGCATTCACCTTAAGTACCTGGAAAGCGGCTCGGATATCATTGAAACCAATTCGTTCACTGCCAATGGTGTTTCACAGGCAGATTACGGTCTGGAAGATTTCACCTATGAGATCAATCTTAAGGCAGCACGGCTCGCAAGAGAGGTTGCCGACGAGATGGATTCGATCAGCAAACCTCGTTTCGTTGCTGGTGCAGTCGGACCAACCACAAGAGCTGCCAGTCTCTCCCCGGATATCAATAATCCCGGTTACCGGAACATCACCTTCGATGATCTTGCCCAGGACTATGGTCTGGCAATGAAAGGTCTGCTTGATGGCGGTGCTGATATCATCCTGATTGAAACGATCTTTGATGTCCTGAATTCAAAGGCGGCAGTCTATGCCGCACTCTCTCTCTTCGAGGAATTGGATACGACATATCCCATCATGATCTCCGGGACTATTTCAGATGCCAGTGGACGTTTGTTGTCGGGTCAGACCGTTGAGGCATTCTGGGCATCAATCAGACATGCGAAACCAATATCAGTTGGTTTCAACTGCGCCCTCGGTGCTGAAGAGTTAAGGCCCTATATCGAAGAGATCTCGCGTCTTGCTGACTGTTATGTAAGTGCCTATCCCAATCGTGGTCTGCCCAATGAATTTGGTCAGTATGACGAGACGATTCCTGAAATGGTTAAGTCGATGCAGGGGTACGTCGACGCTGGATTGGTTAACATTATTGGCGGTTGTTGTGGCACAACACCTGAACATGTAGAAGAATTTGTCAGAATATCTGAGTCTCAACCTCCCAGGACTAGAATAACTTCAACGACCAACTGTCTGTTAAGCGGTCTTGAGCCGTTTACGATCACCCAGGATTCTTTGTTTGTTAATGTTGGTGAGCGAACAAATGTTACCGGATCTGCCAAATTCAAACGTCTGATACGAGAGGAAAACTACGAAGAAGCACTCNATGTTGCGAAACAGCAGGTTAATAACGGGGCCCAGATTATCGATGTAAACATGGATGAAGGCATGCTCGATTCAAAAGCGGCAATGGTTCATTTTTTGAATCTTATCGCCGCGGAGCCGGATATCAGCCGCGTCCCGGTTATGGTTGACTCATCGAAATGGGAAATCATTGAAGCTGGGCTGAAATGCCTGCAGGGCAAATCAATTGTCAATTCAATCAGCCTCAAGTCGGGTGAAGAGGAATTTAAACAACAGGCACGTATATGCCTGAAACATGGCGCGGCGATTGTCGTTATGGCTTTTGATGAAGAAGGTCAGGCTGATTCTCTTACTCGCAAGGCGAGTATCTGTCAGAGATCGTACGACATACTGGTCAACGAAGTCGGCTTTCCTCCAGAGGACATCATATTCGATCCGAACGTATTTGCCATTGCAACGGGTATCGAAGAACATAATTCGTATGGCAAAGATTTCATCGACGCGTGCGCCTACATCCAACGGAATCTTCCTTTTGCCAAGATATCCGGCGGCATCAGTAACGTTTCATTTTCTTTTCGTGGCAATAATCACGTCAGAGAAGCCATCCACGCGGTATTTTTGTATCANGCCATCAAAGCGGGACTCAGCATGGGAATCGTCAATGCAGGTCAGTTGGCGATCTATGAGGAAATCCCCGTTGAGTTGCGAGATAGAATTGAAGATGTCCTGCTGAATCGAGCAGAAGACGCCACCGACGCGCTGCTTGAAGTAGCGGAACAATACGCCGGTCGAAGTTCCGTCACCACAGTAGAGGATCTGGCCTGGCGCGAACAGGATGTTGATAAGAGGCTTGCTCATTCGCTCGTCAAAGGACTTACGGCGAACATTATCGATGATACAGAAGAGGCTCGGTTGAAGTACGACCGCCCTATTGAGGTGATCGAAGGTCCTTTGATGGACGGCATGAATCGGGTCGGTGATTTATTTGGTGCAGGCAAGATGTTTCTGCCCCAGGTTGTCAAAAGTGCCCGGGTAATGAAGCAGGCAGTTTCGTATCTTGCACCTTTCATCGACGAGGAAAAAGAATCCAGCAACGTAAATGGCAAGGTTCTTCTCGCAACTGTCAAGGGAGATGTGCACGACATCGGTAAGAATATCGTGGGTGTTGTTCTGCAGTGTAATAACTACGAAGTCATTGATCTGGGAGTGATGGTTTCGAGCGATCAGATCCTCAAGACTGCAAAAAAGGAAAAGGTTGATATGATTGGGCTCAGTGGCCTCATTGCGCCTTCACTCGAGGAAATGGTTCATGTTGCATCTGAACTCGAACGACAGGGGCTAAAAATTCCCCTTCTGATAGGTGGTGCAACAACATCCAAGACACATACCTCTGTCAAAATCGAACCCTGCCATCAGTCAGAGGTTACTGTGTACGTACCAGATGCATCTCGAGCTGTCGGCGTTGCGACACAGCTGATGAGCAAAGAACTGAAACCTGAATTCTGTCGGCGGATTCGTGAAGATTACGACAAGATCAGGATCAGAAACAAATACAGACGCCTAAAAGGTGCGCCACTCCCCTACCCGGATGCAATCGAAAACAGGATGAGATTGGATTGGTCTAACTATAGTCCACCTGCCCCGACATTTCTTGGAACCAGAGTATTTGATGACTACCCTATCGAGGAACTGACTGAATATATTGATTGGAACCCCTTCTTTATCAACTGGGATTTGGCTGGGAAATACCCGGGAATTCTCAGTGACGAGATTGTTGGTGATGCAGCCAGATCACTGTTTACTGATGCACAAGTAATGCTTGATGACATCGTTGCCAGAAAGCTGATTAAGGCAAATGCCGTTATCGGCTTCTGGCCAGCAAACAGTGTCGAACAGGATGACCTTCTGCTCTACCTGAATGACGAACGTACCGATGTGATACAGCGATTACACCATCTGCGTCAACAGACTGATAAGCCAAACGACCAGCCTAATTTCTGTATATCCGATTATGTAGCTCCCGAGGGCACTGGCATCAGAGACTATGTTGGCGGNTTTGTTGTCAGCGCCGGTCACGGTGNAGAAGACCTCGTNAGGGAATATGAGGNAAAGCACGATGATTACAATGCTATCCTATTGAAGGCGCTCGCAGACAGACTGGCCGAGGCGCTTGCTGAAAGAATGCACCAAAGAGTTCGCAAAGAGTTCTGGGGATATGCACAAGACGAGNAATTAGGCAACGANGCGTTAATTGAAGAGTCATTTCANGGAATAAGACCGGCGCCTGGCTATCCGGCGTGTCCTGACCACACCGAAAAAGCGCCATTATTTGATCTTCTGGCTGCAACAAAAAAAATTGATGTGAAGCTGACAGAAAATTTCGCAATGACTCCTGCAGCCTCTGTGAGTGGATTCTATTTTTCGCACCCTGAATCACGCTATTTCGGACTCGGTAAGATCGACAGAGATCAGGTCCAGAAATATGCTTCCCGCAAGAAAATTACCATCGCTGAGGCAGAACGCTGGTTGTCTCCGGTACTAGGTTATTCCTAGGGCGGTAGAAAACCCGAATAGATTTCTGTGACCAGACGGTTCTGCTGCCAGCGTAACTTTTCTTCACTGTGAATGGTATGGACATAGGTAGGGATCTGCCTTTTTCTCAGTCTTGCGGCAGTGTTGATTCCGCGNGNGCAGCAGNCACCGTNANGNCAAAAGAACCANAGAAGGTTGCTGNCCACCTCAGGACATCTTCATCANCCAGCGAGATCCGATATAAAGTCCAGNCATGCTATTGCGAGCATCTTCTTTCGCTTATCCGGAATCTGATCAAAGGTATTCATCGCACCCGACAACAGACGTTAGGGTGTTTCCATAGAGAAAGTATCTTTTGCATGGCGTATCGATGGGTCGTCATCGTTTCATTTGATACACTTGCACAGATTAGATCGGAAGTATACTCAGCTTGATGTTCAACTCACCAGGTTCTTCACTCGGTTTCACGTGGATATGTGTTGGTATGGCAATGCAGGGCTACTTGTGAACTTCTCGTTGCAGAATCGAAAGACGCTCCTTTTCATACTGGCTGCCGCGAGTCCGATCGCCTTCTCTGCCTGGCAAACACTGCTGAATAACTTCACGGTAGAAGTTGTCGGGTTTACCGGTAAAGAAATTGGATTACTGCAGAGTTTCAGAGAAATCCCCGGGTTTCTGGCCTTTACGGTAATCTATGTGCTGTTATTTATTCGCCAGCAGAATTTCGCCATTCTGTCTTTAATGTTACTGGGTATAGGAACAGCTCTGACGGGATACTTCCCAAGTGTGATAGGTCTTTATTTAACAACAATACTGATGTCTACCGGTTTTCACTATCTGGAAACCATGCAAACATCTCTCAGTCTGCAGTGGCTGAAAAAAGACGAAGCGCCTAAAGTCCTGGGTCAGATAATCAGCGTCAGGTCCTTTTCGACACTCACCTGCCTTGGAGGACTATATCTGGCATTGCAGATACTGGAGCCTAATTACGTCTATATTTATTCAATTGCCGGACTGGCGGCAGTCGCGATTGCATTGTTTTGCTGGAACTCTATCCCTCACTTTGAAGACGATGTTGTTCAGCGCAAGGAACTATTCCTTCGTAAACGATACTGGCTGTACTACACCCTCACTTTTATGTCTGGCGCACGAAGGCAAATATTCATGGTGTTTGCGGGTTTTCTACTGGTTCAAAAATTTGCCTTTCCGCTTGAAAACATTGTTTTGCTGGTACTCGTCAATTCCGCAATCAACATTTGGGTTGCACCAAAGATTGGCCAACTCATTCATTTCATTGGTGAACGGCGAGCTCTTACGCTTGAATATATTGGCCTGATCGGGATTTTTCTGACCTATGCAGTCGTTGAAAACACAGCACTGGCAGTGGTTCTCTACATCCTCGACCATCTGTTTTTTTCAATGGCAATCGCCATTAAAACCTACTTTCAGAAAATTGCAGATCCAGCTGACATATCCGCAACCGCAGGTATCAGCTTCACGATCAACCATATTGCAGCGGTCATACTACCGGCAATCCTGGGATTTATCTGGGTGATTAATCACAGTGCTGTTTTTGTGATCGGTGCCGCAATTGCCTTCGGGTCACTGATACTCTCGCAATTGATTCCGGATTCACCCGTAGAAGGCAAAGAAATTCGACGGTTATCCAATTCAACGAAACCAGCTGTCAAAACCAAACGGGTTGGGTGACCGAAATCAAGCGATCGAACGCCGTCAATTCAGACCACTTCTGAACATATATTCCGAGATTCTATCGATATAGAAAAATGGAAGTTTTACACCTATCGTCAAGCTGCTATTTTTACGACCTGCCGCTATACCCAAACTCAAGTTGAGCGCATGTATATCTACGACAAATACGATCAGAAAATGATCGATGAGAGAGTCGCGCAATATCGTGACCAAACCAGCCGTTTCCTCGAGGGGAAACTGCCTGAAGCCGAATTTCTCCAGCTTCGACTTCGCAACGGACTTTATATCCAGCGTTTGGCACCTTTACTGCGAGTGAATATTCCCTATGGGATGTTGTCGAGTACTCAGCTTCGCAAGCTGGCTCATATCTCCCGCTACTATGATAAGGGTTATGCCCATTTCACCACCCGCCAGAATATTCAATACAACTGGCCAAAACTCGAAGAAGTCCCTGACATTCTTGAGGAACTGGCGTCTGTCGAGATGCATGCCATTCAAAGTAGTGGCAGTTGTATTCGCAATGTTACCAGCGACCAGTATGCCGGAGTGGCAGTTGATGAGATTGAAGACAGTCGACCCTGGTCTGAATTGATTCGGCAGTGGTCAACCTTCCACCCCGAATTTAACTGGCTACCCAGAAAGTTCAAGATTGCTGTTACTGGTGCCGAAGAAGACAGAACCGCAGTACAGGTGCACGATATTGGTGTGAGGCTTGTTGAGGCGAATGGCGAGGTCGGATTTCAAATTCTGGCTGGCGGAGGGCTCGGACGAACTCCTGTCATAGCACCTGTGATCAAGAACTATCTGGAAAAACCACATCTACTCACCTACCTTGAAGCTATATTAAGAGTCTACAACCGTTATGGTCGCCGGGATAATAAGTTCAAATCACGAATTAAAATTCTTGTTCGTGCAATGGGAGCTGAAGTATTCGCTCAGAAGGTCGAGGATGAATGGCAGTCAGTTAAAAATGGACCCGGCACTCTCACAGAAGCCGAAATTATTCGAGCTCATTCATTCTTTACAAAACCTTCTTATGAAGAACTGGAAGAAAACTGTATTCAACTTGATGAATCACTGAGCAGTAACTTTGCATTCAAAAACTGGGTTTCCAGAAATGTAAAACCTCACCAGCAGCCGGGTTATGCTATAGCCAATCTGGCACTCAAGAGAACTGGCGCCGCACCAGGTAACGTAAGTGATAGGCAACTTGAAATTATCGCGGAGCTTGCGGATAGATACAGTTTTGGTGAGATTCGCACCACTCACGAGCAAAACATCACCCTGGCTGACGTCCGCAAGCAGGATCTGTTTAGTCTCTGGAAAGCACTATGTAACGCAGATCTTGCGGCTGCTAACCTGGGTTTGCTAACGGATATAATCTGCTGCCCTGGCGGCGATCTATGCTCCCTTGCTAACGCCAAGTCAATCCCAGTCGCGGCAGCCATTCAACGCCGTTTTGATGATCTGGATTATTTGCATGATCTTGGTGATCTGGATCTGAATATCTCTGGCTGCATGAATGCCTGCGGGCATCATCATGTTGGTAATATCGGTATTCTTGGCGTGGATAAAAAAGGTGAAGAGTTCTATCAGGTTTCAATCGGTGGTTCCTCCTATTCTGACGCAGCACTTGGCAAAATTTTAGGCCCATCATTTGCGCAGAACGAAATTCCTGAAATCATCAACAAGCTGCTTGACCTGTACCTCGAGAAACGGACCGGAGGCGAGCAGTTTGTCCAGACTTTCAACCGAATCGGCATTCAACCATTCAAAGATCAGGTGTATAGCTGAGATGCAAACTATTATCAGAGATAATCGCGTAACCGAGTCAAAGTTTACTGTTGTGGACAGTCAGGCAGACCTTGAATTCAGCAACATTATTCTTCCTTTAGCATTGTTTCTCGAACGCAAAGCGTCCCTTCGGACCAGGTCAGACATCGGTGTATGGCTTGAAGCCGATGAAGATATTGAACTGATCGAAGAATTTGCAAAACAATTGCCGGTTATCGCGCTGAACTTCCCTGCGTTTAACGACGGGCGAGCCTACTCAAGCGCAAACATCCTGCGACGAAAACTCGGATACCAGGGTGAAGTTCGTGCCATCGGCGATGTAAGACGCGATCAATTGGAGCAGATGATTCGCTGTGGATTTGATTCCTTTGCTCTGGCGGACGGTCAGGATGTACAGGCAGCCCTGTCTGGCATTAAAAGCTTCTCCTATAGCTATCAACCTTCAATTGACAGACCTGATCCGCTTTTTCGTCAAAGAAATTCATCCTAGCCAGTGCTACAGTTTGAACCATTCTTCGCTTAGTATCTCGATATGGAAAGCGACCCTCTTCTATTCTCATTTTTTCTGATATTTACCTCTGCAGCAGTGCTTGCCACTGTTGCCTTGTACACAAGGCAACCTCTGATAGTTGCCTATGTCGCAATCGGAATTATCCTCGGCCCCTCTGCAACATCGTTAATATCTGATCCTGCTCTGATCAGCAGCATCGCCAAGATAGGCATTATCTTCCTGTTGTTCCTCCTTGGGCTGGATATGCAGCCCTCGAAACTGGGGAATATGCTCAAGGATGCCTTGTTTGTTGGCCTATCCAGTTCGTTGGTCTTCTTCTGCATCGGATTTGTGTTGGGACTGGCTTTTCAGTACTCAATTGTTGAGAGCCTGATCGTGGGCATCACATTGATGTTTTCAAGTACCATTATTGGTATCAAGTTATTACCTACAACGGTATTACATCATCGACATACTGGTGAACTGGTGGTCAGCCTGTTGCTGATCCAGGATCTGATTGCAATTGTCATCCTGCTGATACTAACTGGTGGATTACTTGATACTTCGGGGGTCGCAAGGCTGGCAACGATTTTTGTTTCGTTGCCGTCTATTATTCTGGCTGCCTGGCTATTTGTGAAATTCATCTTCCTCAAACTTCTGGCAAAGTTTGATGCATTTCATGAGTACATCTTTCTGATAGCCATTGGATGGTGTCTTGGACTCGCGGAACTGTCTGCGTATGTGGGTCTATCCCATGAGATTGGGGCCTTTATTGCAGGGGTTTCAGTGGCGACGAGTCCAATTGCGCTTTATATTGCCAATCATCTCAAACCCTTGCGAGATTTCTTCCTGGTGCTTTTTTTCTTCTCCTTAGGAGCGGGTTTCAAGCTCGAACTGCTGGGTGAAGTCATCGTGCCGTCTCTGGTCATCGCGGCATTCGTGTTGATTATCAAACCCATTGTGTTTCGTTTCTTACTCTTCAGAATCAGCGAAACCTCTGCCAAGAGTTGGGAGATAGGCTTTCGGCTTGGGCAGATCAGCGAGTTCTCGCTGCTGATAGTATTCATCGCTGCCAGCCAGGCATTAATCTCATCGAATGTCTCACACGTGATTCAGGCAACCGCAATTATCACCTTCTTGTTGTCTTCCTACGTCGTGGTTTTCAGATTCCCCACGCCGATTGCGGCATCCGAAAAGTTGCGGCGCGACTAGCGGATAGCCTTTAGATACTGTGACTTACCAGGGTCCGGCCACTTACCTGGCCGGCAAATATCTGATCAATGGCTTCAGACAGTCCACTCAGGCCTATCTCGTTGGTGACAGAATCCAAATCAGACAGTCTCCAATCAGTTGCAAGTCGATCCCAGATCCGATTCTTGTAATCAATGGGGATCTCTACCGAATCAACCCCCAGCACGTTCACCCCACGCAGAATAAACGGCAGCACCGTTGTAGAAAAATTAGGTGAAGCAACCAATCCACAAATGGCGACGCTCCCGAGCGGGTACAGACACTTGATGACATTGGACAATATCTCACCTCCAACACAGTCAACCGCGTGAGCCCAGACGGGTGCAGCCATGGGTCTCTTATTCTCTTCACTCAGTTCATCTCTGCCTATCACCGACGCGGCTCCCAGTGATTTGAGGAAGTCGACCTTGTCAGGCTTGCCTGAACTGGCGACAACTTCATAGCCAAGCTTTGCCAACAGCATGACAGCAATCGAACCCACACCTCCTGTGGCACCGGTTACTAAAACTGGTCCATCCGCTGGTTTCGCACCCATGCGCTCGATCTTCTCCACACATAAGGCAGCGGTAAATCCTGCCGTACCTATCACCATGCTCTCACGGCTTGAAAAACCTTCAGGTATCTTTGTTACCCAGTTCGTTGGAACTCTGATGTATTCGCCGTAGCCACCCGCTGTATTCATGCCAAGATCAAAACCGATACAGATGACCTGGTCTCCTTCGGCGAAATCTGAATTGGTACATGAAGCGACTACACCGGCTGCATCAATGCCGGGAGTATGGGGGTAGCTCCTGGTAACCCCAGGCATACCCTTGGCGGACAAGGCATCTTTATAATTCACTGATGAGTACTCAACTTTAATGAGCATCTCTCCCTCTGGCAGATCATCGACAGAACGTTCGATAACCGAGTGAGTCAACTCAGACTCATTTTTTTCCACCCAAAAAGCATTAAATGTGGTCATGTATTTCTCTCAGCTCTCTCATGTTGTCATTAAAATGTATAAGGTCCCTGATACCGATAATCATCACGCCTGCTGAAACGTTTGAAGGCAGCAGTAAATCGATCCAGGATCTTGTCAACTCGATTCTTGTCCTCGACATATTTCACTCGATAAACATCGGCTTCCTGACACCTGTNGTAAATATACTCATCNCTAGTNTGCAATGCATCNACNAGGTTGTGCTCNAGAGCCCGTTTCCCATACCAGGCTTCACCAGTAGCNACGATGTCCATATCAATNCCGGGACGATTCTCTGCAACGAAATCCTTGAACATCAGATGNACGTCTTCCAACTCTTCAATGAATTTTTCACGCCCTTTTTCCGTATTCTCNCCAAAAATGGTCAGGGTGCGTTTGTATTCGCCAGCCGTCAGCACCTCAACGTCAATATCCTTGTTCTTCAGNAGCCTGTGAAAGTTCGGTATCTGNGCTACCACGCCGATAGAGCCAAGGATCGCAAAAGGTGCGGCGATAAGCCTGTTGGCNATNCATGCCATCATGTACCCGCCACTTGCCGCTACTTTATCCACTGCNACTGTNAGTGAAATANNCTTTCCGACAATCCTGCTGAGCTGCGATGCCNCAAGCCCGTAACCATGTACGATCCCGCCAGGNCTCTCTAAACGTACGATGACCTCATCTTTGTCTTCAGCAACTGAAAGTATTGCNGTGACCTCTTCTCGTAGTTGAGATACGCCACTTGCCTGCACATCNCCCTCGAAATCTACGACATATACCCTNGGTTTCCGCTCACCATCNCCTGACTTCNCTTCCTGTTTCTGAACCTTGGCTTCTTCTTTGTGGCGTTTTTTTTCTGCCTTTGACTCCAGTTTCAAAGCCTGTGGATTCATCACAACATGTTTCAGCGTCCTCGTGATATTTTCGATATTGTCATTCAGGCTAAAGACCTCGATATGCCCCTTCTCTGGATGACGAGTTCTATGACTCATACCGATAATCGTTATGATTACAATGATTATTGCCACTAACAGCGTGATGATCTTTGCCAGGAAAAGACCATAGTCAAAAAGGAATTCCAAACCGCTAATCCTCTATTTAGAAAGAGCGTAATGCTAACACAAATGCGNAACCGCGATACCCGTGAAACCATGCTAGACTTGCTGCTTTAANTNCCACCTCGCCATGATCAGACNTATTCTGGAAGAGAAACACAAAGANCTTGNACCNCATTTTAAGCCTGGNTTTCTACAGCGGGAGTACACGCTTTTTCAGTTTGTGTTCGNTTCGAACGAATCACCCTTTCATCTGGTGATTGACTCNAGTGAATTTGAGTTTGTTGAAGGCACTCACNGCTCCCCTACCATCACACTTAACGTCAGNGACNATGAAACCTGTTGGGGTCTTCTGGATGGGCGAATCGATGGCATGAAAGCTTTTATGGAAGAGGCATATCGTGCCGACGGCAATATCGTACTAAGTCAGTTGTTACTCTATCTGTTTAAGAGCAACGACCCAACGATTGTCTACGAGGTACAGTACTAATTCAAAAAGGCCTACTCGTATCCTTCTACCAGGACCAGTCGAGTTTCAGCATTGGCGTGCCTGATCGCAGCAACTGGCGCGTAGGCGGGATCTTCGAGAAAATCAATCGCCGCCTGTTTCGATGGGAACTCAAGTACCACCATCCTGTCTGGTTCCCAATCGCCTTCTCGAATTTCGGCATTACCACCGCGAACGAGATACCTGCCAGCATGTTTTTCGATAATTGAAGGAACCAGCTTTGCGTATTCGGCATAGGCTTCAGCATCAGTTATTGTGATATCACCAACGAGATAAGCACTCATAGTTTCATAATCCTCTTTANCTAATCCTGTTTCAGTAATAACAGGGCTTTTTTTGAAGCGTCGTCATNCTGAAATACCTGTAANGCGTCCACGAATTCCGAAGGTGCACCCTGCATTTGAATTTTCACTGTCAAGCTTTCAAGCGCGAATTTTCTTNGTGTCGATTCAAGTACCAGGATAGAGAGAAGAGTCTGTCTGACAGTCGCATCTTCCTGTGCAACTTTCATTAAATTGATAAATGCATCCTCTTTTTTTTCAGTCTGGCTCCTGATTCCAAACAGTTTAGACAGGAAAGACATCGACTGACACCTTCTCAAATTTAATGGTCATGCGGCGTCTTCACGGTTAGGTAATCGCACCATAAGCGTAATGATACCCGCCAGAAAAAACGCTACAGCCCAGACTTGAAACGCATACTGGTAGCTACCGAACGTGTCTGTTATATATCCAGTGATCAACACCCAGAAAGTTGCCGGAGCGAGAAAGAACGAGAACAGCCCATTGACTCTGGAAAATTTATTAACACCGAACAGTCTAGATATCAGTACTGAACGCACAGGTACCATTCCTCCGAACCCAAGACCAAACAGCGCCGCTGCGAACATCATCAGTAAATAGTTGTCGACACTGATAAAGACCAGGGTAGAGCAGAAGTAACTCGTTACTGCCGTCAGGACTGTTCGCTTCGCATCAATATGGTCCATCATCCAACCAAAAATAATCTTTCCAACGATCGCAAAAGCACCTGCTACACCGAGCACATAGGATGCATCATAGAGTGTAAATCTCAGTTCAGTGGTGAGGTAATTCGGCAAATGCGTCATCATTGCGCTGTAGACACCATTCATTAAACCGAAGGTTATTACGACGCTCCAGAATGCTTTCGAGGTAAGGAACTCACGATAAATCTGAAAATTGCTCTGTTTCACTAATGGCGCAACCACTGCCTGTGGCATGCTGCTCAAGTCACCGTCTGGACTCTGACCGATGACTGCCGGAGATTGTTTAACGACAAGGAGTGTCACAGGCACGATAAACAGAACCAGTATCGCACCATACAGACTATAGCTATTTTGCCAGCCAAGCGTTTTAGACAACCAGGCTGCCAGGGTTGGCATGACAACGCCTGCAACCGAAATTCCCATAATCGCGATACCCAGCGCCAGCCCCCTGTTCCTGGCAAACCAGTTCACCATGAGTTTGGTTTGTGTCAGGGGACCCACGCATACCCAGCCCAGTCCTTGAAACAGAACGAAGGTCACAAAAAATTGTGTGTACCCATCGACAAACTGCAAAGAAAAATAACCCAGCGCCATCCAGCTGGCACCCGTGCAGATGATGATCTTGAGTGGGAATTTGTCAATAAGATATCCAACAAAGGGCGCAGCGCAACTCGATGTAAACAGAACCAGACTGACGACAAGTGATATTTCAGTTCGATCGACTGCGAATTCCTGCATCCAAACAGGGAAAAAAATACCCCTCGAATGCAGGAAAAAACTTGAGGCTAGAAATCCCATTGCAAACGAATAACCAGCCAGTGCATAACCATAAAAGAAACTCGGCTGCTGCTTAGCTATCGAGATCTCAGTCACAAACTCACTCTAACTGCCGGTGGAATCCAAAGAATAACGTGAGCATGACGACAATACCATTTAGTGAAGATGGTAGTGAAGATGGTAGTGAAGATGGCATGATGAGGTGACGATCTGTTCCAGGAACCCCTGGCTTGGGATAATACAAAGAAGTGCAGAATTGCCTTGCCCAATTGCATATGCTGTGAAAAACATGATGACAGGGCGA
The DNA here is from genome assembly GCA_002725285.1 of Gammaproteobacteria bacterium. Taxonomy (GTDB): domain Bacteria; phylum Pseudomonadota; class Gammaproteobacteria; order Pseudomonadales; family Azotimanducaceae; genus JAHRVQ01. Next base: position 9,876 of record PBRC01000015.1, on the reverse strand, counting down.
CCAAAGGAGAATCAGTCAGGTATAGTCAATACCTGGATACTCAAAAGGAAATCAGGATGGCAGGTAGATTTGCCATATGTTTCGGATTCATATTTTTACTCACAGGATTGCAAAGTTCGGCTCAAACCAGTACACCGCCACCAGAGATGGAATTGAGCCCTTTGAAGCTGGTTGGAACGACCACGCATGAGCCGGTTAACGAAATGAGTGGGCTGGTTAAGAGCCAGCGATTTCCGGGGGTTTACTGGGTTCACAATGACAGCGGCGATGATCCACGTCTTTTCGCAATAGAGAAAAATGGCAATGTCATTATCCCGGATTTCATGAAAGGAGATTTTCACGGTAAGGTCGAAGCCAAGGGCAAGCAACCATGGCCGGGAACAAAAATTCTGCTCGCTGCAAATCAGGACTGGGAAGATATTGCTATCGATGAAGACAGGATCTATATCGCAGATGTAGGCAATAACGGTAACGCGCGCCGAGATATGGGCATCTATGTTCTTTATGAACCCAATCCTAGAGCGCTTCACGAGTCGCGGATACTTGAATATCTGCCGGTCAGGTATCCCGAGCAGCATCAATACCCTGCGGAGAAGTGGCACTTTGACAGTGAAAGTGTCTTTATTGCAGATGGTGAACTTCACTTACTGACCAAACATCGTCAGCCAGGTCAGCATCTGTTGTCGGAAAGCGGGGTCAACCTTTATCGTCTCGACTCGGACCATACCAGCGAGGTCAATATTCTAACTAAAGTTGACAGTCACAATCAGGTAACATTCGCAACCGGCGCGGACCTTTCTCCGGATGGGTCTCATCTGGCAGTAGTGAGCTACACCGCACTTTGGGTGTTTGATCGCCCTGAAGATGGCAGCAGCTGGTTGTCAACAAAAGCCAGGATGCTCCCTTTGAGCATTCAGATATCCCGTCAGATTGAGGCGGTCTGCTGGGACAGCAACGAGACTATTCTGATATCTAATGAACAGAGACAGATTTTTGAGATAAAACTGGAGCACATACCGGAGCATCAACCGATGTAAGGACTATCGGCAGTTGACTTGCCAATCCAGGGAGTTAACTTGCAATGTCACCGGGTTTCACCCGAAACAGGAGAAAAAGACTCATGATGACAGGAGATCAGTACCGCAAAAGCCTGAATGATGGCAGGGAGACCTACTTCGAGGGCAAGCAAGTCACTAACCTGGCAGAGCATCCCATACTGGGTATTACAGTTGATTCAGCAGCTGCCGGGTATGATCGCTTCTATAAAAAGGAAAAGGACGCCGTTGGTGACTTTATGAAGGTCCCCGGTTCTGCGGTTGAGTTGAGGGAGCAGGTAGAGCTACATGAAACGGTTGATCTACTCACGCATGTGACCTATGCATCCATTATGACATTACTTACTGCTGCCGATCGAATCGAGGACCAGTTGCCTCAGAATGCAGAACGTATCCGTCGATATGTTGATGACGTCCAGAAAAAAGATTTGCGTATCACCCAGTGTATTACCGACGCAAAAGGCGACAGAAGTCGCCGTGCTGGTAATCAGGATGATCCGGATGCATACGTTCATGTGGTAGATCGATCTGACGACGGGGTTGTGATCCGGGGAGCAAAGTTACATATTTCTGCCGCCTCCATGGGGCATGAACTGATGACTATTCCAACCAAATCCATGCGACCTGGTGAAGAAGAGTACGCAATTGCCTGCATGGTTCCCGTGAACGCCGAAGGTGTGAAGATCGTTAACACGACTTATGCACCAAGGCATGAAGATAAACGAGACTTCCCTGTGTCCGGCACACACCACACCCCTGAAGGATTCGTGATTTTTGACAATGTGTTTATCCCAAATGAACGGATATTCCTGGACGGTGTTTCCGAGATGGCTGCCATATTCGCGCATTCCCTGGGACTCTGGGAACGACTTGGTGGACTCGCCGGCATGGCATCAGGGTACGATCGCCTGGTCGGTTTTGCTCAACTGATTTCAGAGGCTAATGGTCTTGAGCGGGTGGGCCATGTAAAGGAAAAGATATCCGAGATAATGATCAATGCGACACTGATTCGCGCATCCCTTGAGGCGGCGATTGAAAACTGCTCAATTACATCCGATGGCGCCGCATTTCCGGATGAGTTGTACACAAACGTTGGCAAGTACCACGGGGCTGCAAATTACGCTCTTATGGTCAGGCATCTGCATGATATCGCGGGCGGTGGCGTAGTGACCGCACCAGGTATTGCTGATCTTGAAAACGAGAAAACAGGACACCTTATAAGAAAGTACATGAGCACGATGCAGTCGGTTGATGGTGCCTATCGAACCAAACTCTTTCATGCGATTCGAGATACAACTGCTGATTCGCTGGGCGGCTGGTCAACCGTAACCAATATTCAGGCTGGTGGTGGACTCTATGCTCAGAGGATCGTATCGCGGATGCACTATGACCTTAAAAAAGCCAAAAGGATGGCTTTGCAACACGCTCATATGGATGAGTATATTGATGACCGCTAACGCCGTTCCCCCACTGCAAAGCCAGAGAACGATGAGAGGCCGCCGTCTTCACCGAGCATATCGAAACGCCCCAGCGTTAACCCATTGGCATGGAGAAAATCTGTTACTGCATCCCGGGCTATTGGTCGCATTGGAATACCAAAGCTGAATTCTTCATTGTAGGTTAGTTTTAAGCTGATTTTCACCAGATAAGTTAATGGCTTGTATATGCCCTCTCCATCCATGAACTCACCTGAAAAATAGTCGAACGCAATCATACTGCCCGGGGCCAGTTCAGAGACGTTTTTCAGCGTAGCCGTAACTGCTTCTTCAGACAGGTACATCGTAACCCCTTCCCAAAGTATGTAAGTGGGCAGGTCGGGGTTGAATCCCTGCGCCTTCAAAGCATCAAGCCAGGAAATCTGGTTGAAATCAGTTTCGACGAACCTGACGTGGCTGTGGCCGATACCTGCCTGATCCAGAGCATCGATCTTGGCCTGTAATGTGGCCGGCATGTCGACTTCAAAAATCGGTCGACCCCAGTCGCATAACTGTTCGTAAGCCCGAGAATCCCACCCGGAACCCAGGATCACTATCTGCTGAACCCTGTGCATGGCTTCAGTTAACGTGTCGTCGAAAAAAGAATGCCTGAGGTTCATCAGGGACCAGGTGCCCCGCGGCTGTTCGAGGTGGCCACCTCCCAGTAATTTCGGCACATGGCCTGAAAGCCGGGTCGCGACGGCGAGCGGCTCAATGATAAGATCGGCAATCAGTGGAGATAAAGCAGGCAAGGTTCTGGCAAGCCGATAGGATGCGAGGTCCGAACGTGCGCCTATTCCATGAGCCATCGCCCGCGTGAAAAAGGGCTCATAGGCTGTTCCGGACACTCCTCTGGGTTGGTTTATCGTCTTGAGTTTTACCAAATAAGCGATTACACCTATTAAGAACAGGGGTGCCAGCAGTATGACGATCACAATGAACAATAGTAGCGACCAGACTCGCTTCTGAGCAGGATTGGCTGTCTGATCTGTCATTCAGATCTGCAGCAGGATCTATAGATCGAAGTCCGCCTTACCATGCCTACTGCCCCCGATACCAGATTGGTGACGACCATGCCATCTCCTGTACTGTTTCAGGATAGGCGTCGTTGCTGCACACCTCTGGACGGTCCGCTGCAGGAATCATGGCGCAATCGTAGGTATGCCATCGAGCGGTTGCCGGTTCGACAGCACGCAGGTAATAGTATGCGGACTGAGTTCGATCGAAAGTATTGTCGCTGTACACAGCACAGAGACTGCTGCTCCCCGAACTGTAACTTGCTATCGGTATGACCTCATTGTGCATCTTGCCTTCTGCATCCACCCAACCTTTAATCAGGTGCAGCGCTTCAAGTTTCTGTCCCAGCGGGTCCATGGATGCATAGGCAAGGAATTCGGGTTTCTGATTCTCTAACGAGGGTGGTAAATCTCCACCCATTGGGATGCCGTCAGCGTAAGCAATGCTAACCAAATCCGGCTTCGAACATAAATTCTTATCCAGGGACCAGCCGGCAAAAAATCGTAACTTTATTCTGGGACCGGATGTGCCAAATACTTCACGGCGAATCATGGCATCAAAGATCGCATCTCGTGTGTTTTCTTTTGCCCAGACTCCAGCCAACCCACCGGGATTACCATCGATTCCACTTGTGAGCAATCCAGGTTGTAATCTCTCCACGGGTGTAGATTCGCCAGTGACTGCACCTGTCCATTTGGACTCCTGGACTGCACCGGGTGTTGCAGTATGAGTATCAGTGGCTGCAATGGCGCCCAGCTTAATCGGATTCAGCCCAATGGCTTGCTCCTCCTTCAGACCAACAGTCAAAGCTGAGCGCTGAAAGTCTGTGGGATGAACACACCCTGCACCCAGCATGCCATTTGCACCCTTGGTTCCTGATTCACATTCAGCGGTCACTGCGGTCGCTTGACTAAGAGTCAGCCCAGCTCCCTGCAAATCGCGAGTAGGATAAACCTTCTCTTCTCCCATGCGTCGCACAGCTTCTACGTTGCATAATTCATCTGGCGCACCAAAAATTGTACTGAGTCCATTGATGCACTCGGATCCACCCTTGTGCTGGAATATCTCCATAATGGGTTCCCGCTTGAGACGGGTTTGTGCGTAGCTGCGTTTCGCTTCGGTTGAATCTTCCAATTGCATATAAGGCGCCATGCGACCATTTGAGAGATTGGTATTGTGAGGTATGGTCAGATAATCACAGCCATTTTCATCCTTGCAGACCGAGTCCAGCTTCGACCACAACTCACTGTCGATCGGGGCATCGATGTAACTGACAGGCAATGCAGGCACACTGTCGTTTTTGAATATGACATTACGATGATAATTTGAGGTGCCAGGTGTCCCGGTATACTCGTAGGCAACAAAACTTGTGAACTCACAGGGTTCATTGGCATTATTGGCGGCATTTTGTATATTCTGCCACGGCGTTCTCGCATAGTCGCGGCACAAGGCACCATCCTCTCCGCATATATCTTTGATTCGCACAGGCGTTTCCGTGGTGATGACCGTCCCGAGCATCATCATTCCCTGACGTTCATTGGCACGATAATTCTGACAGAAAGTTGTATCTCGCTTTGGTGAATTGTCTGTTCGGCACAACGCTCGTTCACCCAGAAATTCACCATGATCGGTGACCGCCAGAAAATCCAGGGGTCTGTCAATCCTCACCTCACCAACCGGGACACCCTGTTCGTTAATCGGAAAAAACGGGATGGTTTCTCCACGTGCATATCGTTGAGCATCTGCAGGTGTCGCACCGGTACTGTTTGCAGCGGCATCGAAGGAATAACTGGTGTGTACATGGAGATCACCGAACAGAGCTTCACCGTTCTTGTTGTAGTTCGCACAGGGCGCTGATTTGGGATGAGCCCCGGATGACTTTTCGGATGCGGTTATTGATGTTGCTGATTTTTCATCGACCGGAGGGCGACCCGTGTCACAAGCCGATATCAGGATGAGCAGAGCAATCCAGGGTGCGCTTTTTATCATAGTGATTCCATCTGAGATGTTCGTTCATGGGCCTGAGAGGCAGGCTGCCAGACTGTTCACTATAGCATTGACATCTAAGAAATTCATTTCGCAGGGTTTATGAAAAAACACCGAATCTATTCATTCAACTCAGGCTCTGAACCTGAGCCGGTGAGATTGTGAAGGACCACCCTGAAGGCGCCAAGCAAAACCAGCGCGTTGAAAACAAAGATCAGCCCTCCCCAGAGAAGATAATGGCCACCGATGGATTCGGCAATACTGGTTACATCGCTGTTTACCCGACCCGTGGGAAAATTTGCATAGGCACTGAATAGATAATCAAATCCCCGTACAGCAGACAGGGACATCTGAATACCGACCAGTTGTACCAGTAAGAACCGAATCTGCGGCCCCAGGTTATAAGCGCAAAATCCGAGTACGGCAGCAAAGATGACACTGACAGCCACACCAAAAACCGTTCTCACAAGAAATACTGCAGACAACAGCAAAGTTACAGCGAGCAGGAACAACAACACTCGCCCCGCCATCTCCCGAACACCGAGCGCAACAAACATTGCACCCAGAAGTGGTGCACCCACCAAGCCTCCCACGGAGATCAATGCAGATTTTATGCCCCCACCTGGAACGCCAGTGATAAAGGCTCTGCCCCCGCCATACTCGTAGATTTCAAGTCGATCAAAGGTACCGCCAACGAGAATACCGGCGATACCATGCCCCATTTCATGAGCCCAGGTAGCCAGAAATGTAAACGGCCAGATAATCAGACTGCCAAACGGGATAAACCAGAGTACCACGGTGAGTGCGACAGCAGTCCAGAACGTAAGTCCATAGGGAAGTCTGGGCTGATCTATCATCTTGGCAGCAGTACGGAAGGTGATACTGCAAATCTTTCTAACAAAGGTCTCATTCCTTTTGGTGTGCTGTATAATATCCTTGCTTATTCAATCCAGGGGTCCAGCCACAGTAGCTAACCAGGCCGATTACCCCAGCACTGATCTCAACTATACGCCTCATCCACTAAAGTTCATCCAGCAACTTGTAATACATCATGCCGATAGCCAGGCCTGGCCTTCGAAATATCTTTCCACCTGGAAACGACCAGTGGCCTATCCTGGCGAAGACATCAAACCTTTCCGGGTTACCCTCTATCGCCTCTGCAATAACCCGCCCGATAAGATGAGTTGGTGCGACACCATGACCAGAGTAGGCCTGGATATAAAGTATGTTATCAGCAAGTCTTCCTAACTGGGGCATTCGATTAATGCCGATACCCATCTGGCCACTCCAGCCATATTCGATAGCAACGCTTTCCAATTCCGGGAATACACTAACCATTTTCTTTCGCATGGTGCCCACAAGGTTACTCGGCTCGAGCCCTGTATAGTTTGATAAACCACCGAACAGCATACGGTTGTCGGCTGACAGTCTAAAGTAGTCAAGGGCAGTTCTTGGGTCACAAACCGCCACATCAGAAGGCATGATCTGTTTAGCCAGATCAGCTGACAAGGGTTCGGTTGCAATCACAGAACTGTTGGACGGCAGTATTTTTGAAGCCAGTTGAGGCACCAGATTTTTCATGTAGGCATTGCCACAGAGCACCAGGTATTTTGCTTTGACTGAACCAGTTTCAGTTAAAACACTCACAGGTTGCCCGTGTTTTATCTCCTCGACTCTGGACTGCTCAAATATCCTTACGCCGTTTGCAACAGCTGCACTGGCTTCCCCGGTACACAAATTCAACGGGTGCAGATGTCCACTGCCGGTGGGGTTATACATACCGCCAAGATATTTGTCTGAGCCAACGTACTGCTTCAGTTGCCGGGCGTCGAGTATTCGATGTTCATGTGGATTACCAATACTCTTTTCCCAGCTTTTCCATTCTTCAAACCACTTCATGTGACGCGGCTTTATGGCAACATCGCAATAGCCCCATTTCAGGTCACAATCGATACTGTATTTGGCGATTCTTTCACGGAGTATTTCAACCGATTCAAATCCCATATCGTACAGCGCCCGAACACCTTCTTTACCAATCTTGCCTTCAAACTTTTCTACCTTGTGGCCTATACCACAACTGACCTGCCCACCATTTCTCCCGGTTGCGCCCCAGCCTATTCGATTGGCTTCCAGCAGGACAACATCGAATCCTTTCTCTACCAGTTCCAGCGCAGTGTTAACGCCACTAAAGCCCCCGCCGACAATAACGACGTCGGCTTCCACTTCACCTTCCAGGGTTGGGGAATCAGCTTTCTTTGTCGCGCTGGCCGCATAGTAGGACTCTGTATGTTCCCTCGTATCAGCACCGTGTTTTAGTCCAAACATTCTGCTCTCCACATAAGTCCGGCACGCCGATAAACGACGGACCAGAAAAACACCGAATTAATCTCTTGTTTTTGTGCGGATTTAATCCGCCGAGTCTTCGTCGTCGCAGTTGGAGAAATTCTGCCAGATAGCCGCTGTACTCGCAAAATGCGACCAGGCGATAAAGAATGTAGCTTTCCGGATTTGTGAATAAATCATTTGGATGTGTCTTGCTGTTCTGGTTTAACCCCGTAGGAACCGGCAAGTGAATTCTCGCACAAACCGTGCTGCATTACAGCGTAAGCTCTCGAAAAGGAACTGATTATTATCATCTTGTAACAGGCTCAGTCAGCGAACTTGTCTTAGTACCGTCACTCTGAACAGCAGCCAGTTCCTGCACCCGATCGAGCTCCCATTCTGCAAGATTGAGTTCAATTGCCCAGAATCCGGCAATCCACAACATTGCGTCCCAGGCATAGACGGGATAACCCGTGGCTGCCCATATTCCTGCATTGACCCAGAGCACGGCATAAAAAAATGTTTTGATAGCACGGATCAGTTCCAAAGAACGGGAACCGAATCGATCGGCGTTCTGGAGCGCCACCTCAAGTTCTATCAAAAGCACAACGATAATCCAGAAGATCGCGTTGACCACATCAACCCAACCCATATTCTGAACATGTCCCAGCACGCTTCTGCCAATCAGCGAGATATTTTGATCTATTTTCAGGAACTCGGAATCATCGCTGAGACTGGCACAGTTCTCAGGTGTAATCTTTTCGAAATCAATGATATTGATTTGCAGGTAGAGGCCATCTGACTTTACATCGCAAACGTCTGTTACCCCGGGGATGGGAGCTATCTTATAATTGTCGAGAGTATTTACCGTAAATCCATAAGCAGCATAGATAATCATTACATAGCAGATAGAACTCAGAAATCTAACGACTTTGATCCGCCAGTCCTCAAAAGCCTCATCCGGCAAAATATAGGTTTCAAATTCGAGGAGTATGACCAGCCCGACCCACGCTGTCATATCAATGGTGGTGGCAAATGTCTCCAGCACTTTGTCAAAGGTCGCGTCACTGGAAACCGCAGCGATGTATACCTGCCAGTCGTCTACCGCGTAGATGCCAAAATTAACCAGCAAGAGTGAATAGACCGACCACTTGACAACCTGAGCAACTCTGCGCTGTTTAAGAAGTGGTATCAGCAGGGTCTTCACCGTATAGGGGTGAAAGGCTAAAACTGAGTCTTCTGTTGATGTTGCCATTAGCTCACTGTTTTTCTTTGATTTCTAACTGGTAAAAGGAGAATAAGGTGAATAGATCACCTTCTTAATACAGGGTCAATAATGGCGTGAAGGGAAGGAATATTAAGGGAATAAACAGATAGAATTGAGTGATCTTTTTGCAATGACTCAAACAGTCCTCAATCTCAGACTATCGCAGGCAGATAGGCCGCAGAGAGTGATAAATAGTATTATATTCCTAAATATCACTCACTTACGTGGCGGCAGAGGTATCCCCTGAACCTCACCGGTTGATGATCGGTAGGGTAACCTCCCTCATAATTCCTAAGAGTGCTGTAGAAAATAACCTTTGGTCGTTAGTTTGTACTTGTGAATTTGCAAGAAAACGGCGTTAATACTCCTTATACTCCCTACCTAGAGCCTGAAGATGTGGAATGGGTACTGAAGAACCCTTTCCCATTCCTTAAGGCGTATCGTGAGCGAACCGGTGATATTGAAGGCGTTCCTAAACACATTGTTGATCTCCTGGTAGAACGCCTGACGATGTCAGGTGATCCCGGTGATATTGACCGGCATATCGAACGGCTTGAAGCATTCAAAAGAGAAGGTTTTACAGAAATCTCACTTGGTTTGCAGGAAGACCCGGCCGAATCAATAAAAATGATTGGTGAACAGGTGTTGCAAGCTGTCCAGTGATAGCGATGAGACTGATGAATTAATTGACTGTTGTGGGTTTACCGGTCCCCGTTTCCGCCGGAATAGAGCCAGTACCCACCCGCCACGAAAA
>PBRC01000014.1 GCA_002725285.1 Gammaproteobacteria bacterium | reverse complement strand
GATTACTGAGCTGCGTGATCGTATCGAAAATGCGGTGCTGACGGACAAGAGTAAAGCTTTTAACACAGCAAGACTTGAAGCGTTGGAATTGAATAATTTGTTGGAGGTCGCGGAAGCCACGGCGATTGCTGCTGAAGGCCGAAAAGAAAGTCGAGGCGCACATGCGAGGGATGACTATGAGGATCGAGATGATGCCAACTGGTTGTGTCATTCAATCTATGATCCGAAGGGAAAAGTGTTGCGAAAGCGCGCTGTCAATTTTACCCCCAGTATTGTGGATACTGACGATGATCTGCCGGAAGGCTTGTTTGAACCAAAAGAGAGAGTCTACTAGATGCAAGTAAGTGTTTATCGCTATGATCCGGAGAAGGATAAGGAGCCTTTTCTGCAGGATTTCGATATAGAAGTCCCCGGGGGTCGTGATCTGATGGTGTTGGATCTATTAGAGTTACTGAAGGAACAGGATGAATCGGTATCTTACCGTCGCTCGTGCAGAGAAGGCGTCTGTGGTTCAGATGGCATCAACATGAATGGCAAGAATGGTCTGGCATGTGTCACGCCGCTCTCAGAGGTCGTAAAGAAGGATAAGTTAGTACTCAAACCTTTACCGGGATTACCTGTGATTAGAGATCTCGTGGTTGATATGGAGCAGTTCTACAAGCAGTATAAGAAGGTCCAGCCTTATCTGATTAATGATGAAACACCGCCGGGAACGGAACGACTGCAGTCCCTGGAAGAAAGGGAAAAACTAGATGGGCTCTACGAGTGTATCCTGTGCGCCTGTTGTTCAACTTCGTGTCCGACATTCTGGTGGAATCCTGATAAATTTATCGGTCCTGCCGGATTACTGCAGGCATATCGTTTCCTGGCTGACAGTAGGGACACGGCAACGGAGGAACGGCTTGCAAATCTTGAAGATCCATTCAGTATCTTTCGATGTCGAGGCATCATGAATTGCGTCAGTGTCTGTCCAAAAGGACTCAATCCCACAAGAGCGATCGGTCATATTAAAGGAATGCTGCTGAAACGGATGATTTAGTTCCGGACTACTCATTTTTTCAACGATGTCACCTGCAGACTGNGTCGCACAGACTGNGTCGCACAGACTGGGTCGCACAGACTGGGTCGCACAGACTGGGTCGCACAGACTGGGTCGCACAGACTGGGCTGTCATCATGAATCCTCCGCAAACGGGGATTCTTGGTATGCACAAGATTCAGGAACGACCCATGGCGGTGAATGGAGAAGTGAAGGTTCGTCCCATGATGTATTTAGCCCTATCCTGCGATCGCAGATTAATCGACGGGCAGGAAGCTGTACGATTTCTTGGGACCATCAAGGATTTTCTCGAGGAACCTGCCCGAATCTTGCTTGGTATTTAGGAGCTGGGGAATGACAAAGAAGTTTGATGTTATCGTTATTGGAGCTGGTCCTGCTGGTTATCACGCAGCTATCAGGGCTGCACAACTCGGACTCAATGCTGCTTGTATTGACAAATGGGTCAATAAACAAGGCAATCCGACCTATGGTGGGACCTGCCTGAATATTGGCTGTATCCCTTCAAAATCACTGTTAGACATTTCACATAAGTATATCGAAGCAAAAGAAGATTTCGGCGCAATCGGGATCAAGTCGAAAGGTCTTGATATCGATGTGCCTGCAATGATTGCTCATAAAGACGATATTGTTGAGAGCCTCACCAAGGGCNTTGCTGGGCTAATGAAATCAAATGGNGTTACCACCTATGATGGAAATGCACACCTGGGTGCCGGTCGAGTTGTCGATGTAACGCTGCATGATGGCAGCACTGAGACACTTGANGCTGATAGCGTGGTAATAGCTACCGGATCAGTTTCTGTTGAGATTCCANCTTGCCCNTTGACAGGTGAGATCATTGTTGATTCTACAGGAGCGCTGCAATTTCAATCTGTGCCAAAACGTCTCGGTATAATAGGCGCAGGTGCTATTGGTCTGGAACTGGGTAGTGTTTGGAATCGCCTGGGATCTGAGGTGGTGGTACTTGAAGCATTGGAAGAATTCCTGCCAATGGCGGATCAACAGGTTGCAAGGGAGGCTGCTAAACAATTTAAGAAACAGGCCATGGATATTCGCCTTGGTACCAAAGTCACAGGTAGCAGTGTCAAAGGTAAGAAAGTCACAGTGACATATACAGATATGGAAGGTGAGAAGAATGAGGCATTTGACCGGCTTATTGTTGCTGTTGGACGCAAGCCCTATACCGAAAATCTACTGGCACCTGACAGCGGTGTTGATCTTGATGAGCGTGGCTTCATTTATGTTAATGATCTCTGTTTAACCAATGCCCCCGGCGTCTATGCAGTGGGTGACGTGGTTCGAGGACCGATGTTAGCCCACAAGGGAATGGAAGAAGGAATCATGGTAGTTGAGCGAATTGCTGGTCAAAAACCGCTGCTCGACTACGATTGCATACCCTCTGTAATATATACACATCCAGAGGTTGCCTGGGTTGGCAAAACAGAGCAGGAATTAAAATCATCTGGCGACAGCTACAACGTAGGTAGCTTTCCAATGGCGGCTAGTGGCAGAGCGATGGCGGCGAATGATACGACAGGATTCATCAAGATATTGNCAGATGACAAAACCNATCGAATTCTAGGTGTCCATATGATAGGTGCACACGTGTCAGAACTGATTGCTGAAGGTGTCATAGCGATGGAATTTGGATCTTGTGCTGAAGACCTTGGTCTGACAATGTTTGCCCATCCAACACTTTCTGAAGGTCTGCATGAGGCAGCCCTGGCGGTTTCAGGTCACGCCATCCATATCGCAAATCGAAAGAGAAAAAAGTAGGCTAAACAACATTTAGGAAAACTATATATGAACCTCCATGAGTATCAGGCGAAGCAATTATTCGCCGAATATGGATTGCCTGTTTCAAAAGGCATCGCGGTGGATACTGCGGATGAAGCTGTTGCTGCAGCAAATGAACTGGGTGGAGACACCTGGGTAATCAAAGCACAAGTCCATGCCGGTGGTCGCGGAAAAGCAGGCGGTGTCAAGTTGGTATCGTCAGAGGCTGAAATCCGTGAATTTAGCGATGAGTTTATTGGTACAAATCTGGTTACATTCCAGACGGATGAAAATGGCCAGCCGGTAAGTAAGATATATGTTGAAGAGTGTGCGGATATAGAGCGAGAGCTGTACCTGGGTGCTGTAATTGACAGATCATCTAGGCGGGTTGTCTTCATGACATCGACTGAAGGTGGTGTTGAGATCGAAAAAGTTGCAGNGGAGACTCCCGAGAAGATACTTCGNGCGGTTGTTGATCCTGCGCTTGGTGGNCAGGCCTACCAGGGTCGGGANCTCGCGTTCCNGTTGGGTTTAGAAGGTAAGCAAGTGAATCAGTTTGCAAGCCTGTTTACCACACTGTCAAAGATGTTCATTGAACGGGACTTGTCTCTGTTGGAGATTAATCCCCTGGTGGTCACCGGGGATGGAAATATCCACTGTCTGGATGCCAAAGTATCTATTGATAGTAACGCCCTGTATCGCCAAAAAGAACTCGCTGCGATGAGGGATCCTACCCAGGAGGATGAGAGAGAGAAACAGGCCTCTGAATTCGATCTGAATTATGTGGCTCTCGATGGAGACATTGGTTGCATGGTCAATGGTGCGGGACTCGCAATGGGGACAATGGATCTGGTCAAGTTACACGGCGGTGAGCCAGCGAACTTTCTGGATGTAGGTGGAGGTGCCACAAAAGAGGCTGTTAGTGAGGCGTTTAAGATTATCCTGTCTGATACAAATGTTAAGGCTGTATTAATCAACATATTTGGCGGTATCGTGCGGTGTGACATTATTGCTGACGGCATCGTTGGGGCGGTTAAAGATGTCGGTGTTGACGTNCCAGTGATCGTCAGGTTTGAAGGTAACAACGCGGCACCTGGTGTAAAAACACTTGCAGAGAGTGATGTCGATATAATAGCAGCAACGAGTTTAACGGACGCTGTGCAGCAGGCAGTTAACGCAGCGGGAGGTGCGGCGTGAGTATATTAGTAAACAAGGACACGAAGGTGATTTGCCAGGGTTTTACTGGTTCCCAGGGCACGCTTCACTCAGAACAGTCAATCGCCTATGGAACTCAAATGGTTGGCGGCGTAACTCCTGGCAAAGGAGGNCAGTCCCATCTTGGTCTTCCGGTATTTAACACTGTAAAGGATGCAGTCGATGATACTGGTGCAAAAGCATCTGTTATCTATGTGCCAGCACCGTTTGCCAAAGATGGGATTCTTGAAGCGGCTGATGCTGGTATTGAGATTATTGTCTGTATTACTGAGGGTGTGCCCACGCTGGATATGTTAACAGTCAAGGCCAGTCTGGATGCTCGGGGCATCAGGCTGATTGGACCGAATTGCCCAGGTATCATTACACCCGGAGAGTGCAAGATTGGCATCATGCCAGGTGAAATTCACTTGCCTGGAAGAGTTGGCGTTGTGTCTCGATCAGGCACCCTGACCTATGAGGCAGTAAAACAGACAACTGATCTGGGATTTGGTCAGAGCAGTTGTGTCGGCATAGGCGGCGACCCTATTCCCGGCAGTAATTTCATCGATATTCTCGCCCTGTTTGAAGAGGATGCAGCCACTGAAGCAATTGTCATGGTGGGGGAGATCGGCGGCAATGCTGAAGAAGAAGCGGCAGCATTTATTAAGGCGAATGTCACAAAACCGGTGGTTGGATATATTGCCGGTGTGACTGCACCTTCTGGTAAACGCATGGGTCATGCCGGTGCGATTATCGCGGGCGGTAAAGGCACAGCAGACGATAAATTCGCTGCCTTGCAGGCAGCTGGCGTCACAACCGTAAAAAGCCTGGCCGAGATCGGCAATACATTAAAAGAGGCGACTGGCTGGNAATTCCGCTTCGCGGAAATACAGCCAGTCGTCCCCGACCAGATCGGGGGTCCACCATCGCCAGCCCCCAATTCGCACCCTCAATCCAACGGCTAATCAGCCCACATCTGGCCGCTGGTTTCGGCTGAGGGGCTTAAACTGCCCTTGAAATCACTCATTNGAAGCCCCATGTAGGCCCAGTATTCAAATTTTGTAAGCAAAGGACGACGTATCCGATGGCAGTCAAGACAGAAAAAGAAACGCTGGGTTTTCAATCAGAAGCCAAGCAGCTTCTTCATCTAATGATTCATTCGCTTTACAGCAATAAAGAGATATTCCTGCGCGAATTGATTTCCAATGCATCTGATGCCATCGACAAGCTCAGGTTCGAGAGCTTGTCGAATGCCGAACTGCTTGGCAATGACAGCGATCTCAAAATCACGATTGATGTTGATAGTGAAGCTAAGACATTGACGATTACGGATAACGGAATTGGGATGAGTCGGGAAGATGCAATTGTCAATCTCGGCACTATCGCCAAGTCAGGTACCACTCAGTTTTTAGAGGCTCTCACAGGAGATCAGCAAAAGGATGCTCAACTTATTGGCCAATTCGGCGTTGGATTTTATTCCTCCTTTATCGTTGCTGAGAANGTTGTTGTTGAGAGTCGTGCNGCGACTGTCGATGTGAATGAAGCAGTTCGCTGGATTTCCAGTGGGGAGGCGGACTTTGATGTTGAAACTATCGAGCGTGAACAACGAGGAACATCTGTCACCCTGCATTTGAAATCNGATGAAGGCGATTTTGCTGACAACTGGCGTATCAAGAGTATCGTCAAAAAGTATGCGGATCATATTTCAGTGCCGGTTCTCATGCTGGAGGAGCCGATACCATCAGCGGATGATGAGGACAATGATAATGAAGAAGAACAGGTTCCCGAGTATCAGTCGGTAAATACGGCCCAGGCACTTTGGACCAGATCCAGAAATGACGTCAGTGATGAGGAGTACCAGGAATTTTATAAACATGTGTCTCACGACTTTCAGGATGCACTCAGTTGGAGTCACAACAAGATTGAAGGCAAATTAGAGTACATAAGCCTGATCTATATTCCGTCTAAAGCGCCGTTTGATATGTGGCAGCGTGAAGCACCTCATGGGCTCAAACTCTATGTCCAGCGGGTCTTCATTATGGATGATGCTGAACANTTCCTGCCTTTGTATCTACGCTTCATCAAAGGTGTTGTTGATTCCAATGATCTNTCTCTTAATNTTTCCNGGGAGATTCTGCAAAAAGATCCTGCCATTGAATCAATGCGCAACGCACTCACAAAAAGGGTGTTAGATAATCTTGAGAAGCTGGCAAAGAGTGATCAGGAAAAATACCAGTCCTTCTGGGATGAATTCGGTCAGGTTTTGAAAGAAGGTCCTGCGGAGGATTTCACTAATCGTGAGAAAGTCGCGAATCTCCTCCGATTCTGCAGCACACAAAGTGAGTCAGAGGTGCAAGATCAGTCTCTTGCGGAATACATTGAGCGCATGAAGGAAGGACAGGACAAAATCTATTACGTTGCCGCTGAAAATCACCATACTGCCAAAAACAGTCCGCACCTTGAAGTCTTCGCAAGAAAAGATATTGAAGTGCTGCTCTTGTCCGATCGAATTGATGAATGGCTGATGAGTCATCTGATGGAGTTTGATGGTAAACAGTTCCAGGATGTCGCAAAAGGCGATCTCGATCTTGGTGAACTCGAAGACAAGGAAGACAAGCAAGAAAAGGAGAGGGTTGAGCAGGAGTTTAAGAGCCTGATTGATCGNATCAAAGAAGTTGTTAGTGAAAATGTTGAAGAGGTCAGGGTCACACACCGCTTGACTGATTCACCGGCATGTCTGGTAGTCAACAATGACGAAATGGGTATGCAGATGCGGCGGATTCTTGAATCTGCTGGGCAGGCGATTCCTGACACAAAACGCATCTTTGAAATCAATCCGGAACATCCTCTGGTAGTCAAATTGAATGACGAAACTGATATGGATCGATTCGAAGATCTCGCTCTTGTGTTATACGATCAGGCGATGCTGGCTGAGGGTAGCCATCTGGATGAACCTGCAAGCTATGTACAGCGATTGAACAAACTCCTGCTGGAGCTGAGCGCCTAGTATCGCTCAGGAAAGAAGCCTATTTGACTGATCTATGCCATTTATTCAATGTTTAGGTTGATAGGCACCTCTGGTTTGTTGTTCATGCTGAGAGTCTCGCAGGTCACCAATTACCGATTCAAGTGCTCGGCTGAATAACAGAAAATCGCTGATAATCTTTACTGTGGCTTCTTTTAATTCACGTGCCAAGTTTGCGCGAGTCTTCTCAACAACCTTGGCACCTTGCCGATTCACGAAGATGAATATGTCGATAGCGTTGATTTTGGCTGCTAACTTGCGGCGCGCGGCCTGAGTATCTTCATCNCCCGCAAACTTAACCCAGGTTCCAACTGATAGATTATCTAGTTGCTTAAAGACGGGATTATCTGACAAGGTGTCGGCGACCTGTTGCATCTGTTCGGGATGCGCCTTTTGTTGTAGTTGGTTTTACTTTGATGCTGTCCATACCGAGATCTGGAATCACGCTAGGGTAACCAGTAGCGGTTAAAAGGCATTTTAAAGAGAATCCTATCCTATTATGTCGTATTGTATAGAAAATGTGGCGAAATCGGCATTGTAGATTGAAATAATATGTATATGTATCAGTTAGTTGCACATGCTATCTACACTTGATTCGAGACTTATTATCAAATCTGCCAAGCTCATACAGTAATTCTGGCTCATCAGTTATAGTGGCCTGGCGTTTGAAATAATAAAGAGATGAAAAAACGATCTATGGCTGACACGTCTGGATTACAGGGAGCGAGGTTGCTCTTTATCAAAATTGTACCTGCTTCAACGGGACGCCTGCTGATGGTCTGGCACCGCTCGCAGGCCAAACTGCAGCCTGATCTGCTTCATTTCGCGCGTTTCTGCTGATAATGAACATGCTGATTATGCGACATGGGATTGCCGAGCAGCCCCGGGGATCAGACTTTACTCGTAAGCTGACAGAAAAAGGGGTGGAAGGCATACAACGCAGCATTTCCAGGCTAAAGGATTTGCAGATTCAACCTACCAGGATATTNACGAGTCCTATGACACGTGCCCAGGAGACGGCCATGCTGGTGATGGGATACGCGAACCAGGTGCAGTCAGTCGAAGTCCTTGAAGAGCTTTTGCCATCGGGAGCACCTGAGGAAGTGGTATCCAAACTGAATCAACTGAGAGAGAATGACATTTGTCTCTTGGTAAGCCATCAGCCTTTTGTTAGCATTTTTGTTGAGTATTTAACGACAACCAGAATATTCCTGGATACAGCTGATATTGCCTGTGTTTCGTTAGGTGAAATTGCACACTACCACGGTGAGATTGAATGCTTCATCCACGAATAGTTTTCCTGATACTGGCGACGACATTGCCACAAATTGTCCTGGCAGCAGATGATGATCAGGTAATATCGCCCTTCCCTGGATCCAGGCTGGTTGGTCAGTCGGTCGATACCGAGGTGGTTGATTACCAGATTATCACGGGTCCGGTTGAGAGGGTTGCAACAGAATTTCTACCCGAATCTTCAGTCTACGTTCGTGGTGTGAAGAGTGTGAGAACCTTTGAGATATTGAACGAACGGCGAACTCGAGTAGTGGGTGATTATTTTAAGGAACAGATCGTTCCCCGGGGTGAGATCCTGTTTGAGTGTGAGGGGCGATCCTGTGGGAGCAGTAACTATTGGGCAAATTCTCTGTTCAAAAGGGCGATCCTGTACGGCCCTGAGCAATTTCAACATTATTTCCTGGCAAAACTTGAGACTGACCGGTTTCACTATGTGATCATCTATGTCGCACAGCGTGCAACGGGAAAGCTCTACAGTCACATAGAGACTATTGCGGTCCCGGCAGTTCGCATTGTCGTCGATGCCGAGTTTGTGAAATCGGCTCTGCAACAGCAGGGTAAATATATCGTTGAAGGTGAAGTTGATGATGCGTTGTTGGAGGCCATTGTTACCGCTGTGGATAGTAGTGATTTTCACCAACTTGCCCTTGTCGCTCACGATAAGTTGCAGAAAGGGGAGACGATTGATTCCGCAATCGAAAGAACTCGAGGGGTCGCTGAAGGCCTGAAGTCTCGTCTGCTTGAAACCGGGATGGTTTCAAGCATGATTTCAACTCACGGTGCTGGTCCGATAGCACCACTCAATTCGGAGATGACAGCCAGAATTGAGCTTGTCGTTGTAAGTGATTAGGTCAAAATAGGCTTCGTTCTACCCGGTCAGGTTGAGCAGTGACAGGAATTCCATGCGTGTTGCAGGATTGTCCCTGAATTCACCCAGCATGACCGAGGTCTTCATCAAAGAGTTCTGCTTCTCAACGCCACGCATCATCATGCACATGTGTCTGGCTTCAATGATGACACTGACCCCGGTCGCATCGGTGACTACCTGAATTGCTTCTGCAATCTGCTTCGTCAGGTTTTCCTGAATCTGAAGGCGGCGTGCGAACATTTCGACAATACGTGCAATTTTAGACAATCCAAGCACTTTGCCTGTCGGGATATAGGCAACATGACATTTGCCAATGAATGGTAGCAGGTGGTGCTCGCACAACGAGTATAATTCGATATCTTGAACAACGACCATTTCACTGGTATCTGAATCGAAAAGTGCATCATTGATGATTTCTTGCAGGCTCTGGCCATAGCCTTTGGTAAGAAATTTCAGAGCCTCGGTGGCACGTGATGGTGTATCCAGCAAACCAGTACGATTTGGATCTTCACCAATGTCTTCCAGAATCTGTGCAAAAGCTTGCTCCATAGTTGGCTGCATAGGGGCTTTTCGTATTGTTTTTAGGGATCGCTACCCTAAGGCATCCGTGCCAGCGGGTCAAAAATAATTATGCAGCCGACAGCTTGAGAATGTCGGTATAATGAGGTCGATTTCAGGAGTAGATAAATGCCCGGTAGTTCAATTGGCGATTTGTTTCGCGTCACAACCTTTGGTGAAAGTCATGGGCCCGCATTGGGGTGTGTAGTTGATGGTTGCCCGCCGGGTTTATCTTTAACAGAAGAGGACTTGCAGATTGACCTGGACAGGCGTAAACCAGGTACCTCAAAATATTCCAGCCAGAGAAAAGAGTCTGATCAAGTACGGATCTTGTCTGGTACCTTCGAGGGTCGGACGACAGGGACACCCATTGGGCTGATCATTGAAAATACAAATCAGAAGTCGACAGATTATTCTGATATCAAGGATCTGTTTCGGCCAGCTCACGCAGACTATACCTATCTAAAGAAATATGGCATTCGAGACTATCGTGGCGGAGGGAGAGCTTCGGCGAGGGAAACTGCCATGCGNGTTGCNGCNGGTGGNATTGCNAAGAAATATCTTGCCGAAGAANNTGNGATTCAAGTTCGNGGCTTTNTTTCACAGATGGGNGACATACATGTGACATCAGGCGCNCCTGAGTCGATTGATTGGGATGAGGTTGCCNGAAATCCGTTTTTCTGTCCTGATGAAAGCAAGNTTNGTGCNNTGGAAAAGATGATTGATCAACTGCGTCGTGATGGTGATTCTATTGGCGCCAGAATTACGGTTGTTGCGCAGGGAATGATNCCNGGGTTAGGAGANCCTGTTTTTGACAGGTTNGATGCGGAGATAGCGCATGCACTCATGAGCATCAANGCAGTGAAAGGTGTGGAAATAGGCGCTGGATTCAATTCAGTGTTACAGCACGGCAGCCAGCATCGTGATGAGATGACACCGAACGGTTTTTCTTCGAACAANGCAGGCGGAATCCTGGGNGGTATTTCNACGGGTCAGGATATCATCGCNAATATCGCGCTAAAGCCNACCTCAAGTATTACCCGGGCTGGCCAGACAGTGGATATGNCAGGTCAGCCAACTGAGGTGGTTACAAAAGGCCGTCATGACCCATGCGTCGGTGTTAGAGCGACACCAATCGCGGAAGCCATGTTGGCGATTGTTCTGATGGATCACCTTCTCAGACACAGGGGACAGAATATGACTGCTCCTGACGTGGGTCCGAGGATTTAATCACATCGAAGAGGTATACCCGCTCGCGGGTCAGTAGACTAATCAGTAGATTCAGAGTATTGCGACTGGCTTTTAACCAGATCAAGAAAAGCTGTTGCAGCATTTGAAAGTGTTCTTTGCACATGGTGAATAATGCCAAGTCGCCTTTCAATAGTAATGTTTGGGACATCAATAACCTGAATCGAGTCATCCAACATGGACTTAGGCAGTACACTCCAGCCAAGTCCGACAGAGATCAGCATCTTGATGGTTTCAAGATAATTCGTCGACATGCTGACATTGAGCGTCAGCCCACGCTCCGTGAACAGCTCCTTGACGATTCGTCCGGTGAAAGTCGTCATGTCCGGCAGTATGACTGGGTATTCAGGCAGCTGTTCAAGATATATTTTATTATTCTGAGCAAGAGGTTGGTCAGCGGAACAGACGAAGACCAGTTCGTCCCGCCAGATTGGGATGGACGCCAGTCTTTCATGGGAGGTTGGTGCAAGTGTGATGATACCCAGTTCCAGGTTCCCCTGAACGATCTGTTCGTACGCAACTTCTGAGTCCATGAAATGGAGATCCAGAGCTACTTTTGGATGTTGTGCAGAAAATGCCCTTAGTACCTGAGGCAAGTGCCAGAGTCCGATGTGATGACTTGTCGCTAACGATAATTGCCCGCCAACGTCACCTGCCAGGTTGCTGATGACCCTTTGTGTGTCCTCTATGCTCAAAAGGATTTCCAGTGCCCTTGGCTCAAGTGCACGACCAGCTTCGGTAAGGGTCACGGTTCGACCAATACGATCGAAGAGTCGTACACCCATTTGGCTCTCAAGTAATGCAATTCGTTTACTAACTGCCGGCTGGGTTAAGTGCAGGCGATTTGCTGCCAGCGAAAAAGAACTGGTTTCCGCGACTGTCGTAAACGCCTTGATGCCGTCTAGATCTATCATTCCAATGAATTATCAAATTAATAAATAATATGAATTTGAGTTATGTCAAGAATGATCATAGCATCATTTCAGTAGAACGGTGCCTGTTCAATTTCCTACATTTTGATATAGGCACTAATCTGATTTCGGTGATTTGCAGCAACAGTGCAGGAGATAATAAGTGGATACGGTAAACGTAGCGATCGCTGGCGCAACAGGGGCGGTTGGCGAGGTGATGCGAGAAATACTCGAAGAGCGTGAGTTCCCTGTGGATAAGCTCTCTCTCCTGGCCAGTGAGCGGTCAGCGGGAACCCGGCTTCAGTATGCGGGAAGTTCCATTGAGGTTGAGGATCTCGACCAATTTGATTTTTCGGATACTCAGGTTGCGCTGTTCTCAGCGGGCGGGTCTGTATCTGCCAAATACGCGCCAAAGGCCGCTTCTCAAGGTTGTGTTGTGATAGACAATACCTCGTATTTCCGGCGAGATGACAATATTCCGCTGATTGTGCCTGAAGTTAATGGGCATCGGATCGATGACTACAAGAATACCAATATCATCGCCAACCCCAACTGCTCGACCATTCAGATGCTTGTGGCACTAAAACCCATCCATGATGCCGTGGGTATTTCACGCATAAATGTGGCTACATACCAAGCAGTCTCTGGCGTCGGGAAGTCCGGTGTTGACGAACTCGCGTCCCAGACCGCCCGATTGCTGAATGGTCAATCCCACGAATCATCAGTTTTTACCAAGCAGATAGGCTTCAATGCCATACCCCACATTGGTGCCTTTGAGGAAAATGGGTACACCAACGAGGAAATGAAGATGGTTTGGGAGACTCAGAAGATATTTGAGGATGAAAGCATTCTCGTGAACCCGACCTGCGTTCGCATACCCGTGTTTTACGGCCATTCAGAGGTTGTTTCTGTTGAAACAAGGGATCCTATAAGTGTCTCAAAAACCAGGGAACTGTTGACTGAAATGCCAGGAATTGTGCTGATCGATGAACGTACAGACGGGGGTTATCCAACCGCCGTCACTGAAGCCGCCGGAGCAGATCCTGTCTATGTTGGCCGGATTCGACAGGATATTTCCACGAGCAATGGACTTACCCTTTGGATTGTGTCCGACAATGTTCGTAAAGGCGCAGCGCTAAACAGTATACAAATAGCGGAAGTTTTGATAAAACGTCTGTAATAAGCGATACTTAACGCAACAATTAGAGATCATTTCTAGGTTTGCCAGCCGATCTTAAAATGGATTTGCGGCCTTCTATTATGAATGCTCTGGCTCTCTTTTGGGGTGAAAGAGGTATAAAAATGATTCGAAGGCTCACGTTGCTCATCGCAGCTTCGGCAATATTAAGTGCACCTGCATGTTTTGGCCTTGGGCTGGGCGAATTGGAGCTGAAATCAGCACTCAATCAACGGTTTGAAGCCGAGGTTGAGTTGACCAATGTTCGAGGGCTCGAGATCGAAGAGATTTTGCCCAATCTTGGTTCACAGGATGACTTTGACCGGGTTGGCGTTGAGCGCGGCTATGCTCTGATAGATTTGAGATTCAAGGTTGCATCCAGAGAGAACGGCAAACTGTTTGTCAGAATCAGTAGCAGCAGACCCATTATTGAACCTTTTCTGAACTTCATTGTTGAAGTCTTGTGGCCAAGTGGTCGAATCCTTCGTGAGTATACGGTTCTTCTTGATCCACCGGTTTTCGGAAAAGATGGTGTAGAGCCGATTCAACTAGGTGAAACCGAACAACGAGCCTCTCCAGCTCGGCAACCAACGCCGGCAGCGCCACAATCCGGCAGGCAGGAAGCTGACTTGGGTGGTTTGAGTCAATCTTCTCAGGAAGGAAGGATATCTAGCGGAGAGTACGGGATTACAGGGCCAGGCGATACTCTATGGAAGATTGCCTTAGAGGTTCGTCCTGACCGTTCGGTTTCGGTACAACAGACAATGTTGGCGTTGAAAGCGGCAAATCCAGAAGCATTTATCAATGACAACATAAACCTCCTGAAAGCCGGGCATGTGTTACGAATACCAGAAGCCAATACGATACGGTCCGAAAGTTTAGGCTCTGCTGTAGCCGAAGTAAGAGTACAGAATGAACAATTTGACGCGTACAAGACCGGAAGTGTTACTCAACTTGATGCTTCAAGACGCCAGGTACAGAGCGATGCTGGTGCAAGCACCGAAGACGATGGTGAGTTGAAGCTACTGGCCTCGAGTGAATCCAGTGGCGATCGTGCTGGTAGTGGGTCCGATGCACGAGCGCAGGAACTCCAGGATGATCTGGCGGTAGCGGAAGAAGATCTAGATAGAGCCCGTCGAGCCAACACTGAACTCAATGTGCGGTTCGAAGATTTACAGGGTCAACTTGATACACTAAACGAGATATTGACCCTGAAAGACGACCAGTTAGCAGCATTACGTGCCGAGGTTCAGAAGATGCAGGCGTCAGCAGGCCCGGCACCAGCTGTAACTCCAACCCCCCAGTCTGCTGCATCCGGTTCATTGCTGACCAATCCTCTGGTCCTGACTGGTCTGGGTCTGCTCTTAGTCGGTGGTGTTGCTGCCGGGCTAATATTGGTAAGGCGTCGACAACAATCCTCAGCAGTTGATGATGATCTGGAAGAAGAAGTGGAAGAAGAGGCACTACAGGTTGAATTAGAGGAAGATGCTGAGGCTCAAATTGAAGTTGAGGATGCAGCAGTCGCAATGGATGCAACAATAATCAGTACAGAACCAATAGAAGCGATAGTCGATTCTGATGATCTTGATCTAGATGCGGCTGAAGATGATGAAATTAGTCTCGATCTTGAGGACGATGATGATCTGGAATTGGATCTTGGCGATGAGGATGAGGATGAGGCTGAGGATGAGGCTGAGGATGAGGATGCGATCTCCCTTGATCTGGATGATGACGATGACGCGATTTCCCTGGACCTGGATGATGACGATGACGCGATTTCCCTGGACCTGGATGATGACGATGACGCGATCTCAGTTGATCTGGATGATGACGTGATCTCCCTTGATCTGGATGATGACGATGACGCGATCTCCCTTAATCTGGATGATGACGATGACGCGATCTCAGTTGATCTGGATGATGACGATGATGAGCTTTCATTAGATCTGGACGATGATGATGTGATATCGCTGGATCTGGACGATGATGGTGGGAACAAGCTTGATCTTGCTCGCGCATATATCGATATGGGCGATGGTGACGGGGCTAGAAGCGTACTTGAAGAAGTGATCAAAAAGGGATCTGAATCCGAAATTCAGGAAGCAAACGAACTCCTTGAGAAAATCAAGTAGGAATCTGTATCCAGCCAGCCGGTTCTTCTCCTGATTGTATTGTGAACAGGTTAGTTCAGCCCCAGGTAATCTATTTCCTGCAAGGAAACTAACCGGTTCACATTTCAGATTTTCAACTTTTCGAACAGGAAATAGCTAGTTGTCCTCACCATGTACCATAGCACTTGGCGTCAGTTATTCCGGAACGAACTATCATGGTTGGCAGTATCAGGGAGAATCAATAGCCACGCTTCAATCGGCACTTGAAGAAGCGCTTGGTAAAGTGGCTGATGAGCGTGTACGCGTTACCTGTGCGGGTAGGACTGACAGTGGCGTCCATGCTACCAAGCAGGTGATCAATTTCCCTTGCAGGGTTGATCGACCGCTGCAAGCCTGGGTGATGGGCACCAATACTCACTTGGCTGACACTATTTCTGTCACATGGAGCAGAATGGTGCCGATTGAATTTGACGCACGGAAGTCAGCTGTGGCCCGAAGATATTACTATCTGATCTACAATCAGAAAGTGCGATCAGGCATCTTTCCGAATATGTACACGCGTGAGCATAGACTGCTGGATGCAGATCGAATGCACTCAGCTGGTCAGCATCTCCTTGGAGAAAATGATTTCAGCTCTTTTCGAGCAGCTAACTGCCAGTCACACACGCCGAGGCGTAATGTCCAGTACATTAATGTCTCGCGAAAGGGAGAGCTTATTCTCATCGACATACAGGCTAATGCCTTCCTGCATCATATGGTACGTAACATCGCCGGTGTTCTGCTTGACATTGGTGCGGGTGAGAAACCAGTAGACTGGACAAAAGAACTGCTGGCGTTGAAGGACAGAAAGAAAGCCAGCATTACCGCAGCTGCCGAGGGATTGTATCTGGTTGATGTGATTTACCCGGATTTTCCACAGATCCCCGAAGGGCCTGAGCTACCACACATTCTCTCGTTGCTGACGTAATAGTCAGAAACAAACATCGCTGAGCTGCACTCAAGGGCAGTTGTTGGTACACTCTCGCCCCTTCAGTTTGGGGCAGCAAATGCGCACTCGAATCAAGATTTGCGGGATTACCAATATCGATGATGTGCGGGTCGCTGTGGAAGCAGGTGTTGATGCCCTGGGATTCAATTTGTATTCCGGCAGTTCCAGATATATTGATGTTGATACGGCACGGTATCTGGTGAGTGAGTTGCCACCCTTTGTTGCTTCGGTGGGGCTGTTTGTGAATGAATCAGCTGACAATGTGGCAAAGATCTGTGATCAGGTGGATTTTGATTATTTGCAGTTCCACGGTGATGAAACTGCGGACTTCTGTAGTCAGTTTTCAAAACGCTATATCAAGGCAATGAGGGTAAAAAATGCTGATACTCTGCTGGTGGACTGTGATGTGTACTCAACGAGTTCTGCGGTAATGTTGGACGCTTATGTTGCAGATGAGTTTGGCGGAACTGGGTCGGTCATCAATTGGCGCGAATTACCCGTATTTGAACGACCGGTGATTCTGGCAGGTGGTTTGAATGTTCATAATATTATCCAGGCGATTGCACTGGTGAAGCCCTACGCGGTTGATGTAAGCAGTGGTGTGGAATCCAGGAAAGGCCTGAAAGATGCGGGCAAGATTCGAGATTTTATCTCCGCAGTTGCAGCGGCAGATCGGAGTAGTTTGAAAAATGATTGACGGTACTGCAGACAGAGATGCAGGCGACAATACAGACCTTGCGTCGATGCCAAGTGATGAAGGTCGCTTTGGTATATATGGTGGTCGCTATGTTTCCGAGACTCTCATGGCAGCGCTTGATGAACTGGCCAGTGAATATGATCGTCTAAAGAAAGATCCAAAATTCATAGCAGAGTTTGAGAGTGATTTAGCCAACTATGTTGGACGACCCTCGCCATTGTATTTCGCTGAGAGGCTAACAGCTGAAATGGGGGGTGCGAAAATCCTCCTGAAAAGGGAGGACCTCAATCATACTGGTGCACACAAGATTAACAATTGTATCGGCCAGGCATTGTTAGCAAAGAATATGGGTAAACCCAGGGTCATTGCTGAAACCGGGGCAGGCCAGCACGGTGTTGCCACAGCAACTGTTGCTGCTCGATTCGGGCTTGAGTGCCAGGTATATATGGGCACGGAAGACATAGAGCGACAGAGTACAAATGTTTATCGCATGAAATTACTCGGCGCGGACGTCGTCCCGGTGAGCGCCGGATCCCGCACGCTAAAGGATGCACTGAGTGAAGCGATGCGGGATTGGGTTACGAATGTGGACGACACTTACTACATCATAGGTACTGTGGCGGGACCACATCCATATCCCATGCTGGTGCGAGATTTCCAATGCGTCATCGGTCGGGAAACCCGGAAGCAGTGTGATTCAATGTTTGGACAGCTACCAGATGTGGTCGTCGCTTGTGTCGGCGGTGGGTCAAATGCAATGGGAATATTCCATCCCTTTATTCAGGAGCAGGCGGTGCGATTGATTGGTGTCGAACCAGCAGGTCGTGGCATAGAAACAGGTGAACATGCTGCCCCCTTGAGTCGCGGAGAAGTGGGCGTACTACATGGAAACAGAACTTATCTGATGCAGGATGAGAACGGTCAGATCCTGGATACCCATTCGATTTCAGCCGGACTCGACTATCCAGGTGTTGGGCCGGAGCATAGCTGGTTGAAAGATACTAAACGTGCGGAATACGTTTATGTAGATGATCAACAGGCATCGGATGCTTTTCGCCAGTTGAATCTCCTGGAGGGGATTCTGCCCGCACTGGAATCAGCTCATGCACTTGCTTATGGCGCACAGATGGCCAGTCAAATGAGTACAGATAAGATCGTGATCATTAATTTGTCCGGCAGGGGCGATAAAGACATTCCTACCATAGCCAAAATAGACGGCATATCCATAGCGTGAGCTTGAGGGCAGTTGAGTGAGTCGTATTTCTGTTTGTTTTGAACGCCTGGCCAGTGAAAAAAGGAAGGCCTTAATTCCCTACCTGGTCGCTGGTGACCCGATTAAGTCCACAACGGTTCAGGTTATGCACTCGATGGTAGAAAACGGCGCAGACATCATTGAACTCGCGATGCCTTTTACNGANCCCGAAGCTGAAGGGCCNGTGATTCAACTCGGCCATGAGAGGGCATTGNTCCACAACACATCTCTTGTNGATNTCTTTGCNATGGTCGATGAGTTCCGAATGACGGATAAAGATACCCCGGTGCTCTTAATGGGCTATCTGAATCCCATNGAGAGAATGGGATACGAGANGTTTGCCATTTCTGCCGCAAAAGCNGGGGTNGATGCGGCNCTTGTCGTCAATCTGCCCCCTGAAGAGGGCGAGCTGCTTGATGAATCACTNAGGGCAAACCATCTGGATTCTATCTATNTGCTGGCNCCTACAACGACAGATAAGAGGGCCAGGTTTATTTGTTCNAGAGGCCGGGGATTTACTTACTATGTCTCGCTCAAAGGNACAACAGGAGCGTCGACAATCAATATGGAAGAGGTGGAGGAGAGATTCAGGCATTTAANCCAGTTCTGCNAGATTCCCATGGTGGTNGGCTTTGGTATTAAAGATGGTCCTTCAGCCGCCAGGGTTGCAACATTTGCCGATGGTTCAGTGGTGGGAACAGCCGTNGTCAGCATATTTGAATCANTTAAGGACTCACCTGAACAAATTCCCAGTGAAGTCGGTGCCTTGATGCATGAGATGCGANAAGCNATGGATACTATCATTACGTCATGACACTGAAAGAGTGGCTGGAGAANATACACCAGTTACATCCAAGAAAATGGGATCTTGGTCTNGAACGNGTTGGAAGTGTTGGGCTGCGACTCNATGTGCTGAAACCNGCTGANAGACTGTTTCTCGTCGCTGGAACCAACGGAAAAGGATCAACTTGTGAATTTCTGAGCCGACTGTGNCACGAACTCGGCATTTCATATGGCACAACCACTTCACCATTCCTACTCGACTACAACGAACAGATTAACATCAACGGACAGCCTGTTGATGATGCAGAGATAGTCTCAGCGTTTGAAACCATAGATGAAGCACGTCGCGATATTTCACTGACCTATTTTGAATTCGGCGCCCTGGCAGCGTTACTGATTTTCTCTCGGTATGAGCTTGATGTTGCTATCGTTGAGGTGGGTCTGGGTGGTCGGCTTGATGCGATGAATATAGTTGAACCTGACTTAAGTATCGTGACAAGGGTCGACATTGATCATCAGGAATGGTTGGGCATTGATAGAGAGAGAATTGGCAGAGAGAAAGCAGGCATATTACGTGCGGGTCGACCGGGTGTTTTCGTTGATAGCGACCCACCTCAATCTTTGTTTGAAGAGGCGGAAAAACTAGGAGTGAAAACCTATTGTATGGGGGAAGACATTTCCTTCGAAAACGATATTTTGACGTTCAAGGACCAGCGATACAATCTGGCGAACTGTTCGTTGCCTGCCCCAAGCCTTGTGGCTGCTATATGTGCATTGCAAATTGAGGGATTCCAAATTAGCCAGGAACATGTCGATAGGACAAAATCGAAAGCAAATCTTGCGGGTCGATTTCAGGTTATAGACACAGAACCTAAGGTCATTCTTGATGTGGCACACAATCAGGATGCCGCACGATTTCTTTTGAATAAACTAAAGAGCAAGGGATACACGAGTGTGCGTGCGGTTATCGGAATGTACACAGACAAAGATGTCGAGCAGGTATTTCAGATTCTGAGCCCATTGATTCGTGAATGGTACCTGTGTGATCTTGATGTTGAACGCGGTTCATCAGCACAGGAATTATTGAGACGTTTGTCAGACAGTTGTGGGTGTGAAGGTAAGACTTATGATAAAGTAGCGGTCGCATANGAGGCAGCGACAACAGATTCTCANGAAGNGGAAGTTGTCCTTGTTTTTGGTTCTTTTGCCGTTGTAGCAGNGGCTCTCNGGTNTCTTCAGATACCNGTCCGTCAGAGCTGNCAACGGTAATATGACCACCAGCGAGTGAATAGGGTTTAAGTGGAAACAAAACTCAAACAACGAGTNGTTGGCGCCGTGGTACTGACCACCTTGGCGATTATCATCCTACCCATGCTGTTGGATGGCTCTGNNGAAGACNGGGCACGAGTCACAGCGAATATCCCAGAAGCCCCCAGGATTGAACTCAAAAGCCTGATCGTCAGTCAGGTCAAGCAACAGATGCAAGCGATGGAACAGGAGAGTACGAAAAGACTGCCNNTCGAGCTACCTGATGACAAANCNATTGAGGCAGAAGAGGATACTGCTGCATACGAACTCGATAAGAACGACTTGCCTGTAAGTTGGACCCTAAAGCTGGGAAGCTTCGAGGAAAGAGATAACGCCGTCAAGCTGCGAAAGATACTTCGAGATGCAGAATTCAAGACCTACGTTTTAANGNCAGATTCCTCTGNAGGCCAGNTTTTTCGNGTTTACGTAGGGCCTATGATAAACAAGAGCAAACTGGAGGNATTCGCGGTTGACATTGAATCCAGATTTGANCTGCGAGGTCAGATTATCCGATATCGAATTGAAGATGACTTGAATCAACTTAGTGGATAGGGTCAAGGGTTGAATTATCTGGTATNCAGGGATTTTGAGTGTCGTCAGTAGCAGCGATTGATTGGGTCATTCTGGCTNTNATCGCTTTCTCGACGCTGATAAGTATTGCGCGTGGATTCGTCAAGGAAGCGTTGTCGTTGGCGACACTCGTGGTGGCTATGATCATCTCTCGGATGTTTGGTTCACAGGTCTCGACTTTGCTGGTGGACGTGATTGAAGTCGCAGCAATCAGAAACGTAGTTGCATACGTGGGTTTGTTTTTTGCTACGTTGATTGTAGGTGGTTTGTTAAGTCGCCTGGTAGTCCAGATGGTGAGAATGGCAGGCCTTGGTGGAATGGACAGGGTGCTTGGCATGATGTTTGGTTTTGCCCGGGGTGGATTAATCATAGTGGTGATTGTGGCCGTGGCGGCACGTTTAGGGGTCGCTGAAGAAACCTGGTGGCAGGATTCATTGTTGATTCCCAGGTTTATTGCCTTTGGTGACTGGATACAGATGACAGGTTGGGAAAATGCGGACGACGTTCTGCAGCGAGTGCAATCAACTTGATGTTCTACATTAATTCTTAAGGGTGGGCTGAATATGTGTGGCATAGTCGGAATTGTGGGCCGAGGTGAGGTTGCTTATGATCTTTATGATGCATTAACGGTTCTGCAGCACAGGGGCCAGGATGCAGCAGGAATTGTGACCTGTGAAGGTGATCATGTCCGTTCTCGAAAGAGTAACGGTCTTGTTCGAGACGTATTTCATCAGGGCCACATGAACCAGCTCAAAGGTAATATGGGTATCGCCCATGTGAGGTATCCTACTGCTGGAACTTCGAGTTCAGCTGAAGCTCAGCCGATGTACGTTAACTCACCATTCGGCATCTGCCTGGCCCACAATGGCAACCTCATCAATGATGACGAACTCAACGAGGATCTGTTTCGAGCTGACCGCAGACATATTAATACGTCTTCAGATTCTGAAGTCCTGCTTAATGTGTTCGCACATGAGTTGCAGGATGTTGCTGGAATGCAACCTGCACCGGAGGAAATATTCAAGGCAATTGAGCGGGTTCATGAAAGAGCGGTGGGAGCCTATGCAGTTGTTATGATGATCATAGGGCATGGCATCGTTGGTTTCCGTGATCCTAATGGGATTCGGCCTGTTTGCTATGGTAAACGCCAAACGGCTTCAGGTGTGGAATACATGATTGCCTCCGAAAGCGTTGCCTTGAGTGTTCTTGGTTTTGAATTTATCCGTGATATTAGACCTGGTGAAGTAATCTATATTCAGACGAATGGTACGCTTCATACAAAGCAGTGTGCCAGTTCACCGACCTATCATCCTTGTATTTTTGAACATGTATATCTGGCACGACCTGATTCGATAATTGATGGCATCTCAGTCTATAAGGCCAGACTCAAGATGGGTGACAAACTGGCTGACAAGATCTTGAGATTGTATCCAAAGCATGACATTGATGTGGTAATTCCTATCCCAGATACCAGCTGTACTGCTGCCTTGCCGCTAGCTCACCGACTGGATGTGAAGTATCGCGAAGGTTTTGTGAAAAACAGATATATCGGTCGTACTTTTATCATGCCCGAACAGCAAGAGCGGATCAGATCAGTTAGAAGGAAATACAGCACAGTTGAGCTGGAATTCAAGGATAAGAATGTCCTTCTGGTCGATGATTCAATTGTTCGTGGTACAACTTCAAAACAAATTGTCCAGATGGCCCGGGATGCTGGCGCGAGGAAGGTCTATTTGGCGTCAGCTGCTCCACCGGTTCGTTATCCTAATGTTTACGGAATCGATATGCCTTCAGCATGCGAATTTGTGGCACATGGCAACAGCGAAGAGGAAATCGCTGAGTACATAGGCGTCGATTGGCTGGTTTACCAGGATATGGATGATCTCGAAGCTTGCGCATTGGGCATCAATGAGAATGTGACAGAATTCGATAGCAGCGTTTTCAATGGTCATTATGTGACTGGTGGTGTTGACGAAAGTTATCTGAGCAGGCTTGAGACCAAACGAAGTGATGGTGCCAAGACCAGACAAGCTAATATCGACCTGGAGGTTATTGAACTGCCCAATCAGGCATGATTACGCAAGATTGGCAGTACCTATGCTATGCAAGACGTAATCCGCAATACCATTGAGCAGATCGGAACGATTCTTCTCGGCAAAGAGCACCAAATCAAACTTGCTCTGACTTGTCTAATCTCTGGTGGGCATCTGCTTATTGAAGATCTTCCTGGCATGGGCAAGACGACTTTGTCGCAAACCCTTGCCAGGGAGCTTGAGTTAAGCTTCAACCGCATTCAATTTACCAGCGATCTCTTGCCAGCTGATATCCTCGGCGTCTCGATCTATGAAAAAGAACGGGGAAGTTTTACGTTCCATCCGGGCCCGATCTTTAACCAGCTGATCCTGGCAGATGAGATCAATCGTGCGACACCCAAAAGTCAGAGTGCATTGCTCGAAGCGATGGAAGAACGGCAGGTTACTATTGAGGGTAAAACAAGAATTCTGCCCTCACCCTTTTTTGTTATTGCCACCCAGAATCCTAATACTCAGGCGGGGACGTTCCCGTTACCTGAATCGCAGTTAGATCGTTTTCTCATGCGTATTGAACTGGGTTACCCGGACCCTGTCGCTGAGAGAATTTTATTGAAGGGAGAAGACAGAAGGGCGGTTCTCAGTCGGTTAAAACCAGCAATGAACAGCCGTCAGTTGGTTGAGGCGCAGACATTGAGTTCGGAAGTCAAAGTATCTGAAGCATTGATTGACTATATACAGCGGCTGGTCCAATACACTCGTCAGTCTCCTGATTTTGCCTACGGACTGTCACCTCGTGGTACCCTGGCTCTACTCAATTGTGCGAAGAGCTGGGCTCTTATCGAGGATCGAAGCCATGTTGTTCCGGAAGATGTACAGGCGGTTTTACCAGCCATCGTGGAACATCGGTTGAGAGAAGCGGCTGATTTTACTGGTCACGGTGGCAGTGCACTGGCTCAAAGATTACTTACCAAGGTTGATGTTATCGGTTAGAGATCACTGTAATGGCAGATGTGACTGATAGGGACAAAGCAGTTCCTGAAAATCGTTTTTGGCGTTCCCAAACTTTTCAAAGCTGGCTTAATCGGCGTATGCCGCCATCGAATGCTGTGACACTGAACCAAAAAAACGTATTTATCTTTCCTACCCGGCATGGAGTTTATTTTGTTGTTCTAGTGATTTTCATGTTATTTGCCGGTATCAACTACCAGAACAGCCTTATCTTTGCGTTGGCTTTCCTGCTATTGAGCATGTTCATGGTCAGCATTCTTCATACATTTCGAAATCTGTCTGGGCTTACTCTGCAGGCTGGTCATGCGAAAGCAGCCTTTGCAGGAGAGGATGCAGAATTCAATGTCAGACTGTTTCGTCGTGGAAAAAGAACCTATGAGGCCGTTGTGCTGGGCTGGAACCAGGATCTGCTTCAGGGAGCAGATCTGCTTGATGAGATAGATGTAAAAGTGAAGCTGTTTGTGGAATCACAACGGCGGGGTATTCTCAATCCCGGCAGATTACTGATTCAGACACATTACCCCGTTGGCTTGTTCCGTGCGTGGTCCTGGATTGACCTGGACATGACGTCAGTTGTTTATCCCAGGCCCATTTTTGCGGGCGAACTCCCGATCGCCATGAGTGCCTCAAATGAAGGTGAGATGTTACAGAAACATGGTGTGGATGATTTCCATGGTCTGCGCGAGTATCAGGATGGTGATTCTCTTCGACATATTGCGTGGAAGTCCTATGCGCGAACCGATGATTTGCTGGTGAAGGAATTTGCTGCGTTTGTTGATCGAAGAGTCTGGTTGGAATGGGACTTTTTCCCGGGTATGGACAGAGAGAACAGACTGAGTCGGCTATGTTACTGGGTTCTGCAGCTGTCTCAAACAACCGATGAATATGGGCTGCGCCTTCCCGGGGTTGAGATTGAGCCGGGCAATGGCCCTGACCATAAAGAAAATGTGCTGCGAGAGCTGGCATTGTTTGAGCTGGAAAACAGCTCATGATCGGCTATCAGATTCCCAGAAACAGTCTCGCCTGGATGCTGGCAGCACAGATCGCGGTAATAGCACCTCATGTGCTCAGACTGCCGGTATGGGTTACCGCAGTTTGTATCGGATGCGGTCTCTGGCGGGTTATGGTGTATCAGGGTCGTTGGTCGTATCCGGGCCGATGGATAAAAGCAGGATTTGTTTTTGGTGGGCTGATTGGAATTCCTCTTGGCTATCAGAAGTTTTATGGTCTCGAACCGATGGTCGCACTCCTTATCGTTGCTTTCGTACTTAAATTGCTTGAAATGCATCATAAGCGTGATGCTTATATTGTCATCCTGCTGGCCTATTTCGTTGCTATCACCGAGTTTCTGTTTTTTCAGACGATTCCGTACACAATCTACATGTTTGTTGCTGTGACAATGATTACAGCAGCGCTGATAGGGTTGCATCAGACCAAGTCTCATCTGAAGCCTATGCGAACTTTTCGCACCGCAGCAATTCTGTTAGGGCAATCTGTTCCTTTAATGATTGTGTTGTTTGTGCTCTTCCCGAGAATACCTCCTCTGTGGACTGTGCCGATCCCTTCTGAAATTGGCAGGACAGGTGTTACTGACACCATGTCCTTTGGTGATATTGCGCTCCTCACCCGGTCGGACAGATTGGCGTTTAAAGCGACTTTCGAAGAGAAACCGCCACCCTTCAGCCGTCTCTATTGGCGCGGATTGGTACTCTCAGAATTTGATGGCAAAACCTGGAGTCAGGATCCATTGCTGAGTCGAAGTGTATGGCGTCATCGCCAGCTGGTTCCGGGTTGGGTAGATGGTATTGAGTATCTGGGTAATGAGCAGCGCTACAATATTATCCTTGAGCCCACGCAGCAGAACTGGCTGTTCAGTCTGGCAATCCCTGAACTGCCGGAAGATAGAGATCTGGTTATTCTTCACGATCATCGTTTGGCGACTAGGCTGAAAGTCAGGCAACGTCTGCGTTACGAAATTAATTCGCACTTGAACTATGTACTTGACCGTGAATTGGACGACTTCTGGCGCTACCGCTATACGCGTATTCCCGATGGGAGTAACCCTCAGAGTCAGGATTTGGCAAAAGACATACTTGTTGGTTCAGTCTCTATACAGGATTACATCAACAACGTTCTTCGAATGTATAACATTGAAGAATTTGTGTACACATTGAAACCACCCATGTTGGATGAACAACCCATTGACGAGTTTCTGCTGGAGACGAGACGAGGTTTCTGTGAACACTACGCAGGTTCATTCGTATTTATGATGCGTGCTGCAGGTATTCCTGCGCGAGTTGTTGTCGGCTACCAGGGGGGAGAATACAATCCACGTGGAAATTATGTATCAGTCCGCCAGTTTGACGCTCACGCCTGGACAGAAGTATGGCTCGAAAATCGGGGCTGGGTGAGATTTGATCCGACATCTGCTGTAGCACCGGAACGCGTTGAGTTTGGGCTGGAAGCCGCGATAGATGAAGCAGACATATTTCTTGAGGATTCACCCTTATCGATCTTTCGCTATCGACAGTTACTCTGGCTGACGGAGCTGCGCCTGCAGATAGATGCTGTTGGTCACTACTGGGATACCTGGGTGGTTGGCTACACCCCTGAAACTCAAATGAGCGTGTTGAATGAGTACCTGGATGTTGTCGACAGGAAACGATTGGGCATGATCATGCTAACAGCCTTCTTCAGTCTGCTTACTATCATTGGTGCGATAGTTCTGGCCAAAAGAAGCAGGGCGGCCCTTCCGCCAGTTGACGCCGAATATCTCAAATTCTGTCGATTCATGGAAAGGCAGGGATACCCAAGAAAGATTGGTGAAGGACCTTTGGACTATGCAGTTCGTATAGGATCAGAAAGGCCGGATCTTAAGGCGGAAGTTGATGCGATTACAGCCATGTATGTGCAGATGAATTATATCGATACAGCGATATCCGATGCGGAAATACTCCGAAAAGCAGTCAGGGGCCTGAGATTCAGGACCCTGACTGCCAATGCCTAGTCTGCTTAAATCATCTGGGATCAGGTTGAGATTCAGTTGTTGATTCTACATCGATTACTGGAACGACTCGATCTGATCAAAATTCAGATATCGATAAATATCGTCGGACTTTGCGTCCAGACTACTTGCGTGTTCGAGATATTCTTCGGTCGTTGGTAGTTTACCTAACAAGCTGGCAACAGCGGCAAGTTCCGCGGATGCCAGATACACATTTGCGTCATCACCAAGCCTGTTTGGGAAATTCCTGGTTGATGTCGAGACGCAGGTTGTATTAGCAGCGACCCTTGCCTGGTTACCCATGCACAGAGAACAACCCGGCATCTCAGTTCTGGCACCCGATCGAGCGAATACATTGTAGAGACCTTCTTCACGCAATTGGTTTTCGTCCATTTTCGTCGGTGGGGTTATCCACAATCGGGTTGGAATTGAATCAGATTGACCAAGCATTTGAGCTGCAGCGCGGAAATGCCCGATATTGGTCATGCATGAGCCAATAAAGACTTCATCGATTTTGTTGCCAGCTACCTCTGACAGAGGTTTAACATCATCTGGATCGTTAGGACAGGCAAGTAGTGGTTCCTTGATTTCGTTAAGATCGATTTCGATGATCTCTGCATATTCTGCGTCAGCGTCTGGTTCCATCAAAACTGGGTTTTTAAGAAATGCCTGCATGGCTTGGATACGTCTGGCGATGGTTTTTTTGTCGCCATATCCATCAGAAATCATCCATTTCAGGAGCGATATGTTTGAATTGATATATTCAAGTACGGGTTTTTTCGCCAGGCGAATAGAGCAGCCACCAGCAGATCGTTCAGCTGATGCGTCACTGAGTTCGAATGCCTGCTCGACCTTGAGATCGGGTAGCCCTTCAATTTCAAGAATTCGTCCACTGAAAATATTCTTCTTCCCTTGCTTGGCTACTGTCAACAGTCCTCGCTGGATTGCTGCATAGGGAATTGCATTAACCAGATCTCTCAATGTTATTCCGGGTTGTAGCTCACCTTTGAATCGGACCAGAACCGATTCCGGCATATCCAGTGGCATGGAGCCTATTGCAGCAGCAAATGCAACGAGTCCCGAACCCGCAGGAAAACTAATGCCGAGAGGAAAGCGGGTATGAGAGTCACCTCCTGTACCGACGGTGTCCGGTAAGAGCATTCGGTTTAGCCATGAATGAATAATGCCGTCACCTGGTCGGAGAGATACGCCTCCACGAGTCTGAATAAACTCAGGCAGTGAATGTTGAGTTTCAATATCAACTGGCTTGGGATAAGCGGCAGTGTGGCAAAATGACTGCATAACCAGATCAGCATTGAATTCAAGGCAGGCGAGTTCTTTTAACTCATCTCTTGTCATGGGTCCGGTTGTATCCTGGGAGCCAACGGTTGTCATTTTTGGCTCACAGTAAGTACCTGGTCGAATACCATCGACGCCGCAAGCCTTGCCTACAATTTTCTGTGCCAGTGTGAATCCCTTGTCTGATCCCTCGACTGGTGCGGGCTGTCTGAATGCATCACTTGGACCAGCACCCATTGCATTCCTGGCCTTCTCTGTAAGGCCTCTGCCTATAATGAGAGGAATACGTCCGCCGGCCTGAACTTCATCCAACAGTACTTCAGTGGCTAGTTCGAAACTGGATATTTCCTCTCCTGAATCGTCAGTAATTTTCCCTCCGTAGGGATAAACGGTGACCACATCGCCGGTGTTCAGCTTGCTTACGTCGCACTCAATTGGAAGCGCTCCCGCATCTTCCATTGTGTTAAAGAAGATGGGTGCGATTTTTCCGCCGAGGACCACACCGCCGTTCCTTTTGTTTGGAATATTAGGAATATCATTGCCTATGTGCCAGAGCACAGAGTTAGTTGCAGATTTTCTCGACGAGCCTGTCCCGATCACATCGCCCACGTATGCAACTGGATTACCGGTGTTCTTCAGCTGATCGATAGTTTCGAGAGGTTTGTCCATTCGCTTCTGAAGCATAGCCAGAGCATGCAACGGAATATCTGGTCGGCTCCAGGCATCTCCCGCCGGAGACAGATCATCAGTGTTTGTCTCACCTGGAACCTTGTAGATAGTTATCTTGATCTGCTCGGGTACTTTTGTTTTTGATTTAAACCAATCAGCGTTTGCCCAGGATTCCAGTACAGCCTTCGCATGCTTGTTATTTTTTGATTTCTCGACAACGTCGTCAAAGGCTTCAAACATAAGCAGCGTTTTTGATAGCCCCTCAGCCGCAATGGACGCGACCTCTCTATCATCAAGGAGGTCCACTAGCGGGTTGATGTTGTAGCCACCCAGCATGGTCCCCAAAAGCTGCGTGGCTTTGGATTTGTCAATTAGCGGGGATGTAACCTCACCTTGGGCAACAGCAGTGAGGAAGTCTGCTTTAATTCGTGCTGCGTCATCGACACCGGCTGGAATGCGATTGACGATAAGATCAAGGATAAAGTCTTGATGACCTTCGGGGGGATCTTTTAATAGTTCAACTAAGCCGTTAACCTGTTCTGCGGATAATGGTTGTGGATCGATACCTTGTTTGGAACGTTCGGCAACATGTTGTCGATAAGCCTCTAACACAACTTATGTCCTCGTAGATGTTGAAAGTGCTCTGTCAGGTGGCTCAAGCGGTGACGCACAGCCCCCAAAAAAAGGGGCGTCAGTGTACCTTAAAGCATCATATAAGTTAAGTTATACGGTTTTTCTGGGATCAGCTTTGATATGAATGTAGAGCAGTTTTTGTATTGTGAAACGCCTGATAATTGGCTGGTCAGTGCCCTTGAGCACGTGGATATTTTGCTGATTGATCACGCAAATTGTGAGAAGAAAGCAGCCTCAACACCACTGAATCTGATTTATCGTTACGTGGATAAATCCGACATGCTGATGCAGTTATCCAAGATAGCTCGAGAGGAGCTGAGACATTTTGAACAGGTTTTGGCTATTTTGAAGAAACGTGACATTGACTATGTGCATGTGCCACCTGGTCGATATGCAAGAGAACTGAGAAAAGAAGTTCGGACGTTTGAACCAGCTAGACTCGTGGACATCCTGATTGTAAGTGCGATACTCGAAGCCAGAAGTTGTGAGAGGTTTTCTCGGCTCATTGGCGTACTCGATGATGAACTGTCAGAGTTTTATTCATCCCTGCTCAAGTCAGAAGCCAGGCACTTCAAGGTATATCTTGATCTTGCGAAGAGATTTTCTGAAACCAGTTCTGGGACCAGTATTGATGATCGCGTTAAAGTCTTCCTGACTGAGGAGAAAAGACTCGTAACTGAGTTCGATAATGAGCTCAGGTTTCACAGTGGACCCATGTTTTAGGCGATTTCAAATGATACTAGGTTCAAACCCTTCCTCGAGCTCTCAAGGAACCAACCCTGCCTGTCCCAGTCACCTAAAACAATTCTTTGTGCCGGTACGGTATCAAGTGTCAGATCATGTACCCCGGGTCTGTGTGTGTGACCGTGAATAAGGGTCCTGGAGTGATGGGCTGTCATTGCCATCTCAACCTCAGTGGGGGTGACATCCATAATGTTATCGGCAGTTTCTCGCGTGAGCTCCTTGCTCTCATCTCGAATGCTGTCGGCAATCACCTGGCGTTCAGCTATCGTCTTTGAAAGGAAATCACGTTGGAAATTTTCATCTCTAAGCTGTTGTCGCGCAAGCATATACTGCTTGTCCTGTGTGCAGAGGCTGTCACCGTGCATGAGTAAGATGGGCTCCCCATTGATATCGATGACCGTAGGATCCACGAGTAATGTTGAACTAGTCTGTTCACAAAAGCTGCCTCCCAGAAGGAAATCACGATTTCCATGCATGATAAAGATGGGAGTCTCCAAATCAGCGAGCGCATTAATGACTTCCTGATTAAAGGTAGTCTGATGGTCGTCTCCGAGCCAAATCTCGAAGAAGTCCCCGAGAATGTAGAGTTCATCAGCTTTCTGAGCCTCATTGTTGAGGAATTGATAGAATGCAGCACAGATTTCCGGTCGATTTTCAGCCAGATGCAAGTCTGAGATAAAGAGCTTTGACATGAACTACTTCCAATAATGCATCAGGCTTGCCCAGCCTGGTGTTTGACGGCTCAGGGTTTCGTTAAGTAGAATGCGCCCCTTTTGAAGAGAGACGTTTTTAGATCAAGAGACGTTCCTCTGATAACATGTTGTGTATTATCTGGTGCTGCCCACCCGATGTGCAACATACATTTCGGGGTATAGCGCAGTCTGGTAGCGCGCCTGCTTTGGGAGCAGGATGTCGGGAGTTCGAATCTCTCTACCCCGACCAATTCAAAGTTAGATGGCAGGTAGACCAGGTCCTAACATTTTGGTTTCTGCGCCCGTAGCTCAATCGGATAGAGCATCGGCCTTCTAATCTAATCTCTTAAAATATATTCAATAAAAACAGTAGGTTACCATCGGTTTGCCCTACAAATGTAGGACATACTGGGATATTCGCTGCTTTTGTGCGATCATATAGGACAAATGTAGGACAAAATTAGCGAATTATGTTCGATGCCCATAACTGATGACCCAGATGGAAAGATTTATCTCAAAGAAGACGCATACCTCTTTGCAAGACGTGGAATCTATTACCTCCGCATAAACCTCCCCAAACGTGTCCAATTCATCCGTTCACTCAAGGTAAAGGTAGATGAAGGGGATGATGCAAGAAAGACGGCTATTGCGAAGGGAGGGATTCTTTACGATGAAATTAAAGCACGCCTTGGGCAAGATCTACCTATAAACAAAATGACTATCCCCAAACTCTGCGAACTT
This sequence comes from Gammaproteobacteria bacterium, assembly GCA_002725285.1. Lineage (GTDB taxonomy): Bacteria > Pseudomonadota > Gammaproteobacteria > Pseudomonadales > Azotimanducaceae > JAHRVQ01. Next base: position 3,246 of record PBRC01000014.1, on the reverse strand, counting down.
CTAATTAAAGAAGGAGAAGAAGGAGTAAAAATAAACCAAGAGTCTGGAAGAGATATAACTCGGATAACTGGAGGTCGAGGAGTCTGGACAAAGCAAACCTTTTCACTTTTCAAGACAACCATTGATCGTCAAATCAGCCCGTTCTTCGATAAGGGCAATCTTTCCAATAAAGATGTCACACAAATCACCCAAAGGGACATTGATAGGTGGATTTCGTGGAGACTAATAAACTTTCCAGAAGAGGCCCCTTCAACATTCGCCAAGCGAAATATAACAATGAGACACTTGTTTCGAATTGCTCAAAGAATGGGAGAACGGTTTCAGCCGCCCAAGATCGATGATATTCCTAAAGAAATCTCAAAGCGTCGCAGACCAGAGATTTCAGAAGATCAATATACGGAACTGCTCAGGCACGTTAAGGACATTTACACCAAAGAAACATACTATTCAGGAAAACTATGGGGCAAAAATCAAAAATACGCCTATCTCTTTTATCAATGGTTGGAAACGATAAACCACACGGGCATTAGGCCTTGGAATACTCTCAAAAATGCAATCAAGATGGAGCATATTCAAAGGAAGACCGATAAAGATGGAAACGAGACTCTTACTCTTCAAAGATATGAAAAAAACCATGCTTATGTCGCTATCGCCTCTCCATACTGGAAAAGGACTTTAGATCGTTTAGAGGTTTTCTATAAATCGTTCGGAATATCTAACGATCGGGAATACCTTTTTGTTCATCCAGAAACATACGACGGAAACAAAATCGTTAAAGGCAATCCTATTATCAACTTCAGGCGACAATGGACGACGGCCATGAAGCATCTTGGCTGGAATGAAGGGAAGACCGAGCAATCTGAAAGAATAAGTCCTTATGGGATTCGCCATAGATACGCCGCTTATAGGCTCATTAATAATGAAATCTCACCGATTGAGTTGGCTCAGATAATGGGAACGTCATTGAAGATGATCAGCGATATTTATTTGCATTATTCATCGGTCGCTAACTACGCTCGTCTAACGAAGGGTGACCTTGAAGCAAACCTTGACGCAGACTTCTTTCATCCAGAGACAGGCATGAGAGAGGGCGCAGTTGCTACAAATAGCAGAGCCCATCAAATACATCACGCCATATGGCCAGATTCTATAGCCGCGCCAGATAAACCTTTCGATCCAGCATTACTTGAAGCCGCTCTCGTTGAAAAAGGAATGGAAGATCTATTAATTCAAGCAGAAGAGGGAACCGATGAAGCCACCGCGAGAGAGCATATTCGTTCGATCAAGGAAACGCTTGCTAACTATTGGGCGAAGAAGAACCTTGAATGATGGGTGGTGAGGACGAAGATACGATTATCACGATAACCATCACCCTAGAGATTATTTGTACAGGTCTTGTCATAACTTGAAGCATATAGTCTTGCAGTTTTCTCAGAATAGGGCGTTAATAATTCCTATATTTAATCTACCTATCTGTTAGTCAGACAATTGAAGTAACTTCAAAGGTTTGAATAATTTTTCATCTGTTAACTAGATGCCCTAACATCTTATTAAATTCTATTAGTCCTTGTTTAACAAAGGAGCGTCTGAATACTTCAAAGAGTGCCTGAGATAGCTGTAGAACTTAGCAGGGTTTGTCAGGTTTGTTCGGCTGCAACTCATTACGCAAGTTAAATTAGGGGCAAAAACCTACATATTTGTGACTATAATTGCATCTGAATCTACAGGTAAAACTACTAATGTGCCGTCTTCAACAAGCGTCCAGTCTTTTCTAACTTCATTAACCCCTCGGACAAACATCAATTCTGTTAGATAATTTCGTGGAGCTGGGGTTAAGTGATAAAAAACTAATTTTTTAACATTGGCTTTGTTAGCAATATCTGCCGCCTCAATAAGTGTTGTGTGGTAGGTCTTAATATCAGCCATGACTTTAGCTCTTAGTTTTGCTCCATTCTCTAAAGCAAAGTTCTCTAGAACTGAGACCATATGGTTTGCCTGAGCTTCATGAAAAAGAACATCTACCCCCATAGAATTATCAATCACACTTTGAGCATAAGAAGTATCACCAGTGATGACTAATGATCTGCCTTTGTATTCAAATTTATAACCAAGTGCTGGTTCGATTGGTTCATGAATCACTTTAAAAGCTGTGATTTTAAGACCGTCCTTGTTAAATAACACAGGCTCATTAAGGTCTATCGTTTTAGCATTAAAACCAGCATATTGACGAGGTGCAATGGCTTCTCCGTGATGCTCACTTCTAAAATCATAATCAAGCTCATAGGCCTTTTCGAAGCCTTCTGTAACTAAAGATACTCCTTCAGGGCCATAGACTTTTAGTTTTTCAGTTTTGTTTTGTAGAATCCAAGCACCTTGATGCAGAGCAGGTAAATCAGAAATATGGTCTGAGTGTAAATGGGTTAAAAAAACTGCTTTAATCTTTCCAAATAGAATATTCCAACTTCGCAGATTATCGGCACTGCTACCTCCTATATCCACAACAAACATTTCTTCACCTGCCTTGACCAAAATACATGTCTCAGCTCTTCCAGGACTAGGGATAGGAGATCTTGATCCACAAACTGCTGCGCTCAGTGCATCTTCTTGTGGAAGATTATTGGAAGCATTTGCCATTCCAGAAACAACAGACACCATGAGTCTGTCCTGAACTGAAGGGATTTGAATAATTACGAAAGAAGCAACGCCTAAAATTAAAACCACAATAATTATTTTAGTTAAAGTTCTCATGTCTATCCTTTAGAGTACCAAATAGGAGAAGACCAAGCCCTTTCTTGAATAGTTGAAGGTATATCAGATCTAGGTATTTCTCCGTTTCTAATAGCATCCCAAGTTGACCATCTGCAAACTGGATTTTCAAGAACTCTAGAATAATAAAAAGCTTCTTGATCTTGTCGAAATTCAGGATCCTGCCAAAAAGCTTTTATTTCTCTGGCTCCATAATCGGCGCTTATTGAACAATCTCTGAGATCGACACGAGCTCCATTATCAGGGCAGCGATTAGTTTCTGGATCAACGCTTAATCCATTGGAACAAGCAACATCATAAACTTTTTCTTTATGTTCTCCATCCTCTAACCATCCCTTAATGATTTGAATTCTTTGCAATGGTGCCCCAAGAGGATCAGAAATCGCCCAAACAAGAAATGTAGGATTGTAGTGGCACACTAAATTTGGCCACCTAATAAGAGGTGATAGTATCATCTCGTTACAATCAGGTGGCTACATG
>PBRC01000013.1 GCA_002725285.1 Gammaproteobacteria bacterium | reverse complement strand
AACTAACTAGTTCTTGTCCGTAAAGTACCGAATTTGTGCGGCCGAGACTATAGGGGCAAATTGTTAGTCAATAAAATCAATCGGTTACTACATGGCAAGGACAAGAATGCTTGGCACGAAGTGACTTTATGGACACGAATTAACTAGTTGAAATCAATCGTGGTGCCGATATGATTCTGATCAGCAAATCAGATTATGAGAGCATTCATGAGTGAAGTCCTTGATCACATACAAATTGAACCTGATCAAGCTGCAAACGCGACAGTCATCTGGCTGCACGGGCTTGGAGCAGACGGGCACGATTTTGAGCCGATCGTTCCAGAATTAAAACTGCCGGAGTCTCATGCTATCCGCTTCATCTTTCCTCACGCGCCAAAACGCTCTATCACGATTAACGAGGGTGAAGAAATGCGAGCCTGGTACGACTTTATCCCTCATTCGGAAACCGAGGGTGGCGATGATATCGACATGTCTGCCAAGCAGATTGAAGCCTTTATCGAGCGTGAAATGGACAGAGGTATTGATAACCAGCAAATACTCCTTGCTGGATTTTCCCAGGGTGGCGTCATCGCCCTGCAAACAGCGCTAAGATCTCGAGTACGACTCGCAGGTGTACTGGCCCTTTCAACCTACTTGTATGACCTTGCACGAACAGAAAGAGAGAGGACCGATGAGAATCTGGCCATTCCAGTAATGATGGCCCACGGCACCGGCGATCCAATGATCCCGATTATGCGCGCCGCAACTTCCCGTGAGAATCTAATTCGTCTGGGTTATGACGTCAGATGGTTCGACTATCCCATGGGCCACCAGGTCTGCATGGAAGAGGTTGAAGAAATCTCAAGATTCTTTCAGGAATTGCTTTGTTCAACGTACTAAACGCACCTTCGCCAAAGGCCTGGCTCGAAGCAGTTATTGGAAATTTCGATGAGTTTCTGATTGATCATGCCTCTGCTGAGCGAAAAGCTTCTGCTGTCGCTCTGTCGATCGTGGCTCACTATCCTGACCGGATAAAGCTGGTCGAAGAAATGACAGATCTCGCGCTTGAGGAACTAAACCACTATCGTCAGGTGATAAAACTGATGCTGAAGCGCGGACTAATCCCTTCTGCCGATGAAAAAGACCCTTATGTTAATGCCATTCTTGGACATTTTAATCGCGGTCCTGAGCAGTATTTTCTTGATCGTCTGCTCACCGCAGCGTTGATTGAGGCAAGGGGAGCAGAACGCTTTGAACTCATTTCAGAAAATCTTGAAGATCCGGAACTTGCGACTTTCTACCGAACGCTCTCTCAATCGGAGCAAAACCATTACCATTTGTTTATCCACCTTGCCAATCACTACTTCCCTGAATCAGAAGTCACATCTCGCTGGCAGGAATGGCTCGATATCGAAGTTACAATAATGAACGGGCTGGCCATACGTCCTCGACTTCACTAGTCTCTAACGGCCTCAGATTCAGGATATACACCCCATGAATAAGCAGGTAGTGACAAAATATCTTCGACTTTACGCAGAACCCGAGAGTCGCAACGCGACAGCCATTCTGCAGAAGAGCTCATTCGACTACTGTATTGTCATTCCAGCATTCCAGGAAGAATGGTCAACCCTCGAGAAAGTCTGGCGGAGCCTTGATGAGAATGTTCTTGTTATCCTGGTAGCCAACTCTCCAGTTGATCTGGAGCCTCAGACCATGCGAATGATCGCCGACGTGAAATCTCGCGGCCACGCTCTCAATTCAGATTCTTCCATTACCTACCTGAAGATTTCGGACAGTATTTCAATTCTGCTTGTTGATCGATGTTCCGAATCCATTCCTGTTCGTCAGGGAGTTGGTCTGGCAAGGAAAATTGGTGCGGATATCGCACTACGACTGATTGACTCAAGGCTGATTCACACACCCTGGATCTTTAATACCGATGCTGACGTGATCCTCCCACCAGACTATTTTGATCGCTTGAAACAAGTACAGAATACCGCAGCTGCTCTTCTGTACCCTTTTGAGCACGAACCTGACACGCATCATACAGCCTGCTACCTTTACGAGATATCTCTCCTTTACTATGTCGCAGGATTACATCACGCTCGATCACCTTATGCATTTTTTACCGTGGCCAGTACCATCGCGGTTAACGCAGACCACTACGCGGCAGTCAGGGGCTTCCCTGTTAAGAATGCGGCAGAAGACTTCTACCTGCTCAACAAGCTCGCCAAGACGGGACTGATACAACAACTGTCCGGGCCTAATATCAAAATCTCCGGACGTCTTTCGGAGCGCGTACCTTTTGGTACCGGCCTCGGTATAAAAAAAATTCTGGCACAATCTACTACCGATTTTTGTTTATACAATCCCAGGGTATTCGACCAGCTAAAGCGGTTGCTGGTTGATCTCAATAATTGTCAGCAAGCCAGCGATCTAAACCGTCACTTTGTCGTGCCGGAGATAGATCACTGGTGTAAAAAGATGGGACTAATCGAACTTATCCGCTCCAAACAAAATCAGAGACGAGAGGTTTTCGATAAATTTATCGATGATTGGATGGACGGATTTCGAACCCTGAAGTTTATTCATTTCCTGAGGGACCACTATTACGACTCGATACCCTGGGAAGACGCGCTGCAGGCAAAGTTCCTGCCTCAGCCTGTACTTGAAAATCTAGGCGAAACTCGGAGCAGACTGCAACACCACATTTTGCATACAACCAGGGACAGCGGATAATAATTGGGGGTAGTTTCGTATTATCCTGGAACTAACTCTTAATACCTGCATTGATTCGATAACTGAAACAACATTAGGGGAAGAACCCAGTGATCTCACCGTTTAAAATCAGCGTTTCTGATAAAGTCATTGACGATCTCAAACATCGATTACAGTTGACTCGCTGGCCGGATGAAGTCGGCGACAGCTGGAAATATGGCACCGATCTGAATTACCTGAAATCGCTGGTAGGCTATTGGCTAACAGAATATGACTGGCGCGCCCAGGAAGCTCAGCTGAATCAGCTGGATCAGTATCAGACGATTATCGAAGATCGCAAGCTGCACTTTATTCACCAACGATCAACCCATGAAACAGCCATTCCGTTGCTGATGACCCATGGATGGCCAGGATCAATCGCAGAATTTACAAAAATCATCCCAATGATGACACAACCGGAGAATTACGGCGCTGATCCTCAAGATGCATTTCATATGATCTGCCCTTCAATTCCTGGTTATGGATTTTCAGATCCTGCCACTGAACCCGGATTCGATCAGAAGCGCGTCGCAGAGGGACATATTGAACTAATGAATCAACTAGGCTACAAAAAATATGCCGTACAAGGAGGTGATTGGGGGTCTGCTATCAGCAGCTGGACTGCAAAACTGGCTCCCGAGCAGGTTTCCGCACTGCATTTAACTCTGGTTTTCGCAGGTATTCCAAAGCGTAAATCTGATCCATTTGAGGGAGTTACAGAAGAAGAAAAGACACGCCTTGAAGAACGTCGACAACATATGTCCGAAGGGACCGGATATCAATCAATCCAGGGGACCAAACCACAAACCCTGGGATATGGGCTCAACGACTCACCTGTTGGACTGGCAGCCTGGATAACCGAGAAGTTTCATAGCTGGACAGACTGCGATGGAAACATTGAAAACGCGATAAGTAAAGATGAACTGTTAACCAATATCATGATCTACTGGATAACCGGTAGTATCACTTCTTCGACCCGGCTCTATTACGAATCAAATCATGTGCAAAACAACCTCCATGAACATGGTAGAATCGCGACCCCAACCGGCTGCACCATGTTTCCTGGTGAACTGTTTCAACCACCACGCAAATGGGCAGAAGAGATGTTTAACATTCAGCACTGGACAAAGCAGCCAAAAGGTGGACACTTCGCTGCGCTGGAACAACCGGATTTGTTGGCGAACGACTTAAGGCAGTTTTTTCGAACATTCAGACAACCAATATGAACAAGATATTCATCGACGGCCAGGTAGGCACGACCGGTCTGCAAATTCATGAGCGCTTGAGTGACAGGCAGGATATTGAGATCTTGTCGATCAGTGATAAAAACAGAAAAGATCCCACTGTTAAACACGCAATTATCTGCGAGGCTGATATTGTGATCCTCTGTCTGCCTGACGACGCTGCAAGAGAAACAGCCAGTCTGGCTTCAGACACCAGTGCCCGTATCCTGGATGCCAGCACTGCGCATCGAATACTCCCTGACTGGGTATATGGCTTACCTGAACTCACGAAAAATCAGAGACAAAAAATAAGCGAGGCAACGAGAGTGTCAAATCCCGGTTGTTATCCAACCGGTTTTCTACTTTCAATTGCACCCTTGGTCAATAGCGGCTTGTTACGTAAAGATATAAGACTCAGTATCAGTGCAGTATCCGGGTACTCAGGTGGTGGCCATAAGATGATTGAGCAATACGAATTGCGTCAACAGCAGTCTCCAACAGATCTGTGGAATTCACGCCCCTACGCGCTGAATTTCGGACACAAGCATGTTCCAGAGATGCAGCATTACGCATCATTAACATATGCGCCCCTGTTCCTGCCTTCCGTTGGTCACTACCCCCAGGGGATGCTAGTCAGTACACCCCTTGCAAAAGAATATTTCAACAAGAAAACCAGTCTTGATGACATTTACACCTGTCTTGAAACTCACTACAGTGATAACGAGTGCGTTAACGTCCATCAGCCTAATACTGATGAAACACGTCAGAACGGCTTTCTTGATCCACAGACAAATAATGGTACCAACCGAAATGACATCCATATCTTCGGCTCAGATGATCAAATGTTAGTGATATCGCAGCTGGATAATTTGGGCAAAGGCGCAGCAGGTGCTGCCGTTCAAAATATGAATCTGATGCTTGGCGCAGATGAACTAACCGGTTTAAAGGTGTAAAGCCACGTGGGAAACAAGATGAAATTTTCGGATCTTTCAGTTGAGGCACTCAACGAGCAAAACGAATCACTGAGCAAACAATACCAGCAGTATGCAGAAGCCAGGCTTAATCTGGATCTAACCCGCGGCAAACCTGCGCCGGAACAGCTAGATCTGGCAAATGATCTTGATGGCATCCTGAATGGATTATATATACTGCAGGATGGAACCGATGTTCGAAACTATGGAGGTCTGCTGGGTATTCCGGAAGCAAGAGCGTTGGGTGGAGAAATCCTTGGCATACCTGCCGATCACATCCTGGTAGGTGGAAACAGCAGCCTGACTCTCATGTATATGTATGTTGCTTCGATGATGCAGGAATGCTGGTTACAGGAAGCAAACGAAAGCAATAGTGAAGTCAAATTCCTCTGTCCGGTACCTGGATACGATCGACATTTTACTATCTGCGAGCACTTCAATATCGAGATGATCAATATTGAAATGACCAGTACTGGTCCGGATATGGATCATATTGAATCCCTCATCAAACAGGATCCAATGATCAAGGGGATCTGGTGCGTCCCCAAATACTCAAATCCGACGGGTGTGACCTATAACGACGAAACCGTACAACGAATGGCTCGACTGCCTAGACTTGCCGGTGAAGAATTTCGAATCATGTGGGACAACGCATACGCTGTCCACCACTTGTCCGACGACCCAGACCGCCTTCTCAGTCTGGCAGATCTATCGCTGCAGGAAGACACTACTGACAATGTGATAATGGTCGCATCTACCTCAAAAATAACATTTGCCGGTTCCGGTATCTCTTTTATCGGAATGTCAGATTCCGGTCTTTCGAGGCTGGAGAAATTTCTGTCTGCTTCGACAATAGGTTCTGACAAGGTCAATCAGCTGAGACATGCTCGATTTCTTCAGAACCCGAACGACATACAAGAACATATGAAGAAACACAGAGCAATCATTCAACCAAAATTTGAGCTGGTCGAAAGAACCCTTACCGAGCATCTGGCGGGCAAAGATATTGCATCCTGGACTCACCCAAGCGGCGGTTACTTTGTTTCACTTGATACTCAGCCTGGACTGGCAACAACAGTCATCGAGCTGGCTGGTGAAATTGGCGTAAAACTGACACCGGCCGGTGCAACCTTCCCTTATGGAAAAGACCCGGAAGATAGTAATATCAGGATAGCGCCAACATATCCCTCACTCGACTCATTAAAGCAGGCTCTTGAAGTATTTGTGGTATGTTTACAACTGGCAACGGTACAGCAACTCATTAATCAGAATGTTTGATTGCAATTTGGCACTTGCTCAGCAGTCAGTAACAGGCAAGTGAATCCACCATGAAACGTCTAAAAAACCTGTTCAATTCTGAAACACCCGCTAATATTGAAGAAGACAATACTACTGATGCAGAATTATCTGGTGTTAACGGGGATCAACTAAAAAACCTGCCGGAGGATTTTGCCGTTCTCGAACTGCCTGAGGCTCTGAACCTGGTGGTGATGAAACTTGGGTTCGCTGGCTGCACGCCAGTACAGAATGAAGTCCTGCCTCACTCACTCGATGGTAAAGACATTATAGCCCAGGCCCAGACCGGAACCGGGAAGACTGCCGCTTTTCTTATTTCCATTATCACCTATCACATGGAAAATCCGGAATTCGAATCACGCCAGACTGGTGCGCCATTCGCACTGATCATTGCACCAACTCGAGAGCTTGTGCTGCAGATCACAAATGATGCGAAACAGCTGTCGGAGTTCACGGACCTCAGGGTTCTGGCGGTTGTAGGCGGTATGGACTACGAAAAACAAAAAAAACAACTCAAGCAACACATCGATATCGTTGTCGCTACCCCTGGTCGTTTGCTGGATTTCCTCCAATCCAACATCATTGATCTGTCTCTGGTTGAGACGCTGGTCATTGACGAAGCTGACCGAATGCTGAGTATGGGCTTTATTCCGGACGTGAAATCCATTATCAGAAGAACACCACGAAAGGAGAATCGTCAAACCCAGTTATTCAGCGCAACCATCAACGAAGACATCAGACGTCTAGCTGCCAGTTGGACACTGGATCCTGTCGAGATCGAGATTGAACCAGCCAAACTAGCAATAGACAGTGTCAAACAACTCGTTTACCTGACCAGTGAAGATCACAAATTCAATGTACTCTATAACCTGATTAACAGCCCAGGTGTAGACCGAGTACTCGTATTTATCAATCGACGCGACCAAACTCGCGAAATCGAAAGCAGGCTGTTTCAACACGGTGTTGATTGCGGACTACTGACAGGAGAAGTCGCACAAAAGAAAAGAATCAGAACCCTGGATGATTTTAAAGAAGGCAAGATCAAGGTATTGGTAGCGACAGATGTCGCTGGTCGTGGAATTCATGTAGAAGGAATCACACATGTCATTAATTACAACCTGCCTGAAGATTCTGAAGACTATGTACATAGAATAGGTCGAACGGGTCGCGCTGGAGCAAGTGGAATCTCAATCAGCCTTGCCTGCGAAAACGATTCGTTTATGCTCCCCAGCATCGAATCACTGTTAGGTGAATCATTTACCTGCGAGCAACCTCCTTTAGCCCTATTAGCCAAGATTCCACCGCCAGTACGCAAAGCTCGTGAGCGGAGATTCCAGGAATCAAGGAACCGCCCCGGAGGGAGATATCGTGGCAGATAAGAATTCTTCCTTGTTGAAAGCAGAAGAGATTGCTGCGATGGCAGAGACAGTTAACATCCATCAGTTCAATGACAAAGCTGTACGCCATGTTCGTGCTCTCAGTGATTCACTGGGTTTAAAGCATATTGGTGTACATCTCGCCAGACTCGAGTCCGGCAGTGAGTCTACTCAGTTTCACTTCCATCACTGCGATGAAGAATTTCTCTACATAATTGATGGCAAAGGCATCGCTGAAATTGGTGACCAGCAGCACGAGGTGGGACCAGGAGATTTCATGGCATTTGGCCAGGGCTCACAACCCCATACTCTGCGTAATCCATTTGACGAAGACCTTGTTTACCTTATGGGTGGGAACCGAAGCGAGCTTGATATTTGCGATTATCCCAGGATAAATCGCAGAATGTATCGCATTAACGGCAATAAACAGTACGTGGATCTTGAGAATCTGCATGACGTTAAACAAAAACCTGGTTAGCACTCAAATTCTTGTTCTTGCAGGTGCATTGAATTGAAGGGCCGGGATTGGATATTGACAATGACCACGGATCAGTCTGTATCTCTGAGAATCATCACGGCACAACGGTGATCGGCAATTTCGCGCCACAATCACCCAGAATATGACTGGATCCGAAAAAACATTGACGAAGCGCGGGCAGTTACTTCTATCTAAATCTTCTAGTTACTGGTAGTAAATAACGAATGGAGAATCATCATGAGCAGCATTTTGATTGAACAACTCGATGAGATAACGATCATCACTCTCAACCGTCCGGAAAAGAGAAATGCCGTCGACAGACCTACCGCTAAGCTGCTTGCTGATGCTTTCCGGCAATTTAACGGCAATGACGAGCAAAAGGTCGCCATCTTAACGGGTGCTGACGGCACATTTTGCGCAGGTGCGGACTTGACGGCAGTGTCGACAAGTAAAGGCAATCGAGTCGGAATTGAGGGTGATGGTCCAATGGGACCTACCCGAATGCTGCTCAACAAACCAGTTATTGCTGCGGTAGAAGGACATGCTGTAGCTGGTGGACTGGAACTTGCTGTCTGGTGTGATCTTCGAGTTGCCGCAACCGATGCCGTTTTCGGAGTTTATTGCCGACGCTGGGGTGTACCTTTGGTAGACGGGGGCACAGTCAGGTTAACCAGGCTCCTCGGTCAGAGTCACGCTTTGGATCTAATTTTGACTGGCAGAGGCGTTTCAGGCGATGAAGCGAAGCAGATGGGCCTTGCAAACCGGCTGACCGCAAAGGGTGAAGCACTGAATGCCGCAGTGACCCTGGCTAAAGAACTATGTAAGTTTCCTCAACTCTGCCTGCGAAATGACCGTCTTTCCTCCTACCAGCAATGGAACATGTCAATCCCCGAGGCGCTGCGTAATGAAACGTTCATCGGCAGGGAGGTCATTCAATCTGGAGAAACACAAGCGGGTGCTCAACGATTTGCATCTGGAAAGGGTCGCCATGGTGACTTTGATGACATCTGACAATATAGCCGGTGTGAAAACGCCACGCTTATTTTCTTGCCACTAACTAAGTTAAAGTAGACGCAAACGAGTTTCTATCTCAGCAGCAAATAAGGCGGAGGTACGAACATGATCAAAAACCTTGTAATAGTCTCGCTGATAACCCTCAACGTCAGTTTTGCCTGGTACCTCTTAAACCGGCCAGATTCTGCAGTCGTCGCAACATCTCAGAACCAGCCGGAGATCCCTCCTGAATCAGCAATACCACGTGAAATAAGCGCGAGCAGTTATCAGACAGGCATCGACCTGACAGAATCACTCAGTGGTGATCACGCTGACCTGGTCAGTCAACTTCGATCAGCCGGATATGATGAAGATGTTGTCAGAGGTATTGTACTGGCGACGATTGAACGTGATCACTTTCTCTCCCAGCCAAACAAAGGTCCTGACACCTATTGGCTGAGATCAGATACTGAGCCGGAGGAAGACACCCAGTTAGAACTGACCTGGCTCAATCTGAAACGCCAGCAACTAAGAGATATCTTTGGTGATGAAATTGTTGATGATTCCCTTTTTGAATCGTTGTTCAAACCTCTGAACAATTCACTGCCATTCCTTTCATCAGATAAACAGATTGAAATCTATGAACTACAGCGACTGAACCAGGCCAAAACGGTAGCGTTGAGCACCGTGGGTTATATCTCCGAGTCAAGAGATGATCGAAACAGGATTCGACAGGAGTTGCAGGATCAGATTCGGGACACCCTCAGCAGCGAGGAGTATTTTGAATATCAACTGCGCGAATCACGACTCGCTCGAGTAATGCAGTATTCGATGAGTACATTTGATTACACAGAACAGGAGTTTCGAGACCTTTTTGAAATCCGCCTGCAAAATGAGGGTAGTGAATTTAACCAGTATGCAGACAGACAAGCACAACGTGATCAAAGGGAAGTCAGCAACGCTCAGATCAAGGACTATCTCACGACTGAACGCTACGCCGAGTACACCCGCTCTCTAGATCCAACCTTTCGATCGATTCAGTCAATCGGTGATCGTTACGGCATTACCGACAATGAGATCATCGCGGTTTATGAAGTAACGACCCAGGCTAAAACCGATATCAGCGATCTGCGAGGTAATGAAGGACTCAGTCCTGAGGAACGTCACGACAGAGCAAATGAGATTCAGGAAGAGTCCTTTCAAGAAATTGAGAATATTGCCGGTAAAGAGACCGCGGATTCGGTGCGGAATAATTATCGAAGACTCGGTATCGGTGGTCGAGGCCCGGGACGAATCTGATGGGGAATTGATTCGCCCGTCAACTTACCGCACTATTCAGAAAAACAGTCAGACAGGAACGGCACTGAATCAGGTTAATCCAGCAAATTGACCAGAGAGCTGTTTCCCCTGACCGAGACTTATTCGTGGTAACAATCAGGCAGAAGGATCAGATATGTCAGCAAGATTAGAAGCCAAAAAGGTGCTTCTCACTCAATGTACCGATTACATGGGACCCGCTATCAACGAGTTGTTTACGGCGGAAGGTGCATCAGTTAATGCGATCCCGGGTTCAGTGCCTTGTGATGAAAGTTTTGACGACTACGTTAAAGGACTGGATGATCTGGATGTGGTTATTGCTAATCTTGCACATGATCCCTGCAATATGCCCGTTTCCGACATCAGGGATGAAGACTGGCTCGGCATGTTCAACGTGATGGTTCACCCGCTGATGAAACTCGTTCGTCATTTTGGGACACTGATGGCAAATCGCGGCGGGGGTAAGATCGTTGCTGTTACCAGCGCCGCACCACTACGAGGTATTCCAGGATCAACCTCTTACTGCGCGGCTCGTGGTTCGCAAAACGCGTTTATCAAAGCAGCAGGCCTCGAGTTAGCTGCTGCCAACGTCAATGTAAATGCAGTAGCACAAAACTATGTCAGCAATCCGGCCTACTTTCCGGAAAATCTGGTCAAGTCAGAACGCTTTCAGAAACACTTGCAAAGAAACGTACCCATAGGTCGAGTCGCCAGGCCAGATGAGTCAGCAGAACTTGCGCTATTTCTGGCTTCTGACAAAAGCGATTTTATCGTCGGCCAGGTAGTGCCCTTCTCTGGTGGATGGGCGACTAATGTCTGAGTCATTCAAGAAGGAATCCTTGTGAAGAAAGAGGTACATGTCTGGTACGTCGAAATGACTGATCCTGAGAAAATCCCGGAGCAACGGCAATCAAACCCTGGCTATGATTTGAGGAAAGTCGATACCGTTCTTCCAGAACTCAACCGATTCCTCTACGTTGCCGTGGGATCAGCGTGGGAATGGAACATGCGACTGAACTGGACCTATGATGACTGGCTCACATTTCTGGACAAGCAAGACACCGAGACCTGGGTAGCCTATCGAAACGGCACACCAGTCGGGTACTTCGAGCTGGAGAAACAGGCAGACGGCTCCACCGAGATAAGTTATTTTGGTGTGTTGCCGGAATTCATTGGACAGGGGTATGGCAGGAGTCTGCTGGAGGATGCTATTTATCATGCCTGGCGTTTAAGTGGACAACGTGTCTGGCTGCACACCTGCACATTGGATGCACCCCAGGCACTGCCCAACTACCTGTCTCGTGGTTTGACGGTATTCAAGGAGGAGGATATCGAAGAGGAGGTCACGGGTGAACTTACCCAACCCTGGCCGAAAGCCAATAAACCCCAACCCTGAACTCGACTCAACTAAAAAGACAATACAATCTTACTCGATCCGGACTAAACACTTACTGGTCCAGACGAAATCGATCAGTTCTGCAAATAGCGCCCAATTCAGATTTATAACCAGTGTCGGTTTTATGGTAGCCTCATTGGCAACATTCCCGTCGTCGTGAATCAAACGCTACAAACCTAAGGAGGTCAGTATGGCTGACAAAGAAGCAACCCTATACGAGATTAAGAGCGGTGCTGCATGGATTACGCTTAACCGGCCGGAAAATCGTAACGCCCTCTCCGCTATCCTGGTGAACGAACTCTACCAGCATCTCCTGGAGGCAAACGAAGATCCCAAAGTCAGATCCATAGTAATCACGGGTACCGGGCCGGCTTTTTGCGCCGGTGCAGATCTGAAAAGTCCACCGGGAGCTTCTGTGAGTGGTGGCGGCAGAGCCGTTGCCTATCCTGAAGTACTGACCACGATCCAGGATAGCGGCAAGCCGGTCATCGTGGCTGTTAATGGTGCAGCATTCGCTGGCGGTCTGGGACTGGTGGGTGCAGCAGATATCGTCATTACAGCAGAAGATGTCCAGTTCAGTTTCTCAGAAGTTCGTATCGGTGTGATTCCTGCTGTGATTTCTGTCGTCTGTCTGCCGAAGCTGGGTACTCATCATGGTATGAAACTCTTCCTGACTGGTGAACGCTTTACCGGAAAACAAGCCGTTGACATGGGATTCGCTCATCGAGCTGTACCGAAGGATCAACTCGTCGATGCGGTACAGGAAGAGATCGATATGATTAATCTGGGCGGCCCAAACGCTGTAATCGAATGTAAGAAGCTGGTCCGTCGTGTACCGCTACTGTCCCGTGAAGAGGGGTTCGCCGAAACACAAGGGTGGAGCGGTCGCATGTTCCAGTCTGAAGAAGGTGGCGAAGGCATGGCAGCCTTCAGGGAGAAACGTAAACCGTCCTGGGTTACAGAGAACTAACAACGAGGATAAGAAGTGAGTGTGAGCGAGCAGGAACTCAAAGAGTTCAGAGAAGAGGTTTCAGCCTGGCTGAAGGAAAACAATCCTGGTGACCCGGGATTTTTACTTCCA
Organism: Gammaproteobacteria bacterium; assembly: GCA_002725285.1. Classification (GTDB taxonomy): domain Bacteria; phylum Pseudomonadota; class Gammaproteobacteria; order Pseudomonadales; family Azotimanducaceae; genus JAHRVQ01. Next base: position 88,618 of record PBRC01000013.1, on the reverse strand, counting down.
GAGTCTTTCATGGAAGTCGGTACTGATGAGCAGTTCGAATATCTTCGGGACTGGCAGAGCAAGGTGTATCACGCCGGGTACCTGGGGATGGCCTGGCCGGCAGAGTATGGCGGCGGTGGTAAACCGCAGGTTTTTCAGGATATTGTGACTCAGGAAATGGCCCGCCAGCGCGTACCATTTATGACCAACACCATTGGTCTGAACTGGGCTGGACCACTCATTCTGTCTCGTGGTACCGAGGACGAGAAGAAGAAATACATCAAGGGAATCCTCTCGGCAGAAGATATCTGGTGCCAGGGATTCTCAGAACCGGATCATGGCTCGGATTTAGGTAACGCACAAACCCGTGCCGTGAGAGACGGAGATGATTACATCATCAGCGGATCCAAAATCTGGACCAGCCTCGGAACCTATGCCAGGTATATGATCCTGCTGGCTCGAACCAGTACCGATGGACCCAACAAATACGCCGGATTGAGTTTTTTCCTCTCGCCAATGAAGGTCGAAGGTGTTGATCCTGTACCGATCAAGAAACTCACCAGTGAATACGGATTCTGCCAGACCTATTTTAATGACGCCCGGATACCAGGTACCTGCATCATGGGCAAAGAAGGTGAAGGATGGCAGATAGCCATGGAGACCTTGATGTATGAGAGAGGTGCAACGGGTGGCCAGGCCGGTGGTCTTGCGGCGATGGACCTGAACATCAACGACGTACTGGAACTGGCGAAGAGATCAACTCGAAATGGCAAACCTGCCCTCGAGGATCCACTCATTCGTGATCGGATGGTGCAGTTTCTAATCGAAGCAAAAGGCAACGCGCTGATGATACCCCGCACAAGAATAACGGCACTCAACTCAGAACGTCCAATGGCTGTTGCCATGTCCGGGAAGCTGCGCGGTACGGAATTGAAGCGACGATTCTGTCAGTTTGCATTATCTCTCCAGGCTGCGAATGGCGGTCGTTTCGTCGGCCCACAGGCCATCGACGGAGGAAAATGGCAACGCTCCTACTTTAACTCTTTCTCTGCCACCATAGGCGGCGGGACGAGTCAGGTACAGCGCAACATTGTTGGCGAGCGAGTGCTCGGTCTACCAAAAAGCTAGGGGTCGAGAAGCATGAGCAACGCAATAAGTTTTTCTGAGGAACAAGCCATGCTGCTGGACACCGCCATGGACTTTTGTTCAACGCACTCTCCGGTAACCAGCGTCAGAACCAGGATCGAAGAAGAATCTGATTTCAGTGATGACCTCTGGCGACAGGTCATCGACCTGGGATGGACTGCCATCATCATTCCCGAGTCCTATGCCGGGCTGGGTTTATCAATGACAGACCTGGTCCCCATCGTCGAATCCATGGGTCGAAACCTGATGACGACGCCTCTTGTTTCCTCAACTCTTGCGGCGCATGCGTTAATTGAGGGAGGCAGCGAAGAGCAAAAAAACACCTGGTTGCCAAGAATCGCACAGGGTGCGATCGCAACAATTGCGCTGGCAGAGGCAGAGGGTAGCTGGAACCTTAAACAGCTGACCAGTTTCGGGACCAGAACTAACGGCAAAGTTCAGCTAAGCGGGTCCAAGAATCTGGTTGAGAACGCGGCAGCGGCTGACGTAATACTCATCTCAATCAATCTTGAAGGTGAACCCGTCCTGGCGCTGATTGAAAAATCACTAATACCGGATGGGGCACTGACTCGCGAAATCATCATCGACGAGACACGACGCGCCTATCAGCTTGATCTGGATGGAATCATCATTGATGAAAGCATGTTGCTTGCAAGCTGCTGTTTGAAACAGATTGAATACGCAACGCTGTTACTTCTGTGTGCTGAAATGGCAGGTGGTCATGCTGCGGTACTTAACGTGATCGTTGAATATTTGAATACGCGAAAGCAATTCGACAGATATATCGGTAGCTATCAGGCACTAAAGCATCCTACCGTTCAGATTCTAATTGATATGGAAGCGTCTCGTTCTCACCTCTATCACGCTGCGACTATTTGGAATACGGCAACGGAAGATGAACTGGAGATCGCGCTGCGCATGGCTAAGGCTCATGCAAGCGAATCGTTCGCCCATGCTGGAGACAGGGCAGTACAATTCCATGGTGGTTTTGGATTCACGTATGAGTGCGACGCCCAGCTGTTTCTTCGTCGCGCACTCTGGTGTCAGTATCAGTTTGGTGATGAGAAATATCACCGGCAACTTCTGGCACCCTTGTTACTCGATTAAAAAAAGGAGATGACAAATGAAATATGGATTGATTCTGGGTTCAGCAAGTATCCAGGGACAGATCGATACTGCGATCAAGGCTGAACAGGCTGGTTTTGAATCGGTATGGGGAACTGAGTTCTTTAATGCCAACGGTCTGGTGCGACTCGCGGCGGTTGCTTCTCAGACCAGCTCAATCCAGATAGGCAGCGCAATCGCCTACGCTTTCATGCGAACACCGATGCTCGCAGCAACAGGCGCGATGGATATTGACGAAATCTCTGGAGGGCGATTTATTCTGGGACTGGGCACAGGGACGAAACGCATGAATGAGGATTGGTATTCCATGCCGTTTGATGCCCCACCGGCACCAAGAGTCAAAGAAGCGATCGCGCTTATTCGTGCCGCATTTGCTGCCGGGAATGGTGGTGGTCTAAAGTTCGAAGGCAAGTACTACAATATCAACATTCCCGCCTACGTTCGACGAGGTACTGCCCGTGAGACAATTCCAATATGTCTGGCAGCCGTTAACAAGGGTATGATTTCGGCTGCCGCTGCGGTTGCGGATGGTCTCATCTGTCATCCGATCTTCACGCGCACCTATATTCGTGAACGTGTGATGCCAAAGCTCGAGGGTACTGCCTGCAAAGCCTATCCCTACATCATCACCTCAATTGCAGACAGCACTGAGCAGGCACGTAACGAGGTTCGAGGCCAAATTGGATTTTATTACACAACTCGGCTTTACCACTCCGTACTGGAACCAAACGGTTGGCAGGCGGCAGGCGAGAAAATAGCCAGTGCATTTAGAGCACAGGACTTCAAAGCGATGGCTGAGGCAGTGACTGACGAGATGATTGATGAAATCGCCATCGCCGGAACTGCTGATGAAGTTCGCGACCAGGTCACGCAATGGCACGATTTTTCAGACCATTCAATTCTCTATACGCCAAGCATCGGGATGCCATCAGCTCGAGTCCAGGAAAATCTCGATGCCATCATCGAGACATTTGCCAAATAATCATTTGGGTTTAGAATACAGCCCGGCTGGGTTCCGGGATGAAGATGATGGCAAAAGAATTGCAATGTTGGAACTGCGGTACATCCCTTACCGAGATTCCACTTCCCATCAGTCGCCACAACAACTGCCCGAACTGCTTCGAGGTCTTACACTGCTGCCGTTTATGTCGCCTTTATGCTCCAGGCAGACCAGGTGACTGTGAGCATGAGCGCGCTGAGCCACCTGCAATCAAAGAGAGCGCGAACTTCTGCGACTATTTCAGACCTGTCCATGGTGCGTTCAAAACCAAAGACGGACATAAGCAAGAAGCCGCGGCTTCGGATTTTGATTTACTCTTTACCGATAATGAAAGCGATAATGAAAGCGATAATAAAGAGTCTGAAGAGGGTGTAGGGTTCGATATTGACCCTGATAACGATAATCCCCTTGACGACCTCTTTGATGACTAGCCTGCTCAAACGAGTGCCAACCGTTCCGGTCGGCACGTTTATTCGCAATCATAGAGGATGCGTCGATGGGCTACTCAGATCCGGGATCCCCCGCCCTGAGTGTCTCCTCCTCAAGCAGCCTGGCACCCCGCAATATTCCTTCCATGGCGTAGTTACCTTCATGACAGGCATATTCGTATACGGGTTCATCCGACGCTGGCCAGGGATATTCACCGCTCCAGGGGGCAGCCCAGGCGCCAGGATCGTCAACCGTAAAACTATACAGCAGCGTGTCGCCATCCGTCCGTTTGAATTTCTCCACCACATGAAGATCACGACTTGCACCATAGAGTGATGGCTCGTCTTTGAAATTGGTCGTGTCCACGACCAGTGTATCTCCTTCCCACCAGCCGATGGAATCTCCCAACCATTTGCGAACCGATGGGTCTGCGTGTTCGCTGTTAAGACGAATAATCCGCGAGTCGTGCACCATTTCAATCAGGATCAAAACATGATCCGGTGTCTGCACAATCCGCTTCAGATTGTTATACAAGGTTGGCAGCATCGGCGGCCCGCCCGTAGAACCAAAACCTATAAGGCAGCGATCACTCAATGTCATGCGTTCCGGGTCATCGTAAGGACCTGGTTCAATCTGATTCAGCCACCAGGCATCCCCCTTGTTCTCATGCAGGACATCGGAAAATAACTTTGCCAGCTTCATTCCACCTGCCATCGTCATCTGCGGGTAACGACCGTTCGGAGGATCAGTAATTATGGACGTTCGATACTCGCCATTCACCTTGAATGCAGTATCACCAAAGTCGATCCAGAAGCTATTATAGCCACCAACATTACCAGCTGGTCCGCCAGAGCCGTCACCCCCCGCAGGCGGCGCTCCTCGTTCAGGATCACTGTTCTGCACGCCAGCAGCCTTCATCGCGGCGACTCCCGCGGCAATCTGTTCAGCTCTTTCTTTTGACAGTGTCAGGGTGTTGCCGAGCGCTACCGGACGTTCGATCGGTGTAACCGTCGCGACGTTATAAGTCCCCGTGAAATCGGGTTTGCCATCGGACGTGCGTGGAATATCCGCGTTACTGCTCAGCACTGGCAGTGTAATTACTGCTATCAACAACTGGATTCGATTCTTCATCACTATTCTCCTCTGAAAAGGATAAGGTGAAATTAACTACTTAACCTGTAATTAGATAACATCAAATTCTGCAAAAAATCAATCGCAACCGTCACCAGCGATATGCAACCGTTAATAATCCTTCGTTTCGACCATTGACGTTGACACCAATACTGAGTCGATTCTGAAAACCTGGATCAATAAACGCGTCATTCAGAAACCTGCCGAGAAAGTTTCCGAGTGCATAACCAGCGAGAACATCCGATGGGTAGTGTCGACCCCCTTCTATTCTCGCCCAGCCTGTAAAACCAGCCACTGTATGAGATGAAATCCGCCAGAACTTTTTCTGATTTGGCGTCAGGTTCATGTATTCAATATTCCTGGACGCCAGTCGCGCAGAAATTGAAGCACTGGACATGTGCCATGAAGGAAAGCTGTTGTCTTCATCAGCATCACTATCCTCATCAGGCCTTTTTCTGTCGGTAACCGACTTGATTGAATTGGTGATGCCGTCATTTATTCCTATCACTGCAATGCCAGACACCAGCCCACGAACCTTGTTCTTCAGCCCGGATCTACCCCTACCTGAGGGCGCAGCAACAGCGGTAATCAGGTAGTTTATTTTTGACAGATCCTGGAGCAGATGACTGGCATCCTCAGCATCCTCACGATCACCAAAGACCGGGGTTCGGCGGGTTGCCCAATCCGCAGCCTGCTGATCAAAGTCATCGATACCGAAGGCCGCAGCACTCACCAGAGGAACCCAGGTGTGAGGATCTTTTACCGCTCTGCGTGCCGATAACTTAACTTTTTCCCAACCTGGCGAAAGAGTGACGTTTGCCCCCCAATTCCCCCCTGGAGAAGCGCAGCTCGATAACAACAGGACATACAACAATACGACGAAATTGTTACTGTTCATAGCAGCGCAGCACTGCCTCGCTTCGGTCTCACAGTCACTCCACACTGATCGATCTATACGTCGACCTGTTCGGTAATTCTGTATCCATCGATATTGGTATACGCTTTGTAGACCGGTACTCCACTGAAAGTCAGAAGATATTGGATTCGGTTACATATTGACTAAGACAGTAATACATCTGGTTCAGTCTCAATATCAAGATAAAAAAAATAGCCTATCTTTATAATTGAATCGACACTATTTGAGGCGTACAACCAGCAAAAAAGCAGCTGTCAGTTCACTTATATCACTTGTGACTCAGAATCTAGCAGATCGCCAGGTACCCGCCAAGACGTTTAATGTAAAGGGTTTGTGGACTGAATCGGCATCTATGTCTAATATCAATACGCCTGTGCCGGTAACCAGGTGACAATGTCCTGCCACAGGAATATCACCACCAACCCGATCAATTGCATAACAATAAAGGGAACAACACCACGGTAGATTGTCGACACCGGCATTCCTGCCGGGGCAACACCTTTCAAATAAAAGATCGCAAAACCAACAGGTGGCGTCAGAAACGAAGTTTGCAGGCAGACAGCAAACAACACGGTAAACCAAACCAGATCGAATCCCAGATCGACGACTACGGGGCTGATAAGAGGCAGTACAATCAAGGTAATCTCAATCCAATCCAGAAAAAAACCAAGCAGGAATGTAAACACTAAAATCGATATCACTATTCCTGTAGGTCCAAATGGCATACTTTTCAGCATACCTTCAATCAATTGGTCTCCACCCAATCCTCTCAGCACCAGCGAGTAAGCAGTCGCGCCCAGGAAAATTGCAAATATATAGGCGGTTGTTTTGGTGGTTTCTTGTAACACGCTTCTGAATACATCTAGATTGAGTTGACTGTTCCACCATGCTAACAATGTCGCACCAAATGCGCCGACCCCGGCTGCTTCGGTGGGCGTTGCAACTCCAAAGAATATGGAACCCAACACGGCAAGGATTAGACCCGCTGGCGCGATAATTGACAGAAAAACTTCGAGTATCAATCTAACGGTTACCTTCTCATGCCCAGCGGGCACGGGTGCAGCATCCGGATCAAAATAGGCTATAGCCAATATATAGAGGATAAACAAACTGCCCAGCAGCAACCCCGGGAACAATGCACCCAAAAACAGATCACCCACTGGCATGGCCAATCGGTCGGCCATCAGGACCAACATGATACTCGGTGGAATTAATATACCCAGAGTCCCAACCGCACAAACAGTACCTGCAGCCAACTCTGGTTTGTAACCCTTATCGAGCATCTGTGGTAGTCCGAGCAGAGCCAGCAGAACAACCGAGGCACCAATAATTCCGGTTGAAGCAGCGAGCAGAATACCGATCAAAGCGACGGTAACCGCCATGCCACCTCGAACACCACCGAATAATCTGACAAAATTGGTCATCAGACGCTGGGCTACCCCTGATCTGTCCAACATCAAACCCATAAATATGAACATCGGCAGCGCCACCAGCACCCAGTTGTTCATCACATTCCAGATACGATCAACCACCAACAGGCTGTAATCCCAATCCATGGCTATCGGCAGATGAAAATCTACCCGCAGCACAATGCCGATTGCCGTAAAGATAACCGCCAGCCCGCCCAATACCCAGGCAACGGGAAAACCAGAAAATATAAGCAGGATGAATGATCCGAACATCAACAACGAAAGAATATCTCCACTTGACACTAATTTGACTCCTCATGAGGTTCCTGCACAGCCGATACATGAGGCCAACCAAACAGGAAACACCAGATACGGCTCAGTCGAGCAATCGTCGCAACCAGCAACAAGAGGAATCCTATTGCAAGAAAACTCTTGATGATCCAACGAAAAGGCAAGCCTGCTGGCGCCTCTGACACCTCGTTAGTTTCAAGAGAGTAACTTATGAATGGAATCACACCATATAAAACCAGAATAACAAACGGGAGGAGAAGCAGAACGATACCGTAAAGTTCGATCCATGCCTGTGCCTGTTCAGAAAGTTTCTCCCGCACCACGTCAACTCGAATATGGATATCCGATACGTATGCGTAGGACAGACCCAACAAGAATCCAATGGCATAAAGATGCCATTGGATTTCTTCAAACTCAATTCTCCCCTGACCAAACAGATAACGCATGACCACATTGACTACAATAGTTGCCAACAGCACCAGCCAGATCCACGAGACCAGGTCACCCAGCCGAGTGACTTGTTTTTCTACCCAAAGTGAAACGTTGGTATGTGGTAACTGCAAGTTCTTCTACTCTGCTTAAGTACCTGGGATTCAGAAATCTCTGGGGAGATAGGCATGACTTTTCCAATTCTGGTAAGTCTTTATGAATTTCTTCTGGGATTCCCAGATGCGTGCAAAGTCCTGATCCTTCGCCGCTTCTTCAGCCAAGACCTCGTTGGTCAGTGCTTCCAACTGCCTCAGGATCTCATCCGAGAATCTGACGGGCGTCACGTCTTTGGCCGGAAATCCTTTCATCACCTCGCCTTGAATCCCTTCACCGCGAGATAGATTCCGTATTATGCCAGCGGTACAGGCCATCTCGATGAGTTCCTGATCAGAATCAGCCAGACCTTGCCAGGTCTGAAGGTTTACAACCAGATGTTCTGCAGTAAACGTCTGATGCCAACCTGGAAAATAGTTGAATTTTGCAACCCGATCAAAACCCAGCATCTCATCGACAGCAGGTAGTGAGAACTCGGTTGCGTCAATCGCCCCTTTCTCTAATGCCTGAAATATTTCACCGCCAGGAATCATTGTCACCGAAGCGCCCAGTTTCTGCAGGACACGCCCGCCAAGTCCCGCAAAACGGATCTTCAGCCCATCAAAATCCTCCAGCGATTCAATGCGATCTCGAAACCATCCAGCGGTTTCCGGTCCAATCACACCGCAGAGGACAGGATGAACATTGTGTTTACGGTACAACTCCTCCGTCAGCAAGCGCCCCTCATCTTCAAAATACCAGGCAGTGAATTCCCAGGGTTCCATGCCAAAAGGTACTGCTGATATCAGTGGCGTTGCAGGAATTCTCCCCTGATCATAGCCAAGCCAGGTGTAGCCAGCCTCGATTTTCTTATCGCGCACACCTTCGGTGATGCTGAATGCAGGGATCAGCATACCAGGCTCAAATACTTCGAGTTCAACACGGCCGTTAGTCGCTCGATTTAGCTTGTCCGACACATAGAGAATGTTGTCACCCAGCGCTGGCAGATTGGTGCTGAAAGCAACGGGTACCCGCCAATGGATTCTGGCTCTCTCAGTCACCGTTACAGTGCTTGCTGTTGTCTTCGAGCTATAGGATCTGAGTGCTAAGGAACCAACCAGCCCAACCAGAAATGCAACCGCGATGGCAAATGCGGCTGTTCTATTATTCCATGGGTTTTTTGGCACCATATGAGTCTCTTGTTCTAATTCACTTACATCATAACGTCTGGAGAACCCACTGGGCTATAATCCATTTATTCTTTTAGTACGGCACATCAATTGCAGTATCCAGACTGGTACACGGAATACATCAGCGTTCCATATACAGATCGTTTCATTACAGTCGACGGCACAGAAATTCACTATCAAATCTGGGGTGAAGATTCGAAACCAGGCCTGTTGTTCGTACACGGCCATGCTGCCCACAGCCACTGGTGGGACTTTATCGCACCAGCCTTTACCGACAGTTATCAAGTTGCCGCTATTGATATGAGCGGCTGCGGTGACAGCGGCCACCGGCCTCAATACAGCGCGACCCTGTTTGCCAGCGAGATTCTGCAGGTCGCAGAGACATTAAGTAATCGCACGGTCATTATTGGTCACAGCTTTGGCGGTGCAATGACAAGGATTGCCGCACACTTTCACGCTGAACGATTAGGTGGAATTGTACTGGTTGACTCGGTCATATCAGAGACAGCCGGTTCCCGAAAACCACTGAAAATGCCTCGACTCAACAATCGTTACTACCAGAACCTGGAATCTGGTATGAAGCGAGTACGTTTGCGGCCACCGCAACCTTGCCTGAATGAATACTTACTGCAACACATCGCAAGACATTCATTGAAAGAAACTGATCAGGGATTTCTGTTTAAGCTCGATCAGGCACTGTTCGCCAAAATGATTGAAGAAACGACTATCCAACTGCCGGATGCCGCGACGATGATCCGCAACCTCAGGCTGCCGAAGGCATTCATTTATGGCGAACAGAGTCGGTTCTTTCCGCCTGCCAGTAGGTCATTTCTCACATCTCTGTTTGGGTCAGAGATCAGGAAGATCCCAAACGCGCACCACCATGTATTTCTGGATCAGCCGACCTTGTTTATTGGCGCCCTGAAGGAAATCCTGACTACCCTTCCTGTAAAACGCTCCTAGGTAATTCTAATAGGGTTCATCACCATCAATAGTAATCCGCTGCATTCGACGATGTTGGGGCCAGTAATCATTCACGGGTTTATGTTGGGTTATTCTATTGTCCCAAAATGCCACCGAATCAGGCTGCCACCTGAAACGGCAGGGGTACTCCGATTTCTGCGCATGATCGAAAAGAAAATCCAGTAACATCCGACTTTCCTTCTCGGTCATGTCTTTTATTCTCGAAGTAAACAGGGAATTCACAAACAAGCCCTTTTTACCAGACAGCGGATGCGTTCTGATGACTGGATGTTCAACCGGTGGATTGTCGATAACCATCTGCGCCAGACGATCTCTTCCGCCAGGTTCATCCAGGCTTTCCCTGAACCCGAAGGTAAAATCATGAATCGCTGTCAGGCCACACAGAAATTCCTGCATCTTGCCCGACAGACCCTCATAGGCGGCGGACATACTCGCAAACAAGGTATCGCCTCCCTTTTCAGGGATTACCACGCCATGCAAAATCGCTCCCTGGGGCGGGTATTTTCTGAACGTCATATCCGTGTGCCACATCTCGATTTTTGAAGGCGTGGCCTCATCATTTTCCAGAATCGTTATCTGGGGAAAGTTCTCAACATGCGGGTAGGCCTGATGTAACTGAGGTGGACCAAACAACCCGGCCAGGTCTGCATGATTCTGCGGTGAAATAGGCTGATGACGAAAGAACAAGACCTCGTATTGGAGTAAGGCGTTATTGAGCTCCTGGAACAACACATCATTAACAGGCACAGTCAGATCAATGCCTGTCACTAAGGCGCCGAGTGCACCAGCGTAAGGTTCTAGTTGTAACATGGAAATCCTGCATGCGAAAATCAAGGTAATCTACACACTAATTGACAACATGGTCAATCCAGAAGCGATAACCGCAAATATCGTCTCTCTCAATGTTGATGCCATCGTCAACGCCGCAAACAGCAGTTTACTCGGTGGCGGCGGTGTAGACGGCGCGATTCACAGGGCTGCTGGCCCTGAACTTCTCTCGGAATGCCGCCAGCTAAATGGTTGTAGTACAGGCCAGGCCAAAGTCACGCTGGGGTACAGACTTCCGGCGAGATACATCATTCACACGGTCGGACCAGTCTGGCACGGCGGTGATCTTGGCGAAGATCGACTTCTGGCGAGTTGCTACAGAACCTGCATGGCCGAAGCAGCATCTCTTGCCCTGAAATCAATCGCATTTCCGGCAATAAGCACTGGTGTATACGGCTATCCTTTAGCGTTAGCAACCAGGATTGCAGTTGACACCATAATGAATCAGCTTGAACACACAAAGATTCAGGTGATGTTTGTATGTTTTGATGACGAGGTTCGGGCTGTCTACGAGGAGGTGTTGTCACCTGGCTAGGTGACCCGCGGCTAAAAACCAGACAGATTCAGCATCCGCTCTTCCAAATGCTCCAGAAGGGTTTCTTGGCATATAATCCCTCGTAAAGGGTCCCTTCGAACAAAGATCTGAAGGATTCACCAATCAGGGAGACACCCCTAGCAGACATGATGTATCAATTAACAACACACTATCGTGGCGCGGAGCTTCGACTGGATTTTCAGCCCGGTGCCAGTGCTGCACTCACAATAAACGGCATTGAACGAGACTCAGTTTCCAGCGAAGCATCCGTTGTTACCTTAAAACTAAGTTCGACGGTTCAGACTGATTATGAATGGCATGAATTTATTGAAGCCATTATTGCCTATGAGGCTGATACTATCGAAGCTTCGATTCATGCAAACAATCAACAACTGACAACCAGGTCAGTAGCAAGGACAAACAAATGAAACTGGCCAAAGAATGTATCGACATTGGCATTTACACCAATCAAAGAGAAGAACAACTTGCCTTCTGGCAGAATAAAGTAGGATTACCCTTTGAAGAGTTGTTAAAAGTAGGAGGTGGCAGTCATCAACTTCGCCATAGTCTCAATGGTTCGATATTCAAACTCAATCACAGCCGCAACGATATTCCTGATACCAGTCCCAGCGGTTACACGGAACTGCTAATTGCTCGCCCAGAGATTGATGATCCTGCCTCCATGATTGATCCGGACGGTAGCAAAGTGACCCTTGTACCGGAAGGCTACGCTGGCATAACCAAAATCGGTATTCGAATGACAGTCAGCAACCTGACCCGCTTTCAAAACTTCTACAACGATATGCTGCAAATAGAGCAGATTGATGATACAACTTTCAAATGGGCAACAACCATTTTTCTTCTTACAGAGGATCCTGATCACAAACCACCCTCAGAAATGCGAGGTCTGGGTTACCGATATATTACGGTTCAGGTGTGGAAAGTTGACGAAGAGCACGCCAATTTTCTTGCACGTGGTGGCACAGAAGCCTCAGCACCCAGAACCCTTGGGACAACCGCAAGGATATCGTTTATTAAGGATCCGGATGAGAACTGGATTGAGGTTTCACAACGGGCTTCACTGACAGGAGATCTGTCACCCTCATGAGCAGTGACGAGAATCAAGCACCACGGGCCAGCGATCAGAAGATTCGTCTATACGAGGGCATAGGACCAGAGCTTCATGCCAGGTGTGAATCATTCCTGCGGGTTGCCGACCCCGTGAAGATTCAACTCGGTGGTATTATGGAATTTCTCTTTATCTCAAGTCAGGGTGAAACTTCAAACGACAATGTTCCTCCTGAGAAAATATCCAGTCTCTGGCACGAGATGGGGCAGAGTGACCCGGAAATCTTCTGCAGGCAGATATTAGAGATGTCTTTCCTTCACGGTCAACGTTAGGCTTACAAACTGATATTCGCTACACCGATAAAAACCAGGCACGCAGAGCGGCCCATATTCATGCTTGAACGACTTCTTGAAGCAACCCAGGAGTGTGATGCCAACAATATGATTCGCGATGACATCAAAGGCAGTGCATATGGCCATATTTATGACAGAATGATTCGATTCCGTGATAATCCTGCTGACCGATTTGTTCACGGCGTATACGACTCTGACCCTGATAACATAGATTAGGAAAAACAGTACCGATAGATATCACACAACAAAACCAAACAACCCCGGAGGGATCAGCCATGAGAAAAATTGTAGGGATATTGATACTCAGCCTGGCAAATATGAGTTTCGCAGAAGACAGGTTCGCTGCGGTAGAGATCAAGACACAACAACTAACCGACAAGATTTACATGCTCATAGGTGCTGGTGGAAACATTGGTGTTTCAAAAGGAAGTGACGGTCTGCTGATGATCGACGATCAGTTTGCCCCCCTCGCGCCAAAGATCAAGCAAGCGCTCAGTAAACTTGGTACTGAATTACCTGCATACCTTTTGAATACTCATCACCACGGTGATCACACGGGCGGTAACGCGGCATTTGGTGCAGACAGTCTCATTATCGCTCATGACAATGTTCGACTCCGAATGGTATCTGGTACACCATCAGCTGAGAAAATCGCCCTGCCGGTCATTACCTTCGAAAAGCAAGCGCGAATCCATTTCAACAATGAAGAAATTCAGCTAATACACATGCCTAATGGCCATACAGATGGTGACAGTATCGTTTATTTTACAACCTCGAACGTCGTGCATATGGGTGATCACTACTTTAAAGATCGATTTCCATACGTTGATCTGGGCGCAGGTGGTTCTGTTGATGGCATGGCTGACAATATAGCAACAGCATTGGCGCTCATCAAAGACGATACTCAGGTGATTCCGGGTCATGGACCACTGGCCAACAAAGACGACCTGAAACGCTACCTGGCTATGCTCAACACAACCAGCGCTCAGATAAAGTCAGCAATCCGCAAGGGTGACAGCCTGGAGGCCATTCTTGAGAACGGCCTGGGCAGTCAATGGGATACCTGGGGACAGGGTTTTATCAATGAAGAGAGCTGGATACAAACCCTGTACTCAAGCTATAAGAACTAAAACAGATCCCATGGACCCGATAGAATCAATCCAAAACGATAGAACCGAGGCGCGTAAGGTACATGATCCAAACGCAGATACCTGTTTCCTGGCACTTGCCAGCCAGCAAGGCAGCGCCTCGATTCGAACGCTGGTTCTGAGGGACATCGTCGACAATCGATTTTCCATATTCATGAACCAGTCCAGTCCCAAGTGGCAACTGCTCTCTGACAAGGCCGGATATGAGCTATTGCTCTGGTATCCGAGTCAGCAGAGACAATATCGTATCAGCGGTGAGCACCAGATCATGGACCAGGACGAGGTTGAAACCAACTGGTATAGAAGACCCCATGGCGCGAAACTTCTGGACTATCTATACTCTGCTGTGGCTGCCCAGAGCAGTGTTATCGGTTCACGGCAGAGCCTTGAAAACGAGGTCGCTCGCATCGGGGAATTGCAGCCAGAGAACGATATGGCACCCCCAAACGGAGTTACTGGAATAGAGTTACTGGCCAACAGAATTGACATGCTTGATCTTAATCGTCAGGACAGATTACACGACCGACGATTGTTTACTAGAGAGTCAAATTCTAACGATCAGAAGTGGCAGGTGCAGGTGATGGTTCCCTAACGATAATCCTGTGAGATTTCAACTTCATTAATCCTCTGGTGACGAAGCCAGGTAGGGAAATCAACCCAACTTTGACATGGTGAAAATACTAGGCTAAATTTCGCTCGTCTTTTCTCGGTTCGTTTCATATAAAAAAATGAATCTATCGTGCTGGTTGCCCTATCCAGGGGGGGCGTCAAGCGCGCCGATAGGCACCCTGATCGTATAAGGAGGTGATCCCATCGACAGTAAGTCTATGCGGGGAGCCTCCGAGTTAACCTGATATACCAGGATTGATTCGGAGCTTGCTCCCCATACGTTGACGAAGCCCCGGCGTTTCTATTCGATTCTGCCGGGGCTTTTTCGTTTTCGGCAACGGATTACGCTTCAGGTTTCTCCTGCACACTTTTGATACCTTCCAGATTGGCAAAACAGGTTTCATTCGCTGTAGCAAGAAAGTCTGCCATGAAAGGTGCGGCGTACTGGTCCTCGCGCACAGCCGCGTAAAGCGTAGCCCACAAGCCATTTTCTCCCAGTTTCTTCGCCACTATCGTGTTATTTGGTATGTACTCGACCAGTGACCAATTTGGCAGACTGGCGACGCCCCTGCCACTGGCAACCAACTGCACCATCATGGGGGTAAGTTCAGCAGTCCTGACAGACGCGGGCTCAATGTTAACAGGATCGAGAAATCGGCTGAATATATCCAGCCGATCACGATCAACGGGATACATAATGAGTACCTGGTCAGTCAGATCAGAGGGTTCAATAAAGGATTTTGCAGCCAGTCTGTGTCGCGGATCCACGGCCAGCATTGCCTCATACCGAAACAGCGGCACGTACTTGATACCTGGTAATTCAACCGGATCAGATGTGATCACAAGATCCAGATCACCACGAACCAACGCGGGTAAGGGGGCGAAGTTGAAACCTCCAGTCAGATCCAATTCAACTTCCGGCCAGTTACCGCGATATCTGTCAATGCAGGGTACCAACCACTGGAAGCAACTGTGACATTCTATACAGATGTGCAGGCGACCGGCTTCCCCGCCCGCCAGACGGGCAATATCTCTTTCAGCCAGCTTGAACATGGGTATGACCTCATCGGCAAGATTCAAAAGACGCCGACCAGCACTGGTGAAACTCGGGGGCTTGGTCTTTCGTACAAACAGGGAGCAGTCCAGTCGATCTTCAAGATCCTTTAACTGATGGGACAAGGCTGATTGTGTCAGGAACAGCCTGTCTGCTGCTTCTACAAGGCTGCCAGTATCCCTCAGAGCAACAAGTGTTTTCAGATGTCGTAGTTCTATCAAAATTAATCCCCCGCTAAATGAATCACATTCAAAATCTGAGAGAGTTGAATCAAACCTGTTCATCTTAACACGGTTTAAAAAACACCCTATTATCCTGATATAACTATCCTTCAGACCTGTTCGTGCCTGACTCCGGGGCCGGATACTACACAATGGGCACTCCCGGATTATGCACCTTGTCCGGGCATCGAGAACAGAATGTTTAATCCAACTTCACCCCCTGCCGGGAGCCCTGATGCCTTTCTCACCCCCTATTACGTGGATCGCGCCAAGATTTACATCAAAGAGCGCTTTGCGGGCGATGAATACCTCGATACAGACGTGGTATGCGCCAATATCGAAAGGACAAGATTTCCAGTTTCCAGCGAAGAAGACCACAAGGCAGGTGCTGATCTGCCTGGTCTGTTGCGCGCGGCAGATCTCATTGGAGAACTGGCGGATCCCCAGTATTTTTCAAAGATCTCATTGCTGTTTACAGAATTTAAAGAAACTGACCAGGCAGCGAAGATGGGATACACCAATGCTGCAGACCTCCAGGCTGGCTGCCCCAAATTCTTCTGGACGCTGGTTTCTCCCTATATCTCCAAGGGTAGCCGCTATCTGCGAAAAACCCAGGAAGGACAGACCTGGGTCGCCAATCTATATGCCAATGTATTCACTGAAGAACATCCAATGTATTCACTGAAGAACATGAAGCACCAGCTTACGGACCAGAACGATGCAACAGTGATGATTGACGGGTTGAAACAAAAAACCTGTTCCAGGCCACTGAAGTATCCAACAACGACAAACGTTCAGATTCCCGCCGAGTATCAGATTTCATTTCAATTGACGGCGCTCGCTGGTAGGTCAGCAAAGTACGGCAAGCGTTTGGCATTGGGGCCTTGACCCCGTACAATCTCGGCTTTTTACCAATCTGCATGCTCAATAACGCTATTGACAGTCAAGACAGCGAGATCACTGAAAATAGCTGTCGTCCTTTAAAAATCTGCCTCCTGGGGTATCGGAGTAATCCATACAGCGGCGGTCAGGGTATCTATATACGCTATTTGAGCAAGGCCCTGACTGACGCGGGACACCAGGTGGACGTCATTTCCGGTCCTCCGTATCCACAACTGGATGCCTCGGTAAAGCTCATCAAGCTTCCTTCCCTGAACCTGTATGAAGTAGATAACCATGTGACGGCTTTGAGACCCCGTCACCTTCTTTCCTACACAGATTTATTCGAATGGTTCAGCATGCTCACTGGAGGATTTCCAGAGCCCTACACCTTCGGACGAAGGCTTAAACAATATTTCGATAAGCACCAGCCCAACTACGACATAGTGCATGACAACCAATCTTTGTGTTTCGGAACCCTGCATCTGCAGCAACAGTCAGTCCCCCTCATCACAACGATTCATCATCCCATCACAAGTGATTTCGAGATCGCGCTCAGGAGTGCAACCACCTGGAAATCACGACTCCTGATCCGTCGTTGGCATTCGTTTATTCGCATGCAGAAAAAGGTAGTGGCAAAACTAAACCATATCGTGACAGTCTCCCAGGCTTCTCAACGCGACATTGCCAAGGCTTTTGACCTGGCAGTCGACGATCTGAACGTGGTGCACAACGGTATTGACACTCAGACCTTTAGACCGCTGCCGGATGTTGAGCGAATCCCATACCGGGTTATGGTTACCGCGAGTGCCGATCAGCCATTGAAAGGACTGCAGTATCTACTGCGTGCCATGGCAGAACTTATTCCCAACTACCCTGACATCCATCTGGTCATTCTGGGCAAACTGAAAGAAGACGGTGACACAGAGAAACTGATGAATGAACTCAATATCCACTCCCACCTTACTTTTGTGTCGGGTATTGAAACGGAGGAACTTGTCAGACTCTATGCACAGGCAAGCATTGTCGTTGTGCCATCGGTCTATGAAGGATTTGGGCTACCGGCCGGAGAAGCAATGGCCTGTGCCGTTCCTGTCATTTCCACAAACGGTGGCGCCTTACCAGAAGTCGTCGGTGACAGCGGCTTGATCGTGCCTGTGTGCGATCATGGCGCCATCGCAGATGCTCTCGACACTTTATTCAACGATTCATCGAGACGCAGGCAGCTATCGAAATCAGGTCGTGAACGAATCGTAAACTCGTTTAGCTGGAAGGTTACCGCAAGCAACATGGTGTCTCTGTATGAGCAGGTTTTAAAGGGATCTCGGGTGTAGAGTAATGTCGATGGAAACCGTCAATTTTGATGATCTGCAGCTTAAGGCCAATGAACGCATCCTGGATTTGGGGTGCGGCGAAGGACGCCATGCCATCACAGCTTATATGCTGGCAGATGTCGAATCTGTTGGCATTGATCTCAACCTGAATGATCTGAAAACAACCCGGGATCGGTTCGATGAGTTTAAAGATCAGGACAATGACCAGAAGTCACTGACTATTTCTGTCGCCAGCGGACAAAAACTCCCATTTTCCGACAACAGTTTCGATAAGGTGATATGTTCCGAGGTATTGGAGCATATACCGGACTATCACTCGGTACTGACCGAGATTGCCCGGGTACTGAAGACAGGTGGGATATTTGCCGCCAGCGTCCCAAGATTCTTCCCGGAATGGATTTGCTGGCAATTATCTGATGAATATCATGAGGTTGAAGGCGGTCACATCAGAATATTCAACGCTAACCATCTCCGAGAGGACATACAGAATTGTGGTTTCGTATTCTTCAAAAAGCACCATGCACATTCTCTACACGTTCCCTACTGGTGGCTGAAGTGTTTCTTCTGGCAGGAGGAGGACGAAGACGAGGCAAGCATTGTTAGCGCATATCACCGTTTTCTGGTTTGGGACCTTATGAAACAACCAAAAATCACAAAAACCCTGGATAAAGTGTTAAATCCCGTTATGGGCAAGAGTGTTGTGATGTATTTTGTTAAGACACTACCTGATACTCTTGACCCCGACTAACCACAAGCAACAAACGCAGGACTAGATAAGGCTTAGGCTCCATGACCCGTTTATATGTATCAAAAGGTTTTTATCCTGAAAAGTATCTTAATGATACCGTCGAATATATCGCCGGAGTGCAGACAAGCGACGGCGCTATTCCATGGTACGACGGTGGCAGCCTAGATCCCTGGGACCACATTGAGTCATCAATGGGTCTGACCATTGGGGGCCGTTTTGACGAAGCCGAACAGGCCTATTACTGGTTGCAGAATAATCAACTTGCCAACGGCAGCTGGCTCGCTGCTTACAAGGACGGCAAGGTTGAAGACGGCACTAGAGCCGAATCCAATTTCGTTGCATATGTTGCAACAGGTGTCTGGCACTACTATCTCGTCACCCAAGATATTCAGTTTCTCGAACGACTCTGGCCAGTGGTCGAGCGTGCCATCGAGTTCGTTTTACGTCTGCAAGGGGACAAGGGACAGATATTCTGGGCAGAAGATACGACAAAAGGTATTAGAGAAGACTCCCTCATCACCGGTTGCAGTAGTATCTACAAGAGTCTGGAGTGTGCACTCAACATTGCGACGACTCTCGAAAACAAGGTTCCCGACTGGGCTCTGGCGCGGACAAAACTGGGCAACGCACTTCGTAACCACCCTGAATGTTTTGACAGGACCTGGGACAGCAAGAGCCGCTTTGCGATGGACTGGTTTTACCCGGTCCTCACAGGCGTTATCAAAGGCGGACAGGGCAGACATCATCTCGCTTCTCGTTGGGATCTCTTTGTAAAGAACCAGTTGGGTTGTCTATGCGTCAGCGACGAGCCATGGGTTACTGTGGCTGAATCCTGCGAACTGGTCATGGCACTTCTGTCTGTGGGTGAATACCAAAAAGCCGTTCAGTTATTCGGTTGGCTGCACGAGTTTCGAGACGAGGATGGTTCCTACTGGACAGGTTATGTTTACCGGGACGAGGCTTTGTGGCCTCTGGAGAAACCTACCTGGACAGCAGGCGCGGTCCTGCTGGCTGCCGATGCACTCTCAGGCAGAACTTCGGCAGCACATCTGTTCCGGCAGGAGTCAACCGTGCTTACGACGCAGGATGCCCAACGTGCGAATTATGCCGAGATCCTCGAATAGTCCGGAATCAATCGCCCTTCGCCAAATTATATAAGGTGCCTGGCCACCATCAGCAGGGTCAGGGAAAATGTCATGTATCGCAAGGATTCCGCCCACTTCAATGAACCTGGTCCAACAATCATAGTCAGTTAACGCGGCTTCCAGGCTATGTCCACCATCGATGAATACCATGCCCAGCGGCGTCTGCCAATCTCTTGCGGCAACTTCAGACGATGCAACTATTGGTACAACATGGTCTTCGAGATTCGAGCGGCGAAGTGCTGATCGAAATTCCTTGAAACTGTCCATCAGTCCCACAGAATCATCAAAAAGATCATGGTCGTGAAACTCTTCTCCGAGCTGATGTTCTTCAGATCCACGATGATGATCAACGGCAAACAGAGTACGATCTGCCTGTTTGCAGGCTGCACCCAGGTAGATTGTTGATTTTCCACAGTAACTGCCTATTTCAAGACATGCACCAATACTCGCCCCCCGGAGACAGTATTCAAAAAGTGCAGTTCCCTCCACAGGATCGAGGAACCCTTTGATCGAATCCACATCAATCGGTAACTTCATTTCTGACTCAGAAAAAATTAAACATCAATAGATAGACAGGCAACACCAGCAGCAGCACATAGATAACTATATTATTAAGGGGAGTGAATTTCACTTCTTGCTTAACGGGAAATTGGTTACCAATCACCAACCAGACTGCGCAACCAAGCGCCATCGAAAATACCAGACTGAGAATAAGAATCGCCATTTTTGGTATTAACTACTCCGTTCAGTCAATTAAATCGCTAAATTCGATTATTTTTTAGATTTAGGTGACACAAATATCGTCACCCAATGGACTATTAGTAATCGATCCAATATTCCCGAAATGTCCTTACAACACGAGTCGACAAACATGAGCCAAGAGTCTGTCCAACTAATTAAATGCCTAATTCAGAACAAAAAACAATCCAGTCACCAATTAATCGAATGAGAGAATTATGACCTATGGCGCTACCTCGTTACCACGGAACATCATATCACAGTCGTAAATTCCTCAATGTGTTTGTGGGTTAACCAGGAAGAATTTACCAACAGGCAACAGATATACCAGAGGACCGACAATACTGAACAGGCCAACAGAATTCTGCTTATGATGTATGATGGCCACGGAAACTTTAGCAACACCTGCCGATACGTCCTCGACTCTGAGACAGAGGAAATACAAAAATACTGCTGAGTCACGTTCCAGAAGAACAACGCAGCCAACATCAATACGCGTTAATACACATTGGAAATTGAAACAAGGCACCTTTTGACAACAGGACCCCTTAATCAAATAAGTCTGAACAAAAAAGCAGGACTTGCCTGAATCAGATCCTGATCAAGCGTCAGGCAGCAGATACACTTTAATCAGATCTCCAGGATTGATCTCCCGACCCATCTCAATCTCAGCTAAACCATTAGCCCAACTGACAGAGGACAAGACACCTGACCCCTGATTATCAAAATTGGTGACAACCTCTTTGCCGGACCCATCGTATTCAACTCTAACACGGCAATACTCCCTTCGGAGTCCCGGTTTCATCGCAAATTCAGCGGGCGCAGTCATACTTGGCAGACGTAGCTCATAGCAACCCTGCAGCTTCAAAAAGAACGGCCTTGCAACAATGAGAAAAGTAACAAAACTGGAGACAGGATTGCCTGGCAATCCGAAAAAAGGTGTCTCATCAATATACCCAAATGCAAGCGGTTTCCCTGGTTTCATGGCAATTCGCCAAAGTTCCAGTCTTCCCAATCTTTCAACGGTCGATTTAACATAGTCTTCTTCACCGACAGAAACGCCTCCTGTACTCACGATGCAATCCGCTTTCCCTGCCGCATCCTTGAGGGCTTTCTCGGTCGCCTCTGCTGAATCCTCTACCAGCCCTATATCGACAGGTTCCATTCCCAACTGATGAATCATGGCGATTAATGTAGGGTGATTGGAATTGTAGATCTGACCAGGTTGCAATGGTACAGGTGGTTCAATAAGTTCATCTCCGGTTGACATGACCGCGATTTTCAATCGCCTAAAAACCTGAACGCGATCACATCCAACCGACGCGATCAGACCGAGGTCCTGGGCTCTCAGCCTTCGACCCACCTGCAAGATAGTGGTCCCCTGATCGATATCCTGCCCGGCACGACGAATATTCACACCCTCACCAGGCATTTCACTTATCCGTACTTTGTCACCGACCTTCTCTGTTAGTTCCTGCATGACAACCGCATTGGCACCGCGGGGAACTGGTGCCCCGGTGAAAATCCTGGCAACTGTTCCGCTGACCAAATCCTGTCCCGTCTTGCCAGCAGGTATCCGATCGCTTACCACCAGTTCATCACCAACCGAAATATCGTTGGTATTGATGGCGTAACCATCCATCGCGCTGTTATCCATCAAAGGTACGTTTATCGCTGACACCACATCGCTAGCCAGAACCCGGTCCCTGGCGTACTGAAGTTCTACCCATTCTTTTTCAACCACGCAATCTGCTTTGGAAATCAGGTAATCAAGGACTTCATCGACCGGCGTAAGTGGCGCTCCCATCTAATGAGAACCCCCTTTCCTAATAAGTTCAGCAAAATTGCAGGGACGATTACTGATATCAAGTTGTTGCAGCAATATTCCCGTCCACGCGGTCTTGCAGGCACCGGTCGAACCTGGCACACAAAATATCAGCGTATTGTTGGCAATGCCTGCAACTGCTCTTGACTGCACGGTGGAAGTACCAATCTCATCAAAGGAGATTTGCCTGAACAATTCACCAAATCCGTTTATCTCCGTATCAAATAACGGTGTAACAGCTTCTGGGGTTGAGTCCCTTGTGGTAAATCCCGTCCCACCTGTGACCAGAACAACCTCGACATCGCTATCTGCAATCCAGCTCGATATCCTGGCTCTCAGTTTATATATATCATCGATTTCAATCTGGCGATCCTGCAGATGGTGCCCTGCTTCGCCAAGCGCGTCGCACAGATACTGTCCCGAGGTATCGTTTTCATAGGTTCGTGTGTCTGATACCGTCAAAACGGCAATCTGTAAAGGATCGTCCATTACTACTATCTCCTGAAGCGGATCTTCTATTCGTCGAATTGGAAGCGCAATGTTAAATTACTGGGCTCGATTGGCAAGCCCCGGCATGGCTTTAGTTGAAATAAATTCTGTTGGTCTTTTCTGTACCAGCTAGCCATTGACCAGATAGTGAGTGAATATACTGGCAGCGTATCCCAGTGCAATCGCCCAGGACCATTTCAGGTGCCCAAAGAAAGTGTACAGCCCTCGCACTTGTCCCATCAAGGCCACACCCGCTGCTGATCCAATTGAAAGCAGGCTTCCACCTACACCGCAAGTCAGTGTAATGAGCAGCCATTGGTAGCTATCCATGTCCGGGTTCATTGTCAGAATAGCGAACATTACCGGAATGTTATCCACAATAGCTGACAGAATACCCATCACAATATTTGCGTTTGTTGCTCCCCAACCGTCATAGAAATAGCCTGACAGTATTTCCAGATATCCAATGTAACCCAGACCACCTACACAGAAAATGACACCAAAGAAGAAGAACAGGGTGTCCCATTCTGCAGCCGCAACCTTGTTAAATATGTTAAAGGTTCCAAAATCCGCCTGATCGTCTGGTGCTGTCATCTTGATGTAATAGGCAAACAAGAAGAGGAACGACATCCCTGTCATCATGCCCATAAAAGGTGGCAGGTGGAGGAACTGTTTGAAGCACACCGCTGTTGTGATAGTCACCATAAAAAGGAAACAGATGAAGAAGGCACCCCGTTTCAGGGTTATTTCCTCAGTGTGAGGCTCTGGCGTTTCGTCAGGCACCGCAAAGTTCATTATCGCTGCTGGAACCACAAAATTCACAACAGAAGGTACAAACAACGAGAAGAAGTCAAGAAAACTCGAATGACCGCTCTGCCAAACCATCAGGGTTGTAATGTCACCAAACGGACTGAACGCGCCCCCGGCATTAGCCGCAACTACGATATTGACACAGGCTATACTGACAAATCTGGGACTGGATGCACCGACTGAGAGTACAACCGCACCCATCAGAAGCGCTGTGGTTAAATTGTCAGCAATGGGCGAAAGAAAAAACGAAATTATGCCTGTTATCCAGAATAGTTTTCGAAAACTGTATCCTTTACCAATAAGCCAGACCCGCAGTACTTCAAATACATTACGCTCCGTCATGGCGTTTACATAAGTCATCGCTACCAACAAAAACAGGAATAATTCAGCATACTCCAGAAGATTGTGGTCCAGCGTTGCCTGCAGCGCGGCTTCATCATGACCACTACTGGTTGAGAGATATACAACGATGACCCAGATAATTCCCGCACCGAGCATCACTGGTTTGGATTTTCGAAGATGTATGAACTCTTCTAACATCACGAACACATACGCAAGGCAAAAAATCGATACTGCGAGAATGCCCCCTGCAGATGACGTTTGATTAATTGACATACCTTGGCCAGAATCAGCACTTGCCCACACCAGCCCAGGTAGGACCAGGCCAAGTAGAGCTAACAGAGTCCTCATCACGATCAAATCCTTGTGCACAAACTTAGTATAGCCAGACTCAAGTAACTCGCTACCAGCCAATGGCGAGACAGAATATTGTCTACAGCTTTTATATCCACGCCTGCCCAAGACTGCATTGACAGACTACCTCTCGAACATCCACATCAACTGCCTTGATGTCACGCCAAAACATTACGTCGCCGAGTTTATTGACGTATACTTGGACTCACCTTGAGATCGAGTGCTGCTATGAGTTTCTCACACTACAGCGTTGAAATGCCAACCACTGATTCGGCCCTTCCAGGGCGAAAGGAAAGAATGCCAGTTCTCGAAAATCATTTTGTCATTGGCAATCCACTGCATCCACCCTTTCCCCCTACAATGCAAACAGCAATTTTTGGTATGGGTTGCTTTTGGGGTCCTGAGAGAAAATTCTGGGAGCAGCAAGGTGTCTATACAACCGCGGTGGGCTATACAGCCGGACTCACGCCAAATCCCACTTACGAAGAGATTTGCTCGGGTTTGACGGGTCACAGCGAGGTTGTTCAGATCGTATTCGACCCAATGACCGTGACTTACAGGGAATTGCTGATCCTGTTTTGGGAATGCCACGATCCCACCCAGGGTATGCGTCAGGGAAATGATATGGGAACGCAATATCGATCTGGCATCTACACGTTCAGCGAAAAGCAACTCGCTGAAGCAATGCAAAGCAAAACAGCCTTTCAAAAAAAACTGCTGGCATCAGGTTATGGCGGGATTACGACAGAAATCCTGCCAGCTGGTGAGTTCTATTTCGCCGAACACTATCATCAACAGTATCTCGCAAAAGTGCCTAATGGATATTGTGGCACTGACGGCACGGGGATTGGTTTTCGCTAGCTAGTCGTTTTTGCTTCCTTCGAAGCAATCCGGGGTAACTGGCTAATGCGTTTCATGGAATCACCTGGCATTAGTCAAATGCTGGCGTTAGCAATCAGGATAATAGTTCCGTCTTCTTTCTCTATCCATGCGAAAACACTTTCAGTCGACTCATCCTCATCAGGCTTAGTTGATACACCCTTGATACTGATATGGTCATCAGGCCAGCAGGGGTTGGTAAACTTCACATCAAGCTTGCCAGATTGAAACCATGACTCACCGAAGTGAGTGTCGAGTAAGTGCCCTATATACGCCATCGTCATCCTGCCGCCAACCACTACCTCATGAAAACCAAGTGCAAGAGATGCGTCCTTGTCCGTGTGATAGCTCTTGCTGCCGTGGAAATACTGCCCGCACATCTCAAGGCTTATCTTTCGTTCGAATCCGTCGAGAGGTTCGCCCTCTGGTACGATGAACTTTCGAGCACCAGACTTTTTACCAGGATCACGAAATTCGACCTCTTCGACAGGCGCATCCAGAAGAAATGACTGATGATGATTAGCTGTCAGGACATCAGCGCCACTTGAATCCAACATCGTAATCGCCGTATTGACCACTGTGCGGTCACGCTTCCGATAGATGTCCTCGATAGATCCTCTGGTAGTGTATGTTGCACCCTCTTGCATGGGCTTCATAAAAGCCCACGCCTGCCGCATCCACAGATGCCCGCGCTGCTGCGAAAAAGCAGCTTCTGCAAAATAATTG
Organism: Gammaproteobacteria bacterium; assembly: GCA_002725285.1. Taxonomy (GTDB): domain Bacteria; phylum Pseudomonadota; class Gammaproteobacteria; order Pseudomonadales; family Azotimanducaceae; genus JAHRVQ01. The sequence goes on along the minus strand of PBRC01000013.1, from coordinate 62,413 downwards.
TCCGCATCGGTTGCGATCATTGACGGCACTGGCACCTCACCACGATCATAAGGGCCCCTGTCGAGATCAAGTCCTTCAAAATAGTCTTCAAGAAGCCTGTCAGTTACAACAAATTTCTTGTCAGGCAGTCTCTTGCCAATGGTGGGTTCTTCACTCTTTCCGGCATCGCTCATTTCCAACCTCCTGGTTCACTGACAACTACAATCACAGGATCAAGAATACTACGAAAGATCACCAAAAACCGATGTTCAATCCGGCAATCGCCAAGGCACGGGGTTCCGGCCCCTCAGTGTCGCTGGTTGTCCATTCTGGCCCATGAATATTGCGTGTTAATTCTTCATCTATGAACAAGAAAGTGTATGAACAAGAAAGTGTAGGAACAAGAAAGTGNCTACAGGCTTAATGGTAATCTCTTTAAGAGTAAAGATAAGCCCAAAANCACAGNNCCAACTGGGCAGCAATCTTAACCACAGGATGCAGAAAAAATTTACCGNGTCTCCTGGATTCTGCAGTCGAATCTCAGGTTCGCTCGCTGATTTATTCTCTTAACTTAACTGGTAAGTCTATCAATCGCTTCCTGGTATCTGGCGAGTGTGTTCTCGATGACATGATCCGGCAAGGCTGGTCCCGGATAGTCCTTGTTCCACTCACCTTTTGCCACCAGTTCTTCTGTGAAGTTGCGAACATACTGNTTATCAAAACTGTTCTGCTCTCCACCAGGCTGCCACTCGTCCATCGGCCAGAATCGAGAACTGTCAGGTGTAAGAACTTCATCAATCAGCACGACTTCATCAGAATCAGCCTCCACACCGAATTCAAATTTCGTGTCAGCAATGATGATGCCGCGTTCTCCCGCGTACTCCCGTGCTGCTGAGTATATTTCTAACGATTTGTCCCTGACTTCCGTCATCAGTTTCTCACCCACATGCTCGCAGGCCTCTTCAAAACTGATATTCTCGTCATGGCCTTCTTCAGCTTTGGTAGAAGGTGTAAATATTGGTTCATCAATTTTGCTGCTATTAACCAGCCCTTCCGGTAATGCAATGCCACAAACCTTTCCCGTGCGCTGATAGTCCTTGTAGCCACTCCCCGTCAGATATCCGCGAACGATGCACTCGACGGGCAAGACCTCTGATTTTCGGCAGATCATGATTCGACCATCCAGCATCTGTCGCTGTTCTTGGTCTAAACCTTCAATATAGCCAGGATCAAGGGACACCAGATGGTGTTTGATTCTGCCATTAAATTTCTTCTGGAGAAGATCGAACCAGAACTTCGATATACGAGTCAGCATCTTTCCCTTGCCCGGGATGCCACTTGCCAGGACAACGTCAAAAACACTGACGCGATCTGATGCGACAATCAATATTCCCTCGGATCCGTCCGCCAGGGTTAGATCGTACAGGTCTCTTACCTTGCCTTGACGCTTGTTCGGGAGTGGTAAATCAGTACTGGTGACGGCCTGTGACATGGGACCACCTAAAAAAGAAAGGCAACCAGTTTACCGAAACCATACATGCACGCAAGAGCCTTTAACGACTGTTTTCTGACAATGCAAATTCAAAGTCTGCCAATAGATCGTCTGTCTCTTCGATTCCAATTGAAAACCTGACAAGAGAATCGTCGATACCCATGGAAGCACGCCGCTCCGGTCCCATCTCATAATAAATAGAGTGAGCAACCGGAATTGCCAGTGAACGAGTATCACCAAGATTGCTGGTACAAATAACCAGATCAAGTCTGTTGATGAAATCAAAACAGTCAACTTCGTCCACCAGTTCAATACTGAACAAGGCACCAGGATATTTAAACAGCGTCTTCGCCAACTCGTGCTGATGATGCTCTTCGAGACCCGGGAAATAGACCTTTTTAACCTTCTCATGCTGACTGAGATATTCTGTCAGGGCGTTAGCGTTTGCGCAGGCTTGCTCCATTCTGAGTGCCAGGGTATCTGAACCGATCGACAGATGGTGAGCTGCTTCTGGTGCCAGCGTTGCACCGAAGTCTCGAATGCCTTTCTTTTTGATCTGGGTAATACCCCATAGTGTCGGGTCACCCTTCTTATAGGTGTTATACAGATTGTCGAAGGTCGTCCAGTCATACAGGCCCGTTTCAGTTACTGCACCACCGAGCGCATCAGCATGGCCACCAATATACTTTGTCAGAGAATTGATTACTAAACTGGCCTTCACGGATTTAGGCTGGAACAAATAGGGCGTTGTCATTGTATTGTCCACGAAATAAATTAGATTTCGCGCTTCACACAAATCACCAATCTTGATCAGATCTGATACCTGGGTTCGAGGATTCGCTATCGTCTCCACGAATACCAGCCGGGTGTTTTCCTGTATCGCCTCCTCTACCTCGCCTGCATCGGTCGCATCAACAAATGTAACCTCAATTCCCTGGCTTGAGAATGAATTAAACAGGCTGTTGGTGTTACCAAACAGAAAAGAGGATGAAACGAAGTGATCACCCGCTCTCAACAGTGAGAACAGCGTTGTCCCGATTGCTGCCATACCAGTGGCAAACGCGGCAGTCGCAACCCCTTCTTCCATCAAACTGATCTTGTCTTGTAAAGCAGTAACGGTTGGGTTGACCTGGCGACCGTACGAATAACCTGCCTCTTTTCCCTGAAACACTGCTGCCAGGTTACGCGCATCATCATAGGAATAGGTTACAGCGGTATGTATTGGTTTGTGGATTGAACCGTGTTCAATCGTACCACGGCGATCCGAATGCAAAATCTTCGATGTAAATCCTGTGTTAGTCATCTCGCTACTCTCACTTCACCGAAAGCCCATTGACTTAACGCCGGGCAAAAAAAAACCCACTTGCTAAAGTAGGTTTCGGCTCACCTCTTTAGCTGAATTTGTGAAGCGCCCGCAAGCTGAAATCAAATCGGCGCAGTTACGTTTCCATAACGGACTGGCATTCTAGTGCCACAAAATCGACAAATCAACCGGGAATTCAATATTTGAAGATTCATGATTGCTGCTTAATCAGGGCCGATTAAGTTGTTAGAATGTTCACTCTCTTCTGTTCATCAGTAATATCAGTGGAAAATCAACAGTTTAACGAAGGCCTGCCGGCATTCTTGGGATCATCGCCAACACCCTTCCGTGCAGTGTCAAACATGTAAAAGCTACTCTCAGAAAATGGTTTTGATTGTGTGGCGTCGCCCATATGGAACCACCTGGCCCTTCTTGCTAAGAGACATTTCTGCTAATTTAAGCTAAAGCAGAGGCGTTTCGTTCCTCGCCTGGAAAGATTCGGCAAGGCTTTTACAAAACTAATATTACCTGCTACCTTGCCATCATGCGCGCGATTATTGCCAGGCACTATAAAACCAAGGATAACGCCTTGGATAATATTCTGGGTTGGAAGGATTCACCCCGCGGAAAGGGATGGAAATCTGATTTTGAATTCGTCAGCACTCAGTTACGAGACAGCAATATCAGATTTGACGCCGTCTATTCAAGCGATCTCGAGCGCGCACGTCAGACTGCAATGTTTCATGCGTCATACTTTGATATCCAGACCATTCGAACCAAGCAGGCTCTCAATGAGGTCAACTATGGGATTCTTTACAAAAAGAAAAAAAAATGGGTAGCATCACACTACCCCGAATACAAAAACGACCCTGACTTTGCATTTCCCGGTGGTGAAAGTTTCCGCCAGATGCAGAAGAGAAGTGTTAATTGCATCTTATCTCTGGCGAAAAAAAGACCAGGGCAGAATATTCTCATCGTTGCTCATGCCGGTGTAATCAGAGGATTGATCAGTCATTTCCTTGACCTTGACTACGCAGAAAATCTCAAGCGCAGAATATCACACCGCTATCTGGGTGATTTGACATTTGACGGAGAGTCCTGTGTGCGTTATCACGAACTGGGTAAACTATCGGGATTTGTGAAAGACGAAGTCATCGAGGTACCCGTCAACTGTAATAAAGAAAACAATCCCTGAACTTCGGTAAATCGTTAATCGGTTTCGTCAGGCGTTGTCTTCTTCGCAATGCGTTTAGCAAAATAGTAAATGCTCTTTAATTTCTCAATGATGTCAACTACCGGTGTGTACGCAGCGAGACGACCGGGTTCATCTGCAGCCAATCGCTGGGCCTCGTGCAGTACAACTGAATCCATCAAGTTACTTATTTCCAGCTTTTCATTACGAGCGGCATGGATCAGTTTTGTATTAGCAGAGAAATGAACCACAATTATTAATATTGACCAATGATTCGGGTATCCATACCTGGCGGGAATACCATGGTATGATTGTGTGCATTCCTAAATACCTGAAAACATAGACTCTTTTGGGCACCAGAGCATGAAGTCACGAGAATTAAAATGGCAGAGAATAAGGCGTAAATCTATAGCGGATTGGGTTACCGGAAGAAAAAGAGAAGAAAGATAAAAAGAAGGACCAAACAAAATCTACGAGAGAGGCGAGATAACCTGAGTGTGAGCACCCAGAGCGACTAACTCACACCTATTTGTGATCTATGGCAAAGATTCTAGTTGAAGATCTAAACGAAAATACTCGAGTTCCACTGCTGCGTGGAATACTTGTTCATTCCCTGCAGGGGGCTGGATTGTCATTCGATTCAGCCTTTCAGCTGGCAACAGATATTCGCGCCAAGCTTAAAGGTACAGCGATAATATCGACCAAGGACTTGAGACAGATGGTCCTTGAGTTACTAAAGAATCGAATTGGGCAGGAGGCCGCTACCCGCTACGAAAAGCAAAAGGAAGATTTTATCATCCTTGTGGAACAGAGAGATGGGCAGCCCACGCCTTTCTCCAGACTCGAATACCAGCATGGCCTTGAGATCATTGGTCTTTCAACGTCAGAAGCCATGGATATTGTTTCGACTGTCTACAAGCATTTGATTGATCGACGTGTCGAACTGATTACTTCGAAGCACCTGGGGGAACTGACTTACCGATATTTGCGCCAGTCTAGTCAGCTTGGTGCAAATGTAGCCCACCGATGGCTTGTATGGCGTGATTTTATCCACAGTGGCAGACCGCTTATTTTCCTGATTGGTGGAACAGCCGGATGCGGAAAAAGCACCATCGCGACCTTGTTGGCAAATCGTCTGGATATAGTCAGCAGCCAGTCGACAGACATGCTCCGTGAGGTTATGCGAATCATGATGCCCACGCAGTTACTGCCAGTGTTACACACCTCTTCNTTTGCAGCATGGACAGCCCTCCCCGGAAGTCCGGACAACAACAANGAAGTTCCTGAGGCACTCCTGCAAAGTGGCTACCGAAGTCAGGCNGATTTACTCAGCATTGCTATCGAGGCCGTAATCAAACGCGCGTTGAATGAACGGGTATCNCTGGTGATGGAGGGCGTACATATCCAACCAAACGCTGTGGAAAGTCTGTTAGAAGTCGATGCTGCTGTTGTTGTTCCTATCATGCTGGGTGTCCTGAAGCGCAAAGAGTTGGAGCGGAGAATTATTGGTCGTGGCACTGCGGTACCACAGCGCAGAAGTGCACGNTATATGGAACACTTTGATGAAATCTGGCAGCTGCAGTCTTATCTTTTGTCCGAGGCTGACAGTGCAAACATACCAATAGTNGTCAATGACGACAGGGAAAGAGTATTCCGTGAAATCATGCGCATCACTATCGCAACCCTGGCAAAGGACTTCAATAATACATCACAGGCTGTCTTCCAATAAGACAAACCGCCAACTTGAGAAATCCCATGGAATAGAAACAAACAGCAGATAACTGTGCACTATTCCTGACACCGTGNCTTTAAGTAAATTGCTCAAGGACTTTACCAGCAACCATCGCCAGATAGCCATTNTTCTCGATGNATATGGTGGCACCGAAGGCCTCATTACACTTGAAGACATCCTTGAAGAAATTGTTGGTGATTATGAGAATGNATTCTACTCAAAGGAGCATGCCTTAAGGTGTTAGAAATTGACAAGCACCGAATCGTCAAGGTTCTATTCGAATATCAGGTACCGGGTGAGTCAGATCAATAAGAAACAGACGACGATGCTACTCCTGTGACAAATAACAGCATGGTCGCAAAACTGCCGGCCAGGGAAGGAAAAGAAATTCTCAACGGACGATCAATAACGAAATGAATTCACGACGGTAACTCACTGTCAGTTTCCTTACGATTGCGCGTATACCAGCATTTCTCGGATAAAACTGATTTACCTGGTTCAGGTGAACATACCTTTTAGTGTGAAAAAGAAGATTGCCGCCAGTATTGCGCCGGCTGGCAGTGTCACCATCCATGACACAAAAATCCCTCCAATCACCCGCAGATCAATAGCGCCAACACCGCGCGCCAGGCCGACCCCGATTACGGCTCCAACAGCAATATGCGTCGTAGAAACGGGCAGCCCGGTACGTGATGCCAGAACAACAGTTGCCGCTGCTGCAAGCGTGGCNCAATAGCCACGACTGGGGGTCAATTCAGTAATACCGCTGCCAATGGTTTTCATCACCCGGTAACCCATGGTTGACAACCCTACCACTATACCCGTTCCACCAAGTACCAATATCCACAGAGGCAATGCTGAACTCTGCGCAACCTCGCCACCGGATCGCACNATGCTGACGACCGCAGCCAGTGGTGCAATACCATTTGCAACATCGTTTGACCCATGGGCAAATGCCATGGCACATGCTGTGAAGATCATCANGGGAGTAAAGACTTTCTCAACACTGGCAAAGTGATAGTCACGATCTGCTTCCGTGTCAATCTTGACCCTGTTGATTAGCAGCCAGCCAACACCTGCCANGATTAACCCAAAAANCAACGCCACGATGAAACTCATACCAACTGTTAATTCGACATGTAGATGCTTCAGCCCTTTGAACAGGGTAACGAGGGAGATAGTAAAACCAACGAGAAATACATAAGCCGGTCCCCAGTTCTTTGCACTCTGAAATGGATTTTCCGTATCCAAAATCAGACGGCGTATGCTCANCATCAGGATAAATGCGATTGCACCNCCGAGAACTGGTGAGACGACCCAACTGGCGGCAATCTGGATAACCTTNCCCCACTCCACCGCATCGGACCCTATCCCGACAAAGGCAAATCCAATAACTGCACCAACTATGGTGTGTGTCGTTGACACAGGCCAACCCTTTGACGANGCTACCATCAACCAGATAGCCGCTGCCAGCAGTGCAGCCAGCATTCCAAAGACAAGAATCTCCGGATTATTAACGATAGATGACGGATCAATAATGCCCTTGCGAATTGTCCTGGTTACATTTCCACCGGCAATAAAGGCGCCTGAAAACTCAAAAATTGCGGCAATGACAATCGCCTGTTTCACNGTGATTGCNCCGGANCCAACTGATGTCCCCATGGCATTAGCAACATCGTTGGCGCCAATACCCCAGGTCATATACAACCCGAACACAATGGCCATAGCCATCAACAAGAAACCGTGGGTCTGGAGTATTTCCATAAGTCTATTCCAAGATCAAAATTTTTNCTTTCTGTACCGCGAGCCTTTCAACAGGAAGAGCGGNATTGTCTGCTTGATCGATGAGCTGGCAACTATCGAGCGATGAGTAAACGCAGCCTGTCTCCTACTTTTTCNGCATAGTCAGCCAGGTCTCCAACCCACTCAATAAGTTGATACCACATCATGACTGAAACTGGGTTGAGTTCATCCTCNTGCTCAAACANTGCNCGGGCCAACGCGATTCCCAGTTCATCGGTGTCATCCTCAATCAGGTTCAGTTTCTCAACCATATCCTCGACCTGAGTCGCTTCGCGCCCTCGAAATCCCATCGCCAGCAACTCATCAAGTTCTTCAATGATCGAAGCGGACTGATCGCAGGCTTCAACGCAACGGCTCACTAACGCCAACATAGGTTCGCGCATAAATTCCGGAATGACCATGCGACGTTCGACCAGCATCCCAGCTACATCCTGAGCGGTATCGGCTATCGAATCCTGCATCTGCAGAAGTTCAAGAAGATCTCGCCGATCAACAGGCATGAACAGACTTTTTGGCAGAGCACCCCGCATTTGGTTCTTTATCTTGTCAGCTTCTGCTTCTTTCTCGAAAATCCTATCCTTCGCGGCAATCACTTCTTCGTTATCACCAGCCACCAGAGCATCAAACAGGCCAGTGACTTCATGAGCGCACTCAAGTACGACTCGCATGTGAGCTTGCAATGCAGTAAAGGGTGATTTCCCAAACAGACCTGCAAGCGGATTAGTGGATGGCATAATTTTTAACTCCTTTGACCGAGATTCTGGCGGCGTACGAAAGATTTCAAACGCGCATCAAAGACCTCTGAAACAAGGTTTTGTGTAAAGGGTCCTCATCTATAAAAGCCCCAATCAGTATGCCCTGCAAGTATATAGTATCAGTTCGCAAATCGAACCAGAAAAGTACTTGAGGCAAGTCTGATTTGTATTAAAAACTTGATTGAACACTGATTTTCTGGGTACTGAAGAACACTAAAATGATTAAAATCATATAGGTCCGATCAGATTTCCTATTGGTTCTTTTTTGAACATTGAGCGTCAGATTATGACTTGATCTTCAATGAAAAAGCACTCTGCTTCAGAAGAACTTGTTCTTCTTCAAGATCCGCCTGAGTCAGCGAGTGATCCTCCAGCCACTGACCATCCAACTTGAGAGTAATATCAGATCCATTTGCAGAAACTTTCATTTTTGGCAGGTCTTGCTGATACCGACCGCGATTGAAGACGACCGCCAGCCTAAGAATGAACACCAAATGAGACAATATTTGCGATCTATCTTCCTCTAGACCGGCAAGAACATCTTTTTGAAATTTCTTCCTGTGCAGCCGCACAAGAATGGACAAATCTCGTTGCTCTTGCCTTGAGAAACCGGCGAGTTCCATATTCTCAAGCACATAGGCACCATGTTTGTGATATTGGCTATGTGCTATCATAAGGCCAACTTCGTGCAGCTGTGCAGCCCACCCAAGCAGCTGACCATCACGCGGCCTCAATTTCCAGCTTTTCTTCAATTGCGAGAAGATATGCAAGGCGGTTTCACCCACACGTGCTGCCTGAGCCTCATCCATGCGAAGCCGGTTTACCATATCGTTAACGGTTTCGGCTCTGGTGTCACTACTTTGGCGTCTTTTAATCAGATCTGCCAGCACGCCACCCCGTAGTGATCCATCTGAAATACGTATTTTATCGATCGAAAGAGATACGAAAATTGCCATTAAAATGGCAACCCCACCTGGTAGTGCCTGCCTTCGCTCGTCACTCAATCCCGCTAATTTCAGGTTATCAACATGATCCACATCCAGGATTCCATCAACCAGTTTTTCCATCGATGCGTGTGTTATCCCGCCATCGCTCCAGCCGGATTCTCTGACGACTTCTTCAATAGCAAGAGCCGTTCCTGATGTAGCGATCACATCTTCGTATTTCAGATTCTTGAAGATTTCGATATGAGGTTCCAGTTCAACACTTGCAGCGATTATCGCCTTATGCATCCTCGGTTTACTGATCTTGCCATCAGGGAAAAAAGCCTCGCTTGTCGTCACACAACCCATGTACAGGCTTTCAAGGTAACGAGGTTCAGAACTGTCCCCGACAATCATCTCGGTGCTCCCTCCACCGATATCAATGACCAGGCGACGACCCAGATCTTCCTGAAGCGTTTGTGATACACCAAGATAGATCAGACGAGCCTCTTCAACCCCGGAGACAACATCGACTGGAAATCCCAGTGACTCCTCTGCCCTGCGAATAAACTCGAGGGAATTCCTTGCCCGGCGCAGGCTATTTGTACCAACGACACGGACATTGTCAGCACTCATACCTCGCAGGCGCTCACTGAACCGGCCTAAACAGTCAATTGCCCTTTCGCACGCAGCATCGCTTAATCTGTCCTGGCTATCAAAGCCAGATCCCAGCCGGACCATTTCTCGCAGGCGATCAACGACAATCAAATTAGAGTCGTCCAGCCTGGATACCACCATGTGGAAGCTATTGGAACCGAGGTCTACTGCAGCGTATTCAGCGGGCAAAACAATCTGATCTTCGGTCATATATCGCTGAGATGTTTTTTATGTTGAGTATACTTCTATCATAGCCTGCCAGTGGATTTTGATCACCAGCAATTTGCGGTATCTTGCCTTTATCCCAGCAAAGACCCCATCACCTAACATGTAATCCATGCATCGGTCGTGAATCTGAAGACAGTCTGTTCAATATCGTTTGAAACATCGGCAGAGGTGAACTGATTCTCCCCCGAAAGTATCTTGATTCAGAATTATTCTTTCAGGGCAAAAGCAACCAGGGCGTTAGATTACAGGGGATTACGGGCGGCGATGCAACCATATCGCACCAGACGCCATAGTCTGTACCGCGCTGAGATCCAATTTCATGATCGTCATTGGCTTTCTTTACTACATCAAAAACCACATCAAAAACTACATCAAAAACTACATCAAAATCTTGCCGTGGCATGAGACGTACTTTCCAGGGTAGATTGGATGAGTTAACAACCCGCAAGCGATGCTCCTGATCAATAGATAGGCCATCCCAATTCAAGCCACCCGTGTTACCTGTAAACATCAATGTCCAGTCAGTGGGATTCGGCCACCAGTTCACAAACAACAGATTCGATACTCTCAATTGACGGAAGCACCGTTTTTTCAAGAATTGGGCTGTAAGGTACAGGCAGATTTGGATTTCCTACTCTTCGTACAGGTCCCTTCAGTGATTTGAATTCGGATTCCATTACTTGGATACCTATCTCCGCACCAATGCCACAACGCTCAACATCTTCGTCAACAACGACAAGACGACCAGTCTTTCTGACTGATACTAAAATACTATCTATATCCAGTGGTTCAAGTGTTCGTGGATCAATCACCTCCACATCAATTCCCTGCTTAACCAGGTTGTCAGCTGCGGACTGCGCCAACGACGCCATGTAGGATGTTGCCACAACGGTCACATCGACACCCGGACGAAGTACCTGCGCTTTACCAAAGGGCAGCAGGTATTCTTCTTCAGGAACTTCTCCTTCTAAACCCATCAGTTTCTTATGAATAAAGAATACAACGGGGTTATTGTCCCTGATAGCTGTCTTCAGCAACCCCTTTGCATCGTAGGGTGTGGTCGGTACAGCGATTTTTAGCCCCGGTGAATGCAAATAAAGTGCCGTCGGTGACTGGGAGTGTTCTGCTGCGCCACTCGTATATCCGCCGATCATTTCAATAAAGACGATGGGCAAAGTCATATCACTGTTGCCACCATGCATATAGCGCCACTTGCCTGCTTTACCAAATATCTCATCCAGAGCGCAGGTCGCAAAGTCAGCCAGCGAGAAATCTGCGATCGGTCTCATACCCGCGAGGGCAGCACCGACGCATGAACCGGCGATTACCGGTTCATCCATTACTACCCCTCTCACCCGGGCCTCACCAAATGCCTCAAGCAGACCACCGGCATGACCACCAGGCGGCGCGTATTTCACACCTATTCCCTGAATGAAGACCGATTCATCGCGTTGCATTTCTTCATGCAACGCCTCATTCATGGCCTGACTGAACCTGATTGCCCTCATGGTGCGTACAGATCCTCAAATGCTTCACTGGGAGCAGGATATTCACTGGCTTCAGCAAATTCCAACGCGACTTTCATTTCTTCATCTATTTTCCGCTGAATATCCTCGAGCATTGGTTGGGACAGAACGCCTTCTTCCAACAGCAGTTGCCTGAATGTCAACAACGGATCCCTGTTTGTCCAGTGCTCCAATTCTTCCTCACTCCTTGATTCGGGTCCACCGATTGCAAAGGGTTCCAGCCGGTAAAAGTTCAGTTCGATCAGGCTCGGGCCTGATCCTTGTCGGGCATGTAATATGGCTGATTCCATCTGCTTATACACCTCGATGACATCGTTTCCGTCAATCGAGCAACCTGGCATATCATAGGCTGCAGCGAGCTTGTCCATCGATTCAAACGGGAAGTATTCAGCCCCCCCGGCTATTCCCGCGTACCGATTGTTCTCACACAGCCAAATAATAGGCAATTTCTTTACCACAGATGCGTTTATCGATGAATAGGTCGTACCCCGATTGCTTGTCCCATCACCAAAGGCAGATAATACAACCTGATCTGAACCCTTTATCTGCGCCGCTATGCCCATCCCAACAGCAAGTGTTGCATGAGCCCCGATGGTACCGCTTTTACCATAGATACCATGAGTGAGATCAGCCATGTGACGGCCACCCTTTCCCTTGCAATAACCATCTGCCTTGCCAAACAGCTCAGCCAGCAAACGGCCTGGATCTGATCCTCTTGCAATGAAAGCATAGGCTCCTCTATGGGTAAATGTCAGGTAATCATCGCCGCGCAACTGCGCAAGTGCACCAACAATTCCCTCCTGCCCCTTGCCACTCAACCAGGACGATGGGATTTTCCCTGCCAGCACCTGCTCCTTCACCATTTCTTCGAAGGCTCGAGATCGCATCATCAGGGTATAAAGGTGAATTCTCTGATCGTCAGTTGGCATGAGATGGCCCGGGTGAAGAGACATGATCATAAATCAACACAGGAAGAGAGCCAAGTTGATGATGTTAATGCTGTTATTCAGGCAGGCTCCCCTGCAGCATATGTGGTTTCACGGCAAGGCGTTCCACCCCTTCAAACAACAGCTCCACAATAATGGCCAGACAAGCTGCCGGGATTGCACCTTGCAGGATCAAATTTGTATCGTTTAGGGCCAGGCCTGTCACAATGGGTTCACCCAGACCACCAGCCCCAATGAATGCAGCCAGGGTCGCGGTGCCTATGCTGATGACAGCTGCCGTTCTGATACCAGCGAGAATATTCGGCATCGCCAGAGGTATCAGTATATACCGGAGTTGTTGCGACCTTTTCAAGCCAATCGCTTCAGCCACCCTTTTTAACAGGGGATCAATGGTGATCAGCGCCGTAATGGTGTTTCTTAGGATTGGCAAGATGGAATACAAGAACAGGGCAACAATAGCAGGTGTCTTGCCAATACCGAATAGTGGAATCATCAGTGCGAGTAACGCAATTGATGGGATGGTTTGCAGTAAACCAGCTATGTAGACCACCACCCGCGATACTGCTTGTGATCTGAATACCGCTATGCCAATCGACAGCCCGAACATACACCCGAGCGCCAGCGCAATTGCCGTTAACTGCAAGTGGATTATTGTGTTGGTCAACAATCTTTGCCAGAGTTTGCTCTCGGTAACGGACGTCTCCCCCAGGCCTTCCTGCTTAAGAAACACTCGAGCCACTTCAGCAAACGACCTGCCGTGAACAACCACCTCAGCATTCAGGGAACGCATTCTTTCATCGTCCAGGAGACCAGCCAGGATCGCCAGTGTATCCTTTACATTGTCAGGAAGATCCTTTCTGAGTAACGGGGCAGCAAGATATTGCGGGAAGTACCCTTTGTCATCTTCGAGTGTTACCAGCCTATAACGCTCCAGATCACCATCCGTCGAATAGGCGTCAGTAACGTCTATTTTGCCTTCATCGATCGCCTGATAAGCCAGCCCATGCTCAATTCCTGTTGGCGCACCACCAATCTGGTATATCTGATCGAGGCCCGGCCAGCCATCTTCACGATTCAGAAATTCAAGACTGAATGCCATTTTCAGTTGCGGATGGTCCCTTAACTGACTTACTCGTTCAATACCCTCTTTGTCTGCAAGGGATTTTTTGAGCGCCATCGCATAGGTGTTATTGAAGCCAAAAGATCCAAGCATTCTCAGATCATCCTTCGCAAAAAGACTGTTCAGCGCCTCAATCTGTGGTGCCTTTTCATGAATCTTGAGAATCACCTGGCTGGCCGTGCCAGTATATTCCGCATAGAGATCGACTTCACCGCTGGCCAACGCCTCATAACAAACCAGCGTACCACCTAACCCGAATTTGCGTTCCACACTGAAGCCACCGATTTCCAGCAACTGTGACATGATCTCAGCCAGGAGATAACTTTCATTGAAGTTCTTGCTGGCAACAATAATGGGCTTATCCTGTCCACTGGTGACTCCACTGCCAAACAGGATCAGTAAAGCGAGGAATAGTCTAAGCATCCTCTGGGCCTTCCGGGACAAACAACCTCCTTACATACTCATCCACTGGCCTATTCTTAACCTCAACGACAGATCCCTGTTGTACAACCTCGCCTTCCTTCAGAATAATCAAGTTGTGAGCTAATTTGATGGCTTCGTCCATATCATGTGTAACTAACAGAATTGATCGTGACTCTGCCGTCTGCAAGCGCAAGAACTCGTTATGAATAGTGGCTCGTGTGATGGGATCCAGTGCAGAGAATGGTTCATCCAGCAACATCAGGGAAGGATTAAGCATCATGGCACGGCACAAACTCACCCGCTGCTGTTGTCCACCGGACAGGCTGTGAGGGTATCGATCCGAGAACTCGTGCGTTAACTCAAGAAGATCCAGAAGATATCGATAGCGCTTCTCAATCTCGGATTGATGCCAGCTCTCCAGCTTCGCCATCAATGTTACATTCTCTCTTACCGTCATATGGGGAAACAGTCCCGCACCTTGCACCGCGTAAGCCATGCTCCTTCGCACTCTGGCAATCTGCTGATAATTAAGTGGTTGCCCGAGCACCAAGACCTGTCCTGCATCGGGTACCACCAGGCCATTTATGATCTGCAAAATCGTCGATTTACCACTGCCACTCTCGCCAACAAGTGCGGTTGTCAGATCTGCTGGCAATTCTAGAGAGATGTTGCTGACTACAGTTTGATCACCATAGGATTTTGACACGTTGCGGAATTCGACGCTGGCAGTTCCCAAACGAAAGCCTGATTAATGACTGGAACTTCGAGTATATGGAAGTTACTGGTCGCAGAAAAGTTTTGAGTAAAAGGCGATCAGCTCAATCCGCTGAACATCACTCATCGTCAGGCACTCAACACCATAGTGAATCTCTCTTTCCTTGCTTTCCCTGGCCATAACTAACAAATATGGTAAAGATCCAGAAAATTGCCAGCAGGGTAAGAGGTTAGGTTAGCCCAGTCAGCAGATCCCTCAGGTACTCTTCCAGATCATCAAGGCATGCAGCACCCCGACCCGTCTCTCTTAGTCCTGCAATCGTGTCCAGACGGGTACTGGGGTTTTTCTCATCCGAAAATAGCTTACGTCGATAACGGTCCCACCTTGTCTTTTCCTCCGCAGACAGAGAATCCGGAAAATTCCGTGCTCTGTACCTGAACAGCATTTCCGGTAGCCTCTCATCCTGGAAACTCGACCCATAGGCTGACAGATTTTCGGCTGTGTTGGACCGAACCTCATCCATTATTTCTTTATCTGCGGTTGAAAAAAATCCACCTTGATACAACATCAGATCTGGATCTTCACTGTCCTTAAATGATGTTGTCGAGAACACTTCATCGAGTTTCTCAACAACACCACTGGCTTGCTGCAGCCGCTTCATATGCCTTAGGCATTCTTCGAGTCGGATGCCCAGCCGATCTTCATGACCCTTTATGGTTCCCAGCGGGGCAATCGCGGGGCTTCGATTGACATGAATGGTCTTAAGCGGGATCCTCGAAAGATCACCGAGTTCTTCGCTGCTNCTGAAAACCCGCCGATGTATTTCTCCCGCGTTGAGATCAATCAGATCCCGCGGATCCCTGGCAAGGTCGTAACAGATCACACCATTCTGGTTGGTGGGATGACTACATAGTGGCAGGACCAACGCGAGGCATGCCTGTTGGGCCGGATACATGGCAGAAACGTGGACGATGGCATTCTTTCCCAGTGGGTAAAGCTGGTTGAGGACCTCACGTTTCTGCCGCAGGCTAAACAGATAATCATACAGTTTTGGCTGGGCCTTCCTCAGCTTCCTGGTTACTTCTATCGTCGCCACAACATCTGACACGGCATTGTGAGCTGACTCATGTCCAATATCGTTCGCCTGGGTCAGTTTTTCCAGTCGAAACGTGGTTACTCCTTCTTCGTTCTTCGGCCACTCGAATCCATCTGGTCGCAAAGCATGCGCCATGCGGAACATATCAATAACATCCCAGCGAGAGTTTTCATTCTGCCATTCCCGTGCATAGGGATCATGAAAATTTCGGTAAAACAGGTTGCGGATGAATTCATCATCGAAACGCAGGTTGTTAAAGCCAACGACACAGGTCGATGGCGTTGCGAATTCCTGGTGAATAGCGTGACTAAAGGCAGCTTCATTCATTCCCTTCTGTCTGAGTTCAGAAAACTGAATCCCAGTGACCAGTATCGCTTCCGGATCAGGTACCGTGTCGTTACCCGGGTAGCAAAAAACATTCACTGGCTCTGAGACGGTATTGAGTTTCAAATCGGTACGCACGCCGGCAAATTGAATGGCACGGTCCCGGGCAGGATCAGTTCCAGTTGTTTCAAAGTCGTACCAGTAAAGTGAATCTGTCATAACACCCTGATCATCACACAAGCTATGCCTTGACTCAAAGCCATGTATAATCGCCATCTTTGCCCGCCTGGGTGATCCCAACAACAAGACAAATCAGGATCATGTTTTCCGAAAACGGTAATAACAACNATANGACCTTTGTAATGTTACTCGGTCCCACGTTAGCTGCCATCACCTATTTTCTGCTCATGTCAGCCGGCTGGGAATTCAAAGCCTGCTGGACAGGAGCGATTGCAATTCTTTGTGCAAGCTGGTGGATCACTGAGGCCATCCCGATCCCGGCTACATCTCTGTTGCCTATGGCCCTGCTNCCCATGTTTGGTGTGCTGACNCCCACTGAGGTCGGTGCTGCATTTGGCAGNCCCCTGGTTCTGCTCTTGATGGGTGGTTTTATGTTATCGACCGCGATGGAGAAGAGCGGCGCACATCGTCGCGTTGCCTTAACCATGGTCAATCTATTTGGCGGCAGCAGCAGTCGGCGACTGGTTTTCGGTTTTATGGCAGCCTCCGCACTTTTGAGCATGTGGATTTCGAATACAGCAACCACGTTAATGTTGCTACCCGTCGCAGTCGCTGTTATGGAACGATCAGAGGATGAGCAACTGCCTATCCCACTTTTGCTGGGAATTGCATATGCCGCAAGTGTCGGTGGTATCGGCACACCAATTGGTACGCCGCCCAATCTCTTCTTCCGACAGATCTACGAGGAATTCACAGGCACTGAAGTTGGTTTTCTGACCTGGATGTCCTGGGGGATTCCTGTCGTGATCATTTTCGTACCTTTGATAGGCATCTGGTTGACCCGATCGTTAAACTACAAAGGCAAGATTGATATGCCTACCGTCCAGGATTGGACGATTGAAGAAAAGCGCGTCTTTATTGTCTTTTCAGTCACAGCACTGGCCTGGATCACAAGAGGTCAGCCGTACGGTGGCTGGAGCACGCTCTTTGACATTAAGGGTGCCAACGATGCCAGCGTGGCTTTTGTCGCGGTTGTGGCAATGTTTCTGATTCCAAACGGCAAAGACGGAAGACTGCTTGACTGGCAGACCGCCAACAAAATTCCGTGGGGGGTACTCATTCTCTTTGGGGGTGGTATTGCGATCGCCAAAGCGTTTGTCGTATCCGGTTTAAGCTCTGCACTTGGTGATGCATTATCAGGCATTTCCGACTGGCATATACTGCTGATGCTNGGAGCGATCTGTCTAACAATCACCTTTCTAACTGAAATGACCAGTAATACCGCAACCACAACCCTGATGATGCCAATTCTGGCGACTGCAGCAATTGCCTCGAACATTGAACCGGCATTACTCATGGTCCCGGCAGCGATGAGTGCCAGCTGTGCATTTATGCTTCCGGTTGCAACCGCACCCAATACCATCATGTTCAGTACCGGCAGATTCCCTATCAAAGTGATGGTAAAAGAAGGATTTGTTTTAAACCTGATTGGCGTACTGGTGATTACATTGGTTTGTGCAACGATGTTAGGCTGACCATTCGCAACTCCCTTTCATCTGCTGCAAGCTGACCGATCTTCTCCGCTTCGGTTACAAAGTCGTCGAAGCTAACTGACTGCTTCATCAATTCTTCAAANGCAGGCACCCACTGCTGGTAAGCCCCAACTGCACCNAGCTTGGCATTGTTAATATCCTGTTCCATCCATATTTTGAATTCANTTCCATTTGNCCAATTATCGCTTATATCCTGATATTCCTTCTGTAGTGCAGCAATCAGCTTCTGTTTCGCTAAGCGTCTGTTCTCATCAGAGNTGGATTCTTCATATACCCCAGCAAGTAGATTTCTGGTTTTAAGGATNAGNTCAATAACCTGCTGGCGCCTTTCCTGGCCTGCCAGATATNCCTGATAGGTCTNGCTTCTCCCTTCGGATTCCAGCCACAGCCTGACCGCATATCGCTCGACGGTTGTTGCGAAGCTCTCATTGAATGTTGTGTCATCAGATACATACAGGAGTTTATGTGCCAATTCGTGGAAAATGAGGGAGGCCAGAGCTTCTTCGGCCCTGTGAATAAAGGTATTAAGTAATGGGTCGGCAAACCATCCCAGCGTTGAGTAGGCCGTGACCCCCCCCATATATACCTCGTATCCTCTCGCCTTTCTTTCATCAGCAAATCGCACCGCATCCTCCCTTTCAAAGAAACCCTTGTAGGCAACGCAACCTGCAACAGGATAACAATAGGTTTCCAGGGTCAGTGAGAATTCGCGGGCAGAAAAGACATTCCAGACCACATAGGGTCTGTCAATATCAGCATAAGAATCAAATGTACTGCCAACCGGCAGACCCACCCTGGCTTCTGCAAATGTTGTTAACCGCTGTGCCAGCCTGAGTTTCTCTCTCACTTCCAGCGGCACACTTACATCTGAGAGTACCTCCACCAGATCGCGTTTTTTCGACAAGAGTTCAATCTGGCCAAAAACAGCTTGCTGGTAGTATGCAAGGCTGGAACAGCCCGAACATATCGCAATAATCAAAAACAGCAGGCAGGCACCAGCTAAACGCTTCAGCATTCTCGTTTTCCTTATCAGTTCAATCCGGCAACAGATGCTAGAGCTTTCACATTGCTCCTGCTATTCTGCGACCAGAAGCATTTAACAACACGTCTGGATATGTACAACGACTATTTCGGTCTGAGTGACACGCCTTTTTCAATTGCACCGAATCCTCAATATCTTTACATGAGCGAGCGTCATCGAGAAGCACTCGCTCACTTGCTGTATGGTATTCAAAGTGATGGCGGCTTTCTATTGCTAACTGGCGAGGTAGGGACAGGTAAGACGACCGTCTGCCGCTGCCTGCTGGGCCAGGTGCCTGATAATGTTGACACCGCCTTNATACTGAANCCAAAAATGACTGTCATCGAATTGCTGGCAACCATCTGTGACGATTTGAATATTCCGTATCCGGAAAACGCGAGCATCAAGGTCCTGGTGGACGAACTCAACCTGTATCTCCTTGCGTCACATCAGCAAGGACGGAAGACCGTCGTAATTATTGATGAAGCTCAAAATCTGGCAGTTGATGTGCTGGAACAGCTAAGGCTCCTCACGAATCTCGAAACAGACCAGCGTAAACTTCTGCAAATCATCCTCCTGGGTCAACCGGAGCTTCTCACGATTCTCGCCGGTCCGGAACTTCGTCAGCTATCTCAGCGAGTCACGGCTCGATTCCACCTGGATGCACTGACACGTCAAGAAGTTGCAGAATATATCCAGCATCGCCTGAAAGTTGCGGGNGCAAAGGGCGCGCTCTTNTCTGCTCGAAGTATNNATCGCATCTTTAAGATCACCGGTGGNATTCCCAGACTGGTGAATCTTGTCTGTGACAGATCACTCCTTGGTACCTATGCACAGAACCGGCTTCAGGTGGACACCGCAACCGTCAACGAAGCGGCAATCGAGGTTCTGGGCCCTGATCAGGTGAAATCAAACTGGATGCCAGCCTTGGCAGCATCGGTTGCGGCAATCGGCGTTCTGACTCTGCTTCTTTATACAGGCAAAGATAACCAGAAACCCGTTGCAGACCCTGCAAGTCAGCCAGTGGTCGAGACCATCGTTTCTCTGCCGGAAGATAAACCGGTGGAGCCAGCCACATCCGATGCAATAGTCGAAACAAATCCTGTTGCAGTTTTTATGGAAGTCTCTGATCCTGAGTACACCGCAGTCGATTCAATGAAGGGATTTCCCTCGCAAGACAAGGCTTTTAGTGCCCTGTTTCGTCTCTGGGGACATGACCTGGTTCTGGCGCCCGGTACGGATGCCTGTGCTGTCGCATCAGATTCTGATCTTCAGTGCCTTTCCCTCCTGGGAAGTCTGCGCGATGTTTCACACTTGAATCGACCGGTGATTGTCGATCTCACCAACGTCCATGGTGAATCACACTATGTGATTACTGGTATCTCAGATGAGGGAATCAGTCTGGTGGCAGCAGACGGGACATTCCTGGTTGAACGATCAGATTTCCTCAGTATCTGGAACGGCTTGTTTACTCTGCTCTGGCGGATACCACCCGCTTACACCAAAGCTTCGACTCTTGGTGATCGGGATACCACGGTCGATTGGTTAGTCAGTCAGATAGATTTAATCGATAAGGTGAAACCTACCTATGACACTGGCAACCCTTTCGATCTGGCATTGGAACACAAGGTAAAGAAATTCCAGATTTCGGTTGGCCTGATTCCCGACGGCATCGTTGGTGCTCGGACCTGGATTCATATAAACAGTACTGAAGGTCTTGGCATCCCCTTCATTCGTAAAAACGCGAGTCAGGACTAGTCATGTCATATATCCTCGATGCGCTGAATAAATCGGAACAGGAACGCAAGGCTAATCAGACGCCTGATCTGAGTACAATCCATCGCGCACCGGTTCCGTCAGGATCGCGAGATGCAAATTCACATCGCTGGTTTTTCGCTATTATTGCGATCATCATCGTTAATGCANCGGGATACTGGTTCTGGCTGACCCAGTCAGGTCAACAGAACGCAACCGCAATTGCTAACAGNCCGGCNGTCCCGGCGAGTACCCCTCCCCNGCAATTCAAGTCACCTGATGTTCAGCCACCAGACGAAGCTGCTGCAAGCGTTCCAATCACTAACCACACGNCGGCGGCATTGGCAGCACCCGTGNGAATCACCGATCTACCCAGAGAAGTACAAAGCAGGATTCCCGCATTGCGATTTTCCAGCCATCTGTTTTCAGAGGATGCGGAATTCAGAATGGTGAATATCAATGGCCAGATGATCCGAGAAGGGAACATCGTTGCAGATGGCATCCGATTACTCAGCATAACCGAAGACGGTGTTATCCTGACCTTCCAAAACTATTCGATCGAAGTCAGTGTTCTACAGGACTGGACGTTTCCACCTGATCAAGCCCGTCAGAACCAGTGATCAGCAGCTGATCCTTCACATCCGGCGTCCGAGCTGACCACCCAGAGAAGAGCCTTTATGGTATGACGAGTAACTAGTTGGTTGGGGGTTGTGCTGGTTCTGGTTCTGGTTCTGGTTCTGGTTCTGGTTCTGGTTCAGTCTGAATCTGATTCTGCAGGTCCAGCAATCGCTGATTCACCTGTTGTCGATATCTGTCAAAAACATCGATGGACTCCTCGACATTCTTGACCTTATTATCCAGAGCAGAGATCGAGCGACGATTACCTTCAACAAGGTCGGCCTGATCCTGAACCTGACCTCTCACCAGGGTAACCTCTGTATTTACCTTTTGATTGTCCTTCAAAAGGTTCTGACGCATATCTGAAATGCTTTTTGTGAAGCGATTCAGTTCTGAAGTTACCTTGTTAACATCCGTGCTGAGATTCTTGGTTTGAGTTGTCAGCTTAAGGTTGCCCGCGCTGATCGTACCAACTTTTTTCTCGAGTTCCTGAAGCTTGGGTCTGTTCTGCCGATAGGCGATTTTCCAAAGCTTGTCTATCTCGCTGAAATTTGTTTCCTGCTTTGATTGAATTACCTGGATTGTTTTTGACACATCGGTGCCGGTGGCTTCAAGGCGGCTTTCAAGATCTCTGACATTTTTGTTTGCCTCTTCGAGAATTTTATTTGATTGATCAAGCCGTTGCTGTACTTCAAACAACGTGTATCCACCCACGCCCATCATGATGGCCATCAAGACAAGACTGAACACCAACATACCATTGAAGTTACTTTGCTTTGGTGCATCAGATCGGTTGGTACTACGATAGGATGCAACCTCATCCTGTGCTGGTTTGATTGCGGGGACCGGATTCAGATCTTTCTTTTTGTCATTCATATTTAAGAATCACTTTTTGAATAAAGAACGGTATTCAAGCTTAAACCCTTCTCGATTCAACGAGATGTCTCCACCGAAACACAGGTGCAATCATTTTGTTATCATCTCACTAACATCAGTTTGATCATCGACAACACCCAGCCAAACTCTGCACTCTAACTCGATTTGGGTAGAATAAAACATCCCTATTATTGTGGAACAACTATAATTTCACGCTGTATAGCTATGATAACATTGAAATTTTTAAAAAACTATTACCCGTTGGTTTGAAAGGACGAATGGCCTTTGCAACTCTGGTTTCAATCCCTGATGATCGTCGGCAGGTTCATCCCGCTCAACCCCAACTCCGAAATGATCCGCCGATAACACGGTACACGAGTTGGAATTCTAGCGTGCTTCTATCATGGATGACCTGGAAGAACGTGATGCAGTGTCCTAAATGCGCAGCGGAGTTCACCACCGTAACCTACGAAAATATTGAGGTAAACCTGCGCATCAACTGTAAGGGACTTTGGCTCGATGTACTTGAAAAAGAAGATCTCAAGAACACTCGCGGATCCGAGAACATTGATATTGGCGATGAACAAACGATGAATAAACTAATGAGGAATATAATCGCATGCGGAAAATCAACTTCCCTCACTGTGATGTGAAGATGCTGGCCATGATCGACAAAGACCAGTTCCACATCTAGTACGAATCCTGTCCCACTTGTTTCGGTACCTTTTTTGATGATGGAGAATTCAAGAACTACAAAGAGCAGAGCATCGTCTAAAGCTTCGAACAAATGATCGAAACGCTTAGATCCAATCTCTGATCCTCGATGCACACGCAGACAAGTCCAGAAACAAATCAGCAAGGGTCTGGGTCGTTCAAACTCAACCTATCGGCCGAATCAAAAATTAGTTGAGCCACCGTTTGTCACAACACCTTCACTGACGTTTGTCGAATCTATTGCGGCTGAAACTAAACTGAGAAATTCTTTCCTTGGCATGTAGCCATTACCATCAAGCTTCATGAACTCTTCAACAAAACTGTGTTCAGCCCGGCTGATCAGGTGTCTAAATTCAGTCTAAAAACAGTGGCCGTGCTGCCTGAGAGATGCTGACCTTCCCAGCAGGGTCTCATCAAGGTCAAATACTACCCCGCATGTGACCAATGTTCAGGCACTTCGTAGACTGTATTGATGATAAGGGCCTTCTGATCCCTGCCCGGCACTGATCAGTTCCCAGTTGTTGTACTCATAGAAATCACAGGCATTGCGATTTGCTGCCAGTGTCTTCAGCGAAAGAGGCAGACCATAGCGATCCTGACAGGTTTTGATAAGTCTTTTTGCTATCCCTAGATTCTGGCAGCTAGGCCTGACGTACAGATGGTGGATAAATTTTTCAGGTGGCCATATTGAGATGAAGCCGACCACGACCTGCTTGACAACAGCGACTTGTATCGACTCATTACTGGTCAGGGATCTGAGTCTCCTGCTAGAAACATCTTCTGACCTGAAACACTCAACCAGTCTTCTTGCGTCGTTGTATACGTCGACGAGTTCACCCAGGTCCGAATGGTGAAAATCACGAATGATCATAGTGTCTGCCGGGGTTCATTAAATGTCTCACTTTACTGTTTCAACAAAACGCCTCACATTTCTCTGGAAAAACCTCAATCCAGGTCGGCAGTCTGACCGGTTTTTGCATCAGAGCTGTTCTGTAATATAACACTCGCAACACCAGCCGCGAACAGCATCAACACCCCATTAAATATAAATGGACTCTGATGACTGACATGATCGTAGAGATATCCACCAATCAAAGGACCCAAGGTTGCACCAAGACCTGCTGCCATTTCAGCAGTACCAAATGTTCGCGCCACCGTCGATGAACTTGCACATCTGGCAATTAAGGTTTTTCTCGAGGGTTCTATCATTGTCCAACCTACGACTGAGGTGCTGTAAATAACCACAAGAGACCAGAAACCCGGGGCGTACGACATTGC
Organism: Gammaproteobacteria bacterium; assembly: GCA_002725285.1. Taxonomy (GTDB): domain Bacteria; phylum Pseudomonadota; class Gammaproteobacteria; order Pseudomonadales; family Azotimanducaceae; genus JAHRVQ01. The sequence goes on along the minus strand of PBRC01000013.1, from coordinate 38,203 downwards.
AAAATACAGGATGCCCGCAGTTATCATACCGATCAACATAAACCCAAGCGGACCTCTGTTATCAGCAAGCGCACCCATCTTTGAAGGAAGCAGTGCATAGATGATACCAGCAGGTAAAAATGCCCATGAGAGAATTCTTGAATCAGTCGTGAAACTGTCCTGCAGGTAAATAAGGTAAATCGGCTGAATCAGTGCACTCGCCACACCCATCAGAAACAGGATCCCCATCAGTCGCTTTAAGGATTCTGAAATCTCAAAATCAGTGCCAGATTCAGCCATCTGTTCTGTTTTCGTTTCAGGTAGTTTGATCAGCGCGAAGATAAATCCAAAACACGCAATCCCGGCGAATAGCGCAAAACTGAATTTCCAGGCCAGAGCTGGTACCGCACCGATGAGTCCAAATCCAATAAACGCACCCAGGAACGTCGCCCTTGTCTGAACTTCAACATTTTGACCCATGGCTTGACCTCTATCGGTGGCATCCGTCAGGTCAGCGGTCATCACATCTACCGATACAAGGAGTAACGAAGCTCCAAGTCCCTGGAAGAACCTGGCCACGTACATGGTTTCAATATCGAGGGCGAACGAGTATCCGGTATAGGCACCCACATATAGAAGCAAGGCCGATAGAAAGAAGACCCGCCGACCAAACCGATCAATACCAAAACCAATCACTGGCCGCATGAGTAGTAAAGACAGAGAAAACAGACTGAATAAACCACCAATTTCCAGTGCGCTGGCACCAATAGCCTTGGATTGAACCGGCAGGGCAAAATTAATAAAGAACAAAGGTGCAGAAACGAGGAATAATCCTCGTCTGACAACAGCTAAACCTTCCATGAATATGAATACCAGGGACTAGTTCAGAATATGGAAGTCAATATACAATCTAATTGGCTAAATCACCTTACGCTTGTGCTAAAAACATATGTGGTTGCGATGAAACTCGGTCATGCTCGATGAATCTGCTTTCCGCAGGCACACCACGGATCTATTTCATTTGTACAGAATTGGGATTTCAGCTATATCCTGAATCAGATCCTTGGGCAAACCATCACAGGAAACCATATCAGCTATGCCACCAAATCGCTCCTTGATGGCCGATGCAATCTCATCATGCTTCCCAACAGCACAAAACAGTCGCACCACGTCATCTGAGATTTCGTCTGTCATCTGATCCCACTGACCTTTCTTGGACATATCGTTTAACTTGTGTCCAAGATCTTGCAGGTCATGAGTTTCAAATACGGGCCAATAGGAAGGCGTCGAACCATAAAAGCCAACTCGCATCCGCACCCATTCAAACACCTTTTGTACTGATTCATCGTCCTTTCCGGTTGCCACAAATCCCCCACCGGAGATTTCAAAATCCTCACGTTTTCGCCCAGAGTTGGCCAGTGCCTTTTTGAGCCTCGGGATTACAACATCATCCAGATACTTCCGGGTACAAAATGCGTGTAGCTGAACGCCATCACATTCTTCGCCAGCCACTTTCATCATGGCCGGACCAACAGCCGCAATCTGGACAGCAGGCGGTGGACAGGGAAGCGGTGTCGGCGTGAAATTCGGCGTCATCAGCGAGAACTGATAATGTTCTCCCTGATAATCCAGCTTTGCCCCGGTCTGCCAGCACGACCAGATCGCCCTCAGGGCCTGCACATACTCTCGCAGTCTTGGTGCGGGCGGGCTCCATGGCACACTGAACCTTCGTACATTGTGTCCTTTTACCTGACTGCCAAGTCCTAGCGTAAATCGACCTTGTGATGCAGCCTGAATATCCCAGGCAACATTTGCGACAGCCATGGGAGATCGAGAAAAGGCTATGGCAATACTGGTCCTGAGCTGCAGCGTCGATGTTGATGTCGCCGCAATTGCGTGGGGTAGGAAAGGATCAAACCGATTCTCCTGGGTGGAAACACCAAAATAACCCTGGTTCTCCAGGTTCCTGGCGATTTCACCGACCTTGTTAAGGTCATGACCCGTGATAGACGTCGTAAGTCTCATAACTGCTCTTAGAATGTTCAACTTGAGCAGAGAGTATCACCTACACCACCCTCCCGCACGGAAAGACGGGGCAAACCAGCGGGAATGACCCGAAGTGTAAATCCTGAGGGAATTCAGGCACAACGGACACTTCAGCCACTATATTCAGCCACTATAGTAGTGCCGAGACCCGGGTCTCGACCGTTTTTCTAACTGTTGTAGAACGCCTGATACACACGAGCAAACCAATCATCATAATCAGTGATATTCTCATTCAGCTCACAGACACCAAAACTTGCCGTCACCTCGATCAGATGGTCGCCAAATCATGTCTCAATGCCGCTGATCTGCTTCTGCAATCGATCTGCAAGCAGTACCGCTGGCTCTGCTTCGGTATCGACTAAAATGACGACAAACTCCTCGCCACCAATCGGCCCTTTACATCTGTCTCTCTGAGTTCATTGAGCAGTGTCATCGTCACCATCTGAATATTGGCAGTATCCATAAGAAGTTCCACCTCGCTTGCTTAATTCAGTTCTTCATCGAAAGGCATCAGTCTGGCGATATCCTCAAAGTTAGAATCGTTAAACATCAGCAAAGCTTCACATGATATGCCAGAGCCGACAAATCTCTGGTATATCGCGGAAATCCGGTCATCCAGACTGACATGATGCAGAGCCATCTGCAGTTCACCCAGGGTGAGATTGTTCGCATGGGGAAGCGACATACCACCAGAACCGGAAACTTCTATTTCTAAAGGCAGCAGAATTTTCATTATGTTCTGCAATCACGAGCGGTATCAGACCTCTTTTTACAGAGATGTCCAATCAATGCTGAACAGTTAACCTCTTATTCCGTTGCAAGCATCTGGTGTTACAGCGATTATGTGAGCCTGAACAAACACCGGGAGTCGTAATGGAAGTGAGAATGGACGGTCGGGTTGCACTCATCACTGGTGGCAGTCTTGGTCTCGGCTATGCCATGGCTGAAAAATTTGTTGAATCAGGCGCAGACGTCGCACTGATAGCAAGAAGGCAGGATGCATTGGATACTGCAGTATCAACGCTGCAGTCCGGTGTTAAAACCAGGATCATCGGTATTTCATGCGATGTCTCAAAGGCCAGTGAAATTGAAGATATGTTCCAGAAAGTACTGAGCAAACTCGGCAGAGTAGACATCCTGATTAACAACGCGGGTCATGCCAAAGCAGGCGAGTTTGAGTCTATATCCGATGAAGAATGGCAGTATGATTTTGATCTGAAACTGATGGCTGCCGTCAGACTGAGTCGGCTGGTCTTTCCAGGTATGAAGGAACGCAATTGGGGGAGAATCATCAACATGCTGAACACGATGGCAAAGACTCCGTCTGCCAGATCTGCACCTACATCGGTTACCAGAGCAGCTGGTATGGCACTGACGAAAGTGTTGGCCGGAGAAGGTGCCCCCTATAACATCCTCGTAAACGGATTCAATATCGGTAGAATCAAATCGGACCAGATTCAAAGGGCCTACGATGCAACAAACAAAGAGCTGAGTTTTGAAGACTTTGTTGCACGAGCGGGCAAGAATATTCCCATCGGGAGATTTGGCGAGGCTGAGGAATGTGCCAACCTGGCCTGCCTTTTATGTTCAGATGCAGGTGGTTATGTCACGGGAACCTCAATTAACGTCGATGGCGGGTTGTCACCGGCGCTCTAGTCACAAGCGTCAGGCTATTCCGTCATAACCCAGACTCGTTCAAATCTGGCTCCTTTTCACTGCGAGAACAAGCTGCCGTTCAAACTGGCCGATTTCGTGCCCGCCACGAATACACCCGAGGGGTTGAAGAGCAAACGATCGGATGCCTGCCTGAGCCGTGAGTCAACATCTTCCCTGATCTCAAAAACTACATTACCTGCACTCAGTACAAGAAATGTATCTTCCTCCAGTATCACCAGCTCTACGTCAAATGGCGGGGTTCCCGGCCTGGCTGTTACAGTTTCTGTCACAAAATCAGTTAATAGATGGCCACGGGGTTAATGATCATCTGAACGGCACCCCTCACTTTTGCCTGACCAAGCACAAACAGGAACTCAAATGCCTTCTCTTTAACCAGTGGTCCCGTGTTCATGGTCTCGAAAATGTAGATGCCATTTTCCTTAAGGTATATCACATGCCCCTGGTATGGTCGGCTTTCCACTTGCGACGGCACCACGTCCAGCCCCCAGGTATCAGCGCCAACCGCAACAACTTTTTTGCTGGCAAGATAGGCAGCGACTTCTTCGGACTGTCCCGGCTCACCGCTGACCCATGCGTCGGGATCGGACTTTAGTTTAGCGTCGGTCCAGCCGGTATGAAACAGTACGACATCACCCTCTCGAACCGGCGTACCCTGCTTCTTTTCGATAGCCTTAACGTCGTCGACGGAAAAGTACTGCCCTGCATCAAGAGTTTCAACGCCGTAATGGCCCGCAACGTCCAGAACAATGCCCCTGGCTACAATCGGCGGTACCTTCTCAATCCCCATTTTCGTCAATCCGGAAATACCGGCAAAATCTTTTCCGTGATTGCAGTTGTAATAGACGCCCTTGTATCCCAGGTGCCCCAGTCCATCAATCTGAGAGCCGATACCAAACCACCCCTGAAAAATGTCATCGTTATAGGTCATGTCAAAAAAAGGCCGGTTACTTTCCTGCTGGTTCGGTTGTACCACCATGAGTGACAGACTTCTTGGCGCAAACGCCGGCGTTGTACTGTCGATGGTTATTCCAAGTCCGTGTGTCTTTCCCTTTTTGATGAGTTTCGCCGCCTTCAAGACGCTGACAGTGTTGATCCGATTGGCGGCACCGATTTCATCGTCAGCTCCCCACTGGGATGGCTGGCAGTGCTGTTCCGCAACTGCACTCAAAGGCAGAATTAAGAGTATTAGCTGAACTATTGTTTTCATTTTCACAGTTTCCTTAACGCGAGTGATTACGACTCTAGTGAGGTTTGATCCATACAGGCGAAGTCCAGGCACGTTCCTGGATCGTGGTTGCAAGATCAGGTCTCGTTTGTGTACCTGCCTTCACCGCGTCCCAGGTAGACCAGCGACAGGTCGGATTCTCGAGTACGCGAACGTAGTAGAAAGCCCGTTGTTTCGAATCAAATGTTGGATCGACCCAGACNGCTTTCAGTTCCCCGGCACCGACACCGGCTGTGATGCTGCAATCGGCAATATCAACTTTTGCNCCATTATCCGGGCAGCGATGCGTCGTGGTATCGACTGTCAGTCCGTCTGAGCAGGCAACGTCGAATACTTCTTCGTGAGTCTGTCCCTTATCGATCCAGCCCTTGATTACCTGCAATCTCTGCAGCCTGGTTCCCAACGGGTCAGCTGACGCCCAGGCAAGAAAACGCGGATTACCCCGACGTTTTGCTTTCAACTCNCCACCCTGGAGAGTGCTGTTTGCATAAGCATTGGACAATGCTCTTTTGCTGTTCANCACTTCGGCCGCAATGTCGTAACCGACGGCCAACCGGACCTTCATCCGNGGACCCGAAGTACCGAATGTCTCTTTACGTTGGAAGGCANCGAATATGGCATCCCGGGTGTTCTCTTCAGCCCACACNGCCGCAAGGCCCGCAGCACTGAAAAAGCGGTTATAGACTTCTCGGAAGGCAATGGATCCGTCTGTCGTCGGGATCGGAATCGAGCCACGGTTTTCAGCATCACTGTCAAGCGTGCCTACTTTGCTGACGAATTTCGATTCATCAAACTGTTCACCGGAATTATGGGTATCACTCGCACCGACAACCCCAAACAGGTACGGATTGAATCCTCTCTTCTCCATACTGAGCCCATTCAACCAGGCTTCACGCACATAACTCCCCTGTGGTCGACTCTTGGTCCAACGGGCAATCTGATAGGGGAAGATCTCAAAATCCGCCCACTCGTCGTTAGGCGAGAGGAATGGATGGGTATCCGATGTACCCTTTACCTGTGTGATTTCAACCAGGGGTTCGTTGCGCATTCGCTGTTTTGCGTAATCGGCATCCAGGGGCTCACCGGCAAATTTCACCAGATCGAACATATTGCCATTTGAACCATTGGAGTTGTGGGGAATTGCCAGCGACTCGATGCCTTTGGCTCGCTCACTGTCCATCCAGTCCCAGAGGTCTTCCGGGTTTAAGGAATCAAGCCGGCTGAAGGGTAAACCAGGCGCTTTACTTCCCTTGTAGATGACGTTTCGATGCAGATTGCCGTCCCGGGCCGAAGTATATTCGTAACCAATAAACGCCGTGAAATTACCCGGATCATTGTGGCGCTCAGCAGTTGCCTGTATGTCTTCCCAGGCTGTATGAACATCCCTTTTGTTAAAATGTTGAGAAAGGAATGCGCCTGCAGTCTGGAATGCGATACGTCTGTCTACTCGTGTTTTGGCATCAAGGAACTTTCTGGCTTCAGGATCATTCGCAAGCTCATGATCGGGATCATCCATCGCAGACCACATACCCAGATAAAAGGCATGATCGGTGACTGAGTAGAAATCTAGCGGACGATCGAGTTGCAGGTCAAATCCACCCGAATGTTCAATAGCCTCGCCTTTTGCAAACCGATAAGCGTCGTCAGGCGATGTCCTAGTCCCGAAAAGAAATGCATCGAACGAATATCGAGTATGGACGTGCAGATCTCCGAAATAGGCTTTCTTACCTTCAGCTATGACACTCGTAGCTGACAACAGCAAACTAATTACCAAACCGAATCTGATCATCATTCATCCCTCACCTGGATATCAATAAGTATCCACCCCAAAAACCCGCTTCGCAACCGTAAGCATTGACATCCGAACTGCCGCGTCTGCACTTGACAGGATTTAGACCCGGAATCCCGGAATAATGTACTTGTTTATCATTGGTGTTACATTCTCTGCATATTCACAGTCTTGTGGGGAATNGTCATGAGTGAAGCATCAAATAGCCACTATGGATTTCTGTTACCCGAGGAACTGATTTTNCTCAGGGATCAGATTCGTCGATTTATGCGCGAAGAGGTCAAACCGATTGAGGACAAGCTCCCGTACGATGCCACAGGATGTGGCAGCGACGATCGCAAGCATCTTCGAGAACTTGCAGAGAATATGGGTCTGACACGTCTCACGGTGCCCGAAGAATACGGCGGTAATCCAGTCAGTTCGCTGGCTCGGGTTATTATCGCTGAAGAATCTTCCAAATGCCGACTCGGTGGATATGCACCGGCACTCGGCGCATTTGGCGGCGGACCACCAAATATCATCTGGAGTGGCACGCCGCAACAGATTGAGAAATACGGTATCCCTTGTGTCGAAGGCAAAAAGAGAGCATTTGTTGCTATTACCGAGCCTACAGGCGGGTCAGATCCTCGCAATAACATTACAACGCGTGCCGTCAAGAAGGGGGACAAGTGGGTACTGAAGGGTAGAAAGATGTGGATCACTGGCGCCCTCGGTGCTGATTATGGCGTACTCTTTGCCAGAACAGACGATGGCAGTGAGGGGCACCCGCCACAGATCACCGCATTTATTGTCGAACCTACTTTTCCAGGGATTTCATTCAACGAGATAGAGGTGATACGCGCCCTGTCTCCTTACGAAATCGTGCTGGACAATTGCGAAGTGCCAGATGAAAACGTCCTCGGTAAGGTCGGGCAGGGTTTTGCGGTTGCTCAATCATGGCTTGTGGATGCCCGAATTCCCTATGCTGCCGGTTGCATCGGTATTGCCCAGGAAGCTCTTGATATGGCTTGTGGCTGGGTAAAGCAGCGACCTACTCGCGATGGCATGTTACAGGACAAGCAAGCCATACAATGGATGATTGCCGATTCGGAAGTTGAACTCCGTGCCGCACGACTTCTGGTCTATGACGCCGCATCAAAAGTTGATGCAGGAAGCATGGGCAAGGTGGATGCATCAATCTGTAAACTTTACGGTACTGAAACAGCTGGTAGAGTTGTCGACAGGGCCATTCAGATGTTTGGCGGTATGGGTGTCGCGAAAGAAATGCCACTGGAACGATGGTACCGGGAACTGAGAGTCAAACGAATTGGCGAAGGCCCCTCCGAAGTACACAGGATGGTCATCGCGCGCGACAAGTTAAGAAATACTGATGGCGGTATGTACTTCGGCTGATGTTACCTGCTGTTCCCGGGACTGAGTCCCCCTATCGCTTCAGTTTCAAGCAACCTCGCGCCCCGCAGTATGCCACCCATCGAGTAATTGCCTTCGTGACAGGCGTATTCATATACCCTGTCATCGCTTGCCTGCCAGACGTACTCACCAGACCAGGGACCGGTCCAGACTGAAGGGTCTTCTACCGTAAACCGGTAAAGCAGATTGCCGTCTTCGAGTTGAGTGAATCGCTCTACGACGTGTGCGTTTTCTGAGCCGCCACGTCCTGGTCTGGTTTTGGGATGAAAGTTAACAGTGTCAACGACCAGTGTGTCATCCTCCCACCATCCAATTGAATCACCAAGCCACTGCCTCATCCTTGAGGACTGGTGTTCAGAATTCATTCTCACAATGCGAGCGTCGTGCACCATTTCAATCAGGATCATGACGTGATCCTCGGTCTGCACGATCCTCTTAAAGTTGTTATATAGACTTGGGAATGTGGGCGTCGCGCCAGTGAATCCCAGGATGCATCGCTCGGATATCCCCAACATTTCCGGGCCATCATAGGGTCCCTCCCCCTCTATGGTCAGCCACCAGGCAGTGCCGTCATTGGGACGCCGCAGCTGTCGGCGTGTCATCATTTGGGCCATCGCCGCTTTGGTCATCCCGGGCATCTGGCCATTTTTGGGTTCCGTGAGGATGGAGGTTCGAAACTTGCCATTGATCATAAAGACATCAGACCCCGGATCGACCCAAAAATTATTNTATCCACCAACATTACCTGCACCACTGCTCTCCCGAAACTCATCACCGACACCAATCGGCGGCGCACCACCTTCAGGTGGCGCGCTGGTAACAGGGCCTCGATTCCTGGTTCGAGCCGCGACGCGCTCTTTCGCAAGTGCCATGATCGCGTTGGCACGCTCCGGTGTTAATTCAAGATTGTCACCAAACTCCTGAGGGCGCTGGAAGGGCGTCAGGGTAGCAACGTTGTAGGTTCCAGAGAAATCAGGGTGTCCACCCTCTCTACTGGCATCGTCCTTCGCCCCTGCGAAGGGAGCAATCAAAAGTAGAATAACAACCAATCCCAAGATCTTCATCACGATAATTCCGTCCGGCCAATCAGACCTGATCAGTACATGATCATGATATAGCATTTCAGCAATGAGATGTTTTTTCGCTTCAGTAGAGAATTAATCCGTTTCGGATTTCGCACAAGTCGATTGCGGGATGAAGAACAGGCTAAATATTACTTCTGGAGGCGTCTTCGAATCGTATCAGCCATCAGTTGCGGGCTTGTGCCATTTCTAAACATGACCCTTAATTTCCTCTCGGGATCTACCAGGTAAGTGAATGCCGAATGGTTCATTGAATAAGCCGAACCCGGAGCTTCCGCCTTGTATGTGGCAGATACGTCTACACCAAAGTGATTAGCAGCTGCCAGGGTCTGTTCTTTCGAACCAGTGAGTGCAAGCAGGCGCGAATGAAAACTCCTGACGTAACCAGCCAGGTGCTCCCTGGTATCCCTTGCTGGATCGAAAGTAATGAAAAGCGGTTGCACATTATTTGCCTCTTCACCTAAAAGATCCAGTGCTTTTCCCATGACGACCAGATCGGTTGGACAAATGTCCGGGCAGTAGCTGTAACCAAAGTAGATCAGTAAAAAGCTGCCCTCAAAGTTCTGGTCGCTGACATTATTGCCAAGGTGACTGGTCAGGTTAAAGGGCCCGCCATGGATCTGTCTGGCATCTGATTGCGGGAAGTCAGACACCGGCGGAATACGGTTCAAATCCCCCTCTGGTACTGTTCCTGTTCGCTGATCATCGCAATAAGCCACAGGAAGCTGAAATGTCCCGGCGGCAACCGTCAGACAAACAAGAAGACTTCTGATCAGTTTCTTTTTNNCGATCACGAGCTGGTCACCATAGTTACAAGGTTTACGTGATGATTTACCAAAGGTGTCTTTAAACCAGNTCATCATATACAGACTGAGAATTCCTGGATACCGTTAGCCTCACCCTGTTCTGAATGAGATCAGCGCAAACTTATTATGCGCACGAGAGTACAAACAATTCTGTCTAACCGCCAGCATTCCCAATGTCGTGAACTAACTCCCCCTCGGTAATTGATTGCTGTTCACATTCCCTGTTCGTCTGAACGAGTACTTATACCTCAGAATCTGATATTATCTAAGATGATGACAGCACAGANATTGAACTGTTCGTTCTACATTCCATTCTGAACGTACGAGCGAACAGCCGGGAATATTCAGATACAGACTAGTCTTCCAACAGACCACAATTGATCAATCGTATGCGAACATTTTCGTGGCAGAAGGTTGTAGTGAGAACATGACAAAAATGATAACAACAGTGACGGTTTGTCTATTGCTGTCACTGTCTGCTTCGTCCTATGCGGGAAAAGCTGAAACTGAACAGATGGTAAAAACGGTATGTGCACCCTGTCATGGGGTTGATGGATTCAGTCTGGTGCTCGCCTATCCGAATCTGGCAGGTCAGCAAAAAAAATACATGATTGAACAACTGAAAGCCTTTCGCAGCGGAGCTCGTCAAAGTCCCAAGTTGATGAATCCTGTAGCTGAAAAGCTATCGGATGNAGAAATCAAAGATCTGGCAAAGTACTTCTCGAAATTGAGTCCGTGTAAAGATACCTGCGCTGCTACCGCAAATACAACCACAAAAAACCAGCAAACCGCGATAACTACGCGCTAACTAAAAGAGAGGATGAGTCTCAAATTCTTCCTCGCCGTACCTTTTTGATCCTTTGCCTGCATTACCGAAAAGTTTCCAGACGCCTTCCTTGATCAGGATATGCCTCTGCCTGTCCCAACTATCTATGGTCACAATTTTATCAGTCTCCTTTGGGAATCCCGACAGCAAACCAAAACATTCTGCGACCGCAACCTGCCCCTCATCACTATTCTGATAGGTAAGCAGCCGCATTGCATGTTTTGCAGAGAGGTTGTCAAAGTTATCAAAAATCTTCAGCCAGATTCCCCGGGCGAATTGCCTGTCCTCGCCGTTGAGATTTGTATATCTCTCCGAGTAAAGGGACATCAACGCCTCAATATCCTCGGCTTCAATGGCTCGTTCAGCCTGATGGAAGAAATGTACGATATTGTCATACTCTTCTTCACCCGTTNTTGCCTTGGCATCTTCATCCAGCTTCATGGAAAAGTTTTGTGATAATTCCCTCTCACCGTCTGGGGTTTCTGCCACGGATAGTCCCGGAAAAACCGAGAGACCAACGACTAAAAGCAGGAGAGAAAATTTAACAGACGAACTCAATTCAGGGATATTACTACTAACTTCTGACATACATTTACTCAGTTATTATTCTTATCGTTAATTACTCGGGGAAGGCTTCGGGTGCTTGAATATTCTGCCATCCTTCACCTGACAGCGCCAGCATGAAAGCCACAAGATCCTCTCTTTCCTTATAGGTAAGATTCAGCATCTTTACAGGGGGAGCATCCGTCGAATTCTTTTTACTGTATCGCGCCAGAGTCTCCTCTAGAGTCATGTCCGGCCTTTGCATCTCTGGATCTAGATAGGGATTATCTATTGCACCATCATTATAATATTCCACAACCTTCTCCAGAGACGCGAAACGACCATCATGCATATATGGGCCTGTCTCGCTGATATCTCTCAAGGTAGGGGTTTTAAATGCGCCCTTGTCCTCATCCAGTCCTGTCACCTGGAACCGGCCCAGATCAACCTCTTTTTGATCCCAGCCAATACCCAGGTTGTGGAATTTCTCGTCAGTCAAATTCCATCCCGAATGACACTGGTTACACCGCCCTTTGCCTTCAAATATCTCAAGCCCTCTTTTTTCTGCATCCGATAAGGCACTTGAGTTTCCAGCTTCAAACTGATCCCACCTTGAATTCCCGGATATGATAGTCCTCTCAAAAGATGCAATCGCTTTTGCCAGTCCTTCAATACTGACATTGCTGCCAAAGGCTTCGTTGAAGAGTTTTCGATAACCCTTGATGGCAGAAACTTTATCGACAACCGCGTCAAGCGAAGGCATCCCCATTTCAATAGGGTTAGTCAGAGGACCTATTGCCTGTTCTTCAAGCGAGCCCGCTCTGCCGTCCCAAAATTGCGTGGCATTGGCAATTCTGTTGATTATGGTCGGTGTGTTTCTGTTACCCTGTTTCTCTTTTATTCCAATCGCTGCTTTCGTATTGTTCGAGAATCCTCTGCTTGGCAGATGGCAGCTTGAACAGGAAACAGTGTTATTTATAGACAGTCGTCTATCAAAAAAGAGCAAACGTCCCAACTCCACCTTCGACCTTGTCATGGGGTTGTCATGAGGCACATAATAAGCGGTCTTGTCCACGCCCAGGGGCAACGAAACCAGTGAACTATCATCAGCTATCGCTACGAAGGCGCCCAGCATCTGGCAGCAAAACAAGGCGGACAACAGATTCTTCGTTGGTTGCCGAGTATCAGTTGAGTTTATCTCAGTTTTTAACTTCAAATTGAAGTCACTTTCCCTCGACGGGACCAGTATCAGCCCCGGCATCATCAGAAATCAGATTTTCACCTACAATTTCGAATAGTTCAATTTCAAAGAGCAGTGTCGCATTAGGCTCAATTGATAGTAACTCATTCTCAACGTTTCGTTGTCCTTTGTTGCCGTAGCCGAGATGAGGTGGTACAGCAAGTTGTATCTTGCCACCCTCCGACATCAACGTTATACCCTCGACTATCCCAGGTAATACCTGAGAGGTTAATACAAACTCAGACACGCCAACCTGATGAGTATCATCAAAAACGACCTGATTGGTAAACATTCCCTTGTAGTGGACCCTGACCTTGTCACCTATAACAGGAGTTCTGCCGTGTCCTTTCCTGACAATTTTGAATTGCAGACCGCTGTTCGAAACTTCAACACCAGATCCTTGCCTGTGTTTCACCAGAAATTCCCGGCTACGAATGAGATTCTCATCAGCCAGATTCTCCAATCTGGCCTTGGCCTGACGCGCAACCTGTCGTTTGTAATCGACAATAATAAACGCCATCTCTTCTTCATTCAGTTTGGCATCTTCATCGTTATAGGCATGTTGAAGTCCCGCCAGGAAAAGCTGTAAATCAAGATTATCAAGCTTTTTGACCACCTTTTCACCGAAATCAAAGCCAATACTGTAACTCACCATTTCTTTTCTGAGATCGTTGATAGCGACCTCCATGACATTCTCGGTAAACACCGTGGCCTTAGCGGTTACCTGCGGATGCTCCTTGAGGAAAAAAGTGAAGTTCCCCGGGTCATTGAATTCATATATCCATTGTTCACCCTTGCTCATCGCTGGACTAGATGCAATGTTTTCAGAATTACTGACGACTACGCTATGACCTCCCTCCATGTGAACGACATTCTTGAACACGATCCTGTCATCCGTCTGCAGTAAAAGATGATCCGGGCTCATGTGGCCATGACCAATCTCGATAACATAGTCTTGAGCGCCATGAGCAGACGAAGCGAGAATGCTCAGCAGCACAAAACTGATGAGTGGAAGTAATTCCTTCATCTTGTAAAATTTCACCAGAAGCCCATCACACTTAATCGTATATTCAACTGACTTCTTTCTCCGGGTTTTCTCATCAATATCCGGTTCCTCAAATGAGTATCGACCTATTCAATCAATGGCTGCGCAAGTATCCACAAACTCAGCATAGTGTACCCAATCATCAGTATTAACATGGGAATTTGACTAATCAACGCCTGCTTCCTGTCTTTGAATATCCGAAGTGCCAGAACATGAGCAACATATACCGCGATCATGTGGCCGACAACAATAGAAACCAGAGACGCGTTCCACACAAAACGAGCACCTACAATGGCAATATCGACACGATAACCAAGTGTGCCGAAGAGATCCCATTGAAGTCCGAATGGGTCAGATGCCAGGGGAATCATGAACTGACCAACGATCAGTAGATAGGAAAAATAGTGAGCCAGATGATAAGCAAGTGCTATAGGCAGGAGAGAAAACACAAAATAAGCCGCGACTTCAACCGTACCCAATGCTCGCTCCTGACCGGAATTCTCCGCAACGCTGAAGGGTGAGATTAATCTCATCATCCAGGCGAAACCCAGGTACAGACCTGTAAAAAGCAAAGGAGACAGAATCAACCCGGTGGTCGTTAAGACCGTTTCCCGATAGATACCCCACATTTCCAGTTGAAAAAGGACTGGCTGCAAGGGTCGCCAGTCTGGCAGGGATTCAATAATATTTGCCCACAGTGGTGTCCCCATAAAGCCATCAAAGGTCACGGTCGAGAGCATCAGTATCACGAATAGCATCAGAGAATTTGGTATCTGGCCATCACGCATCAGGCCAACACCGATGGGNCGCAGATTCAACTCATGATCCGTTTTAAGCAACGGCTCGCCCGAGGGTTGAACCCTTCGCATCTCCAGCAATGAGAATCTCGCAAGCAAACCAAAAAAAAGACTGAACGATTCTCCCTTCTGCAACCAGGTTTCACGACCGAAGAGAAACATACCCAGCCAGGTCACNAGCGAATAAATAGCGATCGCCGTAGCGAGATTCAAGGGAATGGCATTAGCCGTCCACACCAGTTCTCCCCATACGAATACCAGAAAAAAAAAGCTTGCAGGCCAGACACCCAACCAGGACGGATAGTGCAGGTTCAGAGATGTTCCTTTTCCTGATCCTCGAATCTTGCGAATCAGATATTCGAGAAACAAGTAGAGCGAATTCCAGGGATTGATCAATGACCACAGATTACCGATGAGTGCGCAGAAATAAGCCACACCAATCCACCAGATTATCCACACCATTGTTGGCAGNAGGTTCTTCGCTGGATCCTGCGGACCGAAAAAACCAATGACCAGAATCATCAAAAAGAGCGAGAAAGCCAGTAGACGAATCANAGAAATCGATACCGGATGACTTATAAGACNCACCCATCTCAACTTCANAAGATCTATACGAGGATAGAAACCAATCCCTTTTAGCGGAATTCGGGCAAACAGTGCGACAAGAACAAAGGAGAAAAAAACGGCACCCCCGGCACCAGCGAGATAGTAGTCAAGGGGGATCGGCAGATCAAATCGTTGTCCGAAGGCATGACCAAAGGCACTGCTAAATGGTGTTACACCGATGAGGGCGATGACAGCAGCAGCAATCCTGCGGAAGCCATGGCAACGATATCGCNGGATCATCGCGGATAGACTTCGACATACACCAGCGTCTGCTCTTTCTTTCCAGATGAATGGGAATGTCCATGGACAGTTACAGCAAAACGACCGGTAGCAAACAGATCAAATGCCATGNCNGCATCTTCGCCTGGTTGAATACGTTGTTCGATATCATAGCCATGTAAATGAATGGTCATTAAAGTGTCTGAGGACCAGGTTATTTCAGCCCGGTTACCCTGGNTAAACCGGATATCTTTTTCTCCCACAACCTGGCCATTTACAATCTTCACGGTTGCAGTCTGCACAACCTCTGAGNTGTTTTCTGACGTTTGCGGACTTTCTGTGTTTGATTCGGCAAGAACCGCGTTGTTCACTAAGAATGTCAGCACCAGCAGTTGAAACGTGCGAGTCAACATGGCGGGTCACTCATCTCTGCAATNCATTACGGTAATATAATTTCCGGTTGCCTTGCTATAAATCTGCCCTTCGGCATCAAGAGATACACTGCTGACCCTCTGTTCAGAGAACTTGAGAGAATACTTCACCGCATTGTCATACCCCAGCAGCTGACAGGCACCTGTGTGACCACTGTGAATAGGAAATCTACTCGGCCCGTGATGTAAGAAAGGCATTTCTACGGTCACGGTACCTGAGCCACCATCTCGGACAGCCTTTGCAATAATGACGGGAAGCGGTTTTGGCTTCGGAATACAGGTCATAGATTCTATGTAATATCCGCTCGATACCTCACTGACGGCACCATCCTTGTCAACTGCGACTGATTCAGCCTGATCTTTCGACCAATGAACATAGTCGCGCAGAAAATCATCCATCCCAGCCAGTCGACATGCTCCCGGAACTCCTCCACGAATCCCGTAATGGTGTCGATGGTCTTCATCTGATAAAGAAACCAGAGGGTGAAGGAAGGTTTTACTGGAGTCAGGATTATCGATTATCTGTTGTGCATGAATAGCGACGTCGCCGCCAACAGCATTGACGGGAATCAAGAGCAGAAGCCAGACCAGACTAATGACTATTTTACTCATTCTGCATTCTGGTCTGACAATGACCGGGCGTAGTCCAGGCATTCTTTCATTTCCTTGTCGTCCAGGACACCCTCCCAGGGAGGCATAACATTCATGCCTTTTGCGATTGACTCAAGCAACTGAACATCGGTTTTCTCCAGCCTTTCACCTCTGGCAAAATGAGGTGTGCCGCGTAAAACCGGTACGCCATCCTCGCCGTGACAGGCTGCGCAATTTTCCTCAAACAACACCTGTCCCTGGCTTGCGTAAAGCGAGCCTACATTCAGGCAAATCATGAGAACACAGCAGCTCTTAAGAGCCATCCTCTTTACAAGAAAATACAGGTTCAACTCCCCCCAAAACCAAATTATGTACACAGACTGTTTTCTCAACACATAAATGATGTTAGCCCGGACACCAACCATATCTCAAGGCTTCAGCACATCAATCCTAATCAGAGGTTGGATAGAATAACAGCTAGCTAAAGGTCCTATTGGTGAAACTCATCTGCGAGAGATCTTCCTTGTAAGGACTTTTACCAATTTTTCGCACCCTGCCGACGCCAAGTTTGAACCGATAGTTTCCACTCATGGGATCAGTAACACTCGGTGACAACGCGTTTACTGTCTGTTTTGGGTTGACCAGGCAGACTGAGAAAGTGGTTCCCTGCCGTACCGAATCAGTCACGACTGCGACCAGCTTGACCGAGGCGCTTTTGAATTCGATATGTCCATTCTTCAAAAGACCGGTGTACATCGCATCCTCAAGTCGACGATGAATAAAACCACCGGTCTGTACAGCAACACGGTCGCTGTAAGCTTCCACCAGGTCACCGCTTTCTATTCCGCGGGCCTCTGCGTCTGTTGGGTGTATTTCCAGGATATTTTCCGGCCAACGCTGTTGAATATACGGTCGTCGCTGCGCGTCATCGAACCCGGACTGCCAGATTTCGTTCATGCGTCCTGAGGTCACCCATAATTCATCATCCCTGGGTCTAATTGCATCAAAAAAGTCCTCGAAGATAAACCACGGAGATTTCAGTAAATGCGGCTTACCTGAATGCGAATTAAAAGCCTTGTATATCTTGTGGATCCACGTCAATGATTCGGGACCGGTTTCCGGTAGTTTTAATGTACTGTCATGGAAACGCTTGGTACCTACCAACTGACCATCTTCCTCTCGAACGGGCGTTTGAATTCCCTCTGTACCGAGTTCACGGAGAAAATCGTGTCCGGTCTTACCGGCTTTCTTAGCATATTTCAGAAAAACCGCATAATCCCGTCGGCCGCCGCGATTACCTCGCATACTCTCTTCATAGACCTCATTGGAGGTCTTCCAGTCAAAACCGGGGAAGCCCATTTTCTGGCCAATCTGGCCTACTATCCACCAGTCCGGTTTGGACTCACCTGGCGCGTCGTAGAACTTATCGTAAATGCGCATTCGACGTTCACCGTTAGAACGAACAAACGCCTCTTCACCCCATGTTGCGGCAGGAAAAACAAAATCAGCAAATTCGCTGCCAATGGGTTCTCTAAGATAGATATCCTGATTAACCATCAAGGTTCCACCGGAATCCACCCGCTTCTTCATCTGTTCGATCGCGTGCTCTTTGTCGTTTCGTGTAATCTGGTGTGGATTGTTTCGGGTGAGGTTTCTCATCACGCTCTCAAGATGCAGAGAAGCCGACATAGCACCAACCCAGGTGGTCCCGACGACATAAGCCATACGAACGTGACCGTTCTCCATCCACTTATCGAGATTGAGGGACATACGACGACGTCCAAAGAACTTCTCTGGTCCTTTTGAGCGTGGATATGAACCGCCACTATTACCTCCACGCTGATGTCCACCAAGACGGCTGATCATCTGCCCGGGCCTGTTGCCAGCGCCACAAATGAAACCTAACGAAGCAACAGAGGCTGTATTGCCATAGTTATTAGTCCAGTAATTACCTTTTTCAATGGCGATTGATGTCTTTGGTCGGCTGCCGTCTGCGCTAGGTTTGGCCAACATCTCAGCTGCAGCCGTTATTTTTTCTGCCGGAACACCACACAACGCCGAAGCATATTCCAATTCGGATTCTTTTTGTGATAAGGCCCATTTCTTGTAATCAGAGAAGCCATCAGTTTGCACCTGACCCCAGGTCGTCCGCCACTGCCAGGGTGTGTCTCTGATCCCTCGTCCAAAACCTTCATTCGACTCCCACTTGTTAGCGGGCGGGAATTTCTTCAACCAGGCCGTATCCTCCCAGCCATTCTCTAAAATCACCCGGGCCAATGCCATGTGAAGGACCGTATCGGTTCCCGGAATCAATTGGAGATGCAATCCACCATTTTCTTCGGCATAGGCCACACCCGAGGTTCGTCTGGGATTGACAAAGATCTGTTTCTGACCATGCTCGATAGTGCCTCGCATCATATATTCATTCCATATGATGGTTTTGGTTTCAAACGGATCGGTACCGCTAAGAAAGACGACATCTGCCTCATACCAGTCATCGTATGATGCTGAAAAATTATCTATCCCGGCATCTCTGAATCCCGGCGTATCTGGTGCATGCCCGGGATTGTCATGAAAGGCATGGGCGGGCGTATTAATCTGGCGCAGCGCTAACTTCGTCAGCGCATAGTTGTTCTCAAAAAACTGATAGGAATACTGCTTTTGGGCATAAGCATTCTCACTGTACTTGTCGATGACGTAAGTGGCCATTTCGGCGAATATGTCGGTCGCATCATCCCAGGAGATTCGCTGGAGTTTTCCGTTAACCCGCATCATCGGATACTGCAGGCGATCTCTTGTCGCCGTATCCGGGTTATAACACTTCTGTGCGATGCAGCCTCCACGAATACTGTGATCGCCACCCCGGTTAACCACCTTGGAGTCTCTGTCAGGTATAACAATCACATTCTGTTTAATCCCATCTGCAGTGACAACGTTGTGCATATTGGGACTAACCCAGCCACCTTTCAACGGTCCCTGTGGATAGTCGATACCAAACGCGTTTTCAGCTGCTGTCTGGCCGCCATCCTTGCCTAACGGCCAGCGATAGACCTTATAGCCGCAGGCAACGATGCAATAGTCACAGCAGGTAGTAAACTGATCTGCATCCACAGGTGGTAGCGGCACTTCATTAACAGGTATATAACTTGGTTCATCAGCCATTTTCTATTTCCTCAAAATCAAATTGCACAGTGCCCATAGCCATTGGCTCAACCGTGCATCACTCGCAGCTTCAATGACGAAGCTTCATCTTCATGCCTGCCTATGCAGACAAGCTCGCATTGTTTGACCGCCCATAGAGTAGTCCTCTAATACCGGTTGCATAGATATCTCCACCATCCACTTCGAGTAACACTTGTGGCAGGCTCTCTGTCGCATGCCCAGATACCACGATTCCATATCGGGTCAGATCAAATCGGCTCAGATGAGACCGGCATGGCCCCATCCCTTTATGTTTGGCGTTATAGCCACCCAGCAAAGGTGTACCCATGTGAGGACAGGCAGTACTGAAAGCCACAATGTCCTTACCCGGACCGACGCCGCCACCTGCCGGTACACCGAGCTTGATCAACATACATCTGGACTTCCTGTCGGGAAATCTGATATTGACAGGTTTATCGTCAATGAGCTGATCCATCGAAGCCACCAGCTGACGTGGTAATAATGTGGTTCTGGCCATCATTGATCCGCAGCCCGGAACCATCAACATCGCCATACCGGCACTGCCGATCGTGGCAGCCTGAAGAAATCGGCGCCTACTGACCTGACAGGCTCGTTCATTCTCATCCGCGTCACTCGTAATCAGCACTGTTTCATTCGTCATCATCTTTCCCTTAATCAAGTACTTAACACGCGGGTTATCTCAGCGTTATACGGGTGGGTGGCTTTGGCAATACCGGTATTTCAATAAAGATCTCTTCACCGGTGAACCCTTCGAGAAAATAAATCAGATCTTCCTTCTCATCATCCGTCAGATTCAGTTTTTTCAGTCTCGCGGTCTTGGTAGAGAAACCAAAATCTTCAAGCACATAGTCATCGCCACCACCCTGATCATAGAACTCAACGACCTCTTCTAAATCATCCAACACACCGTGATGGTAATAAGGCGGGGTATATTCAATGAACCTCAATGGCTGGGTTCGAAATTTCCCCATGTCCTCTTTGTTATGGGACTTGAAGTAAAGCCCCAGATCGAATTTGACCTTTCGGAATACTTCTTCCGGCACTCCCGCTGTATAGGTTTGAGATCTGAAGCCGATCTGATTCTTTGGTATTTTGGAGAACAGCGGTTGCCTCGGCAGGCCAAGATTGTAGAACTTTTCATCTGACGCCAGAGGTCCGTTGTGACACATGATGCAGCGTGCTTTACCGTTAAACAGATCAAGCCCCCTGATTTGCTCTTCATCAAGCGCTTCCTCATCCCCGCGAAGATATTCGTCAACGGGTGAATCGGTACTCGTCAGAGTTCGTTCAAAAGCAGCAATAGCACGCCAGGCATCTTTAGTTGGATTTCTAATGGAACCAAAAGCTTCCTTGAACATCGCGACATACTCAGGGATCATCTGCAGTCTCGCAGCCATCATCGGTGCCTTGCCGTTACCTGCCAATCCCTTCGCGGCAGAAGGGGCCTGGGTTTCAAGACTCTCTTTGTGGCCGTCCCAAAAAAGCTTGCTCATATAGGCGGCATTTACCACTGACTGTGAATTCCGCCAGTGTGACTGACCTGGATAGCTCCGGCTGATAGCAGAATTGAGAGCCCAGCCTGCACCTTGAACATGACAGGTCTGGCAAGAAACACTGCCGTCACCGGACAGGGCTGGTTCAAAAAACAGTAACTCTCCCAGCCTGACTTTAGGATCATCTTTCAGCGGCCAACCATCTTCATCCACACGCTGCGGGTTATCTCTGGGAATGGGAGGAGGTCCGAGAGCTTCTAATGCCGGAAACAACTCACCGTCAATCTGAAAGAATTTTTTTCCGTCCTTAATAACTTCCACGGCTGTCTGTGCACCTACCGAGGCAGCGAAGGTGCAAGCAAAGCCTACCGTAACCATCACCCTGAAGGCTTTTTCAAGCACGCTCGGATTTCGTTCCTTGTCTGTACGCATTTCTCACACCTTGGCTATCTAAATTAATACCTTATCTGTTTCTATTTGGTTTTCAGAAGGCTAGTTGCCCTCACCTACCCACTTCTTCAGTTGATACTTGGGCATCTTCTCTTCTGCGAAAGAAGCAGTCTTAATACCCAGATCATCACCGCTTAAACTCTTTAAGAATTCGACCAGAGCAGCCTTCTCAGCTGCGGTCAATCCAAGTGGTTTGATTCTTGGGTCTTTATTCTTTGCCTGCTCCCCACCCCTGTCATAGAAATCAACCACGGATGCCAGGGTTGGCAAGATCCCGTTGTGCATATACGGTGCTGTCTTCGATACTTCTCGCAGCGAGGGTGTCAGGAATGTCCCAAAGTATCTGGTGTTCTTTTCCACCGCAAAAAATCCAGGATCCTGTCTCAAATTCCAGTAATTGGGAGTACCCAGGAACATCTGCTGTGAACGCAGGGTCGTATATCGTTCCGTTAGAAAGAGATCAGGATTAACAGGGACACCGGTTGCATGAACCTCACCGTCACTTAACATCATTCCATCATGACAGTGAATACATCCTGCCTTGCCTTGAAAAAGAGCCAAACCTTCTTTGGCTTCGCTAGACAGAGCGCTCGCATCTCCCTCCAGAAAGTTATCAAAGGGAACATTCTTTGATATCAGCGTTTTCTCAAAGTCCCCAAGGGCTTTAATAATCAAACCAAAGTAAGGTTCGCCGTTATAAGCTTCCTTAAACAGTGCAACATACTCCGGGATCTGTTTAAGCCGCTGCGCCATGATGCGACCGTCAGCAGACATAAAGTGCGCATCAGTCATGGAATCCCGGGCTTGAGTTGAAAGATCATTACCACCATCCAGACGAGCATCCCAGTAAAAGTACTCTGCAAACCGTACGTTCATCACAGTTTTAGCGTTTCGATAATGCAATGTTCCCGGATATCCAATGGACATCTGTTCCGGGAATGCCCAGCCTTGCTCCGGAATATGACAATCGGCACAAGCGCGATCAGCATCTCCCGACAATCGCTTATCAAAAAACAGATATTGGCCGAGTTTTACTTTTGCGGTACCTGGCATTGCTACATCAGGTAAAGGTGCTAACGGCTCTGGTGAGTCTGCTGCCACTAATCCACTCACCTGGGTCAGTAGCCCAAAAACAATCAGTTTTAACAACATCGTAATCAACGATGTGGTTTTTATATGATTTACAGCAACCGTCTCCAAGAAAGCTACTCGCCGCTTTCTGTTTCGACTTTTTCCATCTCTCATCACTTTTACCTTTGAATCCACGTAATATCAAACCACCGGATTGGGCTGATTTATTGCCTCAGTACCAGCTTGTCTCTGTACTCCACTACCTCATCTTTCAGCCGTGAATCAGCGGTGTTCTGAGGTATCTGTTTGCGCAAGGTATTCCCCGCTTTGGGCAACACTCGCAGAATCCCCCACTGGCCAGCAATCGCATACGGCATCCGTTCGCTGCTCCACATATATTCACCTGCGACTTCGTGAGGACCCCCTGCGGTAAAATTGAGTTCCAGGGTTTCGGTTGGGCCAAACTGCTGCACCTCCAGCATTTCTGCACCGGGTACATCCGGTTCCAGCGGCCACTGGTGCCCCTCGACCGCGAAGGTCGAGTTCTGCTCACCGTGAGCACCGATTACATGCATTCTGACTTTCTCACCCGCGCCGACTTCAATCACCGGGGTCGCGGGATCAGGTGCCTTGCCGTTACAGTGGTAGGCATCTTCTTCCGGACAATCGTAGGTTTCAGCGCGCCAGGCTAGCGGCTCAACTCGATAATTCACCGCCGAAAGACCCGCTGTACTCCCGATATAGGGCATAAAGGGTGTCCCTATCAGGTTGTCTTCATCCTGAAAATAAAGTGCCGCATCCCTGTAGTCTGCCCGGTTGCGGTTCTTCCGCAGTGAACGATCCACTCTCACATCTGCCTGCCAGCTGTTCCCCAGTGAGATGTCGTTGCCTGTGACAGGATCAAGATACTGTGAATTCTGAGGACCCACAATGATCGATCCATAAAGACCATCACGAACGTTGCGGGTGACCTTCCCATAGTCTGTGATGAGCGCAGTTGCCTCACCAAACTCCGGATGCGCGTAAAAAGTATAGTTTCGATGCTCTCCAGGGGCGACGGTCTGATCACCTTCGTTTCTACCAATATTCGCACCCATCGAATCATTTGGGTCATACGCCAGCATATCGGCATGAAATGAGGCTTTCTCATTTTCCAGAAGATTGTGCAAGGTCACGCCAATACAGTCGCCAACATTTACATGCAGGGTCAAGGGATGAGGACGCTTCGTGCCGGCCTTAAGGGCATCGACTTCACTCTTAAGTACATATATTTTCCCTTCGGGATTCGACAAAATCAGATTCCTGTTCGTGCCACTCGGTGCCGGTATCTGATCTGGCGCTTTCGGATTCAGATCCAGCGCAAAGTCCATCGCTATAACATCAAAGTGCTTCTTCGGCGCGTCAGCTGGACATACCTCCGTACTGGATCTGGGAACGATCCCGCGCATCGGTAGAGTCTGCAAACCCTCCCTCACCTGATCCTCGACCCGAATCAGGCCCCACATGCCTTCGCCGAAGTGTGAAAGTCGACCACTGTGATACATGTAGTCACCTGCCTTCTTCTGAGGCCCACCGGCAGCAGGAATAACCAGATCATACCGTTCCGCGATTGCAACATGAGCGGTGCTCTGAGGACGCGCCCCCGTCAGGAAACGCTCAAGCGGAAAATAGTGGCCCTGAACATGAATCGTGTGACTTTCATTTGCTGCTTCGGCAAGAGATCGAATAACAATGGGATCTCCCAGGTACGCATTTACCAGAGGCGTATCAGGATCACCATGTTCCCTTGAACTAAAGAGCATTGATGCATCACTGTTCTCAAGAAGACGACGATGCAGAGGTTCGACTCGCATACCAAAGGATCCGCCTGAAGTCCGATCACCGCCGTTCAGGTAGTCAAAGGCGTTAACCGGCAAACTCCAGGAATCCATGCTACCGAGTGCATTGATAGTATTGGGTTTGGCTTCAGGGCCTGGTCTGTTATTGACCACAGTACCGGACACAACCTGAGTTTCGGTCGTTGGGTTGCTGTCCTGAATCTGCATGACAAATTCACGGAAACTGCCTGTCACCTGAGACGAAACAGGCTCCGTGGTATGGATATCCACCACATTACCGCTTCGAACCGGCTCACCCGTAACCGGGTTGTGATAAGTAGAACCTTTCGGTTCAATAATCGTCGAACCAAACAGACCATGCCCCCATGAGGTCAATCCATAGACGTGGTCGTGCCAGTAGGTAATACCAAAATCAGAGTCCGCAAACCAACGGTAACGAACAAATTCCGTGGAGACGAACTCACCCTTTAAGTGTTTGTTACTGAGCGGTTCGGTAAAGACGAGTGTGTTGCCGTTAATCTTCTCTATCTGTCTGATGTCCAGTCGACCAACAGCATCCATGCCGACTCCAACCAGTACACCCACCTGATAAAGACTGGCATTTTCTACCTGAATCGACTTATCACCCGCTTCAGAAGCTCCTCTGGTCAATGTATTCTGAGGTGTCCCCATTCCCTTGCCTTCATCTTCCAGAATGGTAAAGGGTCGCACTGACTGCTCATAGTTCATGCCGGTTATCACACCATCGGATGCCTGCACATCAAACTGCACAAAATGAATATGCATATTGACCTTGCTTGAATAGAGATTTTCCTCGTCATCTGGGATCTCATTGCTCAAAACCACATCAGCACAGTCATGTACATTCATACGAAGAACGAGTGGAATCTTAAGATTGTTGTTAGATCGAATCGCGTTTTCCTCTTCATGCAACACGTATAACTGGCCGAGAGGATCAACAATGGGGGCCTGACTACCTTCCTTTTCAGACAGGGTGATGGGGGTTGAGATCGCATGTACATTGAACTTCTTAATCTGATCCGGCGATCCGGACTCCCTGGGACAGAGACTCCAGGGACCATTTTCTCCCGGGCGGCCAACATTGGCACTTACTTCACCGTTGTCCTGGCTATGGATCGGCTCCAGAAACGGTGCGGGATTCTTACCTGGACTGAAAGGCGGTCGCTTGCCGAAGTGTGGACGCATGCTTGGGTAAGCGAGCTTACCCGTCAATGGATTAAATAAAAGTGCTGGTCGCTCACCCGGTTCAATACCCATCCATTCAGGTTTGTACTTGGGCCATTTGACAAACGTCTCGGGTTCTCCCAGAAACAGATCTCCTTTTCGGTCCCAGTCCCAGACACTGGCATCATAGGCAAGTATCTGCTCTTTCCAGTCTTCCTTCTGACCGGGCAGACCTCTGGTGGGCAACTGCATCTCGATCCACTCCGTCAGGGAAAAGAGGCTCTTGACGGGTCCGCTATCACGAATTGCTGCAGCCGGTTCCGAATCTGAACCAAACAGACCGGCAAAGAAACCGGTGTCATTCTTTTTCTGCCTGGTTTTTATACCTGTATTAATACCATCTGCAACAATGTCAA
The DNA here is from genome assembly GCA_002725285.1 of Gammaproteobacteria bacterium. GTDB lineage: Bacteria > Pseudomonadota > Gammaproteobacteria > Pseudomonadales > Azotimanducaceae > JAHRVQ01. The sequence goes on along the minus strand of PBRC01000013.1, from coordinate 12,255 downwards.
ATTTCTGCCCAAACCAGTCAACAGTCTGACCAGCCAGTTGAGTCGAATCCACAGCCGCTGGTGTCTTACCCAACCTGTCAGGCAGCTCCGCCAACACCGGCATTTCATCTGTTTTTGCACCATCGACCTGCAGGGTATTGTAGGTGCGCCAGAAAGCCCACATACCAGCCACATAGTGATGAACAACATGACAGTGATACAGAAAATCACCTGCGGTGCGCTGGCAGCCACCAGAGCCACATTCAATAATCAGATCATGCGTTTCCGCCGGGCCAAGCGACTGAACATCCACCCGGTCTGATGCTGCCTGGATGGGCGGGTTTTTTATAGGTCCATTTGTCGCCAGATTTTCGTTTGCTGAGCCGAACAGGTTGAGTTCATGTTCGAGCTCGGACTGACGACGCCAGCGGATGGCACCTCCGTGTAAATGATGGGAGTGAAATACTTCGGATCCACCATGAACCAATCGCCACTTGGCCGGGTCACCCAGATACGAGCGGGGGATCGGTGTCGAAGGATTCCCGTTATGGTAAGAACTATAGGATTGGGACTCATCCATCAATCCAAAGAGTTTTTCTTCTTTTCTGAGACCATTCCCAAATGGTTCACTCCGATAATTGAGCGCTTTACCGGCCGAAAGGTAATTGTGGGCAGTTGGATCACGTTGGGAGATCATCTCCTCATCGATATTAAGAGGCCTTGCCTCACCGTCACCTGTTTCGTGATAAACAACAACAAACTCCCTGAAGTCAGGACCATCCGGGTCCTCGATCATGGCCTGCCAGCCACTTATCAGTTCTTCTCCTGTGTACGGATCCAGATGTCTGGAACCCGCGGGTTCCACCGTGACCGAACCAAAAAGGCCGGTTGCCGCCTGTGTATGATTGTGACTGTGTAGCTGGTGAACGCCTTCCTGCTGGTCATAGTCCACGTACCATTCAAAGGTTCTGGTATCACCTTCCTCAATGTTCGTATCAGGATTCACAGATGTCGCAGGATCTCCGGTCTCACTCACAATCAAACTCGATCCATGGAGGTGAAAACTCACTTCTTCATCTTCGACTTCATTTGTCAGATTCACTACCAGACATTCACCCTGATTTACACGAATCGCCAATGGTTGAATAATGTCTCCCTGCAAGCCATTCGACACTGCACCCGGATCGTTGGCCTCATATCGGGCATCTTCATTTTCCAGCTCTTCATCCCGCACCTTATCGATATTGTCAGTCAGAACATACATATAGCCGGGAAAGAAATCGTGATATTGATTGAGAGTGATCTCTACATTTATCGCTGTAACGTCATAGATTCGTCTGGGTATACCCGCTGGACACTTCTGACCCGCTCTGCTGACCGTCTCTGTTGAGGTTCTAACAAGACGAACATCCTCTCTCAGATCACCGCCAAAATGTGCTTTGCCAGACTCCGTATAGATGCCATCCATTGCAGTTTTCTGCATCTGCATCAGGTGACGGGCAGCAAGATTCTCAGCCACACCCCTCTTGCTGGTCAGACCCAGATTGATGGCACCAGGTATCCCGGCTACTCCTGAGTAGATGCTCTGGTTAGCCTCTTCGGCTTCCTTCGTTCTTTCTTCACCATGACCATAAGCGATTGGGCTGGCTAACATCATCCAACCCATAGCAGCTGCCAGACTAAATCCCCTGATCTTTAACCTGTCCGAGTGGGATATTTTCCACATTGTCAATTTTGTACCCATTAAGTAAGTGTCATTTCCTGCCATCTTTGGTTCGATTTTGAACTGAAGTCAGATTTCAACCCGGTTCACTCGGTCTTCCTGACTCGCACCTTAAATGTGAAATCTATGTTGCTGACCGTCCCATTGGCAGCAACCGTAATCTCTTGCTTCTGTTCTCTCTTGAATTTTGGATGCCAGGCAATCAGCGTGTAGGTCCCGGGTGGTATCTGATCAATACTGAAGGTGCCGTCCTCACCAGAAAAAGCGTAATAAGGATTGTCTACCGTGCGGAACCAGTTCTGCATATGTTCATGCTGATCACATTCCAGCTTCACCACTTTTGCTTTTTCCATCTTTACCATCAGATCAAGGCTACCGTCTCCAGGCAGGTCTTCATTGTGGAGGGTTTTCTTTACCCGACCTTTTGATGAATAAGTGTGAGGACTGTGTTTGACGGGATCCTGGTTCCTAAACCTCAGCATCTTCTCCTGGGCGATAACACCGGTATAAGGTCCAAAAATGCATTTCTTTGGCTTTATGGTCGTGCCAGGATATTCCGAGCCACCACCCTCGACCTGCAGGTGGAATGCCTCTTCGGGTGGACCTCCCTGTACTTCCTCAAGCGGATAAGGTTTACCCGCATCCAGCTGTTTGATCAGCACAACAACATCAGCCAGCTTTCCATCCCTGGCACGTATTTCAGCAAGCAGCCGGTCATCTTCGCCACAGACTTCTGGCGTCTTTTCCACTTTGAAGCGTCTCAGTTCCGGTACCGGACCCTTTACCAGAACTGTCCCGGTTACCGTTCCCCCGTTCTCTACGGCTACAACCTCGTAAGCAGAGGCACTAATCGGCGTAATCATTGCGACTACATAAAATGCCAATATGAATCCAACTGACTTTGACCAACGAACCATAATATTGATGCCTCTGACTTACATTGAACGGTAATCACCTACAGATTCGGTTCTCACAAACTATCCCGCACACCGCCATTAAATCTGCCTACTGCGGACTAAAAACCTTATGGGTAGGATGATGTGTAGTTGCTACCTACATTTATAAAGGAGCTGGGCTATTCATCAATCAACAGGGGGGGGTGAAAATACAAGAAATGTCGTTGCAGGCATTTTCTTTGAACAATATGGCCCATCAGCTTGAACATTCCGTTCTGCTTTTTTCCTTTTTTCGGTAAAACAGGGCCAGAAGTGTGCTGTTGCAAGGGCTCAATCTGGCCCGATTTCTGCAGGTTAGTTCGGACAGATTTGAAAAGTAGTTCACGAATGCGCCATCCAAGAAACACTGATTGTGTCAGCACCTTTAGCCGGTCCAGGAGATTACGATGGATCTGAAGGTGGTTGATGCAATGATCCCGTCAGAGAGCATACTGACAAAATTCCTCAATGACAGCGACATTATCATCTGCCTGAAGGATCAGGACAGGAAGGTTCTGCATCAAAACGAAAACTGTCTTCGGTTATGTGGAAACCACAAAGATCAGGAGTGCAACATCGGTTGTATGGAACTCTACACCAGTGACAGCACTCAGCAGTGGCCCAACTGGGGAAGCAGAACCTATAAGAATCAATTACTGCATGATGACTACTTTGATGTAACCATCATTTCTTCCTCCTCATATATCCTGACCATTCTTCAGGCGATGAGACACAAGTACAATCAGGCGCTTGAGTACTACTCAAAATTCAATCTCGGTAAGCGAGAACTGGAGGTCATCCGACTTGCCATCACGGGAATGTCTAATCTGGAAATCGCTAAACAACTGGCTATCTCAGTCGGAACCCTTAGAACTCACCTGAAGAATATCTATAACAAGGTCAAGGATGCTGGCGAGTCGGTGGAATTTTTACCTTTTGAACGAAAATAACATAAGGCGATAGGTCGGCATCCCTCAGAGAACCATCTCAAACAAATATCAAGGCTCAGAAACAAGAGAGCCCCACCTTAAAGGTGAGGCTCTGAGCTTGTGGGATTCCATAAAGGGATCCCTGTGAGTCCCTCTAGGATATTCCTTTGGAATATCCTGTCGGTATAGCTTTCCTATGGAACGCTATTACATCATTCCACCCATTCCACCCATGCCGCCCATGTCAGGCATTGCAGGCGCAGGGGTATCATCTTCCGCGTCAGCTACCATACATTCAGTCGTGATCATCAGACCAGAAACTGATGCAGCTGCCTGAAGTGCAGTCCGAGTAACTTTAGCAGGATCGGGTAATCCAAACTCAATCATGTCACCGTACTCACCAGTGGCAGCATTGTAGCCGTGGTTTTTTTCCAGTTGCTTAACTTTGTCAACAACAACTGACGCTTCATCACCCGCATTCGCGACAATATGACGCATAGGTGATTCCATTGCCTTGCGACAAAGGTTAATACCTACATTCTGGTCTTCGTTGTCACCTGTTAGGCCATCGATAATCTGGAGTGCACGAATCAGCGCAACACCACCGCCGGGAACAATCCCTTCTTCTACTGCTGCACGGGTTGAGTGCAATGCATCTTCAACTCGAGCTTTCTTCTCTTTCATTTCAACTTCAGTCGCTGCGCCAACCTTAATGACGGCTACACCACCGGCGAGTTTGGCTACACGCTCCTGCAGTTTTTCACGATCGTAGTCTGAAGATGTTTCTTCAATCTGAGTACGTATCTGGTTAACACGTCCCTCGATATCGTCAGAGTTTCCTGCACCGTCCACGATAGTTGTCGCTTCTTTTGTCAGACTGATTCGCTTGGCAGAACCCAGATCATCAAGCGTGGCATTTTCAAGAGACAAACCAACTTCCTCTGAAATAACGGTACCACCAGTCAGAATCGCGATATCCTGCAACATCTCTTTTCGACGATCACCAAAGCCAGGTGCCTTTGCCGCAGCAACCTTGACGATACCGCGCATGTTGTTAACAACAAGAGTTGCCAATGCCTCGCCTTCAACATCCTCTGAGATAACCATCAACGGCTTACCGGCTTTAGCAACAGCTTCCAGAATCGGCAGCATGTCACGGATGTTCGAGATCTTCTTGTCGAATAAGAGGATATGAGGCTCTTCAAGCTCAGCACTCATGCTGTCCTGGTTGTTGATGAAGTAAGGCGACAGATATCCGCGATCGAACTGCATACCTTCAACAACTTCAAGCTCGTTTTCCAGGCCACTGCCTTCTTCAACAGTGATAACACCTTCTTTGCCGACCTTGTCCATGGCGTCAGCGATGATAGCGCCAACAGCCGTATCACTGTTGGCAGAAACACTACCGACCTGTGAAATAGTACTGCTGTCGGTACAGGGCTGAGCCAGACCTTCAATTTCGACTACGGCTGCAGTAACAGCTTTGTCGATACCGCGTTTCAGATCCATTGGGTTCATGCCAGCAGCTACGGCTTTCAATCCTTCATTCAGGATAGATTGAGCCAGTACCGTTGCAGTGGTTGTTCCGTCACCGGCAACATCAGAAGTCTGAGAAGCGACTTCCTTCAGCATCTGTGCGCCCATGTTTTCAAATTTGTCTTTCAGTTCGATTTCCTTGGCGACCGATACACCGTCTTTGGTGACCGTTGGTGCGCCGAAGGACTTATCGAGTACTACGTTTCGTCCTTTAGGACCGAGAGTTATTTTCACCGCGTCAGCCAGTACGTTCACACCAGCCAGCATGCTTTGACGCGCAGAATCTCCGAATTTTACGTCTTTAGCTGTCATATCTTGTTTCCTTTAAATCTAGTTAACGTACCTTGGCTTATTCTACTACGCCAAATACTTCGCTTTCGTTCATGATTAGCAGTTCTTCACCATCAAGCTTAGCGGTGCTGCCTGCATACTGACCGAAGAGGATCTTGTCACCAACCTTCAAATCAATAGGTTGCACCGAACCATCTTCCAGTTTTTTGCCAGGTCCTACTGCCAGTACTTCACCCTGTGAGGGTTTCTCAGCCGCAGCGCCAGGAAGAACAATGCCTCCTGATGACTTTGTTTCTTCTTCCGTGCGGCGCACAACCACACGATCTTGTAGTGGACGGATATTCATTAATGTCTCCCATTTCTGGTACCAACAGCTGGCCGTTCAGTCCCACTGTTTGGTTTTCACAATAAACCAAGCTAATATTCTTCCGTTCCGCCCTTCGCCTCGACGAATGGCTTGAAGCTGACCCTCAGGATTTACGAAGAAACGACCTTCAGGATGAAAAATTAGCACTCTCCTAGTTGGAGTGCTAATGATAGGGGCGAAAACTTCAGATTCAACCCTGACAACACTAAAAAGTGCGTTTTTTTGGTAAATAGGGCAATTTCGGAGGACTTTGGTGGCTGATTCTCAGGAAAATATCAAACATCAGGTCTGGCAGATCGTAAATGCCATCCCGCAGGGCAGTGTCGCGACCTATGGTCAGGTCGCTCGTCTTGCCGGAGCACCGCAACATTCACGCCTGGTGGGACGAATTATCTCACAACTACCCAGATCTACCCGGCTGCCCTGGCATCGGGTGATAAACAGTCAGGGGAAGATTTCCAATCCAAATCCGAAACGTCAACAGGATCGCCTCGAACAGGAAGGCATTGTCGTTCTCAGGGGTCGAATCAGTCTCAAGCAGTATCAGTGGCAGACTGACTGACTCGCATTTCTCGCTTCATCAAGACCAGAACCAACAAAATGGCAGGTATCCCGAGGGCAGCGGCCACCAGGAAAAAGACAAAATAACCCTGTGCATCTACCACGATCCCGGAGAATCCACTGATGAACTTGCCCGGCAGCGTCATGAGGGAGCTGAACAATGCGTACTGAGTTGCCGTGTAAGCCCGGTTCGTCAGACTCGACAGATAGGCAACAAAGGCCGTCGCCGCAAATCCCCCTGAGATATTATCAGCCGAAATGACACCGGCAAGCCAGATGATATCCGGCTGCAGAAGTGACAGCATCGAGAACAGTACATTGGTTAGCGCAACCGCAGTTGCACCGATCAAAAGACATCTGAATATCCCCCATTTCACCACCAGAATACCGCAGATGAACGAACCAGCAATCGTCATGAAGAAACCAAATACCTTGGCAACATTCGCTATATCGGTCTTGCTGTATCCCATATCCAGATAGAACGGATTCGCCATGATTCCCATCGCGATATCGCTCAGGCGGAATACTGCAATGAAGAGTAGAATCACCAGGGCAAATTTGCCGTTTCGTGAGAAAAAGTCTGTAAAAGGTCTCACCACAGCGTTGATGAAACCAAAATGTACCGAGTCCGACTCAGCGGATGCGATTATCTCCCGGCGATGTGACTCCGGCTCGTCGATCAGCAAAACGGTCACGATGCCTACAAAAACCAGAGCACCCATTACCTGGTAGGCAAAGGTCCAGTTCGCATATTCAGCGATATATAAAGATCCTGCCCCTGCCACCAGCAAAGCTACTCGATAGCCAAAAATGTAGGCTGCGGACATAGCGCCCTGAAAACGCTCCTGCATTGCTTCGATACGGTAAGCATCAATGGCAATATCCTGTGTTGCTGAAGAGAATGCGACCAGCAACGCGAATAGTGACAAAAGATACAGTTCGGTATGATCAACCATCGCCATGCCGAATAAACCTGCCGCGATACCTGTCTGTCCAATCAGAATCCAGCTGCGCCTCTGACCCAGTCGACGGGTCACGAATGGAATCGAAATCCTGTCGACAACGGGGGCCCAGATCACTTTGACAGAATAGGTGATGCCAACCCAGGCAAAGAAACCGATGGCACTTCGACTGACCCCCTCATCTCGAAGCCAGGCAGTCAGGGTAGAGAAAACCAGCAGAAATGGCAGACCACCTGAGAAACCAAGAAACACCATGGCAATAACGCGGGGTTTAGCATAGATAGATAGAACTTCCCGCCATGAAAGTAGCTGATCTGGTGTAGACATGCCGTTGCTGGACGGATCGGTATCGGAGGAAGAACTCAACCGGAATTAATCCCGAAAATTATTAAATTGCAGCGGTAAGTCGATGTCACTCTCTTTCAGCATGGTCATTACGGCTTGCAGATCGTCTCGTTTCTTGCCGGTCACCCTGACCTTCTCTCCCTGGATCGCGGCTTGCACCTTCATCTTCCTGTCTTTAACCAGCTTGACAATTTTTCTCGCCAATTCTTTTTCAATACCCTGTCGAATGACTACCGTTTGATGTAGCAACTTGCCACTAGGTCGTGGTTCACCAACGTCCATAACTTTGACGTCGATTGATCTCTTGACCATCTTTGAACGCAGCATATCTAACATCTGTTCGAGTTGGATGTCTGCTTCTGCTGTTAACTCAACACTGCTTTCCTGACGCTCAAAGCTTGCCTCAACACCCTTAAAGTCATAACGGGTGCTTAACTCCCTGCTCGCCTGATCCACGGCGTTGGTCAGCTCCTGCATCTCTACTTCTGAAACGGTGTCGAAGGATGGCATGTTTATTTACCCCCATATTCATTACAATCTACTCTAAACGAGTTCAAGCATATCAGAATAAACCAGCCAGGTTGTAGGAGGGTGAGACATTGAGGGCACTACAGCAGCGACAAACGATTCTGCAATGGCGGCGTGGGTGCTCTGCAAATCCTTGAACAAGAACCGGCACATCTCGTCGTTATCGAAGCTGAAGCAGATGATATGACTTGCAGCGAGATTGCAGAAGCCATTCGCGATATTGACAACGAAAGTGCCCGATTCACTTACAACATTATCGTCGAAGGAGAATCCAGTGTTGAACTCTCACAAGCATTCACCCAATCCTGATGTGTTAATTGAGTCTGCCCAGAAGAACCTGGATGAGGCTTGCAAACAAGGTGAGATTTTTATGCACCATTTAACACCAGTGGAGTAACCGTTGGGCAAAAGACTCAGCAAGATTTACACAGGAACAGGTGACCAGGGAGAAACCGGTCTGGGTGATGGCACTCGGATCGCAAAAGACCATGCGCGTATTCAGGCGATTGGTGCCGTCGATGAAATCAATTGCCATCTTGGCCTTTTGATCGAGGGAATCCGGGTTGAAGTCCCTGCATCAGAATCAGCCCTTGAGCCCATCCTGGTCATTCTGCGTTTCTGTCAGCATCGCCTGTTTGACCTGGGTGGAGAATTGTCCATTCCTGATCATCACATTGTTAATGAAGGTCATGTAAAGAAGATCGAAACTGCGCTGGATGATCTGAATCAGCAACTGACACCTCTCGAGAATTTCATTCTCCCCGGTGGCAGCAGGCTGATTGCAGAATTTCATCTCGCTCGTAGTGTCTGTCGCAGAACTGAGCGAGACATAGTCACCCTGCAAAAGTCGGTTCCTGTGAATCCTGAAGGGATTAAGTTCCTCAACCGTCTTTCTGACTACCTGTTTGTATCCGCCAGATTTGTAGCTCGCGAGCTGCATGTCGACGAAGTGTTGTGGAAAAGCCCGCGCTAGCGCTTATTCATTGTACTTCTTCACTACAAGAGCAACCGACGTACATCGGATAGAACCAGGGACAGATAGTGAGTAAATCTCGCTGCCTCTGCTCCATCGATCGCTCTATGATCGTACGACAAGGACAAGGGTAATACGGTCCGGGGAATAAATTCATTACCTTTCCATACAGGTGATACTTTACTTCGTAAAACCCCAGGTATTGCCACTTCCGGTGCGTTCACGATGGGGGTGAAGGCTGTACCTCATATGCCGCCAAGGCTTGAGATGGTGAACGTTACAGATTGCATCGACCTGTGTTTCCAGCGGGTCTTTATCAGTCAGATCACTCTCAGTCGCCCCGGTCCCGCCTGAGCTGCAGCGATAGTCCAAATGTGTTCGTTATTATAGCTTGACCACTTGTTTGCCAACATCAACGGTCACTTATTTGACTCGGAAATCAACCTGCAGAGTTCCTTAACACCATCCAACATTCTGAAACTGGGGCGAGAAATCAGGCTCGGATCAATGGTTCTAAGACGCTCTTTTAGATCTTCATAGTCGCGCCACCTGGCAAGCCAGGGGGATCTGATGCCTCCGGGTTGTTGCGTCAGAATCAAAAGATCCGGATCTCCAGCCAGAATGGCTTCTTTGCTTACCAGGGTAACGCTGGGCTCGATATCAGCGAAAAGATTCAGAGCCCCGCAGTGGTTTATCGCCTGACCAATCAGATGCTTGTCATTGACTGTGTACAGATCCTGATCTGAGATCTGAAAAAAAACAACTGGCCTCACTGTATATGTCACTGCCAACTCATCAAGTGTCTGAAGAAAAGCCTCTTCCAGTTTCGATCCCTGCTCACTGGCACCCACCAGTTTTGATATACGGTTCAGCCCCGCTGCTATAGAACCTAATGTCCTGGCTTCATTGACATAAACCGCGATACCAAGATCTTTCAGTCTCTGGATCGGTCGATTAACTCCCCCTGTGTGCCAGGCAAAGATGATGTCGGGACGCATCGCGAGCACCGATTCCAAATTGAGCGAAAATGCATCTCCCAGATGAGAAATCTGTTTGGCCTGCGGGGGGAAATCCGAGTACCTGACCGTACCCACGATTTTGTCACCAACACCAAGAGAAAATAAAATTTCGGTTAGATGTGGTGCAAGACTGACGATGCGAGTCGCGGGCTGCTCAAGCACAACATGATTATCAAGGTCGTCCTTGACTCGAATTTCAGCGTTGGCTTGACAGCACAAGATCCACAAAAGTCCCAACAGATACCGCACAATGTAACTACCAGCCAATAATCGCGACCAGGGCAGCAATTCCTACCCAGCCATACACTGTCCGCTCAAACAGTGTTCTTAACTTATTGAGCTGCTGCTCTGCTGATTGGGCAAATCCCACGACATTGTCTTCTTCTGCGTTTCTATCATCATCAACCACGATCAGCGCGAGGTTTTGCAGGTGTACCGCATTCGACTCTTCAGTATCAAGAAACGTCTCAAGCCAGTATTCAAACCCGCGACCGAAATTACCGACCAGGGCGAACAGCAATCCTGTGATAGAAGCAGGTATCCAGTCTGTCCAGTGAATGACCTGTTCCAGCAGATCAACTTCAGGATCATCCAGATCAAGTGAATCGAGATACCTGACCGAAAGCGCATAGAACACGGCACCAGCCGGACCCACTACCAGAAACCAGAACAGGACCGGCACGATGCTCTGAAATAGCTCATAGATAGTTGTCGCTAGAAAATCTTCATGTCGCTGCACAACATCTGCAAGTACATCTTCGTCTGTCAGTGCGCGAAGCCAGGTGATCTGCTCATCCAGCACCAGATCGGAGTCATAGATCTCAACGGCGTAAGTCAGCACGAACAACGACAGGAGAAGCCAGATTATGCCAAAAAACCAGTCCTCAAATTCAACCCCCAGTAACAATACGATGAGAGTCGGTGTTCCAACACATAGAATATATCGCAGATTCGTTGCCAGATTCCTGGTAACAAACCATTCCTGATAACGACGAAAGGAAACCAGTTCCTGCACGGGATTCTCCCCAAACCAATTTCGATAGAAAAATATCGTGATTAAAACTGCGAGAAACTTCATCTAGTATTTCACCTCTTAGAGCAAACCATCCCTCAGACGGTTCCAGTCAAAACCATCGCCTGGATCAGTCTTCCGACCCGGTGCAATGTCGCAATGACCCACGATTGATTCAGGTCCCAGCGACCAGGTTTTCAACATCTCCTGACAGATCTGCCGAAGTACGCTGTACTGACTATCAGCATACTCGCCATCTTCAACGCCTTCCAGTTCTACTCCCACAGAATAATCATTGCAATTGCTGCGCCCCCTGTAGCTGGACTCGCCTGCATGCCAGGCACGGTTATTAAAAGCAACAAACTGAAGCACTTCGCCGTCCCGACGGATAAACAGGTGACTCGATACCTTGAGGTCCCCCAGTTCGCCAAAATCGTCATGCTCCGTCCCACTGATCTCATTACAGAACAGCGCCTCAACATAATTTGAGCCAAAGTGGGCCGCCGGTAAACTGATACAGTGGATTACGATCAGAGAAACCTCGCCATCGGGTCGCTCGTCAAAATTGGGGCAGTTGATCTGACGAGCGATACTCAGCTTTCCATCATGAATCTGCATCGTGACTCCTGAACGATATTGCCAATAATAGCAACACCGCCTGCATCCTTGCATCACTGTTATAATGGACGTTCAAATGTGAACTGGCAGTTAGATGGAAACAAGGAAAGTCGGGCAAGGCATGATGGCCCTGGCATGCATAGCCGGTCTCGCCCTATTGACGATGTTCTTCTCAGGTGTGGAAAAAAGGCAGTACAATCCCAACCAGTCACCTGAAAGCAGAGCAGATGCGACCTCAAGTGAAGTCAATTTAAAACGTAACCGACAGGGGCACTATGTTGCATCGGGGTTGATTAACTTTAAAGAAGTCGAATTCCTGCTGGATACAGGCGCAACCGATGTGGTTATACCTCAACGCATTGCCCGGGAGCTTGGACTGAGACGCGGCAGAGCTAACCGGGCCCTGACGGCAAACGGTGCGGTCACCGTCTACGGCACCAATATCGATCAACTCAGCATTGGTGATATTACCCTGTA
>PBRC01000012.1 GCA_002725285.1 Gammaproteobacteria bacterium | reverse complement strand
TTCCTCTCCCCAGGTTGTAGTCGTGGGTGAGCCCGAAAAGTCGCTAAAACGTCGGAAAGAATTGACGGTGGGGCATAGATAGGAAACTGCACCAGGCAGCGTGGCCACCAATCCAGCCAGCCAGTGTGTCATGAGCTGACTTCGACACTGAGGCGCGCCTTTGTCAAAGAACGCTGCCTCGCCCGTATCTGCACCCACCAGTGAATGATGCATGTGCATGCCGTTGCTGTAACCAGCTCCGGGTCTGGCCATAAATGTGATCGCCATGCCGAGATCAATTGCTACTTCGTAGAGAATCTGTTTGGTTCTAACAACATTATCGGCTGCGCTGACCGGGTCCGAGGGTATGAGGTTTAGTTCCAGCTGACCCTTAGCAGCCTCATCGTTCCAGCCCTCCCAGGCTATCCCTTTTCGTTCCATTCGTTTGATGACCTCATCCATGAAAGGTTTGGCCAGGTAGGCATTTCGAAGATTGTAGATACCAGCCTTGTTACTGGCAGTCAGCCGGGTGAAATTCCGGTACCTGCCACGTCTGATTTCGTCGTAGGATTCCCTGAAGATAAAGAACTCCAGCTCGTAAGTGGCCTTTATCTCAAAGCCAAGCTCTGCAACCTCGGCCACCATTCTCTTAAGAGTTGATCGCGGACAGAGGTCCAGGGGCTCCCCGGCGTCGTTCGTGAAATCACAGATACAGTGTCCCAGTTTTGTATCAGTGCCATCGGGAATCAGTGTAGAGATATCAGGTCTAAGATAAATGTCGCCGAGATTTGCTTCTCGTTGAGGNTGCCAGACCGTCATGTGTGGCGTGCCATTTATGTNCGAAAAGAGTGCGATATCTGATATGGCGTGCCCTTTTGGCAGACACTTGAAGAACTTGTCATGATGAAGATANTTGCCTAGGCCAGGACCGTNCAGGCTNGTCGCGTGAGTGCGGATCACATCAACATGATGGCGNTCCAGCCAGTTCAGCAGTTCCTCATCATTCATCTATCTGTTACCCAGCATCATTTGCACCGTGACATCGCTTAGTACAACCGCGTGTTCAAAGCTGGACACGCCACTCAGCTTCTTTAGCATCAGTGACTCAACCAGCACCGCATCACCTGCGAACACTTCGGCAATATTGTTCGACCTTCCTGTTATATAGACATCAGGATCTTCACCAAGAGTATATTCACGGCTTTCATCCTCACAGTGGATTTCAATGCCGGTGGGCATGCCCGGATACTCTACGTTTTTCTCCCAAAACTGTTTTGCAGCGTCAATCCAATTTGCCTGAGGAAAATCCAGCAGACGCGATATTTTCATGGCTAACAGGGGGTGAAGCAGAAGACCTTCAACTTTTTGTTTAGATGGATTATCGAAGTCGGTTCGGATGACTATCTTTGCTGTGTCTTGAATCCCTCGACAGATGAAGATTTTGCTGTTTCTAATATCGATCGTGATGCTTTGCGGGCTCGTTGTGGACGCAAGAGCGAAAGTGCCGTGAAATCTGTTTACCTTGCTCGCATATTTCGCATGATCGAGAGACTTCAAGAATTTGTTGGCGAAGATCTTAACCAGAGGTGTTGGGTCGTTTTCTAATGAGACTTCGGTNTTGGCCATNAAAATCNCTTATTCGTTCTCCACAAATTCNACNACCTCTAGATCAAATCCGGAAATTGCATTAAACCGGGTNGGGGAACTTAACAGCCTCATCTTACCGACACCAAGATCTCTCAGTATCTGGGAGCCAGTGCCAATCACCCTGTAAACTCCAGTTTCTGAGGATGCCTTCTGCTCCGGTGACATATCAGGGAAATGAGTGACCTGTGCCAGTAGTTCAGCTTGCGATTCCGGATGTCCGACCACNACAANGACACCTTTCTCCTCGGACGCCAGTCTTTCTACCGATTCCATCAGAGACCAGGACTTCTTGAATCCCGGTCTTTCAGTACCAAATACATCCCTTAACATATTGATAGCCTGCACNCGTACCAGACANGGTTCATCTTCCTGNATTNGCCCCTTTACAATGGCGTNGTGGACGCATTCAGAAATACGATCTGTATAGGTTTTNAACTTGAAGCTGCCGTGAGTTGTTTCGATTTCCTTTTCGTCAACCAGATCAATGGTCTTGTCATTTAAGGTGCGATAGTGAATGAGGTCCGCTATTGTTCCGAGCTTGATCCCGTGCTTCTGGGCAAATTCTTCGAGTTCAGGTCGCTTTGCCATGGTGCCGTCTTCGTTCATGACTTCTACAATCACAGCGGATGATTCATATCCNGACAATTTAGCCAGGTCGCAACCGGCTTCCGTGTGNCCNGCTCGAGTCAGTACACCGCCTTTTTGAGCGATAAGCGGGAATATATGACCTGGCATCACNAGATCAGAAGGTTTTGCATTGCGGGCAACNGCAACTCTAACAGTTTTTGCTCGATCNGCCGCTGAAATACCAGTTGTGATTCCGTCTGCAGCTTCGATTGAAACCGTAAAATTGGTTTCGTGCAGGGAATTGTTCCTTTCAACCATCAGAGGCAGATTAAGCTGCTGACCACGGTTTTCGGTCAGGGTCAGGCAGATCAGCCCACAAGCTTCTCTGGCCATGAATGTAACATGCTCCGCTGTCACCACATCAGCAGCGATGATGAGGTCACCTTCATTCTCACGATCTTCATCATCCATGATTAACACCATTTTACCCTGGCGAAAATCATCCAGTATTTCTTCGATGGAACTAATTGGCATGACAGCTCCGAATCTCGCTTCTTCAAAAACAGCAAGAGTATACAAGAAAAGCAGGTGGGCGTTTGAGTGGATAACGGGGTACAATTCTTCGGTTTGTGCCACTGACGGTGGGTTAGATTGCCGGATTTCCTAAGACAGCTGAAACAGGTCTGTAAGCATGTAATATCGGACCGTGATCGGCTCAAAATTTATGAAAGTGACGGTCTTGTGACCAGAAAGGCGGTGCCGCGTTTCGTCGCTTTGCCGGAGACTGTGGCAGAGGTGCAGGACACCGTCCGGTTGTGTCATGACCACAGAATCCCTGTGGTCGCCAGAGGAGCAGGTACGAGTTTGTCCGGAGGAGCCATGCCGCATGAAGAGGGCGTCCTTCTGAGCCTGGCAAAATTTACCCGCATTCTTGAAATCGATAAAGATAATCTTCTCGCTTATGTCGAGCCCGGTGTGACCAATCTGGCAATATCTCAAAGCGTCCGATCGCTGGGTTTGTACTACGCACCTGACCCGTCGTCGCAAATTGCCTGTACCATCGGCGGCAATGTTGCGGAAAATGCCGGGGGAGTTCACTGCCTGAAATATGGCCTGACGGTACACAATGTTCGCCAGCTTAAGATTGTTGCACCTGACGGGCAATTGTATGTCATCGGCAGTACCGGTTTTGACTCTGCCGGTTTTGACTTACTGGCACTTATGCATGGATCTGAAGGCATGCTGGGTATCGTGGTCGAGGTAGCGGTCTGTTTGTTGCCGATGCCGGACGATATTGTGGTGGTAATCGCGGGTTTCGAGACGGTCACTAAAGCAAGCGAAACCGTTGCTGACATTATCGCTGAAGGGCTTATCCCCGCTGGTCTGGAGATGATGGACAAGCTGGCAATTCGTGCTGCCGAAGATTTTGTCAATGTAGGTTATCCAACAGATGTCGACTCTCTGCTGCTCTGTGAATTGGATGGCAGTGCTGATGAGGTTGAGCAGCAGTTGTTACAACTGAATCGAATACTGGATACACATGATGCGCTGCATGTCAGAATTGCCAGGGATGAACAGTCTCGCAGTGAATTGTGGCGCGGTCGTAAAGCCGCCTTCCCGGCTGTTGGACGAATTGCGCCAGACTATTTCTGCATGGACGGCACGATACCTAAAAAAGAGCTGAGTACGGTGCTGAATCATATCTCTGATCTTTCGGAAGAATACGGTCTGGCAGTGGCCAATGTGTTTCATGCTGGAGACGGCAACCTGCATCCCCTCATTATGTACGATAGCAATGTACCGGGTGACCTGGAAAAGGCAGAAGAGCTTGGTGCCAGGATACTTGAATCATGCCTTCAAAAGGGAGGCACCATCACGGGAGAGCATGGTGTTGGTGTTGAGAAAATCGACCAGATGTGTCTGCAATTTTCCACCGAGGAACTAAATCTATTTCATGGCATAAAGGCTGTATTTGATGACAGGGGAATCCTTAATCCGGGTAAAGCTATACCCACGTTGAATCGATGCGCAGAGTTTGGTGCCATGCACGTTCACCGTGGTGAAGAGAAATTTCCGGATCTGGAGCGGTTTTAGTGATTCTTAAAAAAATCTGCCAACAAGTGAAAGAAGCGGCATCCACGGAACGGCTACTCAGGATTCAGGGAGGTAACAGTAAGCGTTTTCTTGGGCGGGATCTGAGTGATCTGCCTTGCGTTGATATAACCAGATTGGCTGGCGTTGTTCAGTATGAACCCGCTGAACTGGTTATTCAGGTTAGAGCGGGAACCTTGTTGCAGGATGTCATCAATCTGCTGGATTCCGAGGGACAAATGTTTGCATTTGATCCGCCGGTGTTTAATGGCCGTGCAACCATAGGTGGCATGGTTGCGTCTGGTATTTCAGGATCAAGACGGCCGTACGCAGGTGCCGTGAGAGATTTTGTGCTGGGTGCCTGCGTTATTAATGGTGTCGGTGAGCCGTTAAGGTTTGGTGGTCAGGTACTGAAGAACGTCGCAGGATATGATGTATCACGACTGATGGTTGGATCAATGGGATGCCTGGGCATTTTGACTGAAGTCAGTTTCAAGGTGCTGCCTAAACCAGAGTCTGAGGTGACCAGGGCGATTGATCTGTCGGCTGATAGAGCTCATAAGATGATGCGAGAGTTGTCATCCAGACCTTCACTGGTTTCTGCTACGGCCTATTTTGAAGGTAGATTGCATGTTCGATTTTCCGGTGCGGAACAGTCGGTGATCAAAGCAACCAGTGCATTTGGTGGTGAAAGCATTGAACCGGCATTCTGGTTCGCACTGGACAATCTGGAGATTTTTAAGCAGGGGACGGAATTATGGCGAGTCTCTCTGACTCCGGATAGCGAGCTCTTCTTATCTGAGTGCAGGGTATTTGATTGGGCTGGCGGTCAGCGATGGTTATCTGATCCGGAATTTGATCCGAGAGAAAAGATGGGAATCGATGCTCATGCCACTCTGCTCAAAAGCGCAACGACTGATGATAGATACACTCCTTTGACGGGAGTCTCGCTTACATTACACCAAGGTCTGAAACGGCAATTCGATCCTCACCAGATTTTGAATCCAAACAAGATGTACTCGGATTTTTAACGATGCATACCAGCATTCATGTGAATCTGCGCAACCAGGAAGCTGTACAGGAAGCCTGTGAGATATTAAGAAACTGTGTCCATTGTGGGTTCTGTAACGCCGTCTGCCCGACATACCAATTGCTGGGTGATGAGCTGGATGGACCCAGGGGAAGGATAAGTATCATCAAAAACCTTTTGGCTGAGGATACCATCTCCTCTCAATCTGCTTCACATATCGACAAGTGCCTGACATGCCGTTCCTGTGAATCAACTTGTCCATCGGGGGTTAAATACGGACGCCTGCTGGATATTGGCAGAGAGATTATCAATGATCACTATACACGACCTTTCCATCATCGTTTTCTGAGCTGGAATTTGCGGAAAACTCTATCCAGGCCGCAGTTGTTCAGAATCCTCCTTTCGACAGCCCGAATATTTCGGCATTTGTTACCCAGAATTGTTGCCCAAAAGGTTCCAGCGAAAGAAGCCGTCTCATTTGAACCCCAACCTCTCGATGTGGACAGAGCATCGCAAAGAATAATGTTGCTGAATGGTTGCGTACAGCAGGCAGCGACACCGAATGTGAATGCTGCCATNGAATATCTGCTNACGAAAAGAAATGTCGAGGTAACCTATCTTGAGTCGGAAGGTTGTTGTGGNGCTCTTGACTATCATTTATCTGCTTATAAAGGCGCACTTGGCAAGATCAAGGATCTTGTTGACAAACTCGACGCGAAGCTGTCATCAGTGGACTACATTGTGTCAGCAGCCAGTGGCTGCGGTGTGACGATCAAAGAATATCCGGAGATACTAAAATACGATAAACACTATTATGAGAAATCCAAACGTATTGCGTCAAAAGTGCTGGATGTAAGTGAGTACCTGTCCAGGTTTAACTTTCGATGCCAGAATCTAAGGATTGCCGTACATACACCCTGTTCCCTGGGACACGGCCAGAAGATGCCAACCCACCTTGAAAAGACCCTGGAGGCAGCTGGTGCAACCCTGGTCGAGGTGGGTGATAAACATATTTGTTGTGGCTCTGCCGGAAGCTACTCGATACTGCAACCCGGAATTGCTGACGAACTCACTTCAAGAAAGATCAGGCAATTGGAGCGAGCAGAACCGGACTATATCTTGACCGCTAATATCGGTTGTCAGCTCCAGTTGAACGCCAGTGCAGACATTCCTGTCATGCACTGGGTGGAGTTCCTGGCGTTAAAACTGCTGAACGACTAGCTGTTTATTTACTCGAAATCCCTGTGCACAGGCACTATTTCAGTAACCAGTACAACAATCCCTTCTGAGCATGCATTCTGTTCTCTGCCTGTGAATAGATCACAGCTCTTGGATCCTTGGTCATTTCTGCTGATATCTCAAAGCCATCATGTATTGGCATGTCATGCATGATTCTACAGCTAACACCATCGAGCAGTTCACTGTTTACCTGGTAGGGCATCATCTTTTTCAATTTTGTTTGGTTTTCATCCCGATGGCTGGGATTATTGAAATACTGCATGTCAATCCAGGTATCTGTATAGACGAAATCGGCATCCTGGACGGCGGCTTTGGGATCTTGAGTATGTGTGATTTTTTCTGATGAATTAATAAGCTTCTGTACATTTTCATCAATGCTTTCACCGTTGTTGTCCTGGGTAGGTGTCGCAAGTGAAAGATTGATGCCAAGTTTGTTACATATAACCGTCAGTGAATTGGAAACATTATTTTGAATGCCTACGTATACGAGATGTGCATCAGCAAGATCGCCCTCAAAATATTCCGACATGGTCAGTACATCAGTCAGTGCCTGGCAAGGATGGAATTTTTCACAACAGCCATTAATTACGGGTACCTGACTGCCAGCGATGATTTTTTCAAGGTCACCGTGCTGCATCAGGCGGGCCATAATACAGGCGACGTTTCGTGACAGGTATTCCGATTCATGTTCGATGCCAGAGAGTACAAAATTGGACGCACCCCAGTCGATATAGATGGCATGTCCACCAAGTTCTGTCATCGCGGCTTCAAATGAAACGCGGGTTCGGGTACTCGTTTTTTGAAACAGCATGGCCAGTGATTTTCGATGCAGTGCGTCGTGATACTCTGCAGGATTGGCTTTGATCTCGGCTGCTATTTTTAATATCTGAGTGATGTCGTCAGAGGAGAAGTCTTTAAGATTTGGGACATGTCTCATTTTCTATATCCAAAAAAAAAAGACCTGCACCCAACAATCGAGNTGNACAGAGTCTTCATTTGAATATCGTGAAGCGAAGAGGGCGCAAATTAACCTATTCAATAGAGTTTGTACAGTGTTACGAATATGGTGCAGAGATACTGACTTTACATCCTCGCGACGATGGCCTTAATCTGCACAGAAATATCGCAACAGAGGNAGACATCATGGAATATCGAAATCTTGGATCAACGGGACTCAAAGTCTCAATCGTCGGCATTGGTTGCAATAATTTTGGTCGCCGGTGTGATGAAAAAAGCACTTCAGATATCGTTAGTGCCGCGTTCGACAAGGGTGTTAACTTCTTTGATACTGCTGATGTTTACGGCCCAGGGGGATTGTCAGAAGAATATCTGGGCAAGGCAATTAAGGGTATGGATCGATCCCAGATCGTCATCGCGACCAAATTTGCCAATGCAATGGGAGAAGGCGACCTTAACAGGGGTGCATCGAGACGCTATATCTTTGATGCAGTAGATAAGAGTCTGAGACGTCTTGGTACAGACTATATCGATCTGTATCAGCAACACATCCCTGATATTACGACACCTGAGGAAGAAACTCTTAGAGCCCTGGATGATCTGATTAGCGTCGGAAAGATTCGCTATATTGGTCATTCGAACTTCTCGGGCTGGCAGATTTCAGATGCAGAGTGGACTGCCAGGTTCCATGGTCTCAATAAATTTGTGACGGCACAGAACTTGTATAGTCTTTTGGACAGGCGCATTGAAAGAGAAGTAGTGCCNGTCTGTGAANACCACGGTATTGGCATATTGCCGTATTTTCCNCTGGCCAGTGGTTTATTGACGGGNAAATATCAGCGNGGTGTTTCNCCAGAAGCGGGGACCAGGCTGGGTGNTTGGGGTGAACGTGGCAAAGCTGCCTTGTCCGATAAAAATTTTGATATCCTCGATCGACTCACTGAATTTGCAAATGAGCGCGATCATACAATTCTGGAGCTGGCTATCAGTTGGCTGGCTAATCTGCCCTATATTTCCAGTGTTATTGCCGGGGCAACATCAGCAGAACAGGTGGATCAGAATACATCTGCAGCAGCCTGGCGTCTGACAGATGATGAGATGCTTGAAGTCGCCCGGATTTCGAGGCAGTAAACCATGTGTGGGCGGTTCAATATCATTTCTGACCCCTTAACACGGTTGATAATGGAAATTGTCAACGGNGAATTNGGGTCGGTTGAATTGGAAACAAGATACAATATTGCGCCAACTGAACCGATACCCGTACTGTTGAAGACCGCTGAAGGGGCCTGGGATCTAANNGATATGCGCTGGTGGCTGGTTCCGTTCTGGTCTGATCAGCCATCGACAAAATACACGATGTTCAATGCGAAATCGGAAACACTTAAATCCAGTCGGGCATTCAGAGAACCGTTTCAGCGAAGAAGGTGCATCATCCCGGCATCTGGATACTATGAGTGGTCAAAACAGGGTAATGTTAAAGTGCCTTATCATATTGCCCCACAGGACGAGCCAGGTTTTGTCTTCGCGGGTTTGTGGGATCGTTGGCGAGGCGATGATCAGGTTCTAGATAGTTGTGCCATCGTGACGGGTGACGCACCAGAGAATATGAGAGATATCCATGCCCGGATACCTATTGCTTTAAGTCGTAAAGAGATTTTTCAGTGGCTGGATCTCGAGTCTTCCGAAGAAACGCTTGCGTCAGTACTTGCATCTACTTTGAAAATGCCAGTCACCATAACCCCCGTTTCAGGTTATGTTGGAAATTCGAGAAATAAAGATGAGAGATGTATAGAACCACTGGGTGAGACTCGAGTGGTAAAGTAGCATTGCTCCAGCTTGTTTGTTGCATCACCGCTGCTTAATTGCCCCCATTTGTGCCAGTCAGCTACGGACCCGAGTAGCTGAATTTCCCAGAATGATCGCGTCGGGTTTTGGAAAAGCCTGGAACTTGCGCTGGCAGACAAGATAATGCACTCTGATTTGAAAGCATGAGTCAATTAAGACGCCCTCGTGGAATGTAAGGAGTAGCAAATATGAGTGCGGTTCTAACATTGGGAGAAGCAATGGTTTCTGGCATGACCCTGGCCTATCATGCCCAGGAGCGACCAGGCAACATGGCTGTGGTTACCGATTATGGAGTGAGAACTTTCTCTCAGTTGAACGCAAGAGCTAATCAACTGGTAAGAGTTTTGCGCGGTGCTGGGCTAGAACCTGATGACAGTGTTGCCATGTTACTGGTGAATCGACCGGAATTTCTGGAAGTCTATTACACGTGTATGAGAGCTGGNTATCGAGTGACACCTATCAACTGGCATCTGACGGGGGATAACGCGTCCTATATTGTAGGGAATTGTGAAGCCAAGGCATTTATTGCCGACATCAAGTGTTCCAAACCGGCAATTGATGCGTTAGCTGACAACAACGAACAGCTCAGGGTGACCTTAGGTGTTGGTGGTGACATTGACGGCTTTGATGATTACGAAGCTTTGCTGACGTCTCAGGATGAAAGTAATATTGACGAGCCGGAAATAGGCAGCCAGATGCTGTATACGTCAGGCACAACGGGTCGCCCGAAAGGTGTGTATCGAAAAAGAGTGCCTGCTGCAGCGCTTGCTGCTGCGGCAGCTGCCGGTGCTGCTACCTCCACAGCGACACAAGGAGACGGTGCGGCGGCATTCCATCCTGATACTGATCGTGCCTTGTGCACCGGGCCTGCCTATCATGCTGCACCACTTGTATTTAATATTGTCATGCCAATTGCACAGGGTGTTGGCGTGGTCATGATGGATAGGTGGGATGCAGAGGAAACCCTTCGACTGGTTGAGGAATACAGGATTACTCATACTCATATGGTCGCNACCATGTTTCATCGTCTTTTGGCTCTGCCTCAGGAAACCCGGCAGAAGCATGACTTAAGTTCATTGCGATACGTTATCCACGGTGCGGCTCCCTGTCCTGTNCATGTCAAACAGAGCATGATGGATTGGCTAGGTCCTGTTGTTCATGAATACTACGCCGCCACCGAGGGGGGTGGTGGATTCTTTGTCGGTCCTGAAGAGTGGCTAATGAAACCCGGGACTGTCGGTAAAGCACCGTCAACAGCAGAAAACAAAATTGTGGATGATGAGGGTAATGAGGTAGCTACCGGAGAAGTGGGAACGATTTATTTCAAGGCACCGCCGATAAAATTCGAATACTTCAAGGATAAGGAAAAAACCGACGGCAGCTATATGGGTGATTATTTCACTCTTGGTGACATGGGGTATTTCGATGAAGAGGGCTACCTCTTTTTGACTGGGCGGAGTGCTGAGACGATTATTTCAGGTGGCGTCAATATCTATCCGCAGGAAACCGATGATGTCTTGCTAAAGCACCCGGCTATTGCAGATGTTTGCACCGTCGGAGTACCCAATGAAGAATGGGGTGAAGAGGTCAAATCAGTCGTGCAACTGGAGGAGAGTATTGACGGCAGCGGTGAGTTAGTTGATGAACTCATCGCGTTTGTCAGAGAACAACTGCCTGCCTTCAAAGCCCCGAGGACGATTGATTTTACAGATGATTTACCCAGATTACCCTCGGGTAAGATTCAACGAAGACTAGTGCGGGAACCATTCTGGGCCGGTCGAGACAGACAGATCTAATATCTTTGATAGTATACCCGGGCGTAGCCTCGCTTATGCTCTGTGGGGGAAACATGCAGGTAGATCTGTCGAACATATCGCTGCTGTTCCAGTCTGTATTGACGTCGGCTCCAAACACCATAGTACCCTTCCAGCTCCGGCACACGCCGTAGTCTGTTATTGTCAAATTCGATATAGGCTTCGTGCACGTATGTGCCACGCCGCATACCTTCTATCTCAAGGGCAGTGACATAGTCTCTGATAGGAATGACTCTTTCATAGATTCTATGTTCCTTGGTTCGAAAATCTGCAGCTTTGTACCAGTCGTCGCCATAATCGTGTCTGCGAATGTAGTACGGATCATTGCCAGAGCTGTCGTAAAACCTGAAACCGTAGGCAGGGTAATATGAGCCGTGTCTGCCATGGTAACGATCATATCTGGAGGGTCGGCCGTGCCGTCTGTTTGCCTTATGGTGTCTGTGTGATCTCTGGTGTCGGCTTGATGCATGCCGCCCGTCATTGCTGTCACGGTGGTTGTTGCCTCTCGGGCCGCCCCTGTATGAATCCCCGTCGTTCCGGCGGTGGTCCTGGTTTCCACGACCTGAATGATTCCTGTCGGAATTACCCCTGTCACCTCGATGGTTCTCTTCGTTATCCCTGGCGCCATTGCCACGACCTTCAGCACGTTTTCGCGATTTGTGTTTTCTGGATTTCTTGTCCCTGATCTTGTGACCGTTCAGCGAATACTGACGCTTCTGGTTTTTGATCCGATCCTGTTTTCTTTCAGCCCTGAAGTCCCTGTCATCATGGGATCTGTGTGAATTGGGTGCTGCGTTACTGCAAATCGCGAGCGAAAAGACGCTGAGTAACAGAAAAGTGTGTGCTATCCATTTTATTTGCATTTTATTTACTCCGGTGTCTTTGAACCTGGTGAGTAATATGCGCCTGCACACCTGAATAAAGCCTTAACTCAATCTGAACGTGATCTGAACAGGTTGAGAAGCGGGACATTGGGTAAATTTTTAGCGCCTGGTGTAAAGGATATTGTTGTGGGCGGATAAATAGCCTGGCTGATCTCTGCAGCGACAGACAAGAGTAGTCGGAATTGTTAGAGAGACATTAGCTTAGGTTAAAGGTAAATAAAATTCCGTCTGGTGCCCGGTCAGGCTGATATCTGCCGGGTTTGTTTTTTCAGAATATCCCTGAAAGATATTGGATTTGCGTCGGCAATGACATAGCGATCACAGCCAAGATCATGGGTATAGGTCAGAAGACTGTTCAGAAATGCATTGATAAACAGATCGTTCAGCCTGAAATCTGGCTCCAGCCAGATGTTNTTGATAGTCAGATATCTGTCTTTTCTNATGGCTTTACAGTCCAGTCTCCCGACCANAGCATCACCATAGAGTATAGGTAAGNCGAAGTAGCCAAACCTTCGCTTTGNTTCCGGNACATAGCATTCGATCTGATAGTCAAAACNAAAAAGGTCAAGNAGCCGTTTTCGGTTGATNACCATG
Source organism: Gammaproteobacteria bacterium (assembly GCA_002725285.1). GTDB lineage: Bacteria > Pseudomonadota > Gammaproteobacteria > Pseudomonadales > Azotimanducaceae > JAHRVQ01. The sequence goes on along the minus strand of PBRC01000012.1, from coordinate 49,347 downwards.
TGATCAAAAGGNGAAAGAAAACTGACCCGCTTACGTCCGATCTTGGTNGGCACTNAATTAAGTGCGGANGTAAGNCAGTAGTACCCGGTGCCGTTGCATTCTACTGAGGTGATTTCACCTGANTCGGTCATTTCCAACAGGGACTGATCAATGCAGGGTTGGATATTGTTGTCTGAAAGGCGCTTCACCGTCGGCCGTGCATAGCCAATATCCTTTGCCGTACCGATCCCCAATCCCGACAGCATTCGCCGAACATAGAAATGTCCTTGTTCCTGATCAGTAGGCCAGGAAACATCGATATGATCCGGCAGCACGTTTTCAGTCAGATCGTAGACTTTTTGGAATCCACGACGCTCTCGAACCATGAGTTCACCTGATAAAAACATGTGCTCCATTGCCCGTTTGGTCGGTTTCCAGTCCCACCAGCCAGTGGATTTTCGTCCGCGCGGGTTTTCGAAGTCGCGTGACTGTAACGGACCTTCTGCNGCTATTCGGCGAACAACTTCCTGTCGAACTTTCTGGTCTATAGAACGTTTTTTTGCAAATCCTTTCATTACAGGCTGGTAGAATCGATAGTCCTGCATTGGCAGAAAGGCGGCAGCGTGAGACCAGTATTCGAATACTGTTTGTCGGTCTGATACCAGCTTATGCAGCATTTTCGGGGAGTAGTTGGAGATCCTGGTGCGCAGCGTGTGATGATGAGCACGCTCAACAACGGAAATCGTATCAATCTGAACATAACCGAGTTGCTCAATCGTTTTTTGAACTGCGTTAATGCCTCGACCGAACTGATCCGTCTGTAACAAGCCCTGGCTGTGCAGGATGATACGTTTGGCATCTTTCAGATTGAGTTCCATGACCCGGTGAGTCCTTTGAAAGGAAAATCATATCAGTATTTCAAGCTGGGCACGTCCTATTGATGAGGGCATGTTAAGCTACGATTCTAGAGAAATTTGGATATCTGTTTTATGAGATTCATTGCATTGCTGTTTATCTTTGGTTGCGCTTCTTCTTTTGCTGCGGGCCCTGAAGCCACCTACGGTGATGAAGCAATGGTGACGTCTAGATCCCGACTGGCCTCGTTGGTGGGAATAGACGTCATGAAGGCTGGCGGGAACGCTGTAGATGGTGCTGTAGCAACCGCTTTTGCGCTTGCGGTCACTTATCCTTCAGCAGGCAATATCGGCGGGGGTGGATTTGCGGTGATCCGTCTCAGGAATGGTGAAGTAGTCACCCTTGATCACAGAGAATCAGCACCAGCCAGTGCGCACCGGGATATGTATCTTGACGATCAGGGGAATGTAATCAAAGGACTTTCTATCGCCAGCCACAAAGCTGCAGGTACCCCCGGGTCGGTTGATGGGCTGCTGCGCATGCTGGAACGACATGGTTCCATGTCCAGGGAAAAGATCCTGGCCCCGGCAATTCGATTCGCGGAAAATGGCATCCCTCTGTCACACAGCATGGCTCGCCAATTTGCCAGGCAGCTTAAGAACATGCAGAAATATCCGGCATCACTGGCCAAGTTCTCAAAAAATGGTGAACCCTACAAGAAGGGTGATATCTGGCGTCAACCCGATCTTGCAAAAGTTCTGAAGAGGATTTCAGCGGAAGGAAGAGATGGATTCTATAAGGGGACGACGGCTGAGCTGATTGTTCAGGAAATGGAACGTGGTGATGGCGAGATATCACTTGAGGATCTGGCCAACTACCGTTCAATCTGGCGGGACCCGGTTGTCGGGACTTATCGGGGATACGAGATATTTGGCATGGCGCCNCCATCTTCTGGGGGTGCACTGGTTGTGCAGATCCTCAACATGCTGGAAGAACACGATATTGGTGCAATGGGATATGGCAGCGCTGATGCAATTCATCTGATGGTTGAAGCAGAGAGGCGTGCCTATGCCGACAGGGCTGAACATATGGGTGATCCGGATCACTATGAAGTTCCTCTTGCAATGCTGGTCAGCAAGCAATATGCAAAAACACGTTTTGCGGATTTTCAGAAGAACNAGGCCACCAGAAGTGAAGACATTTCNGCTGGTGGAAAGNCCTGGCCAGAGGAAAGCTCCGAAACAACTCACTTTTCAGTTTATAAAGATGGAATGATGGTGGCGTTAACAACGACCTTGAACAGCAATTTTGGAAACAAGATTGTTGTGCCGGGTACGGGTATTCTTCTCAACAATGAAATGAATGATTTTTCGATAAAGAAAAACACCCCGAACCAGTTTGATCTCATCGGCAGGGAAGCCAATGCGATTGCACCGGGAAAAAGAATGTTGAGTTCCATGTCACCGACTCTGGTGACCAAAGATAAAAAACCGTTTCTCATTGTCGGTTCCCCAGGTGGCTCAACAATAATAACCACCGCTTTGCAGGTGATCGTCAATGTTATTGATTATGGTATGTCCGTTGACGATGCAGTATCCGCNCCACGCTTTCATCACCAATGGCTGCCGGATATGATCATGTATGACAAGTATGGGATTTCTCCGGATACCATTGCTGCCTTGAAAGCCATGGGGCATTCAAATTTTCGTGAAATTCCCTACGGTCGGGGTATTGGTGATGCCAATGCCATCATGATTACCAACAGCCAGATNTCCGGCATCAAGGATCCTCGGAATGAGGGTGCAGCAATAGGATATTAAAGGAAGCAATGACATCGACTCGTGTGTTGCTAATTGATGCTTTCAACCTGATCCGCAGGATTTACGAAGCACGACCAGACAGCGACGATAAGATAGAAGAAGTGATTCAGGCATCCGCTAATTCTGTCACAAGAGCGCTCAATCAACATTCACCAAGCCATGGATGTGTTGTATTTGACAGCCACGATACGACCTGGCGGCATCTCTTGTACAGAGAATATAAACAAGGTCGAAAGCCAACCCCNGAAATGCTGCTGNACAACGTGAGTCGCTTTAAGCAGGTGTTTTCAGAAGCCGGACTACAGAGTCTGGCCATACAGAACTATGAAGCAGATGATATCGTTGCAACTCTGGCCGCTGGCGTTGCGGAGAAAGATGGTGTGGCGATTATCCTGTCTTCAGATAAATCCTACCTGCCACTCTTGTCAGATAAAGTCAGGGTTTATAACCACTTTGAGAAGCATGAAATAAACCGGGATGATGTGCTCAAAAAATACGGCGTGACGATTGGGCAGCTGACAACACTCTGGGCGATGGCCGGGGATGCGAGTAATAATGTTAAAGGTGTACCTAAGGTTGGAAAAAAAACAGCAGTTTCGCTGATTGAACAATATGGTTCGCTCAAAAAAATACTGAACGACCAGCAAGCTGTCGGTGCAGCGGCAAAGATCAGGGAAAACAGAGCGCTGGTTCTGCGCTGCAGACAACTGGTGACTTTGAAAACAGATGTTGAGCTGGGTATTAATTTAAGGATCTTTCGTTTGTAGATATATCCGCAGATTCTCGGTGATAAAAAAATCCAACAGAATTTATACGCCTTATGTGTCCAGTCGGCGGAATATGCTTCATATCTCACGGATTGACACCTGGTTTTATCAGAAAGCTGCAGATTAGGGCTGAAGAAATTGTCGGCAGTGATCGAGACAAGGCGTGGTAAACCGTCGCTAGTGAGCAGCCGCGTTAAATTAAGTATCAGCGGGACACACAGAAGCTGATACCAATGGTGTTACTCAGGGAACATGTCACCAGCTGACTCATACCAGAATAGAGTCAGTGCTGTTTATGAGCTGCGAGGATTTATCAACCAACCCACTCCAGTGGGATATTCTCTTCAACCAATTGTGTGATGCTGATGCAATGAATGTCGTGTTCTTCGCCAACTTCGACTGCAAACTCAGAGATGTCATGCGTTCGGGTAAAAACCAATGCATTAGGGTGTTTCTGTCGTATCCAAAGTGCGGTACGCAGATTGACGGCTGAGTCTCCTGTTCCAAGGATAACGACAGGCTCGCCCCTGGTCAGATCAATTCTGTCGCGAAGGTCTCGCCAGACTTGAGGATGAGCAACATCGCCCTGAAAGATCTCTCTGTTATAACCCGACGTATATACCTGTTGCTCCTCGACCACCTGTATTCTCCGATTGGCATCCGAGTCAATCAGGCCAACAACATCAATCTGCTCGCTGGCTTTGTTCTGCAGTTCTTCGAGGATGGTCTGACCAAATAGACCAAAACCTGCAAGTATGACCGTGTCTTTGCCGGCCGTTTTATTGAAATGGTGGATTAGTGTATCTCGAACCAGGCCTTTTGCCGCCAGATTATATGAGTTGAAGCTGATTGACTGTTTGGCGATTTTTGTGACTTGAACAGCACGCAGAAATCTTAGATTCTGACAGTGCACGATAATTTTTGATTCGAGCCGAGGAAACAGTTTCAGAATCTTAGCGGCGGCTTCATAGGCAATGAAATTGTCTTCTCCCAGTAAGATGACACGTTTGGCCCTTTTGAGTCGCAGCTCCTTGACGAGAAAGTCATGGGTAATGTCACCAACGACAACAGTGACGTTGAAGGTTTCTACCAGTTCCAACTCCCTGATGGGATCTACTTTGCTATCAACGACAATCACAGGGACAAGTTTGTTGTGAGTACGAAGAACACGAAGATAACTTATCGTCATCTCTCCACTGCCGACGATCACAATATGACCGTTTAACCTGCGTAGATGCCACCGATGAGGTGACAAGATTCTTAATACTGCTTCAACCAGGGCGGAAGCCGTTAGTAGAGGAGCGCCGAAGTAAGCGATCCACAAAACTACTCTACCCAGCAATGGCCCCTCGACTGGAACGCCAACGTCAAGACCGCCGACGACAAATAATCCCAGACTATAGTATGCCTTCGTCAGCGGTGATGAAGTCACAACTTCAGGCCTTTCCGAAAGCGAAACACCGGATGACAGACCAATCATTGCGAGTACAAACAATAGAATTGCTGCGTACCAGCGCCAGCTGATTTTCGATGTGTCCAGATAATCCAAACTAACAATCACTCATAACATTTGAGACAGGCTGTATTATATACTTGTCCTGACCCTGTTAACCCAGATAAGGCAGATTTTCTGACTTGAATCCTAATGTGAATATCTGCATGTCAGATAAGTAAATGGTGCGGTTGAATTGGAGCAAGGAATAGTCAGAGTACTTGACCCGGTATCAGGTGAGCAATTATGGACATGGGATCTTATCCCACGATCTGAATCAGATTCCGTCAGTAAAACCTAGGCGGGAGACAGTGCCAGGGTGACTGATGCGGCGAATGCATGGGGTCATGTTTCTGTAGATGAAGATTGCGGTCTGGTCTTTGTACCTAGATCCCTTGTTGACACCGTTCAGAATCCAGACTGGGCCGGCGGGAACATCCTATGGAATGGCCAGGAGAATTTTCCTGTCAGATCTTGGTCTGTCGCGTACAAAACCACCCTGGGAGGAAATAGCTGCAATTGACCTTACCTCTGGTCTTATTAGGTGGAGTAAACAACATATTGCCTCGGCTGTTGGTGGTCACCACGGAATCGACAGTTCGAGAGATGATTCCCTGATGGGGTTTACACTTGATGACCGGATCTCAATGGTTAGTGAAATCTAAATGGCCAGTCTCTTGATGATACAATAATTGATTATAGTAAAGGGCACTCCTATGAGTCTTAGCTGTTTCAAGGCCTATGATCTTCGCGGCCGAATCCCCGACGAACTGAATAACGATCTGGCGTATCGGATTGGGCGGGCTTATGCCCGGTATGTTCAGCCTGAGAAAGTCGTTGTTGGCCATGATATCCGACTTTCAAGCCCCGAGATCTGTGATGCTCTGACAGAAGGTTTGTTGGACAGTGGCGTTGATGTTTTTCATATCGGTGAATGTGGGACTGAAGAAATCTATTTCGTCACAGCTCATTTTGCCATGCACGGGGGCATCGTCGTGACTGCGAGCCACAATCCCAAAGACTACAACGGCATGAAGTTTGTTCGTGAGGATTCGAAACCGATTAGTGGCGATACGGGATTGAAAGAAATCGAACGTACGACCGAATTGAATGACTTTCCGCCGGTGGGGAAAAGGGGAGCGCTCAGAAAGCTGGATCACCGTNCTGCTTATATTGATCATCTGCTTGGCTACATCGATTTGAAGACCGTCAAACCGCTGAAGATTGTTGTAAATGCAGGCAATGGCGGAGCTGGTGCGATCATTGATCTGCTTGAGAAACACTTACCGATTGAATTTATCAAAGTACACCATCAGTCAGACGGGCNTTTCCCTAACGGCGTCCCAAATCCGCTACTTGTTGAAAACAGGGGCACGACCATCCGTGCGATAGAGAACCATCAGGCGGATCTGGGTATTGCGTGGGATGGCGACTTTGATCGCTGTTTCTTCTTTGATGCGCAAGGACGTTCTATCGAAGGCTATTACATCGTTGGGCTGCTGGCGGAATCATTTCTTAAGAAAAATGTTGATGCCAAAGTCGTGCACGATCCCAGATTGACATGGAATACGATAGAACTTGTCGAGACATTGGGCGGTAAGGCAGTGCAGAGCAAGGCCGGACATGCCTTTATGAAAGAACGGATGCGTCTCGAAGATGCCGTTTATGGGGGAGAGATGAGTGCCCATCACTATTTTCGTGACTTCTCTTACTGTGACAGTGGCATGATTCCATGGTTGATTGTTGTCGGAATGATATCGTCTCAGAACAAGACACTGGCCGATCTGGTNGNTGAAAGAATGGCTGCATTTCCTGCCAGTGGTGAGATTAATCGAAAAATCCNGAATGCTAATGTATTGATATCCAGTATTGAAGATGCATATCACGTTGATGCAATTTCAGTAGACCATACAGATGGGCTCAGTATGGAATTCGAGAACTGGCGCTTTAATCTCAGAATGTCAAACACTGAGCCTGTTGTTCGACTCAATGTTGAATCCCGAGGAGATGTTAATTTGATGAAGGAGAAGACAGCTGAATTACTGCTGGTTATGGGCGGCGAGAAAATGTGACCAGGAAATTGTTAGTGTTGGGTGTTGTGTCAGGAAAAAGGACATCTCAAATTAATCAAACAATAGAGAACCGTTTCCAAAGAGTGGGAAAATAAGCCATGAGTTGGATGGGGAAAATACTGGGTGGTAGTCTCGGGTTCATGGTCGGAGGACCGATTGGCGCGGTCCTGGGTGCTGTCGCCGGACATCATGCGTTCGATGCCGGAGATGGCGTTGGTACCTTTAGTGTACTGGAGAACAAGCAGAGCATCTATTTTGTCGCTACATTCTCAATGCTGGGGAAACTGGCAAAGGCTGATGGCGCTGTGACCCAACAGGAAATCGACGTGATAGACCGCGTCATGCGAGATAACTTACGGCTGAACGCTAAAGCGCGATCTTTCGCTATTGATGTCTTTAACACTGCCAAGGATTCAAGTGATCACTTCGAAGACTTTGCACAGCAGTTTTATGATGAGTTTGGCAATTCGACCGAAGTGCTGGCCTCAGTGATTGATTTGTTGTTGTTGGTTGGTTTTGCCGATCAGGCGTTGCATCCTGCTGAGGAAGAACTGATNCTCAANGCTGTCAGGATTTTTCNNCTGGAAAANCNNTATCAGCAGATCAAGAGTCGGTTCGTTGGGGTTCCNGAGGATATCAATAAGCACTATGCCATTCTGGGTGCAAAGCGTGGCGAGGACATTAAAGTAATAAAGAAAAAGTACCGTAAACTTGCGATGGAACATCATCCTGATCGAATCCAGTCAAAGGGAGTACCCAGGGAACTCGCTGCCGCCGCAGAGGAGAGATTCAAAGAGATTCAACATGCGTTTGATCTGGTAGAGAAAGATGCAAATGGCAGTTAGGCGGGTTTCTCCTGTCGGGAGGCAAGCCAGTAGAAAATCACACCCAGCAGTATCCAGCCTAAAACCATAGCCCATTCATAGGGCCATAACAGCGCAGACGGGCTGCCAGGCAAATAGATTACAAATAGCCCGATGGACATCAACAAAGCCAGGTAGCCAATGGTCATACCATATCGAAGCTTGAATGGCCTCTGCATATCGGGTTCTTTGATTCTCAGCCTTAGAAAGGCGAAAGCCACCATTCCGTAAGCAATGACAATAGCGAAACTGCCGGCATCAATAATCCACACAAGAATCGTTCTGCCAAAGAAAGGAGAGATACAGCTGAGTCCACCAATCATCAGAATCGCGAGATAGGGTGTCTTGTATTTGGGATGCAATTTCGCAAACGCCGATGGCAGCAAACCAGATTTCGCCATTGCATATATCACTCTGCTGCCACCCAGAATAAAAGCGTTCCAACTGGTCAAGATACCGGCGATACCAGCGATAATCATGATTTTTCCTGCAATTTGTGAATTCCACACCACGGCATTGGCATCGGCAGTTGCAATGTCTGCATCGGCAAGAGACGTATGATCCATGGCTAACGAGACTGCCAAGGTAATAATTACATACCAGAGTACTGCGAGGCTGACAGAGAAGACCAGCAGCTTCCCGATTTGCTCCGGTGGTACGTTTATTTCTTCAGCCGACTGTGGAATGACATCAAAACCAACCAGCAGAGCAGGTACCATGATGAGGACACTCATAGCACCACCAACGCCTGAGGTAAACATAGGCGTGGTATTTTGAATATCTCCATTGACCATAGAACCGCCAATAAAACTCAGGCCTATCAACAGGAAAACAATTGTAATAATGCTCTGTAGAATTGCGGCAAATCGGATACCGATGTAATTTGCGCCGCTCATCAGAATCGCACCGACGACACCGACCATGACCATCGATGCGTAGACGTTAGAATCTACCACCCGCCAAAGCAGGCCGATTCGAAGATCGGGAAATAGATATTCCATGGCTGTGGGTAAAGCCACTGATTCAAAGACAGGCACAGTGACATAGGCCATGATCAATGCCCAGGTACAGATGAAGGATGGCAATCGGCCCAGTGCGCGATGTGTATAGACGTGCTCTCCACCCGCTTCNGGCATGGCAGATACCAGTTCAGCATAGGTCAGGCTGATGAAAATTACGGCGATGCCACCAATCACCATCGCAGAAATGGCACCTAAGGTACCGGCTCTCTGGAGCCATTCACCGGTGAGAAGAACCCAACTCCAACCAATCATCGCACCAAATGACAGTGTTATCACTTCGCGTCGCGCCAGGACTTTACTAAACGTTTGGATTTCTTTGACCATGAGTTATTGTGCGTATCGGTAACTTGGAATTCACTATAAATAAAATGAACAGATGGCGCGACCTTATCTGAGCTGGTCGAAGCCTCAAACCCGGAAGATAATCGTGACGACTAAACCTTTTGTAGATTTGGAATTTATCTGCTTTGAAGAATCAGAGATGCTTCTCCGATCAAAAGAATATTACCTGGAGATGAGAAGGCGGAGAACAGTCCGCGATTTCTCTGACCGACCTGTGTCCAGAGAAATCATTGAATACTGTCTTTTGACCGCAGGAAGTACGGTAAGTGGCGCAAACATGCAACCCTGGCAATTTGTGGTAGTGGAGAACCCTGATATTAAACATCGTTTACGCCTGGCTGCAGAAAAAGAAGAAAAAGAATTCTATGAAACGAAAGCACCAGAGGAATGGTTAAGAGCGCTGGAACCTCTTGGGACAGATGCCAATAAACCGTTCTTGGAAAAGGCTCCTTATCTGATTGCAATTTTTCAGCAACGATTCGGGATTCTGCCAGATGGCGAGAAGGTCAAACACTACTATGCGACTGAATCTGTCGGGATTGCGACGGGGGTTCTTATATCTGCTATTCACCATGCAGGACTCGCATGTCTGACACATACACCAAGTCCTATGGGTTTTCTTAACGAGATTCTTGATCGTCCAAGGTCAGAGAGGCCATTTCTGTTACTTGTGGTTGGTTATCCGGAAGAGGGTGCAAAGGTCCCTGACATTGGGAAGAAAAGCCTGTCAGATATCAGCAGCTTCCTGTAGATGCTGTAAAAGCCGTGTGATTGAGTCAGATCTGCTGGCTTGCCTGTCGCTCTTGCGCCATGCGTTTTTCCAATGTAATCAGGTCGAGTATTATCCTGCTCGTCTCTACCAGATAGGGATCATCTTGTGCCGTCTTCTCTTTTTGGTCTTCCGCAGATTCAGCGGCATCTTCAGTGCCTGTCTCTGACAGTAATGAAATGGCGTTGGCTTCGCCGCCGCCGACAACCTCATTGCCAACATCACCTTCTTCAGCCTGGGAGGCACCTGGCTGGATTTGCTCGCTATCGTTGCTTGCCACAAGGTTCTCTTCAGAATCATTCAGGTCATCAAGGGATTTGATTTCAGAGAGCCCCTGAGCAATTCGTTTTGTATTCTCCAGGTTGAGCCAAAATGCGTCTGCTTCTTCCTTCTCATTAATCCTTTTTTGTTCGTTCAGAGAAATGGTTTTGTCTTCACGCCGAACCTTTCTGTAGGCGAGTGCAGCCTGCATATATTTAAACTCAGCGTCCGCGTTCGCACGTGAGGTATGGAGCGAGTTTAAGTCAGCCAGCAAAGGCTGAATTATCTTTTTCGTCCAATATATCGTAGAAGGAATCTCATCCCATGGTAACGGATCATCAAGCGTACTCTCGCCAATGGATTCCGGGTCAAAACGATTGGGGAAAGTAATATCTGGAATCACTCCCTTGTGTTGGGTGCTCTCACCAGATATGCGATAAAACTTGGCCTGGGTGAGTTTGAGCTGCCCCCTGTTGAGTGGCAGCAGTGACTGAACAGTGCCCTTGCCGAAAGTCTGGTTGCCAACGATGACGCCACGCTCATAGTCTTGGATCGCACCAGCAAAGATTTCCGATGCCGAAGCACTGAGACGATTGACAAGAACCGCCAGCGGGCCGTCATATATTGTACGGATATCCCGATCATGGAGAATATCAACCTTGTGGCTCTTGCTACGGATCTGAACGGTCGGTCCTCTGTCAATGAAGAGACCTGTCAGCGTTTTCGCTTCCTGAAGCGAGCCGCCACCATTATCCCGCAGATCGATGACGATGCCTTCAACGCCTTCCCGCATGAGGTCCACCAGCAGATTGCGGACATCTCTCGTTGTGCTCTTGTAGTTTTTGTCCCCATTCTGCAAGGCGCGGAAGTCGATATAGAAGGTGGGGATGTTAATAACACCCACTTTCTGGATGGCACCAAATTGCTCTACTTCAATAATTTCCGACTTGGCGGATTGCTCTTCCAGCTTAACGGTATTTCGTTTGATCTCAATTACCTTGGATTCGGAGTCTGTAGAGGCGGATGGGATGATATCGAGTCTTACAATGGTGTCTTTCTTGCCTCTTATAAGCTGAACGACTTCATCGAGACGCCAGCCAATCACATCAACCATCTCGCCTTCCTGTCCCTGACCAACCGCCACTATTTTGTCGTCTGGAAAGATCTGCTCTGATTTGTCTGCCGGGCCCATGGGAACCAGGCTGACCACCTTGGTGTGTTCATCTTCGCGCTGCAGAACAGCACCAATTCCCTCCAGAGAGAGGCTCATGTTTATGTTGAAGTTCTCCGAGGTCCTTGGGGAGAAGTACTGCGTGTGAGGGTCGTAGGTACGCGTAAAAGCATTCATGTATAACTGGTAGACGTCTTCGCTGTTGGTTTGCAGGCTTCTCGAAAGACGATTCTTGTAACGCTTGACCAGTAATTCCTGTGCTTTCACTGTTTCCTTGCCAGCAAGCTTCAGACTGAGTACCGAATTTTTTATTCTCTTACGCCAGAGATCGTCCAGTTCCTGGTTGGAAAGCGCCCAATTGGTCTCGGATCTGTCCAGGTCCAATTCTTCGCTTAAAGTGAAATCAATGTTTTCAATTCCTGACTCAAGGATCCCGATCACCTTTGCAAATCGAGCGATGACCCGTTTGTGATAGACGTTAAAAATCTCGAAGGCTGGTGTCACATCACCACGACGCAACGCGTTGTCCAGATCAAATCGCAAACGCTCAAAGTTCTTGATATCAGAGGTCAGGAAGTAACTTCGTGCGGGATCAAGGTCGTCAAGGAAGCCCACGAAAATCTTTTCTGAAAGCCGGTCATCAAGCAAGGTATTTACGTAATGCCGACTGGCCAGAGCATCAACGATATTTCGAGTTGTATTGGTGTGATCAGTCAGGGGACTTAAGGCTGGTGGCGTGTCGCTGTTTACTGTCGCAAAGACGGAAGAGGTCAAAAACAGGGTCGCCAGTAGAACACCGGCTAAGATCTGGCTCTTGGTTTTCATGTATGTCGTACTTCTCAATCGTTTCATCTTGGATCAGCGCATTTCTGACCTGACTACTAGCGGCTCACTTATAATGGCTTACTTAAAGTTTAGCCGCTTTCATGTGAGTTTACTGTTGTCTTGGCTTTTGGAGCAAGGATTTGCGACAGGCAATCATATATGCGGGTCTAAAGGTCTGGATATGTGTAATAATTATAACTTGTCTTTTCAGCCGTACATAGGAAATTATGCAGTATAAAGCCTTATTAAACAGTAGCTTATGGGCGCTAATCTTAGTATATTCTAGCGTGCCAGCAGCAGAGGATGTCCCAAAAAATCTGGATTCTGACCTTAGTTACTTTTTCGGATACTCATTTGGCAATATGTTGAAAGAAGGTGGGAACAATGAGGTCGACCTTGAGCGTCTGGCTCAGGGCATCAAGGATTCCCTGGCAGAAAAGGCACCCGAATTAACTCAGAGTCAACAGGAAGCCGTGATCGAATTGGTTAAAAAACGGCGTTCCGACCTTCAGAGTCGCCAGGGTCTGGCGATGCTGGTGCAGGGACAGGAGTTCCTTGCTGTAAATGCTGGTAAAGAGGGTGTCAAGCGAACTGCATCTGGCCTGCAGTACAAGGTTATTGAAGAAGGAACGGGTGCAAAACCCACGGTAGACAATACTGTTGTGGTGCACTATGAAGGCCAATTGATTAACGGTCAGATATTTGACAGTTCCAGGCAGAGAGGACAACCGGCAGAGTTTGGTTTGGGCCAGGTGATTCGTGGCTGGACTGAAGGCTTGCAGTTGATGAAAGAAGGCGGCAAGACTCGACTCTTTATTCCTTCAGAGTTGGGATATGGTCCAGGTGGCACTGGGAATATTCCAGCTAATGCTGTTTTGATATTTGATGTCGAACTAATAGAAATCAAATAGACAACCGGTCATTAAGTAGGGTGCTATTCCACGATAATACCGATAGTTTCCAGTAAGATGGTTTGCTGGAGCTCGTTAATGGTGACACCGGTCATGTCGATGTCTCTGACGTTAAGTCCGTGAAGATTTGAGCCGCGAAGATCGGCGCCGGCCAATGTTACGCCGCTTGCCTCGATACCATGCAATTCACAGTCTTGAAGAGATGAGTTTTCAAAACTTGCATCATTCAAGATCGCATGGGTCAGTCGGTTTTCGTTGAATTCACTGTCAACTATCCGGGCTCCCGTCAGGTCAGCATAAGACAGATTACAATCGTTGATAATCGCTCCCTGCAATACGATGCTGCTACCAATAATGTTGTCCACGGTTGTATGACTTAGATCCATTCCCTGACCCTGGCAATGTTGTATTTCAGCACGATACAGGTTAGCTCTTGAAAAGTTGCACATTGAAAGATCGCAATGATGGAATTGGGTGGCAGTCAAATCGCAGAATTTGAAACTGCTGCCAGTTTCCTGTTCTGTTGAATAGAAATGGCAATTATCGAACTGGCAATCGCGAATCTGGTGACCATCGAAGTGACATTGGATAAATGTGCAGTCCGTAAAATGACACTCAAGTATTTCATCGCATCGGAATTTTATGTTCTCGAATAGGCACTGTTTCAGTGCAATCTGATCGAGTGAAGAATACCAATCGAAATCCCGGAAGACTGAAGCATTGAGATTGTTGTTACTCGCATCGAGTAAGGTGGCGACCTCAGCGTCCTGCGTGACTTCAGCCATTAAAAGCCTGCTGCAGTTTATCACTTATCAGTTTGACAGAGTCTCTGGCAGCAGGCAGTGCGTCCGTGAAACTGATGAAACCATGGATAAGACCATCGTATCTCTTTAAGAACGTGCTGACGCCAGCGGCTTGAAGACGGTCTGCATACACTTCACCTTCATCGCGCAATGGATCAAATTCCGCAGTTAATACTGTAGCCGATGGCAGGCGAGACAGATCCTCTGCCTTTGATGGTGAGGCCAGTGGGTTGTCACGATGATCTTCGCCGACATAGTGATTCCAGAACCAGATCATACTGTCGCGAGTCAACATATAACCATCGCCGTTCTCGACATATGATTTCGTCTTCATGCTTGCATCGGTAGCCGGGTAGACCAGAAGCTGATGCACAATGCCGGGCCCGCTGTCATCTCTGGCTTTGAGACAAACGCAGGCCGCCAGGTTGCCGCCGGCACTGTCTCCCCCCACAGCTATCTTGCCGGCATCAATGAGCAGGCTGTCACTGTTGCTTTGGACCCACTGTAACGCTGAATAACAATCATCAAGTGCGGCAGGGAAAGGATGCTCAGGTGCCCGTCGATAGTCCACAGCAATGACAGCGCAATTCGCCTGTTTTGCCAGCAGACGACAGGGAGCGTCATGGGTTTCGAGATCGCCGATTACCCAGCCACCGCCGTGAAAATAAACCAGGCAAGGCAGAACCACATCCAGTTCCGGTCGATATATTCTGATGGGGATTCCATCAGCGGCAGCATCAGAAACCTGGGGAAGTTCCTGCTTGCTTGTTTCTGCATTCATTGCAAGATACATGGCTCTGCCTTCATCCGGTGACATTTCATTCAGGGCAGGTCCCCCCAGTTCCTCCATCTGTTGCAACATGGCTGAGACAATTGGATCGAGTGGCATGGAATCTCCAATCATTTTGTTAGCTGGTGTTCGAGTGTAAGCTAGACGATAGTCAAATGAAACGGTGTGCTTGGTTTGCGCAACATATTCAGAAATTCTCAGTTTCGTCTGTTCTTGTCCGGTACCTTCTTCACGGTGGCCTTCGTGTGGATGGCGATCAGCAGCTACGATGTGGACGGAGAAGAAATCAGAGTGTTCCTGATCTTATCGTTCATTTTTGTGGGAGGGTTGATTGTCTGTGGCTTCCTGTTCTCCTTGCTGCTTTCTCTCAGGAACAGAAACAAGGGTGGTTTACTCGGTCAGATAGATAACCCCGATAAAGAGGATGACATAACTGAGGAAGACTAGATGGTTAAAGGTTCTACCAACACGGTTGGAAATTTTAGTGATGCCGCTTGAGGTTATAGTGATGCCGTTTGAGGTTCTAGTGATGTCGTTTGAGGTTCTAGTGATGTCGTTTGAGGTTCTAGTGATGTCGTTTGAGGTTATCCATTGTGAACAGACTGGTGAGTGTAATGTGGTTTTCTGCCAGTTTTTCCTTTCCGCCTGACTGCCGGTCGATCACGCATAAAGCATGCGTCACTTCAGCACCCAGGTCGCGCAGGTCCTTCGCTGAAAGAATGATCTGTCCACCACTTGAAACAATGTCTTCGACGATAGTGACCTGTTTTCCAGAGAAATCCTGTCCCTCTGCCAGTTTGCTGGTTCCATGTTGCTTCGCCACCTTTCTGACAAACAGGCAGGGAATATTGCTGTAGTGAGATACCATTGTGGCAATGGGAATACCGCCCATTTCGAGACCGGCAAGAATTTCAGTTCGGGGTGGAATGAGACGACATAATGATGTAGCGATGGCCTGCAATATTGAGGGATCAGACTCAAACAGGTACTTGTCGAAATACTCTGTGCTTTTTGCGCCTGATCTTAATGTAAATTCACCTGTCAGATGGGAAATCTGAAAGATACGTTCAGCAAGATCCTGTTCCGCGATGTCAGCTTCCTCTTGGTTGCGAGTCAGACAGTCTAGTTAAGGGGTTTCAAGAACCTGTCAATCCTGGGCATATAGTATTCTTCATAGTCGACAGAAAATGCCACGGTATGCGCTCTGCCGGTTATCCTGTCTCTTGAGACCAGACCGATCCGACGGGAATCGCGACTGTTGTCCCGATTGTCTCCCAACATCATGTACTGGTCCTGCGGGATTTCGATAGGGCCAAAACTGTTGTACTCACTGGCAGGGGCAGGCCTAAGCATGACCGCATGCTCGATTTCCTGATACTTTTCGTTAAAAAACGCGTGCGTCCGTCGCTGATAATAGTCCAGCTGATTGACGATGTCGGTATCCAGCCGGCTGTAGGTGGCAGGTTCATTGTTGATATAGAGTTGGTTGTTGCGCATTTTAATCACGTCACCTGGCACACCAATAACCCGTTTAATCAGTAGTTTTTCATCATCGGGTGAATAAAAGGTGACGATTTCACCGCGTTTGGGATCATCCCATTCGGCAACATGCCAGGTGGTAAAGGGAACCTTCAGATCATAGGCCAGCTTATTAACCACAACCCTGTCACCCTCAAGAATAGTGGGTTTCATCGAGCCGGAGGGTACCTGATTCCAGTCGCCAATGGCAGATCTGAACAACACCATAACAATAAGGAAGATAATGAGAGTGCGCCATTCTTCCCAGGCTGCCCTCAGTTTGCTTTTTCCTCTGTCTGAGGGTTCTTCTGCGACCTTGTTTTTATTCTTGTTATAGACGTTCATAATTATTGGCCTGATTGCTATCTCTTGAATAGCTGAACCGCCATTGCGCTTGGATCAAAACATACGGTACATGATTTGTCGATTGTCGCCAATCGGAGAATTGTAAATAGACTCAGCTTCAAGCTGTATAAAATTGGAAGGGAGTTGTGATCTAACTTGAGATTTACATGTTAACCCTTTGAAATTAATCAGAAAAACAAGGTTTATGTATGCTAAAGATCCAATTCAAGGGTGGTCGATCCGATGCGGTCACGCGGGTTGCCTTGAGAAGGAGTAGTTTTCTTGCATAAAAATTCAATAAATTAATAACTTATAACTTTATAAGATGTGCGTAATAAGATGTGCGTCCTTAAACGATCAAGGCCGGGCCTGTAGCTATCAAATCACACTTGCAGGCAAATCACACTTGCAGGCAAATCACACTTGCAGGTTTCTCAGAATAGGGCGTTAATGGTTCCTGTGTTCAGTCACGGGATTCATCTCTGTCTTGGCGCCAGGTTGGCACGACTGGAAGGGCAGATCGCCATCGAAACGCTGACCCGGCGCATCCCTGGTATTCGACTGGTCCCCGACCAGCAACTTTCATTTACTTGCAACATTACTTTCAGGGGACCATCATTTCTCTACGTAGAGTGGGATGAAGAAGAATGACAAGCCATACCAACAATATCGCTGAGCTGATTGATCGCGGCAGGATTTCCTACCAACAGATCCTCATCGTCTTACTTTGCCTTATCTTTAACATGGTCGATGGTTTCGACATCACAGCCATGGCCGTGACTGTGCATCAAATCGGTGAGGACATGCAACTGGGCGCTGATAAACTAGGTCTGGTATTCAGCTTTTCGCTGGCCGGCATGATGCTGGGGGCCATGTTCCTCGCCTCACTTTCAGATGTTATTGGTCGTCGCACGATGATCATCCTGAGCTTGCTTCTGGTCGGCAGCACGGTTCTCATGACGGCCTGGGCCAATAGTCTAATCATGCTGATTGCTCTCAGGTTTGTCAGCGGACTGGGCGCCGGCGCCATGCTGGCCAGCGTTGCGACACTTGCCGCCGAATATAGCCCAGAGCGGTTTCGCGCACTTTCTGTAACGGCAGTAACCGCCGGCTATCCCTTAGGCGCAATGATGACCGGTCTTGTTGCCAGCAGTGTTATGCCCGATTTCGGCTGGCAGGGGATGTTCATCGCAGGTGGCAGTATTACTATCGGACTCGCCCTGCTGGCATTCCTTCTGATCCCTGAATCTCTGCAATTCCTCAGTAAAAAGCAGCCGAAAGGCGCCCTCAACAAAGTCAATGCGACGCTGACCAGGTTATCTCGCGAAACCCTTTCCGCCCTGCCAGCCATCGACGAAAGAGGGAGCATTGTTGAAGCTGATCGGCAGAATATTCTCGAGAAGATGTTTTCTCTGCTAACACCCGAGCTTAGGCGCTCAACCCTTATCCTGTGGATGTCCTTTTTCCTGTGTATTAGCACCCTCTATTTTCTGATGAGCTGGGTACCCAAGCTGTTTATTAATCTAGGCTACGCTCCAGAAGTGGGGAACATGGCCTTCTCCGTTTTCAATTTCGGTGGCGTACTCGGCATCATTACCCTGGGGTACCTGGCTTCCCGATGGATGCTCTCCTCGCTCATTACAATTTTTACCGTGATTTCTGCTGTTCTTATGTGGGTATTTGCCGCGGCAGCATCGTTTGACGCAGGCCAGCTAATACTGATGATCCTAATTTTTGTTATCGGATTCTCCCTTCAGGGGGGCTATACCGGTATGTATGCTGTCGCAGCTAAAATTTATCCTATTGAAATCCGTAGTACCGGTGTGGGCTGGGCTATTGGTCTTGGGCGGTTTGGCGCAGTCATTGGTCCGGGAATTGCCGGTTACATGATCGCCGGCGGTCTTTCTATCACAACTAACTTTCTGACATTCGCGATCCCCATGCTGATCGGTGGTATTCTCGCGTTCCAGTTGCGAGTGAGGTGAGAGCAAAATTTAATTCCCAACGTGCGGTCAAGACATCGACCTGCAGAATTGGGTACATTTCCCTTCGAGTCGCTGACACGCGACTCTGAGATTCCTGCGATAGAATCAAATCGGCCGCCTTTGGGCCAGCCACCCCCTGATAACATTTCTGAAGACGCGGTTAGTTAACCTGCTCGCACCTATTTCGATCTATTCCTGAAAGAGAGGTGCGGCGAGACTATCACGGACCAGGCGCCCTATGCCCGATGATCTGGCCAGGCGCAGCATCGATATCAAGGGCAGCATTTACTTTCTCAACGCGGCACATGTTGTCGTCTACCAGAGGGTCTCGACTGCCTGGCCAGATCAACGAGAGAAAGTACATGAGTCATACGCCATTATTATGGCCGTTGAAGTGCCAGGTAAAATCGAGGATGAGAGTATTGCCGCGGGCTGGGTCAACAAATTGTAGTTCCTGTTCCGAACCTTCTTTTGCCAGCAGCCCGATAAAGGTCTCTACCACAATCATGCCTGCCCAGAAGTATGCCGTAACAATATGTAAACGCAGTAGCATGATGTAAACGCAGTAGCATTGTTTCATCCCTACCATATGACAGCGATTGATTATAAACACGCTCGCTTGAATTACCCTGCCAATGGGACCTGCGCCAACGGTAAAAAATCTGACGAGGTCAATTTAAAAGACAAGGATGTTCTGCAATGCAATTGAATCAAGTGTATCGTCAAGGGTCCGGGCTAGGATTATTCCACTTCATCTCTGAGCCGGTCATCACACTTGAGTGAGTAGTGATTTAAGATCTGTTTCTAGATCAGCCAGCCTGTCAGGACTCACAGTTTTCCCATAGAGTTGTTTACAGACTATGAATTCCCTTGGACTATTCACCGCGTCGACAGCGACTACAGCGCCATCTTTCAGATAGAAAACGGCAAATTGGTTCTTCTCCTTGTCTCCTCTCAGAATCTGAGTATCACCTTCAGATGAAAACCCAACCATCTGCAGCTTTAGATCATATTGATCCGACCAGAACCACGGAACTGCCGAATAATCTTTTTCTTCTCCCAGCATATTGGATACGGCAACCCTTGCAGCCTCCATGGCATTCGGTACTGATTCGAGCCGCAGCCTGCGATTCAAAAGTGAGTTTTGGTGATTGGTACAGTCTCCTATCGCATATACGTCTTCGACCGAAGTCCTGCAGTGAGTATCAACCAGGATTCCATTGTCACATTCAATCCCGGCATCTTCAGCCAGTTCAATGTTGGGTAGAATACCAATTCCGACGATTACAAGGTCTGCATCGATACTTGAGTCAGAGCAGTGCACTTTTGAAACATGATCATATCCGGTAAATCCACTTACGGTTGTGTTAGTGAGAATGTTCAGTCCTCGTTCAGTATGCAGCCTATGGTAGTAGTCGCTCATCTCTTCAGTTGTGACTCGCTGGAGAATTCGCTGTTCCATTTCCACCAGTGTGACGTTGAGGCCCGCAGCGACAGCGACCGACGCAAATTCCAGCCCAATGTAACCACCACCGACAATTACGAGGTTAGCGGCAGTTGTCATGGCATCTCTGATGGCATCGACATCAGAAAGGGTACGCAGGTAGTGAATACCCGCCAGCTCACTGCCTTCAACGTCGAGGGTGCGGGGGCGGCTGCCTGTTGCGATTAAAAGTTTTTCATATCCAATCTTCTCCTCGGACGCGGTCTCGATTGTTTTCGAATCGGGATCAATGGAAATCACTCGGGTATTGGTTCGTAATTCGATATTCTGATCTGCGTAGAATTTCTCGGCTCGAACAAAAATC
Organism: Gammaproteobacteria bacterium; assembly: GCA_002725285.1. GTDB lineage: Bacteria > Pseudomonadota > Gammaproteobacteria > Pseudomonadales > Azotimanducaceae > JAHRVQ01. The sequence goes on along the minus strand of PBRC01000012.1, from coordinate 28,949 downwards.
TTCTCCAATGGCATCTCGCCGGACAGATACTGCTTTGAAAGAGGTGGTCTTTGATAGGGAGGAAAGGGTTCTTCTCCCAGGATCATTAGTTCGCCCTCATAGCCAGCTTGACGAAAGTTAGCTGCTGCCTGGCCAGCTCCCTGACCAGCACCAATGATTACAATTCCGGTCATGATTACCTCAAGGCCGACTAGTTATGTTAGAGAGGTCGATATTCTACAGAAGCAACGGGAATACCGGTACCATAACGGTCAACTCCATCAAAAAATACATAAATGAGAATTCTGCTGTTGTCACCTTATGATGCTCTAAGTCACCAGTATTGGCGTGAAGGGCTTGATGAACAGCTGGCTGGCCATCAAGTTGTTACTGTAACTCTGGCCCCTAGGTACTTCAGCTGGCGATTTCGTGGTAACAGTTTGACTCTGTCGCATGACATAAGTCTGAGGGAGGAGTACGACCTTGTAATCGCAACTTCGATGACCGATTTGTCAGCTTTAAAGGGAATGTGTCCATCGTTGCAGAACGTACCGGCAATTTTGTATTTTCATGAGAATCAATTCGCGTACCCTGTTACAGGTGCTTCAGCGCATTTGTTAGAGAGACAGATCACGAGTCTGTATAGTGCCATAGCAGCCGATCGGCTGGTATTTAATTCAAATTTCAATAAGGATACTTTTCTTGGTGGGGTAGATGATCTGCTTGCCAGGATGCCTGACGGTGTTCCGCCAGAGATCGTGGCATCCCTGGATAATAAAAGTCTGGTCATCGCGGTTGCACTCAGACCTCAGACAGCATCACCTGCACAGACATCACCAGTTTTCAGTATGGTCTGGAATCATCGATGGGAACAAGACAAGGGGGTCGTGAGGCTCGAAATGCTGGTCCGCAAACTGTTAAACACCAACATCGAATTTCAATTCCACCTGATTGGTCAGGCATTTAGAAAGATTCCTGTGGAAATCAGAAGAACTCTCGCGATGTTACGAAGTGAGAACAAGTTGGGTGAAGAAGGTTTTGTTGAAGACAGAGACTCATATATAGCCTTGTTGAATTCGAGCCACCTGGTTCTGTCTACGGCGCAACAGGAGTTTCAGGGTTTGGCAGTGCTGGAAGCGATGCAGGCAGGCTGTATACCAGTTGTGCCTGACGGTCTGTCTTACAGAGAATTCGTGCCTGCCGAATATCGTTATCAGGATGATGGCATCGCGGTAGATATGATATTGGATGTGTACCGGCAATTTGTTGGTGGAGAGTTACCCGAACCCAAGCTTCCGGATCAGGTTGACTACTCGAGAGTAAAAGATTCATGGCAGTCATTGCTAGCGCAGATATAATATCAACAGAATGAAGCAGAGATATTCAAGTATGCCAATGTACTACAAGTTCGATTATGCGATTCGGAATGAATCCGATGAGATTGTTGATTCGTCCGCAGGCGGTGAAGTGCTTTCATTTGTTGAGGGTGACGGTTCAATGATTGCTGGCTTAGAAAAGGCATTTGTGGGCCGTGAGGTTGGTGATGAGTTCTCTGTTACCGTTGGTCCGGAAGAGGCATACGGATGGCCTCAAAGACAACTGATAAAGACGATATCCAGGGATATGATTCAGACTGATGCTGAAGAGATAAAAGTGAATATGATCTTTCAGATTGGTTCAGGCACAGACTCCCAGGTAGTCAAGGTCGTATCGGTAGAAAAAGATGGCATTACAGTAGATGGCAATCATCCTCTGGCAGGTATTGCTTTAAATTTTGACATTCAAGTTCTTGAAGTGAGGCAGGTTGAATCGGACTTGATCTGACTATATGCATCTATACTGAATGAATGAAAGAAACTGAATCCACTTGTAGGTTCTGCGAAATTTCCCGTCTGCTACTGTCAGCAACAATTCTGTTGGTTGCCACAGTGATTATCGGCATGAATCGGGTGGTAGATTATAAATAGCTGGTGGATCTTCCTGTCACACTAGGTAGCTACAATAATTCGTATGGCATCCATTCGAACATCCGAATTGGTGATTGCGTCAGTGAGAGATTCCAATGCGAGATGGAGATGATCGATTTCGTCCGCTCTGATACTACTGTTGAGCTTCTGTAACTCTGTAAGTCTGCCTATTTCCTGATGCAACGACCTGTTCATTTCTGAAAGTGCTCGCTTCTTCAGTTCTTCAAGCTCATCTCGTGCAAACTGCCGGGCCTTGTCAGTCATTGCCTTTATGCCATCTGCCTGACTATCCAGTATTTGGCATAGAGTTTCTTTTGGCACATCAAGCAATTCATTGGTGAAAGGCTGGTATCGAATGGTTTCTGACACATCGTCAAGTGTCGGCGTAATCAGTGCTCGAATAATTGATGATGGCATATATCGATCTGCCATGAGTTCTGCAGGCGCAACGCAATCCACTACATGCAGTACTTCAACCAAAAGGCCGCCAGCTTTGATCTGGGGATGCTTGACGGCTATCATAGTGCTATTACCTTTAGTATCAGTAATAGCGAGGTCCATGGCCTGTTGAACAACAGGATTTTCCCAGCTGAAAAAACCGACATCTTCCATGGCGAGTGCAGTATCTCGGTCATAGGTGACCCGAATTCCGTCCTCTGGTAGCTCAGGATAATGATAATGTCCCATTGTCTCTATGCTGATGGCATCGTTCCTTATCATGCTCTCAGTTGGTTTTATGGTAACAACATGATCGCTGGTGTACTCGGATTCCAGCCCAAAAATCTCAAATGACTGTTCCATATAGGCTTCAAGATCTGATCCACCTTGTGCTTCGGTGATGTTCTCAACTAGCAGGCTGGAGATCTCGGGACGGTGTGAATTGAGTTCGAGTAAGCGATCCCGCCCCTTGTTTAATGCTTCCTGCCTTTCCCTGTTAAGGAGTTGAGCNGTTTCGATAAGCTTGTTGATATCGCTGGATAACAACNGCTCCTGTATTTCATCGAAGACACTCTGTGCGGCTGGATTTGGGGNAGAAAAGAGGGACAGGCCTTCTTCATAGAGTCGNTACAACCGNTCNCCCGGGGNGCTGATNAAATAGGGAATATGTATCTTGACGTCNTTCTTCTGCCCGATTCTGTCGAGGCGCCCGATTCGCTGCTCCAACAGGTCTGGACCGAGTGGCAGATCAAACAGAATGAGATCGCTGGCGAATTGGAAGTTCCTTCCCTCACTACCTATTTCTGAACAGACTAATACCTGAGCGCCGCGGTTTGTTTCCGCAAAGTAGTTTGCGGCACGATCTCTCGCGATCAGATCCATGCCTTCATGAAAAGCAGTGATTCGATTAGTAACGAGTTCGGTTAACCGTTGCGAGAGATCCATTGCGGTTTGCTGGTGCGCACAGATCAGTAAAAATTTGTCCTTCGGTCTGGATTGAATGAGTTCAATCAGCCATGAAATACGAGGATCAAATCGCGTCCAATCCGGCGACTCGGATTCAGGATAGAAACTTGACCGGGATCGATATTCTTCGGGACACGCGAGTGCATGAGGAAACGTCAGGCGGCCTGGAAACCCCTGAATAGTGCNTCGCACATTTCTGAAAAGAACCCGGCCTGTTCCATGTCGATCAAGTAGAGCCTTGATTAAGTCTGTATCGTCCGCGCTCAGTTGCAACAGTTCCTGGATGGCCTCTCTTGATGCCTTCTTCTCCTCTGGCTCACCCTGCAGCAGATCTGTGGCCGCATCNGCAANATANTCAAACTGATGTTCCTCTTCTATGAATTGCTCATAATCGTGAAATCGATCAGGATCCAGNAGTTTTAATCTCGCGAAATGCCCGCTTCGGCCAAGTTGTTCGGGTGTGGCNGTCAGCAGCAGGAGACCCTTNGTGACCNTTGAGANAAGCTCTACAATTTGATATTCCAGNCTGACATCTTCAGGAGCCCAGTGGAGATGATGAGCTTCATCGACNACAACCAGATCCCATTCNGCATCCATCATTTGCTCAATTCTGTCAGGATTGGATGTGAATAGATCGAGAGAACAGAGCATTAGNTGCTGTGCTTCGAAGGGATTGAANGGCTNTATCANCTCATCCNCGAGAATCGCTTCTTCTGTGTTGTCTGCAGTAATTTGCTGACAGCGGTCTTCATTCAGGACTGTGAATTGAAGGTTGAATCTTCGGATCATCTCAACGAACCACTGAAATACCAGAGTNGGGGGTACGATGATCAGAATCCTGGATGCACGGCCAGTCTGCAATTGCTGATGCACGATCAGNCCNGCTTCGATGGTTTTACCCAGGCCGACTTCATCCGCAAGCAGTACTCTGGGAGCAAATCGACTGGCTACTTCGTTGGCGATGTATAATTGATGGGGGATAAGCGAAATCCTGGGTCCATATAATCCCCTGCTTTTNCCACTGGACAGATAGGAGGCATNTCGCAGGGTTTCATGGCGCAGATTGAACCATTGGTTGTCGTCNAGTTGATNAGTGAACAAGCGATCCTGGGGCTTGCTGAATCGGACGTTAGGGTCCAGTTCTGTCTCCATGACAATGGTGTCTGTTCCCAGATAATCCCCGTGATAAACAAAGATACCGTCCTTTTCAGAAACTGATTCAACGGTAATCACAACGTTATCCTGGGTGGCAATCTTGTCNCCGCNATTGAATTTAACCCGGGTCAGTGGAGCCTGNCCTCTTGCATAGGTGCGTTCTTCAGAAGAAATATCAAAGAAAACTGAAATCGTTCGGTGCGTCAGCTGTATTACTCTGCCNATAGCCAGTTCTGGTTCAGCGTTACTGATCCATTTCTGACCGATGATAAAATCACTCATTATTTNTGCCTTANAAGCCTTCAGCAGTCAGCTNAAAAAAGTGTGCTGGAATCTGATCCTGCCTGTAAGTTAAGGTAGCGCTTATCAGAGTCTAACAGCGAGTGTCTAAATGGATAGNCAAACAAAACTGGAACTTGAGGCAGCCGCCTTCAGACATCTTGTACAGCACCTGGACGAAAACAAACAAGTACAGAATATCGATCTGATGAACCTGGCTGGTTTCTGCAGAAACTGTATCAGTAAGTGGTACCAAGCGGCGGCAGAGGATAAAGGAATTGACCTGGATTATGAAGGGGCAAGAGAAATNATTTACGGTATGCCCTATTCAGACTGGAAGCAGAAATTTCAGACCGAAGCGACCGAAGNACAACTGCGAGAGAATAAAGAGAAACATCATCATTGATCTGATGACCTGATTGAGAAGTCAGGCATTTNAATTCCGTTAAAAAATATGCCGATTATCACGTTGAAGAACGTCAGNATCTCGTTCGGAAATGATCACGTACTCGAAAGTGCTGATCTGACGATTGAGAAAGGTGACAGGATCTGCCTNACTGGAAGAAACGGTGCAGGCAAGAGCACCTTAATGCGACTTGTCTCGAGTGAACTNNCTCCTGATGAAGGTGATATCTGGCGGCAGGACAATCTGGTATGTGCNACCCTNGAGCAGGAACTGCCTCGCNGTAATGANCTGTCCGTNTTCCAGACAGTTGCCGAAAGCTATGCAGACATTGGTGAATTGCTCACGGAATATCATCATCTTACCAACCATCTCAAAGATGATGGCAATGTTGATCGGTTATCTCAACTGCAGGAAAAAATCGAAGCTGCGAATGGCTGGTCTATAAACCACAATATTGAATCTGTTCTGGGTCGAATGGATCTTGATCCGGACAAATCAATGCGAGAACTGTCGGGTGGCTGGGTTAAAAGGGTCGCCATTGCGAAATCGTTGGTGACGAAGCCGGATGTCTGGCTTCTGGATGAGCCGACCAATCACCTGGATATCCCCACCATTCAGTGGCTTGAAGAACAATTGCTTTCCTTTGAGGGGACCATAGTATTCGTTACCCACGATCGACAACTTATGCAGTCGGTCGCCAGGTCAATTNTNGATATTGACCNTGGCAAGGTCGTTAGATGGGATTGCGACTATNGCACATTTGTTANAAGACGTGATGCCCAANGAGAAGTCGAGGAAAAAAGNAACAAGCGATTNGATGATAAACTNAAGAAAGAAGAAAGCTGGATCCGGCAAGGTATCAAAGCCCGAAGNNCCAGGAANGNGGGACGTGTNCGTTCCCTTGAGAGGCTTCGCGAAGAAAGGGCGCGGCGCAAACAGCAAAAACACCTGAAAATGGAAATAGATGCGGGTATAGCCTCGGGGAAAATTGTCAAGGAACTGATTAATGTGTCTAAGGCCTTCGACCAGGAAACAGTCATTGAGGATTTCAGTCTGATTGTCCAGCGCCAGGACCGGATCGGTCTCATCGGTCCCAATGGTATCGGCAAATCGACCCTGATCAAGGTGCTTTTGAATGACCTTGAGGTTGACCAGGGACAGATAAGAACAGGNACCAGGCTTGAGGTCGCCTACTTTGACCAGGCAAGGGATCAACTGGATCCTGAGCTGAGTGTGGCAGACTATATTTCAGAGGGACGGGAATTCGTTTCGATTGGTGGTAAAGACATCCATGTGGTGGGCTATCTGGCCAATTTCATGTTTTCAGGTGATCAATCGAGAGCACCAATTCGAACACTCTCTGGAGGAGAACAGAATCGACTGCTGCTGGCACGCCTGTTTTCTTTGCCTGCAAATCTGCTGGTGTTAGACGAGCCCACGAATGACCTTGACGTTGAAAGCCTCGAGTTGCTGGAAGAGCTGCTGCTGGATTTCAAGGGCACCGTGCTGATTGTTTCACATGATCGGTCATTTATGGATAACGTGGTATCAAGTCTGCTGATTTTCGAGGGCCATGGTTCGATAGTTGAATTTGTTGGTGGGTATTCAGACTGGATCAGAGAGGGNGGTAAGTTTTTCGAGGTCCGGCGTCAGCCAGATAAACAGTCAGGATCCGTTAGCAGTACAGCGATATCGCACGACGATAGGAAGATGCAGAGGGCAGAAAATCAGAAATTGAAACGTGAGTTATTAGTCCTGCCTGAAACAGTGGAAGTAGAGGAAGAGACGCTTGCCGGGCTGCATCGACTGATGTCCTCTGACGATTTTTATCAAAGACCACTGCCAGAGCAGCGGGATATGGTAGGCAGGGCAGAGGAAGTTCAGACCAGAATCAATTCCCTGATGGACCGTTGGGAAACACTGGAGAAGCTGTTGGATTGAGCTAAAAAGGGTAAAGATAGATTGGCACTTATTTAAGGTACAAGTTGCAGCTAATAGCCCCTTTTATGAGAGAGTCGCGAGTAAGCGAAAAGAGAAACCTGGGAGTGGAATGTCGTAAGAGTGCCCCGTAGGAGCAGCTAAGTAAGTTCCATTCGGGTATGGATACGTCTATTTTGATATCTGCGAAAGCACCTTCTGCCACAAAAAAATGCATCTTGTGCGCAATCCGATTAATCTCTCTCTTTCAAACAGCAAAAAGAGTTCGCAACTGCTGCCGTCAGGGCGGCCAGTGCTCATTAAAAGAAAAGGTGAATATTTCATGATCGACGTATATTACTGGCCAACACCAAACGGCTGGAAAGCCACCATCATGTTGGAAGAATGTGGATTAGCCTACAACGTCATTCCTGTTGATATTGGCGGAGGTGATCAGTTCAAAGCAGAGTTCCTGCGAATCAGCCCCAACAATCGCATGCCAGCGATCGTGGATCATGATCCGGTCGCTGGTGGTGATCCACTGGCGATCTTTGAATCCGGTGCCATTCTGGAGTATCTGGCAGAGAAAACAGGGAAGTTCCTTCCGGCGGACACGGCTGGGAAGTACAGGGTTTTGCAGTGGGTACACTGGCAGATGGCGAATCTTGGACCAATGATGGGTAATGCCAATCACTTCAAGAACTATGGTAAGAACATAGCGAGTGATCCGGCTCAGCTAGAGTACGGCACGAAAAGATTTGTCGGTGAAGTGGACCGATTGTCAGGGGTTATGGATGCGCAGCTCGCAGTGAATCAGTATCTCGCTGGGAGTGAGTACAGCATCGCCGACATCGTTACCTGGCCCTGGGCTTTTCTTATCGGTCGATTGATCGATGAATCGATGTGGGAGACCTATCCTGCCCTAAAACGCTGGGTGGATGAGATCGGCGAGAGACCTCAGGTCTATGCAGGCAGAAAAGTGGGCAGTGATCTTGGCAAACAGGAGTTAAGTGAAGAAGAGCAAAAAAACCGACAAGAGCTTCTGTTTAATCAGACCAACGAGAAGGTGAGGAAAGCAAGGGAAGAGGCGGCGAAGTTGGGTACCTAGCGACCGGGTTCAGTTCTATGCTGCGATAGGTTGCAGAAACGGCTTTACCACTTCCCGGGCTTCATCATCGAAAGAGACCCGTTCCCATGTGTCCGGTCTGGCCAGCAAGGTGCGGGCGAGTTCATTATTCATGCAATGACCTGATTTGTAACCGACAAACTCGCCGAGAATGGTATTGCCAGCCAGGTATAAATCACCAATGGCATCGAGCAGTTTGTGTTTCACAAACTCATCTTCATATCGAAGTCCATCAGCGTTGAGGATATTGAAGTCGCCAATACCAACTGCGTTTTCAAGGCTTGAACCGAGGCACTTGTTTACTGACTGGGCCTGATCAAGATCCCTGATTAGACCGAACGACCGCGCTCTACTCACTTCTTTGACGAAAGATGTTTCCGAGAAATCCAAAGAGGCGTGTTTTGGATAGCGATTGTAGACGTGGTGGTCACAGACGAAGGTATAGGAAGCCTTAAAACCGTCATAGGGCAAGAGAGCGACGCACGCATCATCCGATGTAAGTTCTATTGGTTTTTTAATTCTGACAAATTGCTTGGCGGCCTTTTGTTCCCTTATACCAGAACTTTTGATCAGATACACAAAGGGTGCAGCACTGCCATCCATGATAGGGACTTCCTCACTGGTCACTTCAATATGGAGATTATCGATACCGAGAGACCAGAGTGCTGACATCAGATGCTCGACGCACGAAACAGTGACACCATCTTCAGAGAGGCTAGTGGCGAGCATCGTATTTGAAACATTGCTGGTGGTTGCGCGAACCTGAGGTCGGTCAGAAAGATCACTACGGATAAAAACGATGCCGGAGTTCGCCGGTGCAGGATTGAGTGTGATGCGTACTTTCTTGCCAGTATGAATGCCGATACCAACGGCAGAAACGGCGGAATTTATTGTTCTTTGTCTGCGCATATCCAGCTGTATGTTGGTTTGATCCCTGTTTGTGAGACTCAGCATACCGCAAAAAGCTTAGAAAATGAAGAGAATATGAAGAAAATATGAACATTCTAGTACGTAAATCGTACACTAGAAGGCATGTTTTGCAGGGTTCCTTCACTATTTATTTTGTTTACATGGATTCATAGGATTGAATACATGAGCAATATTCATCGGTTTATGAGCCCTTAATTGACAAGAAAATTTCTGTTGCTAGGCGAACCTCTTACCCGGAGACAGGCTCAAACGCAGACCGAATAGTGACTTTCCGAAAGTGGAAAGGGATCACTGCATTAGGTAAGATACCTGCACCAGAAAGAAGCCTTTAACCGGGTCGGATATTCAGCAAGAAAATGTTGCGAAGGCTGTGCGGTTTAGGGGTTTATATTGGGGGAGGGTAGTTTAGTTTCATCCTGCAGTCTTGGGCTGTTCAGGATTAAACAGAGACCGGAATTATTTATAGGGAGATTTATCGGTTCCAGTCGGAACTGTTCAAAAAATCGGGGGATATTGTCTATGGCAATGACGAAGAAAAAATCCAACCTAGTGATCTTGGGTGTTGCCAGCTTGTTTTCAGCTTCGGTAATAGGCGCTGAACGACAAATTGAAGAAGTGATTGTGACAGCTGAAAAAGTTGAAGCCACAGTCTCAGATACATCTATAGCAATTACTGCCTTTACATCCGATGCGATTGAAGAATTCGGCATGCAGGGGGCAGATGATATGGTGAACTACATTCCGGCGACAACGCGGGATGACTATGACATCAGGATTCGCGGGGTTGGTCGAAACTATCGTTCGCTGGGAGGGGATCCGGGCGTTGCGACTTACTATAACGGTGTCTATTCACCAGATTTTGGTATTGCTGCATCAGAGAACGCGCTTTATGACGTTCAGCGGATCGAGGTACTGAGAGGGCCACAAGGCACCTTGTATGGTAAAAATGCAATCGGCGGTGCGCTCAACTATATTACCAAGTCGCCAACATTTGATTGGACCGGGGATGCGAGGGTTCAGTTGGGAGATCTGAATACTCGTGAATACTATGGTGTCGTTTCCGGTCCAGTTATCGAAGACAAGCTGGCNATTCGCGCGCTTGGGATCAAGCGCGATCGAGACGGCAACCAGAAGGGTATCGATGGATCAAAAGACCCAAACACGACTGATGACAGAAACTTGTCACTCTCTTTGATTTGGAACGTGAGCGACGATATCACGGTCGAGCTGAGAGGAAATGACCGGAAGTCAAACCGACGGATAGGTTCGGGTGTACTGCTGCAGGAGGGCAACATCCAGGATCGTTGGAGAAATACAGAAAACTTTGCCTATGGATTGCACCAGGTCGCCGAGGGAACCGGTCAGTTCAGTTTTACTGCTGACAACGGTCAGGTGCTCTGGGCTGACTACAATCGCCCGGGGGTTGATTCCGCCGGCGAGTCCTATATGGTGAACCAGGCCTTTGACAACGCAGCAAGTCTGGAACTGCTTGCAGGTGCATCACCAGATGATCCCAAAGACCGATTTATTATTCGTGACGACGGGACGGGAAAGTGCGAGTATCCCTATACGACTCGAAACTGCCACCATGAATCATTTGAGCATCGTGCCAGTCAAAATGAGGTTAACTGGGACATCAATGATGATTTGTCGCTCAAATACATTTTTGGCACTAATGACTTTATTTACACCTTCAACATTCAGGGTGGTTTCGGCGATACCGAGCACACCAAACCCCNANCAATTGTTATAGCAGACACACAGAGTAAATCTCATGAGATCCAGTTGTTCTGGACGCCTCGTGACGATTTGGCTATAACCTCTGGCATCTACCTGTTTGATGAAATACGCGACCAGGATTTCGCCGTTGCGGATACAGTCAAATTTGTTCGAGGTGCAAACTACACACAGGCAACCATTGACGGTATCAGTACTACCTTGATCAACTCGTTTGACATGTCTAATTCTCCTGATGATGTTGATGCCAATGGCGATTGCATTCAGTGTTTGGGAATACATACANCANTNGGATTCTTCGAAGAAGGCACCAGTGGNTATGGCTCATGGGAAGGCGATGCACGCGGTGATTATTACGAAAACAAGACCACCTTACGCAACCGTGCAACAGCGGCATTTACTCAGGCAACCTGGGAAATTAACGATGAGTTTGCATTGGTATTCGGTGTTCGTTATGCAGAAGACGAGCGCCATGCCCGGGAGCAAATCAGCGGTTATGCGGAAGTGATCAATGGTGGCTTTGGTAGTGCAACCACGGCGTTCTCTGCCTTTAACAACGGCTTGGCGTTCCCCAACGCNACGGATTGGACATCGCCGACATTCTTCCAGCCATGTCAGGTTGGGACCAAGTATGGTGAAGAACTAGATGCCGTTGGCGGTTACTTTGACGGTGCTTTCATTGGTTTTGGATTTCCTGCTGGTGAGTGCGCAAGTACCCTTGAAGGCTTCATGATTTCACCGGGCGGAGTGCTTGCATTGCAGGGCCTTGGCATTTTTGAAGAGTTTGACGGAGACGGCGCCCCGATTAATCCATTTGGCGCTGGTGTTGCAGTTCCCGTAACTCCGGGTCTGACAGATCTGGCCTACGTGAATCTTGCCATGGGCAATGCTACCTGGGATCGAGCGACCGGTACATTAACACCGGTATGTCCTCTTGAAGAACAGCATTCCTGTGATACGCCATTGTTGCTCCAGGGCTTTCCAATCAGCTTCGGCTCTCACATCGCGGGTAGCGATAAATGGAATGATACAAATTTCCGCCTTAACCTGGACTGGACCCCAACCGATGAAATCCTGATGTACTTCTCAGTAACCACGGGGTATCGAGCAGGTGGATATTCTTTGGGTGTTCTGGATGCGAAAATTGGTGAGTCCGGCAGCGGTCTACGGCCAGCCACGTATGATTCAGAAGCTGTGACGGCTTATGAGATTGGGTACAAGGGTTTGCACTTTGACAATAGCTTGCAGGTGGCCATGGCGCTGTATACCTATGATTACGAAAACTACCAGGATCAGGTCAATGTCTTTGACGACGCAAGACAGGACACAGTTAACATCGTCCAGACTGCCCCTGGGGCGCGTAATTCAGGATTTGAAATTGAAGCTTTGTGGTTGCCGACTGATCGCATTATGCTTGGTGGTAACTACAGCTACACCAAGACGGAATACTCAGAAAGCTACTCTCTGGCGATCAACTATGACCAGGAGCATCCTAGATCGTTGTTTGGTGAGGCTTCGGGTATTACATTGCCAGAAAATGGGTGTGCGGTACTAAACCCAATATTCCANACCCCAGGATGTACCGAGCTTGTCGTAACAGATGATAATGGTGACACAAGAACGATAGACACCCAGTATCAGGATATGTTCATCGTGAACGCGAAAGGTCAGCAGCTGAAGGGAATCCCGAAGAACAAGTACGCCGTCTGGGGTTCCTATANCTGGCCAGTGGATTATGGCCACTTCAGCTTTTTTGTGAGCTATTCCTATACCGGAGAGCAATATGCGAATGGATATGAGTATGAACTGGATAAGATTCCCGATCGATTCAGGAGCGATATGAGTCTCACCTGGAATAATCTGGAGAATACCTTGAGAGTCAGGGCTTTCATCAACAACGTCACGGATGAATCTAATGTTCGGAGCGTGGGTAACAGTGGCGAAGGATCCAACTGGCGTCAAACCGGTTCTTACCTGGCTCCGAGATACTGGGGAATTGATATTCGCTATTCATTCGGTGGTGATTAGCGACTACAGGGATCATACAATAGTCTGAGTCATTGACCAAAATGAAAACCCGGAAAGCTTTGTTGCTATCCGGGTTTTTTTGTTCTGCTAATGGGACATTTCCCGACTACTGAAGGTATAGATGTATACCGGAAGATCAATCTGCAACTAGTCACCACCAAGCCCATCGATTTGCCGTTTCAGATGTTCTCGATCATCGGTAATGACTCTCTCAAGCACCTGAACACGTTCTTCCAACAGGTGAATTCTATCCAGGGTCTCAGGATCGAGATGACTGTTCTGCTCAGACTTCCTCATTTTGATGAAGTTGTTGGTTACACCAGCAATGCAGGACACAACCACAATTGCAACGACCATTTCGAATACCTGCATAATGCCTCCCGTTTAAAACGTCGGAGATAGTTTAGCCTGAGGCGACCGGTTTCTGCCACGACTTTGNCGTGTCAGCGTGGATCTCAGGTGAGATGTTAGTGGCTCGGCTGTGCTCGATCACTATTAATTGTCAGCCAGTTCATCAAGCAGGGCCTGATAGTTCTCGAATCCCAGGGGTTCAGTGATTTCTTTCTGCCAGACTTCGTTAAGATCTCTCAGCAGCTCTGCGCTAAGGACATGCCCGTCAATCTGACCTTGTCGTACCTTGGAACTGTCACTACCTGATGGCAAATCACATCTTTGTTCACTCAGTTGGCGCATGAGTGCATCGTCGAATCGGTCCCGATGACGAAGCATGAAAGGCAGTGATGCATGGGTCAGAGTGAGGTCAAGCAGATCTTCATCCAGGGGTATATCGATAAACTCAGCGACCCGGCGAATGGTCTCATCAAGATCCTGTTTCATGTGCTCATAGGCAAGGAACAGCACATAGTGTTTATTTCTTTGTTGCCACCAGGATCTGAGATGCCGCCAGTAACCACCGGGCTTGATGAAACGCTCGCGAGCGAATTCCTCCAGGCCGACTGTGCCGGGTTCCAAAAACCAGCCTTCAAAGAACTTGTGTGCGGAGTAAAGTGCATCTTCAGGGTTGCGGACAGCGTTTATGTATTTACCACCCTTCGGTATTTGCTCATATTCCAAGTGGCTTTTGAATGCACGGGGATTAGCCCGTTGTTCGACGTCGAGGTCAATACCGAGTGCAGGACTCGTTTCTATCCAGGGAATAACGCGCGAAATATCATCAAAGTCCATGTCTCCCCGGGTTCGCAGGGTATGGACGATCTGCTGTAGCCAGGTTGTACCACTTTTTGAAAAAGGCGTGATTACAACATCATCAAATCGGAGTTTAATGCTCAATCCCTGATTCAGCTCTTCCGGTGTCATCATTGCTGCAAAGAGCTGATTGAGTTCCCGAAGTGATTTAGCGCGAGTCTTCTGTGCCATATATGACCACTTGAATAATCAGGTTCTGTTCTCAGACGGCCATCCTGGCTTTGATTGCTTCATGACAGCGATAGTCGATCAGTTCAAAATCATCCATTTTGAAGTCGTCAATATTCTGCTGGTCGCGATCAATGAGGCTAAGTCTTGGCAGGGGTAGTGGTTCTCTCGTCAGCTGCTGTTCGCACTGATCTATTGCATCGAGATAAATATGCGAGTCCCCTATGGTGTGGATGAATTCCCACGGTATGAGACCGGTGAGTTTGGCTATCATATGTAACAGCAAGGAATAGCTTGCAATGTTAAGAGGAACACCCAGGAACATATCCGCAGAACGCTGGTACATCTGCAAAGACAGCCTGCTATCTGCAATATAGAACTGAAAGAAGGAGTGGCAGGGTGGCAATGAAACGTCTTCAGGGTCAGCTTCACCGGGATTCCATGCGTTGACGATAATTCTTCTTGAGTCGGGATTATTTGCGATAAGAGTGATGGCATCCTGAAGCTGATCGACTTCTTTTCCATCTGCGGTTTTCCAATGGCGCCATTGCTGACCGTAGACTCGCCCCATATCTCCGTCGTTGGCACCCAGTCCTCTGCGTTTCAGATACTCTTCGTAGTTAAGATCCCAGAGCTTGTTATATTTGTAGATGTTTTTGAGATCAAGAATATTCCCGCTGCCGGAAACGAACCAGAGCAGTTCTGAAACCATTGATTTCCAAACGAGCTTCTTGGTCGTCACCGCCGGGAATCCATCCTGCATGTTGTATCGAGCCTGCAGGCCAAACAGGGAGATTGTACCGACACCCGTGCGGTCCGTTCGGCGTGTGCCTGTGTCCAGTATCTGTTGCAACTGATCTAGATAACTTCTCATGGATTCTCAAATTCAGGTCGGGTATTAAATTATACAAGAATGTTCTTTTTCGGATATGCAACCAGGCAGATTAAGCGCACTTTGAATCGCCGCAGGCAAGACAGGTCATGCAACCATCCATCAGAACCATCGCCTGGGTATTACATTTCTTGCACATTTGCGCGCCGGGAGGATATCCGGCGACTTCCCCCGGATCTTCGGCATTTGCCGCACCATTCTCCAGTGCAGCTCGTTTCTCAGCAATCAATTCCTTGTGCTCGTCGCTCAGTTCCTCTTCCTGAATCAGGCCGCTTTTCTTCATATGAGTCTCGAGTACTTCACCGATTTCAGCTACCAGTGAAGGCATGAAACGTCCACCCTTTTTAAAGTATCCACCCTGCGGATCAAAGACCTGCTTTAGCTCATCAACCATGAAAGTTGTATCACCTCCTTTCCGGAATACGGCACTGATTACCCGCGTCAGTGCAAGAACCCACTGAAAATGCTCCATGTTCTTGGAGTTAATGAATATCTCAAATGGATATTCCTGTTCATGTTCAGTGTCAAAATTAAGAACAATGTTGTTAATGGTGATATAGAGAGCGTGGTCACTAAGGGGCGTTTTGATTTTGTAGGTATAACCCTTTAATTCTTCCGGTCGCTTGATCTCCTCATGCATGACCTCTCTTAGGTCAGTCAGGCGCTCCTTTTCTTCTTCTTCCTTTTTGATATTGTAACTAACGATTTTGCTGCTTATTTTGGTAGTCATGGTCGTGTCCGTCGTTCTTTCCAGTTCATCTCAAATGTATTCAGAGTGTTGCCTAGAATTTACCGTAATATCCTTCCTTTAACGCGTCGAACAGATTTGCGGCAGTATGCATCTCATCGTCATATTCGATTTCTTCGTTACCTTTAACTTCGACTATGCTGCCATCTTCGAGCGTGAACTGGTAGGTTGTATTCTCAAGATCAGCTTCCTTCACGAGAACACCCTGGAACGCTTCAGGATTGAATCTGAACGTGGTGCAGCCCTTTAGTCCTTGTTCGTAGGCATAGAGATAGATGTCTTTGAAATCCTCGAAAGGATAGTCCGTAGGCACATTCGCAGTTTTGGAGATAGAAGAATCTATCCATTTCTGGGCCGCGGCCTGTATATCAACATGATTAATTGGACTGATATCATCAGCGGTTCTGAAGTAGTCCGGAAGTTGAGCCTCTGCATCGTCGCTGAAAGGTACAGCCGTTTGGTTAACCATGGCTCGATAAGCCAGGAGCTCGAAAGAGTATACATCTACTTTTTCCTTGGACTTCTTGCCTTCGCGTATCACATTGCGGGAATAGTGATGGGCAAAACTAGGTTCAATGCCGTTGCTGGCATTGTTCGCTAACGATAGTGATATGGTACCTGTCGGGGCTATTGAACTATGGTGGGTGTATCTGCAGCCGACGTCTGCCATCTCGTTAACCAGGTCTGGATTCACTGCTGCTATCTTCTGCATATACCGACTGTATCGGGTGTGTAGCACTTTACCTTTGATCCTGTCGCCAAGCTTTATGCCATCTTCCTCCATCTCCGGTCTCAGCCGAAGCATTTCACCGGTGATCTCGAAATCCTCGTCCATGATAGGAGCAGGACCTTTTTCTTTTGCCAGTTCGAGTCCGGCCTGCCAGCCGACGATAGCCAGTTCTCGTGTGACGTCCTCAGTAAATGTGACTGATTCCTTGTCTCCATAAGACATTCCGAGCATCGTGATAGTCGATCCAAGTCCAAGGTATCCCATACCGTGTCGGCGTTTCCTCATGATTTCTTCGCGTTGTTTTTCAAGTGGCAGACCATTGATTTCAACCACATTGTCCAACATTCGGCTGAATACCGAGACAACCTCACGAAATTCTTTCCAGTTAAATTTAGCGTCTGCAGAGAAGGGATTCTCGACGAATCGGCAGAGATTGATCGAGCCCAGCAGGCAACTTCCATAGGGGGGTAGCGGCTGTTCTCCACAGGGATTGGTTGCACGAATGTCTTCACAGTACCAGTTGTTGTTCATCTCATTGACATTGTCAATCAGGATGAATCCAGGTTCGGCAAAGTCATAGGTTGAGGACATGATCATGTCCCAGAGTCTCTGCGCCCTGATCGTTTTCGTGATTCTGCAGGCGACAAGGCCCGCGTCATTCTGGACATACTGGTCCTTGACCGGGAATTCCCGCCAGAGCACCTGATGGGGATCTTTGAGATCAATGTTGTCTGTATCGACTTCCTCTTGTGTCAGAGGGAAGCTCAATGGCCAGTCACTGTTATGTTTGACGGCTTCCATGAATCCCTGGGTGATTAACAGAGAGAGATTGAATTGTCGCAGTCTGCCGTCTTCTCTTTTTGCACGAATGAACTCGAGTACATCTGGATGTCCAACTTCAAATGTTGCCATCTGGGCACCACGACGACCACCGGCAGAAGAAACGGTAAAACAGGTCTTGTCATAGATGTCCATAAATGAAAGCGGGCCTGAGGTATATGCTCCCGCACCAGTAACGTAGGCGCCTTTCGGGCGTAAGGTAGAAAACTCGTAGCCAATACCGCATCCTGCTTTGAGCGTCAGACCTGCTTCAACATTTTTATTCAGGATGTCATTCATCGAGTCATGAATGGTGTCTGATACTGTGCAGTTAATCGTGGAAGTCGCCGGTTTGTGTTCCTGTGCTCCAGCGTTGGAAATAATCCTTCCNGCTGGAATGACNCCATGACGTAANGCCCAGAGAAATTTGTCGTTCCATNCTTTTCTTTTTTCTTCCGGNTCGACTTCAGCAAGTGCNTCNGCGACTCGCCTGTAGGTTTGATCAATATCCTGATCGACNGNTTCTCCCTGTTTGGTCTTGAGGCAGTATTTNCTTTCCCAGATGTCCAGNGANGTTTCCTGAAATTCGATTTCGTTAACAGANTTGGGAATGGCTTTGAGGTTGGGTTTACTATCTTGAGAAGATGGAGCGGTTGAATCCATTTACGCNTCCCTAATNGGTCACAGCGGGTTTTTGNTTATTNTTGTTTGAAAAGTCGCACGCAAGCGGGTGCAGCATTTTCCTTCTAATGCCAGCAGATAAGCCGCTGGTGAGCTATCTCTGTTGTTGACAATTTATGGAGACAGCGACTATATATAGTGCCATACGTCGTGCCAGAACACAATATATAGATTATTCAGACGGTGAGTAAATGGGTGGAAATTACTCCCACCAGCTCGGTTATGAGGGTCATGCGTTGAATCCAACAAGCAAAGGAAGGGGTTCTTGCGGTTCCTGGTAACCTGCTTCTCATTAGGTTGAAAAGACTGATCGCTGCTGAACTGGAGACCTGACGAGCTGAAGTTCAGGCACTCAGGGATAGGGGACAGCAGCAGAAAGCCAATAATCCCTGGTCGGGCGACATTTAATACCCGACCTGTCTGATTGCATTGTTATTAACCCGGTATTCTGCATTCTATCCGAACAAAGATAGTGACGGTGGTTCAATCAATTCCTGCATTCGGTTCCACTTGAGTTTTGGCGCCCCTCACGGCATTGTTCAGCCTTGCTGATATCCCATTCATTGAAAAGAGGTTGAGAAAACAGATGCACGCTGGTGAAAGAGCTGAGAAGAATCCGGAAAGACCCGCATACATCATGGCTGAGTCGGGTCAGATTATTACCTTCAAACAATTGGAGGATGAGTCTAATCGGGGTGCTCATTTATTCAGGAAACTCGGCCTAAAGCGTGGTGACCATATTGCGATTCTGATGGAGAACCATCCTAAGTATTTGCAGATATGTCTGGCCGCCATGCGATCGGGGCTTTATTTTACGTGTATCAGCTATCGTCTGCAGGAGCAGGAAGTCGAGTACATTGTCAAGGATTGCCAGTCAAAGGTGTTTATTACCTCAAAGGATCAGAAAGCCCTGGTGGACAGATTGCAGGTTAGTCTGCCAGATCACAATTATATGCTGGATGGANCAACTGCCGGATTCGAGAACTGGGAGGAGGCGATAGCAGAGATGCCGACAACAAGAATCGCAGATGAAAGCATCGGCGGGTCAATGTTGTATTCATCGGGTACAACGGGTCGCCCAAAAGGAATTATGAAACCATTACCTGAAGGTGAGTTTGCTGGTAATGAGGGTGCGAACCTGATAGCCGCTCTATATGGGGCATCTGAAAATTCCATCTATCTGTCTCCTGCACCTCTTTATCATTCAGCACCGCTGACGTTTACCATGGGATTCTTAATGAGCGGTATAACCTGTGTCATCATGTCGCATTTTGAACCTGAAGCTGCGATATCTGCGATAGAAAGGTACAAGGTCACCCATAGCCAATGGGTTCCAACCATGTTCATCCGCATGCTNAAACTCGATGATGATGTTCGTCTTGCTTATAACGTTGAAAGCCTAGAGTGTGCGATTCACGCGGCGGCCCCTTGCCCAATAAAGGTAAAGGAAGACATGATTGAATGGTGGGGTAGGGTACTGTTTGAGTATTATGCTGGTACCGAGGCCAACGGATTCGTGACGATTAACTCCGACGAATGGCTTGCTCACAGGGGATCAGTTGGGCGATCCTTGACTGCTGCATTACATATCGTCGATGAAAATGGTGAAGAAGTACCTCTGGGAGAAGTAGGTACCATCTATTTCGAAGGTGGCGGTGAATTTGAATACTTCAACGACAAAGAGAAGACCGACGAATCCAGACATCCGAAAGGCTGGACTACGCTGGGTGACGTTGGTTATGTTGATGAGGAAGACTATCTGTATCTAACCGACCGCAAGAGCTACATGATCATCTCTGGTGGCGTGAATATCTATCCTCAGGAAACTGAAAATATCCTGGTCATTCACCCGAAGGTAATGGACGTTGCTGTCTTTGGTGTCCCAAATAGTGACTTTGGCGAGGAAGTTAAAGCCGTTGTTCAGCCGAAAGATTTCTCTGAAGCGGGTCCGGAACTTGAAGAAGAGCTGATTGAGTTTTGCAGGAGTCAGATCTCACACATCAAGTGCCCGCGATCAATTGACTTTGATCAAGAACTACCCAGACATCCGACCGGCAAGTTATACAAACGCCTGCTAAAGGATCGTTACTGGGCGGGTCATAAAAAAAGGATCGCCTGACAGACTCGTTCATCTCTTTGTACATTGTATGAATCGTCTGATAGAGATTTTTCTTTCCGGTCATCGCGACCTCGATGTATTCGATTGTTTTGTCGATACTCTCTATTAACGCAGCGATTCGGTCAAATGTGGGAATCAGCTATTGGGCATCCATGACGGCAGCGAGAATTTTTTTTGTCAGCAGTTTCTCCGGTCGATGTGTAGATTGAATTTAGCTGATCAAGTGCCTAGTTTCTGATGCTTTGCATATGACGGACTGGATTGGTCGTCTTGCCTAGTATGAGTCACCTTGTAGCAAATTAGCGGGGTTAAATTGGTCGGTCAGGGGTCGTTTTGTGGCATCCCAGTCCTTGTCGCGATTCATATAGTTTGGGAATCGTTCGATGTCGACATCGTAGGTATGAAGTCGTGCACTAAAACGTTTGGCTCTGCTGCGAAGTTCGAACTGACTTGGCAGCCGACCTGAACTTGTCAGGATCACTCTGTTGCCGGTGTTCGGCATCTTGAAGTTCAGAAAGTCTCCAAAAACTTTTTGGTAGGTGACGGATTCATGATCGTAAAGCTGGCTGGTTGAGAAGGTATTGGCAGTGAGAACGCCGGATTCTGCTAAAAGCTGCTTGGTTTCTTCAAGAAACTCTATCGTCATCAGATGTTCCGGGATGTAATCACCCGTAAAGGCATCGAGAATAATATAGTCATACTTCTTTTTCTGAAGACTGGCGCGTCGAATAAAGACTCTTGCATCGGCAACATGTACCTTCATCTGGTCAGATTCACTGAAGTTAAAGTACTCCTTAGCAACTCTGAGGACGGCATCATCGATTTCAACCACGTCGATCTGAGCCCTTGGAAATAACTCGGTTAGTGCGGTGGGAATTGACCCCCCTCCCAGGCCAATGATCAGAATTTTCTGTGGTTCTGTATTCAGCAACAGACCTCCCAGCGTCATTCGCACATAGGGAAAGACCAATCTTTTAGGGTTACTCAAATCCATACAGGTCTGGTTGCGATCACCACGTTTAACCGTAAAGACAAGGCAGCGCCGGCCGGATTGTTCTTTTACGATGATGTTACGATATAGTGACTTCTCCTTGTGGATGTCTTTTGCCGGGGCGGGCAATGCCAGTAAGCAAAAAAGGATAAAGACCAGACGCCGCACTAGATAGGCAATCCTGTTCTAAGGTAACGATCTCCAATCAAAGCGCAGGTTGCAGATATGAATAGTACACCGACCATTGTCAGCAGAATCTGGTTTACCTCAAACCAGAGTATCAGATAGAAAGAGGTGGCCAGAGTTCCAAGGGCACTGCCTAGTGTCGAGACGAAGTAGAGTGACCCGGCTATGTTGCCGCTATCCTGGGCACGCTCAACTAACAATCTGACTGAGTAGGGGGCGATCATACCCAGCACGGCTGTGGGCAGAAAAAATAGCAGCATGCTAGCCAGCAGTGACCCGTAGCGAGGATCTTCGACTCTGAGAAATACCGCATCCATAATATCGCTGCCAAAGAAGATAGTAGGCAGCAATGTCACTGCAGCACCCGCATAAAAACTTCCGTATCGGGCCAGGTTGGGATCAAGAAGTGATAGCCTTCCTCCGAGCAGATAACCAATCGAGAGTGACATCATAAATACTGTAATGATGCTGCCCCAGACATAGATGCTGCTGCCGAAGTAGGGTGCCAGAATGCGTCCGCCAAGCAGTTCAATTGACATGATGATAAAGCCACTGGTGAACGCAAGACTGAGGACCAGGCTGCCAAAAATCAGTGGATTTGCTATCGATTCTGGGTCGGCAGCCCCGTTGCTTTCGATTGTCATAATGTCGTGGCTTTCTCCGGCGAATCGGCATTATACATAAGGGTGAAGGGGTTAGGTGCTTTCCGTGAACTGGCAATTGTGTAAAGATATGAGGTTCTTTCACTGTCAGCGAATTGTTTGAAGTCTTTACGCCGTGTTTTCCCGTTCGTCCGTGTCTATGCCTTTCAGATATTTTCAGGCTTCGCAACATTCTTTGTTGCCCGTTTCTTTGAGATTAGTGCTCTCTTCCTGGTGGCGAAAGGAATCGATGGAATAGGGGCAGTAATCAGAAACGAACCATCCGAATACAGCGTGGCTACAATTTCGCTGGGCATCGTTGTCTGTGTGGTGCTGCGAATGATTTTTGTGGTGCACGCCAGAAGAGCCGTACGCAGAGCCAGCATTGCCATATCCTTCGATTTACGGCAAAGGTTGTTTGCGACCGTTCAAAAACAAGGCAGCGACTTCTTTGCGCGTATGGGGGTTGGTGACATCATGACCCGGGCTATTCAGGATATTGGCTTAATCCAGCGGTTGATTTCCTTCGGTGCCTTTATGTTCGTCATCATGATCTACGCACCTTTCTATGCGATCAGTTTCATGCTCGTGAAATCCGTCACCATGACCTTACTCATATTACCGGCATTACCCGTTATTTTCCTGTATGCAAAACACGCTGCGAGGAAACTTGCCGTCACCTCACGTGCCGTACAGGAAGGTCTCTCCGCACTTGCAGCTCACACCCAGGAGAACCTGTCCGGGATTCGTACCGTACAGGCCCAGGCCCAAGAAGAGAACGAAATCAAACGATTCTGGGAGACAAATAATGACTATGCAGCAGCATTTTATGCTCAGGCCAGAATTAACTCACTGATGCAGGCCTGGATGCCTTTGTTTGCCTCGGCTGCACAGCTGTTGATCATAATTTATGGCGGTAGTCTGGTATTGAATGGTGAGATGACGGTTGGTGACCTGGTGTTTTTCCTGGCCTGTTTGAGTATGTTGTTACAGCCAATAAGAATGGCCGGTATATTTGTGACAATTGTACAGCGTGCGGTAGTTGCCACCGACCGCCTTTACGAGATTTTTGATGCCGTCCCTGAAATCGAAGACAATCCCAGTCAGAACACGCCGGATATGATCAAAGGTCGATTCGAAATCCGAGACCTTAGCTATACCTATCCGCGAACAGAAAAGCAGGTACTCTCCAACGTCAATCTTGATATCGACGTCGGCGAGTCCATTGGTATCGTCGGCAGGATCGGTTCCGGAAAATCCACCCTGTTAAAACAGTTCACACGCATGCTGGATACCAATCGAGGTCAGTTATTTATCGACGGATATGATGCTCGTGATTATCCATTGGCACAGTTAAGAGCCCAGATCGCACAGGTTTTGCAGGATCCTTTTCTGTTTGGCGAACCGTTGAAGTCAAACATCAGTTATGACGATCCAGAAAGAGAACTGGACGTCATCTGGGATTCCGCCGAAGCCGCTGCGCTCAGAGAAACCATCCGTGAGTTCCCGAATCAGATGGAGACTCTGGTAGGAGAGCGAGGCGTCACCTTATCCGGTGGTCAGAAACAAAGAGCAACCCTGGCCAGAGGGTTGATTAGACACGCGCCGGTTTTAATCCTGGATGACTGCTTTAGCAGCGTTGATACAGAAACCGAAGAACATATTCTAAGTCGTCTCAAATCGATGCGACGAAACAAGACAACCATCCTGGTCTCACATCGAGTCTCTACCTTGCGCCATTCAGATCGGATCATTGTGCTGGCAGAGGGCAGGATTGCAGAAATGGGAACCCATGAGGAACTGCTGCGTCTGGAGGGAATCTATGCTGAACTCGAGCGAGTGCAGATTCAGGGTGGTAAGGATGCAGGGAAAGATGAACTGGATAATGAAGATGATGAAGATATTCAACTGTCACCGGTGTAACTAGAGCATGAGTGAATCGAATCAGTCAGCACAAAGAAATTACGCCATGTTCGACGCGGAGTTGTCCGGTGCTGTTCTGAATATGCATATGCTGGGTCGAATCTGGCGCTGGCTTAATCCCTACAAACTCAGATTGCTGTTAAGTGCGGTATTGATTCTTATCACTAGTTTTTTTGCCGTCATCATGGAGATCATTATCAGTCGGGTGCTGGTTGACTACGTCATTATTGGTGAAGCAGACAGCAACATGCCTGATCTGGGTATGATTGAGTTGACCAAATGGGTCACAACACAGCTTTCTATCGAACCCATCTACAGTGCCGGAATACTTTTTTTCTGTTTCATGTTGATCTTCTCCGTGACAGGCCACTTCCATCGACTCACTTTGGTCAGCACTATTGTCAAGGGTCTGCGGGATCTGAGACAAGATCTGTTTGCTCATATGGAAACCCGGCCGAACTCCTTCTACGACAGGGTTCCTATAGGTCGAATCATGACGAGAGTCACAAACGATATCGAAGCACTGTACGAGATGCTACGAGGGATGGGCGGCCTGATTGGTGAATTTGTGCCGTTCTTCGTCGCGCTAACCATTATGCTCTCGACAAGCGTCGAACTCACACTGGTACTGCTAACGCTGGTACCGGTGGTTGGCATAGCGACATTCTTCTTTCGTCGTGCAACGAGGGAAATATTCAGGCTGGTGCGGAACAGTGTTTCGGAACTAAATCAGAATCTGCAGGAGAATCTTTCAGGCATGCAGGTGGTGCAGCTAAGTGAGCGACAGGACCGGAATCTGGATATCTATACTCGAATCAACAAATCTAATCGACGCTATGAGTATCGCTCCATCAATCTTTCAACTCTCTATGGGGCGTTTAACGATAGCCTGGCGTCGATCGGCCTTGGTGTGATCATATGGTATGGGGGAGGAGAGGTCGTCCAGCAAGAGATGAGCCTCGGTGGTGTGATTCTATTCACCCGTTTCATGAACATGCTGTTTACACCGGTCGTCATGCTGGGCGAACAACTGAACGTGCTGTTTAGAGCCATGGCCAGTGGTGAGAGGATATTCCAGGCGCTCGACTGGGACGAGCAGATTCATGAACCCGAGAAGCCTGTGCAGTTACCGCAACGATTAAATGGAAAGGTCGAGTTTCGTCATGTGGATTTTGGCTACACACCAGATATCCCGATCTTAAAAGACGTCTCAGTGTCTATCGAAGCAGGGCAGAAACTGGCAATTGTCGGTCCGACGGGTTCCGGAAAAAGTACCATGATTCGTCTGTTGGGCAGGTTTTATGATTTCAAACGGGGCATGATTTTCCTTGATGATATCGACCTTAACGATTTACACAGTCGTGATATTCGTCGTCGGATCGGCGTGGTATTACAGGACTTTCACATTTTTTCAGGGACAATCCTTGATAATATCGTACTCGGAAACGAGAACATCAGCAGAGAACATGCAATTGAAGCGGCAAAGACTGTCAATGCTGATGGCTTTATTTCAGAATTACCGGCAGGCTATGACACTGAACTGGTAGAACGAGGGGCAAACCTGTCTCAGGGACAGAGGCAGTTGCTGGCTTTCGCACGGGTTCTGGCGGCGGATCCTGAGATTCTGGTACTCGACGAGGCAACAGCCAGCATTGATACAGAGACAGAGATTTTAATTCAGGACGGTTTGCGAAAACTGATAGTGGGTCGTACCTCAATACTGATCGCTCATCGTCTGCAGACCATCCAGGAAGCTGACAAGGTGCTCGTGCTACATAACGGTATTGTTAGAGAGTTCGGCACCCATGATGAATTGCTGGCACTGAAGGGTATCTACTACACACTGCATGAGCTGCAATTCCAGGATGTAAGCATTGATGAGGATGGTAATCCTGTTGTTGATGAAAATGGTAATCCTGTGAGTGATAGCCACATGGCAGAAGATGAGTAGTTACTGTTCCCTGTCTGAAAACAGAGATAAATCCTATACGATTTCGCACGTGTGCAGGAGAAGGCTTATATGAGTATTAGAGCATCACTTCTTGGCTTCATTATGAAGCTGACCGTTAAGAAGCAGTTTGATGCCCTGGATGGCACTGTCGAAGCCGTGACCGCATTTCGTAAAACCATGGCGAATTCGGCGCAGCTAAGTGGTGCGATTCCGGATAAGGTCTCATCAACACCGCAGAAATTAAACGGTGTTCCCTGCGAGTGGGTCACGGTAGAGGGGATCGATCAAAACAGGGTGCTCGTCTATCTACATGGTGGTGGTTATGCCATGGGTGGACCGGACAGTCATCGGGATATTGCCTGGCGTCTGTCGGAGGCCGGTGGAATGCGCGTCCTGATGGTTGACTACCGACTCGCACCGGAGGATCCATTTCCTGCAGCAGTAGACGATGCTACCAACTGCTATCGCTGGCTTGTCAACGAGGGATTTGACCCCGAGCGAATTGCTATCGGCGGAGATTCTGCTGGTGGTGGATTGGCGGCGGCTTTACTGGTCAACCTTAAAAACCTGGGCTTACCGAGACCCGGGTGTGCCATTCTACTGTCTCCCTGGACAGACTTATCGGTTAGTGGTGAATCCGTCAAGTCCAATGCAAAGGCAGACGTGGTCCTCACTGAGCGGGCTCTGGTGACGATGGCTGATCACTATCTGGGAGAACGGGATCGAAAGGCACCTCTGGCGTCACCCCTGTTTGCAGATCTGGCGGGATTACCACCCATACTGGTACAGGTCGGATCGACGGAAATACTGTTCAGTGATTCAGAAGCCTTCGTCAAAAAGGTCAAAACTGCGGGTGGTAAGGTGACCTTAGAGATTTTTCCGAAAATGCCTCATGTTTTTCAGGTGTTCGCCGCCAGAATTCCTGAAGGCAGGGATGCAATCAAAAAGCTCGGACAGTTTCTCCTGGATAATGCCTAGTATCTGACGCGCGATCTTTACCGGCCCAGGGCAGTCATAATTCACCTGGCAGAAACCCATGATACTACTGACACAATGCTGTCAGGTGGGTCAGCGTAGAATGCTGGGCAATTTAATGAGGATGCCCGATAATTACACTCTATATTCTGCCCGAAGCTTTTGGATTCAGGAACGTCAGTCCGTTTTGTTTAAAAAACTGAAATGACAGGAATGCCCAAAGGCTGATAAGAGGTCAGTCAGGTATCGCTTTTTCCAACTCTCTTTTGATAGACTGCTCCGTGGTAGAGCGTCGCCCCCGGTGGGGCGTGCGGCCTTCAAAGCCGTTGAGCTGCTGTAAAAGTGGCTGGTGGGTTCGACTCCTACCTCTGCCGCCAAGTAATTACTATTAGTTATTGATTATAAAGGATTTATCCGTTTTAAGTTCTCGACAATATCTCTTCTTGTACCATTTCTTGTACCACCACAATTCAAGGTCTAAAAAGAGTTTTAAGCCTTTAATAAGCACAACCATCACTAAAGCCCCCTAGGCAGGAGACCAGTGGGGGTAGCCACCTACATAAACTAGAGCGTCTTCAATTTGAGTAGGTTTTGGATGTGAACCAAGGTCATAGGCCATGGCAGGTCTGGGTGAAAGAATAAAGGGTTATACTGTTGTCCAGTTGCCTGAGAGGTCATAGTCAGGAAAGAGTTCCTGTTCTGCGGTTAGGAATAATAAATCACCTTTTCTCACTTTCAAGAATGTAGAAGATATGAATATGAAGAAGTTTTTCGTAACGGTAGCAGCTCTCGGATTGGTTCTGGGACTCGCTGTCAACAGTTACGCTGAGCTGGACAAGTCGAGCACAAAGTTCGAGCACGGCGATGCTCGATTTCCCGTTAAAGCGGACAAGTCGCGCACAAAGCTCGGCGGCAGCGAGCTAGGGTATCCATTGACCTGGCGGCTGGAGAAAGATGGGGTGACGGGTACATGGCGCATCAAGGATGAGTCCGAGCGTATTATAGCGACCGGCGAAGGCGTTGTGCTGTAGGAAGACGATTTTTCGCGGGCGGGCGATAGCGATTTTAACGACATAAGCATTGCAGTTGACTCGAAGGTCAATGGCAAGGTTAAGCTCATTGTCGTCGAGGGTAGTAGCACTTATGGGCATGTGCAAAATGGGATCCTGCGCATAGGTGCGGATTTGTTATGGTGATTGGCGAGTCGATATAGACACGACGCAATGCGATCAGATAGCGACCAAAAAACAATAGGCAACGATCCGGCACCTTAACCGGTTAAGCCATCTCCCCTGAATTCCCTTTTCCCATGCAGGTCATCAACCGGCAGGGAATGGAAGCCATTTTCATCAATCGCACAGGTATGATATCAGGGGATACCCAGTCGTCTTAGGATGTAAATGTGGTAACGTCGTATTCCTCCCTAGCAACTGACCAGTCCTTTTGTGCAGCCAGTGGGGCTATCGACTCACCTGTAGGTCATATGACGGACGCGAAAGGTATTGAGTTCCTGTACTCTAGCCTAGTAAGGGAGAAAACCTGACAGTGATGTTTAGGGCAATTTGTTTCTTGGTCTTTCGAAAGAATGATTACTTCTGATTAAAAGACGTAGTCACTATGATATTGCGCTTACTACGCTTACTACGCTTACTTGCAGGTTTCTCAGGATAGGGCGTTAATAGTTTCTATACTCAATAAGGAAAGGTAGTGCCGCAATCCCAACAATTAACGATTGAACAAGCCATATCAATGGCAGAGAAGGCGGTTAAGCCACGCAAGTAGAAATAACTAACCCTCCTCAGGATCAGATCAATGCCATGATCAATCTATATCATTCAGGGCAAATGGAGAAAACAGAGTGTACCCCGATTTACATGGACCGAACCGCTTGGAAGGAAGACTGATGTACCATGAATCGATCGACCATTTCGCTAGCTTTGCCGATAGCAAGGTAAAAGCATTCAAGCGCAATCCCGGCGGCTTCTTCATCG
>PBRC01000011.1 GCA_002725285.1 Gammaproteobacteria bacterium | reverse complement strand
TTTGTACCAACCCACAAGCGAGGCATCGGATTTGTTTTTCAGCAGACGCAACTCTTCCCTCACCTCAACGTCCTGGGGAATCTGCAATATGCACTGCAGAGAAAACATCAGCAATCAGATATTGAGCTGGCTCAGGTCAAACAATGGTTGGGGATTGATGCCATCATCAACAAACCCATCGATGAGTTATCAGGCGGTGAGTTACAACGCGTTTCAATCGCAAGAGTGTTGCTGAATTCCCCCAGGGCGCTTCTCATGGATGAGCCTCTCGGTGCTCTGGATCAAAGGGCCAGGATGCGAATACTGCCGTATATCGACCATCTGCACGATCGACTTGATTTTCCATTTCTGTACGTCAGTCATGCAATTGACGAGGTCACCTATCTGGCTGATCAGATCTATCTCCTTGAAGATGGCCGCATCCACCAGTCTGGAACTACCTTTGAAATTGGCAATTCACTGGAAATGAACGCTCGCGAAGGTGATGCAGCGGCCGCAACCATCAGATGTTCAATGGGTAGTTTTGATGAACAGTTCAATCTCACAAAACTGAATTTCGAGGGACAGTCAATCTATGTAACGGGTGATCGCAGAGTTGTCCGGGAGCCTGATCAGAATATTCTGAAGCTGCGTATTCCAGCCAGGGATGTGAGCCTTACGCTGGGTCGTAATGCCAACACAAGTATCCTCAATATTCTGCAAGGCACAATTGATCAGATCCACCAGAACTCAGATGGCACCAGTGCGCTTGTCAGGATCAAGGTGGGTGAACAATTCATTTTGTCCCGTATCACCGGAAAATCACTCACCAACCTTCAAATCAATACCGGCAGTGATGTGTTCATACAGATAAAGAGTGTGGGCCTCCTGACTGAATATGATGACTGACTCAATCGCAGATCAAGCCTTTAGCAAACTGTCTCCGGATCTTGTCATGGACGCGGTGGAGAGTGTCGGATTTCGTTGTGATGCCAGAATTCTGGAACTCAACAGCTATGAAAACCGGGTCTATCAGATAGGTATAGAACCCCAGGGGCAGAGCGAATACGAAGACCCGGTGGTCGGGAAATTTTATCGACCCAATCGCTGGACTGGCGATCAGATATTGGAAGAGCATCAGTTCACCCAGGAGCTGGCAGACAATGAGGTGTCCGTCGTACCGCCACTTGAACTGGGCAGTCCTCACGGAACCCTGGCAAAGTTCGGTGATTTTCGTTTCTCTCTCTATCCACGACGAGGCGGCAGAGCGCCAAATCTTGACAACCTGCACAGCCTTGAAATACTCGGTCGCCATATCGGCAGAATCCACGCCTTTGGATCACAGAAGAATTTTCTGTATCGACCTGAAATTTCCGTTGAATCCCATGGCGTCAATTCTCGTCAATATCTGCTCGAAAATGACTTCATTCCAAGCGAACTGATACCTGCCTATGAATCAGTGAGTGAACAGCTCTTGTCTGATCTTCAACGAGTCTTTGCTGAATCGGATTCAGTGAGAAAAATCAGGCTACATGGCGACTGCCACATGGGCAATGTCCTGTGGCGAAACGATGTACCCCACTTTGTTGATTTTGACGATGCCCGAACCGGACAGCCCATTCAGGACCTGTGGATGATGTTGTCGGGAAACTATGAAGAACAGACACAACAGTTAACTGCCATCTTGAAGGGATACAAGGATTTCTGCAGCTTTGACTACAGTCAGATCAGACTTGTTGAACCACTGAGAACACTACGAATGATGTACCACGCAAGCTGGATCGCACGACGCTGGCATGACCCTGCATTTCCAAGAGCATTCCCATTTTTCAACACGCAAAGGTACTGGTCAGAGCATATTCTTGAACTGCGAGAACAGTGGGCGCAACTATCAGAACCTGCTATCCAAATCATGGACTGGTAGTTCGGGAACTAGCATGGCGCCATTCTGGCCGATTGGCTGACCCATTTGTTGACTACAGGATTGGCATACATCTCAAGCCATTTACGACGCCACTCTGGCGGACATTTAGAATATCGATCAACAAAATCTTTGGTATCGGTAAGTTCAACACTATCCTTCAAAGCTCGCCACGTCTCAGAATATTGATCACCTGAATCCTGCTGCGCCAGTTCTCTGAGTGCCCAGTAGTTAANATNATAGAGCTGGTAATTATCCAGGATCTGTCTGTCGATGGCGNNAGCGATTTCCTCCGGGGACTGNAACTCACCCTCTACCNGTTNTCCAAATCGCAGGTAAACCTTACCCTTGAATTCCCCCAAACCTTTAACCAGACTCAGCAAATCTTCTCCTGNNGGTTTCTCGTAGCTGCCATAACGATCAATGNANTCAAGTTCTTTTGATTTNAGGTNATCACAAGGATCATATTCATAAGATATCGAAACTGGCACTATGTTGAGACTAAGAACCGAATCTGCCAGATCCTGTTTTCTTTTTGACAGGGCAAGCATTTTGACAATGACTGGATCGGTAACATCCATACCATCTTTTGCCCGACCTTCACTCTGAGCAATCCAAATGGATTGTCCATCCCTGATGGATTCATGAATATAGCTCGATGACTGTTTCATTGCGGCAAGCATCTTTTTCGCTCCTTCTTCAGATCTTTTGATAAAGAAGCTCTTATTGAGCTTCATCAGATCCGTCGCAAATTCTCGCTGTACGAGATTGTCACCGACTGCAATACGTACCGTATCGAGATTCGATTGCCAAAGGGCATAGTTAACGAGCATNGAATCACCNGCTATGTCCCGGTGATTACCGACAAACAGGTACCCNTGGTCTTTACTCAGTTTCTCAACTCCCTCGTATTCAAACCGGGTCATTGTCTCTGCAACAATTCGCGTCGCGTAGCTGGCAATGGCCTCCTGGAATCCTTTGATGCTTACCAGTGAACCCAGTTGTCGCTTCAGCACATGTCGCGTGATGAATCGAACCAGGCCTGATAAATATCTGCTTAGTCGCGGGGAGCGGTAGTTTCCGAGAAAATCCAGGAATTCCGTATCTGCCAAAAGGCGGGTTATTACGCCTTTTACCTCATCATCATGATATGGTCGTATATCATCAAATTCGTTCATTTCCACTGCGGATCTTTATTCCGAAGTAGTCCCAATCGTATCATGGCTCAACCAATTCACATACGACACCCAATCAGCGCTGTCCTTGGGCAGATAACGGCGATTTACAATCATTACATCATCAATACGGCTATTACTTTCGACACAACATCGTGGGCAACTTAAGCTCGAATGCCGTGGATGCAGCGATTGAACCAATGTCTCCGTTCAGCCCTTGTTTCTGTTTAGGAAGTCAGCGTGAGGGATCCACCCGGTAGGACCAATAGCACGAATACCAGTTTTCTAATCACGCTCTCTGGAATCCTGTGCGCAATTCGACTCGTGGTAAGAGTTGTTACACCAACCAGGGCCATGGGTAACATGCCTGTCGCTATTCGTTTCACATATTCAAAGTCAATGTCCCGATGATTGTATCTAAGCGCCACTAACTTATTGCATAAGCTGATTAAACTGACCACAACTGCTGACAGAGAGATATCTGCTAATCCCATGGCAGCAACTCCACCCATGATGATAAGACCCATGGCAAAACCAGTAATACTCTGCACCACTACGTCAAGGACAACGAACAACAGGAAATAAATCTGACTTGGACCCATCAAAGCAGGATGATGTCGCGATGAAGATAGCTTATTATCGTTTCATTTCATCAACCTTGTTGCAGTAATTCGACACAAATTATGGATCTAGGTTTAACGGGAAGGGTAACTCTGGTAACGGGCAGTAATCGCGGCACAGGATTTATCATCGCGAAGCTACTCGCCAAAGAAGGAGCAACTGTTCTGGTCCACAGCATTGAGCAAGGTGAATCTGAAGATCCAGCCTCAGAGATATCAGGATCAATAGCAGTATCTGGAGATATCACGACTGATGCNGGTGCTCAGGAACTCACTGACCAGATCAAAGATAAAAGTCTTAAAGTCGACATTCTGGTTAACAATTATGGCACGACATCACAAGGCAACTGGCGAAGCCTCAACACAGATGACTGGATTGATATCTATCAGAAGAACAGTCTGTCTATCATGAGGATGGTCAAGGCATTCATACCAGATATGATCGAATCAGGCTATGGTCGAGTTGTTAATCTTGGCACGGTCGGATCAACCAGGCCCAACAAACGAATGCCACATTACTATGCCTCAAAGGCTGCACTCGCGAATATGACTGTCAGTCTTGCAAAGGAACTCGCCACCACCGGCATCACTGTCAACCTTGTTTCACCTGGCCTGATTCGAACACCCGAAGTCGAAGCNACCTATCTTGAACGNGCTCGNANGGAGAATTGGGGTGATACCTGGGNCGAGGTTGAAGAACGAATCGTAAACAAGTANGCGCCGAATCCTGTCGGACGAATAGCAACCAGGGAAGAGGTAGCTAACGTGGTTATTTTTTTGTGCAGCCAGGCAGCAAGTTTTGTAAACGCTCAAAATATCCGTGTTGATGGCGGCGCTCTGGACATTATCTGATGATGCTTTGGATCAAGACATTTCACATTTTATTCGTCATGGCGTGGATGGCTGGACTTTTCTATATGCCTCGAATCTTCGTTCACTATGTTGAAGGCAAGGATGCCGGTGAGGACGTAAGGCGTCTGGTCATAATGGTCGGTAAGTTATTCCGGTTCTCAACCATCATGGCANTGCTGGCGNTGGGGCTCGGTCTCTGGCTGTGGCTCTGGTATGGGATTACTGGTACATGGCTAAAGGTCAAGCTGATCCCTGTATGTCTTCTGCTGCTTTATCACGGTCAGTGTTATCGCTACATTGTAAGAATGCACACCGATGCCGTCATCCCTACTTCATTATTTTTTCGGGTCTTTAACGAATCTGCGCTCCTGATCGTCGTACCGATCCTCATCCTGACGATTCTAAAACCCTTCACATAGATACCCAAAATAGAGCGACGGAATTTAGCAATCAGCCCGTACAAGGTTATGAGCAGATCGAAAATGGAGCACAAATTATGAACATCAAATTACTTATCATCTTGATTTCCCTTGCCATATTCTCTGGGCCAACACTGGCGCAAAAAGACCGTCACGGTAAACGCCTGATCAGCCATCTGGACGAAGATGGAGACGAGCTTGTGTCGATCGAGGAGTTTCGCGCGCCGGAGCAACGAATGCTCAAACATGCTGACTTGAACGAAGATGGCGCTGTTACTCTCGATGAGTTACAACAACATATGGCTGAACAAGCCGCCAGGCGCCAGGAAGAGCATGAAGCGAGGAAGAGTGAAATGCAGAGGAGAATGACTGAACATTTCGCTGAGCTTGATATTGATGGCGACGGCAGTGTCACTGCCGAGGAAGCAAAACTCGCCATATTTGGGCGAATGGACGAAAATGGAGATGGTTTCCTCGCTGCCGATGAAATTAAGCGTCCGGAACGAGGTCCTCGTCGTCATCGAAAGGAGCATGATGGTCCCTTTGGTGGCTAACCGCTAGAAACTGGAGTAGCGATTGAGTGAAGACACTGAGGCGGAGTTGGTTTTTCAGCTCAGAGAAGGAAGCACGGAAGCCTACCAACAACTTCTAGACAGACACCTCGCTTCTATCAATCGCTATGTGGTTCGTATGATGGGAAACACAATCGATTCTGATGACATCACCCAGGAAGTGTTCATTCGTCTATGGGAGAAATCATATCAATTCAATCCAGAGGTTGCCAAACTGAGCACATGGTTACATCAGATTGCTCACAATATGTGCATTGACTTTTTTCGAAAACAGATGAAGACGAGTGATTCGAACCTTGAAGAAAACAGTGGTGGATTGGAACCACAAAAGGAATTGCTCAAGGTCAGGCAGGCATCAACCATCAATCAGGCGATGGAAAGTCTGCCAGAACGACAGCGAAGTGCTGTCGTTATGTGTCACTATCAGGGGCTGTCCAACAGGGAAGCGGCAGGTATTCTTGATGTTTCCGTTGACGCACTGGAATCTTTGCTGTCGAGGGGCCGCAAAAGGTTACGAGAATCGCTGAAAGGAGATGCAATATGAATCTGCATAGATTTAGTCAACTCATTGAAGCTTACGGTACGATACCGGGACACTGGCCCAGCGATGAGCGGCAGGCAGCAATCGACTTTCTTGATTCCAGCGAGGCTGCAGCTGATCTAATCAAGACAGGGATGCTGCTGGACGATCAGCTCGATGGCTATTTACTCCCTGAGAGCGACCTCTATAGCCTGAAGAAGTCCATTTTGGCTAGTGTCGCCAACAAACCCGCTTCAGAAGTCTCAGCACCACAGATTGGATTGCTGGATAGACTATTGGACTGGTTGCTGCCCCTGAATCCAACCCACTATTGGCAACCTGCCCTGGCCGCAACCCTGCCTTTGATCGTCGGTGCAGTGCTGGGCATGAATATTGAACGTGTGTCTGTCGATGCCAATGATTCCTGGGAAGATGAAATTCAGTTGATGTCGTTTTCTTCAAACTCTGTGGAGTCCCCTTATGAGTGAGGGACGAAGGCGTACTCTAGTCATTGTACTGATCTGCTCAATTGCGATTAATCTGTTACTCATAGGGGGTTTAGTTGGTCATTTTGCTACAACCCCCCCCGGCAGGCCTTTCCCATCACACCTCGGATGGATTGTCAGGGAGCTTGATGATGACACTCGCCAGAAACTATGGCCTCTGCTGAAACAAAATGCCGAAGAAGCAAGACCATTACGACGTGACTTGGGCCTCGCCCAAAGAGAGTTCGAAAAGGCATTGCAAGCTGACCCATTCGATGAAGAGCAGGTGTTGTTGGCCCTCGACAAACTCCAGAAAACCGCCCGCGAAAATCAAACCCGTCTGCATCTTCAGATGATTGGTGTAATGAAGGAAATGAACCCGCAAGATCGAGCTAAGGCACTGCGTTTTCTACACAAAAGAGATGCTGGGCCCCCGGGTCGACGTGGGAGAAGACCTTAGCCCGAAATCCTCCTGAAACAGCGACGGAATCTCCTTTCATTATTGATCAATGTATAATGCCCGCTTTTTAATGACCCGATCCAATGAGCCAGGTAAGGTATGCACTTTCGCGAGTAATCGATGAAGCACTCGATCTAACGGATGCTGGCTACTTTGTGACTGCCTACGATGCAGATTGGCATTCTGAGTGCGAGTTCAAACAAGCAGACAACATAAGTTACTGGAAGCCATGCCCGCAAAAATACCCCGTCGATTTTTCAGGATTGGCAAATGCTGCTGAAGCAAGAATTCATCCCGACATCCAGGCATTTTACGGGTCTTTCTGGTCAGGGAGCTTGGAGGCCAAATCACAAGAAGGGCCCCTGAGCCTTATACAGCTTTGGAATCAAAGTGACTTCGATCGACTGATAGAAAACCTGATCGGTCACCTGATGGCAAAACAGCAGGCCAGACAACCATTCACTGTCTTTTTTGCAACCACAGATCCTGACTCGGAACTCTTTTTGAGTGTCGACAACGATACAGGTAAGGTCCTTTTGGAAGAACCAGGCAAACCACCCATTCGCGAAGTCGAGTCAGATCTTGCTAGTTTTCTGGATCGACTGGAAGCTGTCACCAACTCACCAGGAATCTACTGATGACTCAGCTCAGACTACCTCAGGTTGATCATGTCGAGGGGGAGGTTCACCTGCCTGGTTCAAAAAGTCTATCCAACAGAGCGCTTCTCCTTTCCGCCCTATCGCCTGGAGAAACTCGTTTACACAATCTACTGAAGAGCGAAGACACGAACAGGATGGTTGATGCCCTTGGTCAGTTCGGTATTCACATCTCACTATCTAAAGACTGGCAGGATTGTACCGTGCGCGGACATGCAGGGTTGTTCCACGCGCCTGCCAACAATAAGTTCTTTCTTGGCAACGCTGGAACTGCTATTCGACCGCTTACCGCCATCCTGGCATTAATAAAGGGTGAATTCATCGTCGACGGTGATAAGTACATGCGCGAACGTCCTATTTCACATCTGGTGGACGCGCTCACACAGCTTGGTGCGAAGATAGCCTATCTGGGTCAAAAAGACTGCCCTCCCCTTAAGATATCCGGTGGCCAGATACAAGGCGGCAGTGTTCGGATTCGAGGTGATGTATCCAGTCAGTACTTAACCTCACTTCTGCTGGCTTTACCTCTGGCACCGGGGACAAGCGAAATTGAAGTCATCGGCGAACAGGTTTCCAAACCCTATCTGGATCTGACCCTGGATATCATGGACAGATTTGGCGTAACCGCCAGTCATACGAACTATCAGGCATTCACTATCCCTGGCGACCAGACCTATCAGTCACCCTCTGATTATCTGATCGAGGGCGATGCCTCTTCCGCCTCGTATTTTTTTGCCGCTGCCGCAATCAAAGGTGGCAAGGTTCGCGTGAACGGCCTCGGAAAAAACAGTGTTCAGGGTGACATCGGGTTTGCCGATGTCATTGAGCAAATGGGCGCAAAGGTCACCCGTGAGACGAACTGGATTGAAGTCGAAGGCGACAAACTTGTCGGTATCGACATGGATCTAAACCATATTCCGGATGCCGCCATGACAATTGCTGCCATGGCTTTGTTNGCAGAGGGAACCACCACAATCCGNAACATNCACAACTGGCGAGTGAAAGAAACNGATCGCATGCATGCCATGGCGACAGAACTGAGGAAGTTAGGCGCTGAGGTTGAAACAGGTGAAGACTATATCGTCATCAATCCACCTGAAGAAATAAACTCAACCAATATCGACACCTACGGAGACCATCGTGTTGCCATGGCATTTTCGCTGGCATCTCTGAGCGATGCCGAGATTACGATTAATGAGCCAGAAGTGACCGCAAAGACATTTCCTCAGTACTTTGACGTACTTGCCTCAATCTGTCGGTAGGGACACGCCAATGAATCGTTCATAAACACAAGGAATATCTAGTGTTTCTCAATGTACACACCCTCGGACCTGGTAGAACAGTGAGGGTTTCCCAATCCTTTCTCCTACGATACTTCTTGGCTTTGGCAGTTATTTCCGGTTTCATTTCGTTGCCAGCCCGGGGACAACACAAGGCCAGAGTCAAAGAACTGGAAAAGCGCTACGCGACATTCTCAGGGCACAAAAAGTTTTTCGATACTGAGCGATGGGCGATGGTGAAATTTCATATCATCTATAAACTCACAACCACGAAGATAACCAGAGCAATGGATAAACTGGATTTCGCGAAAGTGAAATCTTCAAGTGGTGCCCACAGCATTCTCAAGGATGGTAAACGAATCCGGTTTACAGGCAATATGTGCCAGAATACGCCCAGGGTGACACCAAATATCGGCAGCGCATAAAATTGAAAAAGTAGGCAGAAGAAATAATCAGTTCAAATCAGGAGAACGTCATGATCGTTGGAATCCACCACACTGCACTTTCAGTCAAGGATATGGAGAGATCCCTGACTTTCTATCGGGATTTACTGGGAATGAAAGTTCTCTCGGACCAGACCTGGGCAAGTAGCTCGGAAAGCAATCCAAAACCCGAAAAGATTCTCGATTTAAAGAATCCAGCTGCAAGGCAAGCCATGTTGCTATGCGGAAACTGCCATATCGAACTATTTGAGTTTTCAAGCCCTGAGCCCGCACCCATGGCTGAAGATCGACCAGTCAATGATCATGGGTATACGCATTTCAGCCTGGATGTAACAGACGTAGATGTCGAATATGAAAGACTGCTGGAAGCTGGTGTCACNTTTCATTGTCCACCGATTAACCTNGGNNCCCAGTGCAGAACNACTTATGGTCGAGATCCGGATGGAAATGTAATCGAATTTCAGGAGCTTTTTGATGACCCTCGCTGGTAGATAACAAAACAGTCGGGGGACATCGAAACAAATCCCTTCAGCAAATCCAGATTGATCTCAATACTATTCAGCGGCTCAGCGGCGCATCTGCAGTTCTTATATGTATAATCAGTGGGATTTCGTTGCACCGGGCCCAGGTTCTCTATAACAAGAAAACTTCTGTTTTGCAGAACTGGTACAGTACAGTCACTGGATAAGAAATCAGGCAGATCCCGGAACCCGGTTGAAATGGATTTGCTGACGGATGTACGGCTTGATTCGGTGACCCAATCTCAACTGTGCTGTCGATCCCTCTTTCGGAGGTGGCATTGATGCTGCTTTCAGTATCCATGATAAAGTTGTCTGCAACCAATGTGATATTACCTCCTGCACCAACAACCGCATTCGCTGAAACTGACAAACAGCTGGAGGAGATTTGGAGCCAACGGTCAATAGTGATTTAAAATAAACTCCCCTGCTTTCTGACCCGGGCAAGTCCACCTTCCAGTTCAAGCAGAAAAACTTTTGCATTCAATCCACCACCAAAACCCGTCAGACTCCCATCAGCACCTATCACTCGATGACAGGGNATCACGATGGGCAGAGGATTCCGCCCGTTTGCTGCACCAACAGCCCTCACTGCTTTAGGACGATTGATTCGTTGCGCGATCTGTAGATAGCTTCGTGTCTCTCCAAAGGGAATCTCCTGCAACGCCTTCAACACATCCAATTGAAAAGCAGTACCGGTTGGCGCAAGTTGTAAGTCGAATTCATGCCGTTCGCCATTAAAATATTCAAGCAACTGTGTTTCGACTTCTTTAAAACAATCTCGGTTCATTTCCCAGTCTGAATCCGGGTCAACCCTTCCCTTGCCGCAGGGAAAACCGATTATCCGCAATCCCGCTTCATCTCCAGCCAGTAACAATTCCCCNAGAGTTGAGTNTATANATCTATATTGCATGATCTCCTCCTCTGATCGATTCGCACTCTATTTCAATTCAGACGCCTGTCGCCACAGGTGCATGCCTGCATATGCTCTCCAGGGCTGCCAGCTGTAGGAGCGCTTAAGAAGCGCCTTGTCGTTGTCTATTTTTAGTTTCTGTTTGGCAACCTTGAGTAAGACGAGATCATTATGGAGGAAGACATCAGGATCATTAAGTGCTCGCATTGCAATATATTGCGCCGTCCAGGGTCCTATTCCCTTGATACTCGTAAGTTGCGCCTGAAGATTATCGGTGGTGTTTTTTGTACTAAGATCAATCTTTCCCTGTATCACGGCTGTGCTCATATCCTTAATCGCCATGGCTCGTTGTCTGGGCATGGGAAGAGATCCAGGATCAAGCCTTGCAAGCTTAACTGGAAGCGGAAAACACAATCCCANACAGGTTTCTGTTCCATGTTCTTTCGCGATTCGACCCATCACCGTGGTTGCGCCCTTCACTGAAATCTGCTGACCAACAACCGCACGAACTGCCAGCTCGAATGGATCCCAGCATCCAGGAACCCTCTGCCCTGGATTCTGTTGAGCCAATCCGGATAAAATTTTGTCATTCTTAAAACTGGTCATGATTTCAATTGGATCGGCAGTTAAATCGAAAAGCCGATTTACTTTCTCCAGCACAGTCATGAGCTGATGTGCCTCATCTGTTTCGATATAAACCTGCAGGCAGCGGTGTTCACTATTATCAGTCACGGTGAGTCGACCCGGCTGATAGCCAACCTGAATGGTTCTACTGTATCGCGTATGGGCATCATCCACCTGCTCAACGCCCGGAATGGCGCGCAGTGCTAAAAATCTCAGAATGCCCTCAAAATCAAATGGTGGTCTGTAAGCCAGCTTTAATTCAAATCCCGACTTCGTTTCTTTACCACTCTTATCCCTCGCTTTCTTTCTGAGTGAGTTGGGCGCTCTCCCATATACATTCTTAAAGTGGTCGTTGAATCGACGAACACTTCGATATCCCGAAGACAGTGCAATTTCGATGATCGTGAGATTGGTCTCATCCAGTAGTTTCTTGGCGAAATGCAGTCTTCTTGTCTGAGCCACAGATTTGGGAGACGTACCAAGATGTCTCGAGAACAATCTACTTAAATGTCGACGGGTGACCCCAAGACGATCACCCAGATCTTGAATACTGCCCGAATCCAATGCGCCTTCTGAAATCAAGCGAAGCGCCCGCTTAACGGTCGTCGAAGTACCCATCCATGCTGGTATTCCTGGAGATGTCTCCGGTCGACATCGCAAACAGGGTCTGAACCCGGCTTTTGCCGCCGCTGCTGCAGTCTCAAAAAAGGTGACGTTTTTTGCCTTGGGTATTTTCACCGGGCAGACTGGTCGACAATACACACCGGTAGTCCTTACCCCGATAAAGAACCTGCCGTCGAACCGAGGATCCCGTGCCTGCCTGGCCTGTTCAAAAACCTGACTGTTCATAACCCTCATCACTATCAGTTCATGAAACCAAGCTTAATCAACCAGACGATATCTATCTAGTCACGATCGGACCTCGTATTTTGTACTCAGCACACAACCAAAGTCTGTATATAATGCTGACTATGATTTACTCGTTAGGCCATG
Source organism: Gammaproteobacteria bacterium (assembly GCA_002725285.1). GTDB lineage: Bacteria > Pseudomonadota > Gammaproteobacteria > Pseudomonadales > Azotimanducaceae > JAHRVQ01. The sequence continues at coordinate 52,027 of PBRC01000011.1, read as the reverse complement.
TCGCGAATCCGGAACAGTCACTTGTTGAATTGACAATGACGCANCCTTATTGCGTGACGTTCGATTTCGAACACACGCAATCTTATCTCCCGGGTAATCCTGTCATCTCACTGACNGCCCTTGTTCTGGTCACCAAAGGTGACACTCAATGCAGCGTGGTACCCAGAACCGAGGTGCCATCAGACGATGGCAATCCAGACANTGCTTTCAGCAATACCCTTCGGCTCTGGCACTCTCCCAGTGTCAGCCTGACGCAACCCTGGCTCCTTGAGACGGTACGCATTCCGAAACCGTGGGGGGCAGAAATCTGGTACACCGGAATCGAGCAACGAGGCGTATGTACCGTGGCGGGAATCCCACTGCCCTGGTTGCTCTCGATTGCGCCGGGCAGAGTTCTGGGCGATCAAAATGCAAACGAACCACTGCTACTTAAGATACTGGATCCTCTTCCCGATCCGGGCTATGGAGACCTCTATTTCGAACTTCACAGGGAAAAACGTGAGGTCTATGTCGTCACTCACCTTGACGGTGTTGCCTGGCCTGATGGTATCGGTCAGATTCGTTACGGTTTCAACCAGGGAAAAGTCTCACAATTCACTGATATCGATTCGTTCAAATCAGCCTATNTGCGGTCTGCAGAAACCTATCAAAGTACAAGAAACGAAATTGATTCANTGCTNGATGAACACAAGCTGGAACTGGGTTTAGTCACCTCCGATCCTGTCAGCCNNGACTTAATGATGCAGTGGCAGGCGGCTTTACCTGACGAACTCACTCAGTGCGAGGAAGAACACAAACAGGATATGTACTCCTACACTCAATTGCGCGATCTGAAGGTCGGTGACGTTATTCGAGTTGATCCTCATCAGCCCCACTCCCTCCAGCATGGCGTACGGGTGATCGAGTTTCAAACACCGCACTATGAAAGAATGATCCTGTCATTCACCCAGAAAGTCTTGACGCAAAATCAATGGGATACCGAATCAGCGCTTGTGGACGCAATCACGGACATCAAGGAGGAGACCCCGCTTGATGTAATCGACAATTCTGACGAGTACAAGGTAGAGTCAGTAGCAGCGTTCCCCGAATTCTCTGTGTACCGGATCACAGTGAGAGCACACACCACCTATCAACGATGGATCGAAAGATACTGTCTGGTTATCGGCGTTACAGGAAATGCAAAGATAAGTGGTAAGACAATAAAGCCGGAACAAGGATATCTGTTGCCTGCATCAGCGTCATCATTAGATCTTACTACCACTGACAACGAAGCAGTAATTCTAATAGCTGAACCTGCCTCTATTTGACACAGCATTCAACAGATCGTCAGATTGCCCCTGCATCAATCAGCAGTTGCTGGACCGCCAATGCCATTTTTCTGTAGCCTGCCGCATTAAAATGAACCTGGTCTGACTTCATCGATGAGTCACCTTCCAGATCAGCAAGGACGTCCATTTCGATGGGAACCTGCATGTCTTCAGCTATACGCTCATAGTACCCGGGAGCTTCCGGGAAGAGACCCAATCTCGGTACCGCCAGCAAAATCACTTCAGCCCCCGAAGTTCGCACCTTGCTGACCATCGCTCTCAAATTAGCTTCCGTCTGTGCACCATTCATTCGTCTTAGAATGTCATTGCCACCGTGACAAACGATTACAAGGTCGGGTTGCTCCCTGGCCAGGACTGAATCCAAACGGGCCAATCCCTTGTTTGAGATTTCACCCGGCACGCCTGAGCGAATCACGGTTCTTCCAATCAGCGATTGAAGGACACTGGGATAACTTTGCTCACTGCTGACACCCGTGCCATAGGTTAAAGAATCACCGAACGCAACGATACGGGCATTTGTCGACAAACTCGACAGCAGCGGTTTACCGGAACAGGCAGTTAACAGCAGAATGCCCTGAAGAATCAGGACATACTTGTATTCTCTAGGAAGGCAACAGATCACTGACAGCGTCACGTTCTTCTTTGAGTTCCGCTTCTGTTTCCAGCATTTTCTGCTGGCTGAATTCTGTGATTTCCTGACCTTGTTTGATAGACCAGTCACCGTCAGCACATTGACACGGGAACGAATAGATCAAGCCTTCCTCGACGCCGTAACTGCCGTCGGAGCAGACCCCCATACTGACGATATTTCCATCTGAACCAAGGGTCCAGTTGTTCATGTGCTCGATTGCCGCGTTGGCTGCGGAGGCTGCACTGCTCAAACCTCTCGCCTTGATAATCGACGCCCCCCTTTGCTGCACGGTTGGAATGAAAGTACTCTCAATCCATTCCTGATCCACGAGATCAGTGGCCGCGGTGCCATCAACCGTGGCCTGGGTTATATCCGGGTATTGAGTGGCCGAGTGATTTCCCCAGATCGAAAGTCCATTGACTACTGTTATATGCTCGCCGGTCTTTTGCGCCAGTTGAGTCACAGCCCGATTATGATCCAGGCGGGTCATTGCGGTGAACTGCCTGGGGTCGAGGTCTGGTGCATTTCTCTGCGCAATCAGACAATTGGTATTCGCGGGATTGCCGACGACCAGGATACGGACATTTTTAGCGGCGTGGTCATTCAGAGATTTACCCTGCACCGAAAATATCGCTGCGTTCGCTTCGAGCAGATCTTTTCGTTCCATACCAGGCCCGCGGGGTCGCGATCCTACCAGCAAGCCAAATTCTATATCCTTAAATGCCACATCGGGGTTATCTGTTGCGATAACTTCCTGTACCAGTGGAAACGCGCAGTCATCAACCTCCATGACTACACCACTCAGGGCTTCCATGGCAGGTGGAATTTCGAGTAGTTGCAGAATAACAGGCTGATCTGCTCCTAACATTTGACCTGACGCAATTCTGAACAGAAGGGAATAACTAATATTGCCTGCGGCACCGGTAACCGCGACTCGTACTGGCTGTTTCATTTCGATTCCTCAGGTCTTCCTAAGATAGGCGGCAAAGGGCCGAGATTATAGCAATACCCTCGAGAAATGGGCATCGAGCTTTCATCGTCATTCGGTCATACTGCACCACAATAGATTAATGGTGCAGATGGCTGGTATGGCTTTCCTTGACAGGATCAGTGTTTCTCAGGGGAGAGATATCCCGGATGCTTATCCTTTTAACCTGCCTGTTATCGAGTCACTTGATTCTATTCAGTTCGATCCCAGGGTTACTTTCTTCGTAGGAGAGAATGGCAGCGGTAAATCAAGTCTGCTGGAAGCAATTGCAGTCGGTATGAATTGCCCTGCTGTGGGGGCTTCTGATGTTCAAAGGGACCCGATGCTTGAGGACGCGAGACAACTGGCCGGTTTCCTCACATTCCGACGCTCGGTGAACGCCAGACTGAAGATGTTCTTCCGGGCTGAAGATGCGATCGGTTTCACCCGCAGAGTGCAGACAGACATGCACATGCTACATGGACTGATCGGTGAATTTGATGTTTCACTCACGGGAGAGGGAAGAGACCGGGCTATGAATATGGCGAAAGCCCAGATTGCAGCTTATGAAACCCGGTATGGCGAAAACCCTCACGCAAGATCGCACGGTGAGTGGTTTATCGAACTCCTAAAGAGCCGCTTAAACCCAAATGGCCTGTATATTCTAGACGAGCCAGAGACACCTCTTTCGCCCGTCCACCAGCTTTCGCTGCTTTCCCTGATCATGCAGCAACTGGAACACAACTGTCAGTTTATTATTGCAACCCATTCGCCCATCTTGATGGCCTTGCCAAAAGCAACCATCCTTCACTTCGATCAGGTCATCCAGCCAATTGAATGGGACGAAGTTGAGCATGTGGATGTCACCAGAGCATTCCTCAATGATCCGGAAAGCTTCATCCGCCATCTTTGAAATCAAAAAGTCACTTCACGACGGGCAGACGCCACTTGCAACCACAAATTGCGTTAAAAAACAAAGTGTTATAACCAGCATTCCCACAGTTCATAGGTCCTCAAACTTGACTTTCACCCCCTGTTTGGTATGGTTTCTGACTCGCCAGCGACCGACTTTACCCGGTAGGATCTCGTAAATGGCGAAAACTCCACAAGAGTTTCGATACCTCTGGTATCAAATTTTTGCAGAGAAATGAAGCTTTTCTGCAGTCCTTTTTGTGTGATTGAGTTCATCCCGGGTCTGTTTTGGCAGCACATTTAACCCAGGCGGGATAGTAGTCTCTCAAAAAGCGTGTAGAAAGTGATAACAATAAATATCTCAGTATGAAGATCTTATGAAGATTGGCGGACTTCCTGGCAAAGTTGGACTCTATGATCCGGCAAACGAAAAAGACTCCTGCGGGGTCGGTTTCGTGGCAAATATCAAGGGCCAGCCCAGCCATCAGATAATGCTCGATGCCTATCACATCAATTCTCGAATGGATCATCGCGGTGGACGCGGCTTTGAAGCCAATACAGGTGATGGTGCCGGAATACTGATTGCCTTGCCCCACTCGTTCTTCACACAGATCGCGGCGGAAGTCGGATTCGACTTGCCGGATGCCGGCTCATACGCGGTTGGTAACATTTTTCTTCCCCAGGATGATTCAGAACGCCATTTCTGCAAGCAGGAGATTGAGAAAGTCATCCAGGATGAAGGACAGACTTTTCTCGCCTGGCGACCCGTTCCGATTGATCCAGATACGGCAGATGTCGGCCCGGCTGCCCGCAACGCACAACCAGCTATTGAACAGCTCTTCATTAGCTCGACTGTCAGCGACGAGGCTGCCTTCGAAAGGTCCTTGTATATCATCCGTCGTCGATTTACCGAGTTCCTGCGTCGAGGATCAGATCTGGTTCAATCCCATCTGCTGTACGTATGCTCCTTATCCAGCAACGTAATTGTCTACAAGGGAATGCTGACGCCAGGTCAGTTGTTTCCCTTCTATCTGGATCTGGCGGATGAGAGATTTGAAACTCATCTGGCCATGGTGCATTCCAGATTCAGCACAAATACATTCCCATCGTGGGATCGTGCGCAGCCAAATCGATACATGAGCCACAATGGTGAAATCAACACCCTGCGTGGCAATCAGAATTCCATGACCGCCAGACAAGGACTGGTGCAATCAGACCTGTTCGGTGAGGACATTAAAAAACTGTTTCCTATCGTTGAGCCCGATTGCTCCGATTCGGGCACATTCGATAACGTTCTGGAATTCTTGCTAATGTCCGGTCGTACGCTGCAGGAAGCCGTGATGATGATGATCCCGGAAGCCTGGCAGTCGGATAACAACATGTCGCAGCAGAAGCGCGATTTCTACGAATACCATTCAGCGCTGATGGAACCCTGGGATGGACCTGCATCCATTGTATTTACTGACGGACACTATATTGGTGCCGTTCTGGACCGAAACGGTCTGCGACCCAGCCGTTACTATATTACCAACGATGACAAGGTCATCATGGCCTCGGAAGTGGGTGTCCTGCCGGTAGCGCCAGAAAACGTGAAATCAAAAGGACGACTTCAACCCGGCAAGATGTTTCTGGTCGATTTTGAAGAGGGCCGATTGATTCCGGACGAAGAATTGAAAGATGAGTTTTCAAAGCAGCGACCCTACGGTGAATGGTTAAGAAATCAGAAACTGGAACTTGCAGATATTCCACCCGCAACTGATAACCACGGATTCCGACCTGAGACTCTCATGCCCAGGATGCAGTCATTCGGTTATACCGTGGAAACGATGCAGTTCATGTTACTGCCCCTTATAACAGAAGCCCGTGATCCACTTGGTTCAATGGGCAACGATGCTGCCCTTGCCTGCCTGTCCGACAAATCACGCATGATTTACGACTACTTCAAGCAACTGTTTGCCCAGGTCACAAATCCGGCGATTGACTCAATTCGAGAAGAAGTTGTGATGTCACTTGAGTGCTTCATAGGCCCGGAAGGCAATTTACTTGACACGACGGAACAACATGTTCACCGATTCAAAATATCACATCCGATCCTGTCAAACGAGGAACTGAGTTCCCTGAAGCAAATTGACCATCGCGGCTGGCGATCAAAGCTGATCGACATCACTTTTTATAAAACCTCGGGTACAGCGGGTTTGCTGCAAGCCCTAGACCGAATATGTGATGAGGCATCTGAAGCAATCGCTGATGGGTACTCTCTTATCATCCTCTCCGATCGGAATATCTCTGCTGAGAGAATGCCAATCAGCTCTCTGATCGCTTGTGGCGCGGTTCATCATCATCTTGTCAGAACTCATGAGAGAACTCGAATCGGACTGGTGCTCGAATCTGGCGAAGCCCGAGAAGTTCATCATCACTGCCTTCTGACAGGCTATGGTGCAGATGCAATCAATCCTTATCTGGCATTTGAAGCGCTCTGGCAGGCCAGAGCTGATGGTCTGCTGGACAAGGAGGTATACCCGGATGATGACAGTATCGTTGAGGCCCACAAAAAGGGGGTTGCCAAGGGCATGCTGAAGGTCATGGCCAAGATGGGTATATCGACACTGCAATCGTATAAGGGAGCACAGATATTCGAAGCAGTAGGCCTGGCGGATGATATTATCGATCGCTGTTTCGTAGGGACCGCCAGTCGAGTCCAGGGGGTCAGCTTCGATGTTCTTTTTAATGAAAAGCTACAGCGTCATGAGATTGGTTACCCGTCACGAAAATCAGATCAGACCCCGGCTCTACCTAATCCCGGACACTTTCACTGGCGACGTGAAGGAGAAATCCACATGTGGGATCCGACCACAATCGCCAATCTGCAACTCGCTTCAAAGACTAATAACCAGGATGCTTACAGGTTATTCGCAAAACATGCCAACGAAGAAACAACCAGACGTTGTACATTTCGTGGTTTACTGTCTTTCAAGGAAGGCGCCAACGGTGGCTCTATCCCAATTGATGAGGTCGAATCCGCGGGGAACATAGTCAAGCGATTCTGCACCGGTGCCATGAGCTTCGGCTCCATATCCAAGGAAAGTCATGAATCGCTGGCTATCGCGATGAACCGAATCGGCGGCAAATCCAATACGGGTGAAGGTGGTGAAGACCCCGATCGTTTTGTCACCCTGACCAATGGAGACTCAAAACGATCTGCAATAAAGCAGGTCGCTTCCGGCAGATTCGGTGTCACGATCTGGTATCTAACGAATTCTGATGAACTGCAGATAAAGATTGTGCAAGGTGCCAAGCCCGGTGAGGGCGGCGAATTGCCAGGCGGCAAGGTTGATAAAAATATCGCCCGGATTCGCCATTCTACCCCTGGCGTTGGTCTGATCAGTCCGCCACCCCATCATGACATCTACTCAATTGAGGATATTGCTCAACTGATCCATGATCTGAAGAATGCCAACCCGTCGGCTCGAATCAGCGTTAAACTGGGTTCTGAGGTTGGTGTGGGTACGATCGCTGCTGGTGTGACAAAGGCACGAACAGATCATCTGGTCATTGCGGGACATGACGGCGGCACAGGCGCGTCCCCGCTGACATCAATCAAGCACGCCGGATTACCCTGGGAATTGGGTCTTGCAGAAACTCATCAGACGCTGGTCATGAACAACCTGCGCTCCAGAGTTTACCTGCAGACCGATGGTCAGATCAAAACCGGGCGTGACGTGGCGATAGCGACCTTGCTGGGTGCCGAAGAATACGGCTTTGCCACCGCTCCCCTGATCACCCTGGGTTGTATGATGACGCGCAAGTGCCATCTGAATACCTGCCCGGTTGGCATCGCGACACAAGATCCGGATCTGCGTAAAAAATTCAAAGGCAAGCCCGAAAATGTGGTGAATTACTTCTTTATGGTCGCCGAAGAAATGCGACAGATCATGGCGCAGCTTGGGTTTCGTACCATCAATGAGATGGTTGGTCGGGTAGATGTGCTGGAAACCGACAAAGCGATAGATCATTGGAAAGCAGCCGGACTCGATTTTTCCTCGATCCTGACTCCGGCACAGATTATTTTTGAAAACACCGAAACCTATCGAACTATTGATCAGAACCATGGCCTGGATGAAGCATTGGACAATGAGCTGATCAAGCTCGCACAACCTGCACTCAGAAACGGTGAGAAAGTTGATATTGAACTACCTGTCATCAACATCAATCGGGTGGTTGGCACGATGCTGTCTCACGAATTGGCGAAAGCAACTGACGGCAAGTTATTACCGGACGACACCATCAACATAAAACTAAATGGTTCTGCGGGTCAGAGTCTGGGAGCATGGCTCGCCTCCGGGATTAGCATACAGGTTGAAGGTGATGCCAATGACTATGTCGGAAAAGGTCTCTCCGGTGGCAAGATTGCTATCTACCCACCCCAGGGCAGTCATTTCAAACCGGAAGAAAACATCCTGATCGGCAATGTCGTGCTCTATGGTGCCACGAGTGGCGAAGCCTATTTCAGAGGTATTGCAGCTGAACGATTCTGTGTACGGAACAGCGGTGCTTCTGCTGTCGTCGAAGGTATTGGTGATCACGGTTGTGAATACATGACCGGCGGCAGAGCTGTGATACTTGGTGAAACCGGTCGGAATTTCGGTGCTGGAATGAGCGGTGGAATCGCTTACGTTCTAGACCGAAAAGGTGACTTCGCGAGTAAATGCAACACCGGCACTCTGGAATTGGAAATACTGTGCATGGAAAATGACATCATCGAGCTTAAGCAGCTAGTCAGCAATCACATGAAAGCTACAGGATCCACAGTTGCCAGGCAGATCCTCGACAACTGGGAAGATGAACTACGACAATTTGTTAAGGTTATGCCGACGGACTATAAGCGAGTGTTGATGCAAATGACGGAAGAAAGCTCAGCCGCCTGATCTGACCAATTAGACGGTATCCTTTGCGGAAAAATGAGCACTGAAGATGAGTAATACGAGTCAAAATATGGGTAAAACCACTGGATTCAAAGAATTCGACAGACAAGTAGAAGCCTACCGCGACCCGATTGTAAGGTTAGCAGACTTCAACGAAATCTATACTGAGCACCAGGAGTCACATTTGCAGACTCAGGGTTCTCGCTGTATGGACTGTGGTGTGCCGTTCTGCCAGTCCAGCAATTCGGCTGATACTGCACCACAGGTTTCCTATGGCTGTCCTCTGTTCAACCTCATCCCGGAATGGAATGATCTGGTCTATCATGGTCGGTGGCACGACGCACTCGTTCGCCTGCACAAAACGAATAATTTCCCTGAATTTACCGGTCGTGTCTGTCCTTCTCCCTGCGAGGGTGCCTGTGTCCTGGGTGTGACCGAAAGCCCAGTGATAATAAAGAACATCGAGTGCGCGATAGTCGACAGGGGATTTGCTGAAGGTTGGATTAGGCCTGACCCACCTGAGGTTCGCACTGGGAAATCAGTGGCAATCATCGGCTCAGGTCCTACCGGTCTTGCCGCCGCCCAGCAACTCAACAGAGCAGGCCATTCCGTCACCGTGTACGAGAGAGCAGATCGAATCGGTGGTCTCTTAATGTATGGCATCCCCAATATGAAACTCGGTAAAGATATTGTTGATCGGCGAGTTGATTTACTGGCGAAGGAAGGTATTGAATTTATAGTCAACGCCGATGTGGGGAATGACATCAATGTGAACGACCTGGTGGCAGATAATGACGCTGTGTTGTTTGCAACAGGCGCGACGGAACCAAGAGAATTAGGCATCCCCGGCAGAGAAGGTGCTGGTGTGCACTACGCAATGGAATTCCTGCATCCCAATACCCGGAGTCTTCTGGATTCTAATCTGAGTGATGGCGAATACATTTCCGCCAAAGATAAGGATGTCATCGTTATCGGCGGAGGTGATACGGGAACGGACTGCATTGGCACATCCCTGCGCCATGGCTGCAAATCTTTGGTCAATTTTGAATTGTTACCAAGACCTCCCGAGGACCGACCCGAAGACAGCCCCTGGCCAATCGGTCTGCCCAGGATCTACCGCATTGACTATGGTCATGCAGAGGCAGCAGAAAGATACGGCGATGATCCACGGATCTTTTCCATTATGAGTAAGGAATTTATTCGTGATGGGAACAATGTATTGAAAGGCGTAATCACGGTCAATGTTGACGAGAACTTTCAGGAGATCCCGGGGACAGAAAAGACATGGCGTGCAGATCTGATCCTGCTTTCCATGGGATTTATCGGNCCTGAACACTATGCCTCTGATCCTGTCAGTATCCATTATGATGAACGCAGCAACTATCAGGCTACCAGGGACAATTATAAGACTAATGTTGCAAAGATCTATGCTGCAGGAGACTGTCGCAGCGGACAGTCTCTCGTAGTACGTGCCATTAATGAGGGACGAGAGGCTGCACGTGAGATTGACAGGGAATTGGCAGCCGCCGATCAGTAATACTGAATCAACGACGGTTTAACGCCAATGTGCATCTAAAATGTCCGGTACTACTATTCCAGGNAAGCGATTCCGAGGCAACCGTCTCAGAACGCCACTAGTTCTGACAGTAGAAACTTCCTGACGAACTTACACCAGACGGCGTCGTCACCGTGACCGTCGTGGTGTCACCTGAACCTATTTTCGTCTCTTTTACCGCAAGGCCAATCATTATTGAGTACCCACCTACCGCATTGGTACTCGCTACAGTTGATGACGAGGTACTGGCAATATCACAACCATTCGCTCCCGAACTGACCGCAATGGTTGAACCAGCTGGCGGTGGGTTATTGTTGATATCCGCAAAATTGACAATAACCGCGGCTGTTCCTGAGGTCAGCGATACGGTATCACCGACATGAGGAGCAACCTCATTGTCATCATGACCGACGACAAAATCCGTACCTGCCACGACTGCATCGCCATCAGTGTCCGTCAATTCTGTCCCTGCTTTTAAGATACCTGAATCGAGGGAAGTCAACTCAACACTGCTGACATATTCACCATAGGCGGCATCACGTACCGAGAACACAAAACTTGATCCGGAGAAGATAATCACACCATCCTGCCTGATATTAACCAGCTCCCGGGTACAGTACTGCTCCGTCGCCTCATCGCAGGGATCAACGTTGTTATCACAAGTATCCGTGCGATCACTGATATCCTTGGGACACAAGGTGCCATTGTAGATGCCATTACCGGCATCAAACTGGTTATTCAGTGTCGTATCATCACCAAAATCAACAAACTCTTCCTCATCACCCCCGATCTGGTAGCAATTTCCAAGCACTTCACCGGGTAAGGTAACGGGAGACCTCGGCCCGTAACACTCACGACTGGTCGTATCCCTGGAGTCATCAACACCAACGGTGCCGTTTCCAAATACACCGTCTTCATTGAAATCATGGAACGCCTCAGACAGATCGACAAATGGTTCGTTGTAGTCATAAATACCATTACCGTTGGCATCGACAAAGCTCTCCTCGCCNTGTGCAAAAGACAATATGGTTGATCTGCCGCCGAAAATCTGGCCCAGGCCGCCGNTGTANCCGGAGAATACTGCGCCACCNGAATCACTTGTACTCGCGAGGCACGGAATACNGGTTCTTGACCTGTATGGCGCTGTGGCCTGGCCGGGATTGGTCGCAAAGTGAGTAGTATCACTACTATCGTCTTCATCGAGGGCTTCACGCGTGTANGTGATCNGTAGAGTACCGACACAGGAANCACTGACGCAGGTAATACCTGATCCATCGGAGTCGACGGTATAGTCTGTGGTCTCNNTAAGGACAACATCTNACGTTGTCTCTACTCGANCAATACTAGACGCCTGATATTCAGTATTACCCGCNNCACCAGAGATNGTGACATTCTCATCAAAGATAAAANCCGACGGGCAGGATGAATCAACAANATCCTGTTGGATCGTGTTTGGATCCAGAGGNGNCCTTGGTTCCTGAGAATTCAGTGAGACNGTACAGTTGCCGTCCGATGTGTTACAGGATGGNTCAATTCGGCCAAATTCAGTTCGGAAGGAGATTGACGTTCCATCCGGTACNGGNTTGTTAAATNTGTCAGCCATAAATGCAGTCAGCGTTATTGACTCACCATTACGTTGNAATCCTTCAAAGNTAAGTTCTGANGCAGACAATGTGAAGCTGTTCTGATCTGCGATACCTGTGTTTACTGACAACTGAGCAGACAGNGTTACCAGTGTCGTATCATCAATTCCGTCATCATCAGTATCAATATCAATGCTCGCTCTTACTCTCACTGATGTGGAGATAAACCCCGCATTAACAAAGGCAGTAGCCTTGCCAGTCGAGTCAGTCAAAGCAGTTACATTCTGCAGTTCTATCCCCCCCACAGTACTCGTTAGCTCAAAATTTACATCTTCATCCTCTGACGGGTCTCCGAATACATCAAGCACCTGGAAGATAACTCGCGCAGTGCTTTCACCGCCAGATTCTTGAATAAATATATTATCGATATCAGCACCAAGAGAATCCGTTACTGAATCAAATACAATCGAACCAATCGTTGGCGCAAGAACGGCGATAGTTGCCGAGGCGGTTTCACCAGTACTGGATTCTGTCGCTGTGATAATGTCATTATCAACACAACCCGAGGCCTGGTAGGTGCCAGAGANCTCACCTGACGAATTTGATGTTAANGTAGAACTGATCGAAGCCANNGGCAGGCCCGTATCGTCATCGAGAGTGTCGGCACAATTTGTCGTAAATGCGATANCAATANCCGGTACAGGGTCATTGTCAGCATCTAACACCATGAGACTTACAGACGAAGTGCCACCTGCTGATAATGGATCTGTTCCGANNTCTATTTCGCCTTCATTAAATGTTGTACCGGCACCACAATCAAANGCATCGNTGCCNCCGCTGCAAATTCCAATTTGCAACCCCGCTACTCCCACATCAAACTGAACCGTCTCGNTTGTATCACCAACAGTCACCANCACATCNCCNGTACCAAAGTCATCACCTGCCTCAAGTAGTACACTAATCCGACCATCCGAATCNGTTACNGCGGTTACCGCTGATGCAGNTGTTCCACCACNGATACTGACGGTNCCCAGAGTNGTGGTAATCGNCGCACTACGATTGGGTAAGTTCNGACCACCNACTTCNNCTTCTTCGACCAGGATTCCGATGGTCGCATCATCAGCTTTCGTAATAATATTCGAGCTGTTCCCCGGTGTNGCATCGGTGAAAGTCAACGTCACTGCAAGTACCGCATCNCCTGCGTTACCGAGTGTTTCAAAAGTCAGGCTGGCAGCATTAAATCTTGCACCATCGATCAATAGAGTCGCTGTTGCCAGACCCGCACCCGGAACGCTTCCCGCGTTGAGCGCAGCGGTCGCCATACCTGATGAATCAGTCAGTCCCAAACCGTTGACGGGGAATAGATCGCCAATTTCGGCACTGAATTCAACAACAATATCAGAAAGCGCCGCGCCGGTTGCGTCAAGCACTGTTGCCTGCAAAATCGCCGGATTTTCTGCATCGACTGGACCGCTAAAAGCTGCACCAGCACCATCAAGCATTGTGATCGAGATACTCAGATTACTCGTTCCCTCACCATCGAACGGGCCATCCCCATCGGTGGTGAAGATTATTGAACCATCAGAAGGGGTCGAAATGGTCGTGCCATCCAGAACAGTCGATGCGGTGATTTCTCCGAATCCAGCAACGGTTCCAGGCAGCAAGTTTGCCTGGGCCTGACCGCTGGCATTGGTGATATCCGTCGTAACGCTAAGTTCACCTTCACCGGTGTTTGTAAAAGTTACGATTGACCCCTGAACCAAACTACCTGTCGAGTCGATCACGGTTGCAATGATGGTCTCCGGTGATGCATTAGAAATTAGAACCGCGCCGTCAACAACCGCGGCTGTTGGTATAGAGGGAGGTGCTGAAGTGGTAGCACCTAACACCGACAACTCAATGGTCGCGACCGCATCACCTTCAGTAATAAAGTTGATTGAATTAGCTTCCACCGTTTCAGACCCCGATGTCACAGAGGCCGAAAAGATACCTGATTCTGCCGTAGTACCCGCTAACAGGGCAACAGTTGCAATGCCTGACGAATCTGTCGAGATAACACCAGACGACGGGTCCAATTCTCCAGCAGTGGTCGCAAACTGAACGATCGCCTGATCCACCGGGTCACCATCTCCATCGGTTACCGTAACGGTACCTGTACCTGCATTGTCTCTTGAAACCGTGATGCTGTCGTCCGGTGTCGTTAAGGCAAATGTCACAACCAGGGTGAGTGATCCTGTATCTGTTTCTCCGCCGTCACTCTCGATGCCAACCTGATTACTGGTGATTGTGTTTTCATCAATAGACGCTGACGCGCTGACGACACCCGCATCGGCTACAGTCCCGGCACTCAAGGTAATCTCAGCAATACCTCCTGCTCCAGTTAATGCATTTCCGGTTGCAGGTGACAATGTGCCAACTGCGGTGGTGAATATGATGACCTGACCAACAACTGCATCTCCATTCCCATCAANAAGCACCGCACGAACAGTGACCGGCGTATTACCGTTGACCTCGCTNGTNGCGACACCAGATTCATCCAGGATNGANAGTGTGAGTGTCGGCACGGTTNCTTCCGTGGTTTCCGTACCNCCACTGGCAAGACCGCCNCCACCCCCGCCGCCACAGGCAGAGAGCAACATAGNAANAAANGTGATGATGACAAACCTTGGGAGATTCNCTCGCATTATTATTGTCTCCTAAATAGCACCATACCGACTCNGGCGAATCAGNNCGAACAATCATCGAACCTTAAAAGATGTAACTAAAANTTTCAATAAAAATCATGNCGTTAACAANATTTGTTNNGACATAACGTGAACAAAANACAGTAAATTCCANCTANANCTAATGNCAATCNNCATTNTGCAACNGGTTCACTCGGATTTCCTGGCATACGCGACNAGTGGNTATTTCCATTCGGCCTGTTTTAATAAGNAAAGNCGCTTACAAAAATTTGTTTTAGAAACGTTCAGTTATTAAAGGGCTTCTCGAATACTCCCCGCGCTTCTTGCCCAGAATTTTATGTGCCTGTAAGCCTGGTGATAGCTTAGCAATCGCAGTCAGAGCGCTGTCGCGGTTCCCGAATTGTCCAGCCGTCAACACATACCAAGACTGGTTTCTGTACTTGGTCTCAAAATAAGCAAAGGCTTCATCATTTCCCTGTGCCTTTATCAGTTCCAGAATCCTTGCCTCACTATGAGAACCCCCACGCATATACAAGCCAGTGTTGCCAGGAGCAGGGGTTATTCCAACAGTCTTTCACCCGTATTAATTGTCTCTCGCAACAGTCCGTCATCGACTGCGTTCACTATTTCAGCTTTTCCAATTTCCCGAAGCAGCACAAGCCGCATCCCTTGATCGGAACTTTTCTTGTCTCGCTGCATCAACGTCACAAATTCGTTGATGAGCCCCATCGGTGGCGCAATTGGCAGGCCAACTTTCTCTATCAGTGACTTGAGCCTGAGAGCATCTTCCCCTGGACACATATTCAATCGACAGGATAGATCTGCTGCCATCACCATACCTGCACCCACTGCTTCACCGTGCAACCATTCACCGTAGCCAAGGCCGCTCTCTATGGCGTGTCCAAAGGTGTGACCAAAATTCAGCAATGCTCGAGTCCCGGTTTCTTTTTCGTCACTGGCAACAATCTGCGCCTTTAACTCACAGCTTCGCTTTATTGTCCGAGTGAGTGTTTCGGCATCAGCACTCAGCAGATCGTCAACAACCTGTTCCAACCATTCAAAATATTGACGGTCGGCAAGTGCACCGTGCTTGATAACTTCCGCAAGACCTGCAATCAACTCTCTTTTCGGTAGTGTCTGAAGAGTATCGGTATCAATATATACCGCCCTCGGTTGATGGAATGCGCCAATCATGTTCTTACCGAGCGCATGATTAACACCGGTTTTACCACCGACAGAAGAATCTACCTGGGACAACAGGGTGGTCGGAATCTGGATGAAGGCAATGCCGCGCTGATAGCTTGCTGCAGCAAATCCGGCGGTATCACCCACTACGCCACCGCCGAGTGCAATAATAGTTGAATTACGGTTATGCTGATTGGTTAGAAGGATATCGAATATCGTATTCAGCGTATCAAGGGTCTTATATCTCTCGCCATCTGGCAGTGCAATTACATCAACGCTTCGGTCTTTCAAGGACTGTTTTAACCTGTCGACATACAGAGGTGCGACGGTTTCATTAGTGACGATCAGTACTCGCTCTCCACTGATCTCTGATTGAATCAGCGCCGAGTCTGAAATCAGCCCGGCACCAATGTGAATCGAATAACTTTGTTCGCCCAGTTCGAGTTCAACGACTTCCATTGTTCAATCCTTCAACAATGCTTTATCTTTCATTTTTCGAATGATGTTGTTAACTACCCGTCGACTGGTTTCTTCACCGACGAACACACTTATATCTGCAATCTCTTCATAGAAGGGATGCCTCTTTTCTTTTAACTCTTTCAGCACAGCAGGAGGATTAACGTTTTGCAGAAGTGGGCGTTTCTTGTCTTTCTCGGTTCTCTTGATCTGAAGTTCAAGGGAAGTGTTCAAAAAAACAACGACACCTCTAGAAACCAGCCGGCGACGATTTTCCGGTCTCAATACTGAGCCACCTCCGGTAGCAATCAACACACCAGTGAGNCTCGTCAATTCATCAATGACATCCGACTCCCGGGCTCGAAAGCCATCCTCCCCCTCGACATCAAAGATCCAAGCAATGTTGGTACCGGCCCTGCGTTCAATCTCATGATCGGAGTCTATAAACTCAAGGTTGAGTTCTTCAGCTAAGAGTCGCCCAATTGTTGTCTTACCGACNCCCATCGGACCAACCAGAAAGAGATTTTGNTTGAAATGGTTTGTGGTCGTTTCCATGACAGCACTGTAGCCAAGGTNACGCTGGAAAACTAGCGTCACCTTTTGNGAATGATCNGGCACTTCAAGCTACCTAGCGGCTTGTGAGTGAATCCNTCAANAGACGTGGCGTGATAAAAATCAGCAGTTCCTGCTTGTCGTCCGTTTTGGTACTTCTTCGGAACAACCTGCCTACATAGGGCAGGTCCCCGAAGAATGGCGTCTTGGTCACTGACTCAGTTACCTGAGTGGTGAAAATCCCGCCCAATACGATTGTCTCTCCATTATCAACAAGTACCTGTGTCTGCACGTTGTTCGTGTTAATACTCGGTACGCCGTTGAATACTGCACCTACTGTGTCCTGTTTAACTTCGAGTTCCATAATGATGCGATCATCAGGTGTTATCTGTGGTTTTACAGAAAGCTCCAATGTCGCAGAAGCGAATGAGACTGACGTTGCACCACTGGAAGATGCTTCCTGATATGGAATCTGTACACCCGACGATATGCTAGCTTCTTTCTTGTCAGCAGTAATGACTTTTGGTCGGGCAATTACTTCAGCGCTACCTTCTGATTCGAGAGCCGAAATCTCAAGATCCAGCAGATATTTTCCATCAATTACGCCTATCGCAAATGAAGTAGCGTCTGCAGAACCAACACCCAGGTCGACGACCAGATGATCTGGTGATGTAAACGTAATCTCCCCCTCACCCAGTCCGTCTCTGACCTCTTGAACTGTTGTCAGGGAACCACCCGTGGTACTCACGGTCGTGCTGTCATTGTAAAGCCCATAACCCAATCCACCCCAGCGAACACCCAGTGCTTCACTGAAGTTGGAGCTGGCTGTCACAATTCGTGCCTCGATAAGCACTTGCCTGACCGGCACATCCAGCTTCTCAAGGACGGAACGGAACTCATTAATCTTGTCTGTCGTTTCTGTTAAAATTATAGAGTTCGTGCGTTCATCCACGATGACACTGCCACGTCCTGACACGACACCGGACCCTTCAGCTTCTCCACTACTCTTGAATAAATCAAATATTTCACTGGCATTGGCATATCTGACTTCAATAAATTCAGTCCGCAAAGGGGCTAATTCTGAAATCTGCTGCTGGCTTTCGAGCTCAAGTTTGTCTCTGGCAGCCAACTCTTCCGCTGGCGCCACATACATAACATTACCGACTTCACGTACTGCCAGCCCTTTCGTTTTCATAATAATATCGAGTGCCTGATCCCAGGGTACGTTCTTCAGACGNAACGTGATCCGTCCGGTTACTGTATCCGTGGCGACAAGGTTCTTATCATTAAAATCCGCAATCAGCTGTAACACCGAGCGAATTTCAATATCCTGNAAATTGAGAGAAAGCTTCTCTCCCCTAAATCGGAATATCGCATCGAGTGAAGATTCCAATTCCTGAGAGATCAGCGGTTTCACCTCAAGAGTGAATATTTCATCAGTCTGATATGCCAGATAGTCAAATTCACCAGTCGGCTCAACGATGAGTATTGTGTTGTCCGCTTCCGGCATGGCATCAACAGTTAGGACCGGCGTTGCAAAATCCGTGACATCCAAACGCCGTTGTAAACTCTCCGGAATATGTGCACCGGTAAATTCAACCCTGATATTCCCGCCTTCACTAACCACATCGACACCAATACCTGGGTCTGACAGTTTGACGATTACCCGACCCTCACCGCCTTCACCTCGCCTGAAGTCAATTTCTTCAAGAACAGGGACGCTGACCGACGGGGCACGATCAGCAGCTGAGTCAACAACCGACGCCAGGCTTGTTTCTTCAGCGACATATCCCTGACCGTCCTGCATCCCCACCAGCACCATTAAAGAATTCCCTTCTATTTTGGTGGAATAGGCAACCAGTTCGGTCATAGAGACGATGACGCGGGTTCGATCGCCTGCATCAATAACCGTGACACTGCGCGCATTACCACTGCCAAGTGGATGGTATTTGGAATCAAGACCACTTGAGACGCCTTTCAGATCAAGCGCGATTCTGGCAGGCTGTTCAATGGTGTAACCGGTAGGGGAAGGTGGTGTGCCGTCAAATTGCATGCGAATCTCAATCTTGTCACCCGGCAATGTCGAGAATTCAATGTCCTCCATCATCACAGCGGCATGGCTGGTCATCGAAACTAACAGGCTCAATAAGATCAGTAAGAGCTTCGCCAGGAATGGCTCAATTCTCAAGTTGTTTGCAGACACTTTCTTCTTATGCGTGTATGCCATCATACGCCCTCAGTTTGAATCTCTATTCGTTAACTTTTAATTCAATCGTTCTCGGCTTGCGGAGCCATCCGCCAGTGCCATCACTTACAATCTCCGTAATATCAACTCGTGTATCGCTAATGCCCTCTATCTTTCCCCAGGAGGTACCCATATAGTCGCCAACCTGCACCTGTTCAACACCACCCACACCATCCTGAATCTGAATCAAGGCAAAAACCTGATCATCGCGTTGAAATGTCCCGACCATCTGCAAAGAAGCAATACTAAAACGCTCAAGATATTGTTTGACATGATCCTGAGGTGGCTTGATATCAATGTTCCGCCTCTGCTCTTTTGTCTTCTGTACGATTACTGCCGGCGGTTCAAAAGGACTCCTTTGATTCGAAGCACCATAAGTAAACGCCTGATAGGATTGAAATTCAGGTAAAGGAGCAATGGTACCTCGAGGTTTCTTTTCAACCTCAGTCATGAATTCTCTGATATCGGCATATTGACTCCCACTCGAACAGGCACCAAGAAGCAACACACAGGCCAGCATCAGACTGTGTTTGCAGCGCGCCAGACTGAGTCGACCTTTAATGATACTTTTGCCCTCGTTCATCATTCTCGTTCGTCATTCTGGTTCGTCATTCTGGTTCGTCATTCTGGTTCGTCATTGTAGCGATACGTCTTGGCGAGAATTTCCATTCTCAGTAAGCCACCAGAATCCTGACCTCGTGTGACGCTACGGGCAGGAACAATGGTAAAATCGTGCAACGTTACGATTCGAGACAGATCAGCCACATCACTGACAAAGGATCCCAGATCGTGGTAGCTGCCATTTACGATTATTTTAATGGGCTTTTCGATATAGAACTCATGACGTACCTCAGCCTGCAAATCAATGCTGGTAAAAGTCAGGCCATTTTCGAGCCCTACCAGAGTAATATCCTCGATCAGACCCGGTATCTCTGTATCCACTGGTAGCTGTCGAATAATTGCCTGAAAGGATTCCTCCATTTCAATCTGTTGTTTTCTAAATGCTTCCAGATGAACTGCCTGAAAATATTTATTTTCGTAATCCGCTCGTAAGTTCTGTTCTGCGGTCTGTACCTTTGCAAGCTCTGCCTGTTCATTGTTAATA
This sequence comes from Gammaproteobacteria bacterium, assembly GCA_002725285.1. Taxonomy (GTDB): domain Bacteria; phylum Pseudomonadota; class Gammaproteobacteria; order Pseudomonadales; family Azotimanducaceae; genus JAHRVQ01. The sequence continues at coordinate 31,902 of PBRC01000011.1, read as the reverse complement.
AACAAAAAATAGCCAAGTGCCAGCACACCAATAAAGAAAATCAACCAGATAATGATCTTTACCGCCAAAGGCCAGGAACCAACCGCGTCGATATCGTTTAATTGCTCCGGATCAAAGTTCTGTAAACTTTCCTGGATGTCCTCGAGTGAGAAAGCCATATCTACTGCTCCTCTTCTTTGACCGGCGTTGCTTGAATAACGCTCAAAGAAAACAGGCTGGCTTGAGGTCCATAGTTCGGATCCGCTTTAATCTCAGTCACATTAGGACTGTCAAACCATTCCGACTCATCGAAGTTTCTCAGCTGACTGGAAATTCTGTTGTTTGATTCAGCCACACCCTGAACATCCAGATTCTTGCCTTGTAGTTGAATTGATTTGTAAAACACTCGATCAGACAACTTGCGCACCAGTTCATCGAACAGTCTGACAATGATAGGTCGATTACCCTGCAACTCCTGAATAACCTGCATTCTCGACAGCAACTCATTTCGTTTTTCATCTAGTTGCTTGATTTCGCTGATTCGTTCATCCAGAACACTGATCTTGCCTTGAATGAAGGCATTGCGTTCATTCTGAGATGCTATCGCCAGGGTGTAATAATTGTATACCGCAAATGCGACAAGGCCTGCCAACACGACGACCCCGGCAGTCACTCTGACAAACTCTTGCTTCTTCTCTTCTCGCAGTTCTTCCCGCCAGGGAAGGAGGTTAATTTTTATGTCTGCCATCGCCTATACCTGCTTATCTGAGGTCAGACAATTCAAAGAGAGTGGGTTCATCAGTCAAAACTCCGCATCGCAAGCCCGCACGCAATCATCAGCGCCGGTGCATCGTTCATCAGAGAAACCTCATTGACCTTTGAGGAAAGTGCCATGTTGGCGAAGGGATTTGCTATTGTCGCCGGTGTTCCTAACTTGGCAGTAACCATGTCAGCGAGTCCCTCAATGGAGGCAGTTCCTCCGGCAAGGATGATATGGTCAACATCATCATAGGCGCTCGATGAATAGAAGAACTGAAGCGAACGGGTTACCTGCTGTACCACCGCTTCTTTGAAAGGTTGCAGCACTTCCGTTTCGTAATCGTCTGGTAGACCACCCTTTTTCTTTGCGAGTCCAGCCTCCTCGACCGACAGGCTGTACCGTCTCTGAATTTCTTCTGTGAGCTGTTTTCCGCCAAAGAGCTGTTCTCTGGTATATGGGGTTGCTGTATCGGTCAGAACACTGAGCGTGGTCATAGTGGCGCCAATATCAACAATGGCGATCACCTTCTCCTCTTCACCTTCACCTACGAACTGCTGTCGAACCAGATCAAAGGCTCTCTGAATACAGTGTGCCTCAATATCGACAACTTTGGCCTTGAGGCCACCCTGCTCGAGCGCATCCTGTCGCATCTCAACATTTTCTCTTCGACAAGCTGCCAGTAATACTCCTACCTGTTCTTCGCTTCTGGGAGACGGACCTCGAACTTCAAAATCAAGTGAAACCTCATCGAGCGGATAAGGAATATACTGATCTGCTTCGGCCTGGATCTGATTCTCCATTTCGGTTTCGGTCAGAGAAGCTGCCATCTCTATGTTCTTGGTGATTACTGCTGATCCTGCCACAGCCACGGCTGCATTTTTGACCTTGGTTTTGCTTCGAGCGACGAGGCGTTCGATCGCTTCACCGACACCTTCAACGTCCGATATATTTTTCTCAACAACAGCATTTCCCGGCAGAGGTTCAACACCGTAACTCTCAACCCGGTACTTTCCACCTGACCTGCTTAACTCAAGCAACTTGACTGAGGTTGAACTGATGTCCAAACCCAGCATGCTAGTCGGTCCTTTGTTCAAAAAGCCAAACACTACAAATTCCTATTCAGTACACGGACTTACGCTCGATATTTGCAATATCACATTAAATAACACTCTTAACCCAAGCGCAAACAATTTAATTGAATAAAATCACGTAATCCATTCATTTATTTATCAATTTTCGCATTCTCAACCTTCTGAAATTCGTAATCGGGGGCGGCAATTATTAGTATTTATGCGCGCATCTCATGTCCTGATTCCGATCAATGGAATCCAGTCTCGCGCCTCTGAGAGGTCCCCAGAATTGGATTCCCGCCCGCCGAGGCAGCAGATACTCAACGACTGAGCAGGATAAATGCCCGATTTCTGGACAGAATCTGGTCGATTACATCTATAATGCATCCTCAATCATGTTATTCCGAGAATCCATGCGGTCATTCGTCCAAAATATCCTCTGGACGCTTTTTGGCACTTTCTGTGGCTTCATCCTTGTCCTGTCTGCTGCTTTTCTTTATTTGAACCCTCAAGTCCCGGACGCCGCCAGTTTCAAGGACGTCAAGTTGAGAGCACCGCTACGTATATACTCATCCGATAACAAGTTGATACAGGAATTTGGAGAACGACTGACGCCGATCAACTACGACGAAATCCCACCACTATTCATCCACGCCCTGTTGGATACCGAGGACAAGCGCTTTTTCGACCACAGTGGCATTGATGTCATCACAGTGGTGAACGCAGCCTGGCAATTCGTTCGAAACAAGGGTTCGATAAAGACAGGTGCGAGCACAATCACCATGCAGCTGGTAAAAAATATCTCTGGTGCAACCGANGTTCGATTTATNCGCAAATTCAAGGAAATGCTACTGGCNCTCAAGATCGAGCGNGAGCTGACTAAACAGGAAATCCTCACTCTCTATTTGAATATCATCCCNTTNGGGAAACACGCATTCGGTCTGCAAGCCGCTGCACANACCTACTATGGTNAAGATGTAAATAGGCTGAACCTGGCTCAGNTGGCGATGCTCGCAGGCATTCCCCANGCACCCGAGGCGGGTAATCCCATCAATGGTCCCGTTCGAGCCACAAACAGGCGTAACCTGGTATTGCAGCGNATGTACGAGCAGGGATCAATCACTCAAACACAGCANNCTGAGGCTGTGAAAGCNCCCATTACNGCAGAAGTCCATCGAAGAACTATTGACCTGCCAGCTCTATATGTTGCTGAGATGGTACGCAAACACTTGCTGGCGAAATACGGAACAAACGCCTACAACGAAGGATTTATCATTCATACAACCATCGACAGTAACAAGCAGATGATCGCCGAGCAGACTCTTCAGGCAAAGTTGAATGAATATGATCGTCGACATGGATATCGTGGCNCGGAGCACCACCGCATCGACGGGACCGAAGAATTTCTCGCAGCACCGGAATANGGCTATCCAACCAATTTCATCGAAACCCTCGAAAACTCAAAGNTCATTGGCAATCAGCTTCCNGGTATTGTCATTGCNGTTCACGANCANGAAATTGACGTTCTNACNCAGGATCTGGATGTCATCAACATCGGGTGGCAGGGGCTGGGNTGGGCNCGGTCCTACATCAANGTGGATACGAGAGGTCCAAGACCCAGGCTGGCATCGAGCATCGTCTCGGTCGGTGANNTCATTCGCTACCAAAAGGAAACNGACNGCANCNGGTCCCTGGGNCAAGTGCCCAANATTCAGGGTGCACTGGTTTCTCTAGATCCCGAAAACGGTGCAATTCTCGCACTGGCAGGTGGNTATGATTTTAGGGCNCAGCAATTCAACCATGCGACTCAGGCTCGNCGACAACCTGGCTCCAATTTCAAACCGTTTTTCTATGCAGGCGCCATNGAGAACGGTCTNACGGCGGCATCAATNTACAATGATGCACCGATTGTTTTACCCGGGGGTGACCTNGAAGAAGTCTATCGCCCAAGGAACTCCGNCGNNGTATTCCACGGCAATATCCGGTTACGGGAAGCNCTCTATCGATCNATCAACCTGGTGTCACTCAGGGTGATACTGGATTGGGGCCCGGAAAATGCNATTGAGTACGTCAATCGNTTTGGNTTTGATACCTCGAGNTTCCCGAAAGATGTTCAGCTCGCATTTGGCGGTGGAACAATTGCTCTGACCCCGCTCGAAGTTGCGACTGGTTACGCGNCTTTTGCCAATGGNGGATTCAAGGTTGAACCACACTTCATTTCAGNAATTNATTCAATCAATGAAGACGTGATTTTTCTTGAAAGACCAGCAACAGTTTGCGATCCGGNGTGNCAGGAATTGCCACAGGCAAAAAGGATCATCGAAGAGAGAGTTGCCTATGTCATGAATGACATCCTCTCTGACGTNATCACAAAGGGGACAGGCCGCAAGGCATATCGGGCTTTGAATCGAGAGGANCTCAANGGCAAAACCGGNACAACCAACGANGCTGACATCTGGTTCTCTGGCTTNACCCACGATCTGGTTGCAACNGCCTGGNCGGGCTTTGACGATAACAGNCCTGTTGGAAGCCGAGAATGGGGATCAACTACTCCTATGGAAACCTGGATAGATTATATGNGACAGGTGCTGCCACCAGAGTCTGAATCTTCNATTCATGCTCTCCCGGACAGTCTGGTCACTGTAAGAATTGATCCCGCCACNGGGTTCCGTGCTGATCCNAAGGATCCAAAAGCAGTCTTTGAGCTATTCAGAGAGGAACATGCTCCACCANNNACTNTCNNANAAAANGAGGAAGAAGCCAGCGANCCTCTGCAACAGATTTTTTNACAGACCTGAAATCGACTGNTTCCAGAATTTTATTACTTCGAGCTGCCTCNNCCACCAAATCGCTTNTTGAAGCGATCAATCCTTCCAGCGGTATCAAGAACCTTCTGCTTACCGGTGTAAAAAGGATGGCACNGCGAACATACTTCCAGGNGGATGTCNTCACAAATTGTGGAACGCGTCTTAATGACATTGCCACAACTGCAAGTCGCGGTAATCTCGTCGTATTTTGGGTGAATATCTGATTTCATGCCTTTAACCTGAATGGTCTAGCGTAATGTCCAGACCTGCCTCGCGTGAGGTGCGCAATCATACCAGAGAAACCAGGAAGCGCAAGCTGTTGTCCCTCAGCAGGCACATTCCAGCACAATCTCCGACGGATGTCCCCGTCACCATAAGTAACCACACAGGAATCTCAATCCTCGAAATCCCCGAGGTGAATAATGCATAATGACAGGCACCAGAAATCAGACATCGAGCCGTGAAACCAGTCTATCTAGATATTGCTGTTCCGATTCCAATTCGCCGCAGCTTTCACTATCGAGCTCCGGAAGGTATCGAATCCCGGCGACTTAAACCCGGTATTCGCATTGAGATCCCTTTTGGTCGTCAAACACTGACGGGAATTCTCTTATCTGTTGACGGCAAGACGGACTACGATGTCGAGAAGATTAAACCCGTTATTCGTATCATTGACGATACTCCCGTGCTGGATCAGATCCTGTTCAGGCTATGTCTCTGGGCTTCTGACTACTACCAGCACCCGGTTGGCGAGGTTCTGCACTCTGCTCTGCCCACTCTCCTGAGGCAAGGAGAAGCCATACATCAATCAGTCTCGATTCTTACCGCAACACGCCAAGCCTTGCCCGATGAGGCGGAGTTAAAACGACTCAATCTTAAAAGGTCTCCCCGACAGTTTTCCCTGCTGCACCGGCTGATCGCCAATCCACAGGGACTGACGCGATCTGAGTTGCGTCGCCAGGAAATCTCATCAGCCGTCAGCAGGGGGCTGGTGGATAAAGAACTCGCCGAGTGGATCGAATCACGACCAACGGGCAAACATTTTTCTACCGAAGAACTGCGCAATGAACCCGCTTTGGACTTGACGACAGAGCAGTCCAGGGCGCTTTCGGATTCCCAGCAGCCAGGCACTCATCTCATTTTTGGTATCACAGGTAGCGGCAAGACCGAGGTTTATCTGCAGGCCATTGAAGGCGTCCTAAAACGAGGTAAGCAGGCGCTGGTGCTGGTTCCTGAAATTGGACTGACACCACAAACGGTTCAACGATTCAAATCACGCTTTCAAATACAGGTGTGCGTGCTGCATTCCGGCTTGACCGATCACGAGCGCCTTGATGCCTGGCGCCAGGCAAGACAAGGCAGTGCAGCAATCATTATCGGCACAAGATCCGCAGTCTTCACGCCCTTATTCTCTCCCGGACTCATCGTCGTTGATGAAGAACACGACGCCTCCTTTAAACAGCAGGATGGATTCAGATATTCTGCACGTGACCTCGCTGTATTAAGAGGGCAGATGGAGGACATTCCTGTCTTACTGGGGAGTGCTACACCGTCTCTTGAGAGCTACAGCAATGCTCTCTCGGGCAAATATTCATTATCAAGACTCACTTTACGACCCAATCAGGCGAGCACAGCCAGCTATCATCTGATAGGCACTCAGCACGAATCGCTGCATGATGGATTCTCACCGCGACTCGTTCAACTGATCAAGAATCATCTCGACGAGGGTAACCAGGTGCTGGTGTTCCTGAATCGACGGGGCTTCTCTCCCGTGCTGCTCTGTCAAAACTGCGGGTGGATTGCCGAATGCAGTCGCTGTGATGCACGCATGACCTACCACCTCTCAATCAGTAGTCTCATCTGTCATCACTGTGGTGTTCAAACTCGCGTTCTTGGCAACTGTGCAAACTGTGCTTCGGATCAGCTGGTTCCTCTTGGTCTCGGTACTCAGCGCCTAGAACAGACTCTGAACCAGCTTTTTCCAGATCAGAAAATCATTCGAATTGACAGTGACTCTATCCGTCGCAAGCACGCAATGGAAAAACTCAGCAAAGACATCATCGCCGGTGAACCCGCCATTCTTGTGGGGACTCAGTTACTTGCCAAGGGTCATCACTTCCCTGACGTAACACTGGTTGCCGTCGTTGACGTTGACTCTGGTTTTTACAGTGCAGACTACAAGGCGATCGAGCGTATGGGTCAATTACTGCTGCAGGTCGGTGGTCGCGCAGGACGTGAAGATAAACCCGGCACCGTCGCTGTACAAACAAGCTTTCCGGACCAGCCAATCCTTAGAACTCTGATTGAAGATGGATACGAGATATTCGCATCACAGTTATTAGCTGAGCGAACGAGATTTGATCTGCCACCTTTTTCCTACCAGGCGATCATCAGGGCCGAGGCAACAAATGCAGGGGTGGCGATGCAATTCTTATCTGAGCTGGCAAAACGTACAACCAACTCTGCCTCTGTAATGGTGTTGGGTCCTGTTCCATCCAATATGGAAAAGAGGGCGGGGAAACATCGAGCGCAACTCTTGTTCAGCGGTAAGGATCGTCGGACTTTGCAAAGTTGCCTGTCAGAAACCATCGGTATCGCCGAACAAAGCAGTACGGTGAGAAAAGTACGATGGAGTGTCGATGTTGATCCTGTTGATCTTTTCTAATCGCCCTGTGTCAGCTTTGGTACAATCATCTTCCGGCATTCACAATATTCAGTTAATCACTCACAACAGGGGCATGGGACAGACTAATGGCGCAAGACTACGCTAAACGACACTCGACCGTTTCCCCTCAGCAAACGGAATGGCCCGGTTGGTCCTGGTTCATCATTGGTTTTGTATTCGGATTGTTCGTTGCCTTCATTATCTTTCTGTGGAAGGAAGTACCTGCTGATGAGAATTCCGATATTGCCAAACCTACTGCCGATGTGATCGCAGACAAAAAAGATGGCGAGATCAAATTGGGTTTCTATGAGATCTTTCCTAAGAACGAAGTCCCCATCGAAGAATACACACCTGAAGGGAAGAAAGTCGTTGTCAAACAAAACTACTCCTACGCCTTGCAGGCTGGTTCATTCAGGAATCCTGCTGATGCCGACAGACTGCGCGCTAAACTCATCCTTATGGGACTTCAGGTCATTATTCAGCCGGTTGAGCAGCAGGATAGTGTCTGGCATCGAGTGTTGGTCGGACCTATCGACACTAGGCTCGAACTTGATCGAACCCGAAATCGTCTTGCACAGGCCAATATCGTGTCGATTCAGCTGCGGATGAGTCAATAACACGGTTGAAAAAACCAAAATGTGCCCCCAACTCTACTTGACAGGAACCCGGACACAGGCGTGACAGTTGGAACAGTTTAGTGGAACAACCATATTATCGGTTCGCCGCGGCAACGCTGTCGTCATCGGCGGCGATGGCCAGGTCTCGATGGGCAATACCGTGATGAAAGGTAATGCTCGAAAGGTGAGACGCCTCTACAAGGACGATGTAATCGCGGGCTTTGCAGGTGGCACAGCGGATGCATTCACACTGTTTGAAAGATTTGAGGGCCAGCTGGAAAAACATCAGGGACATCTATTGCGAGCTGCAGTAGAACTGGCGAAGGATTGGCGAACCGACAGAGCGTTGCGTCGTCTGGAAGCCCTGCTGGCAGTCGCAGATAAAGCCTCTTCTCTGATCATTACCGGAAACGGTGACGTTATCGAACCCGAAGATGGCATTATGGCAATCGGATCCGGTGGACCATTTGCCCAGTCAGCTGCCCTGGCTCTGGTGAATAACACGGAGCTGTCAGCCCGAGATATCGTCGAAAAAGGTCTGTCAATTGCCGCTGACATATGCATCTATACCAACCATGAGCGAACCATAGAAGAAATAACATTCTGATCCCGAATCCGGATGTTTAGCTAATTAAATGGAAAATCCATGTCCAATATGACCCCTCGCGAAATTGTCCATGAGCTAGACAAGCACATCATCGGTCAGACAAGTGCAAAACGCGCCGTTGCCATTGCATTGCGCAACAGATGGCGTCGCCTGCAACTGGACGAAGAGTTAAGAACTGAAATCACACCAAAAAATATTCTGATGATTGGACCAACCGGTGTTGGTAAGACAGAGATCGCCCGCCGACTCGCCAAACTTGCTTCTGCTCCTTTCGTTAAGGTTGAAGCGACAAAGTTCACTGAGGTCGGCTACGTAGGTCGAGACGTAGAATCCATCATCCGGGACCTCGCCGAAGCTGCTGTGAAGTTGTTAAGGGAGGATCAATACAAACAGGTACAACAACGGGCAATGGACGCGGCTGAGGAACGAGTCCTCGATGCCCTGCTGCCACCTGCAAGAACTGAGGATTCGGTCGATGATCGCAATTCAGGTACGACTCGCCAGTTGTTCCGAAAAAAACTCAGGGAAGGTGACCTTGATGAAAAAGAAATCAACATCGAGATCAAAGCGCCTTCGGTTGGCGTCGAGATTATGGCACCCCCTGGCATGGAGGAAATGACAGGTCAATTGCAGAATATGTTTTCTTCCATGTCACCCGGTAAAACAAAATCCAAAACTCTCAAAGTAAACGAAGCACTGAAGCAACTCACAGATGAAGAAGCATCCAAACTGATTAATGAGGACGACCTCAAGTCCCAGGCAATCGAGGCTGTTGAACAAACCGGCATCGTTTTCCTGGACGAAATGGACAAGGTTGCGAAACGGGCTGAGCATGGCGGCGCTGATGTTTCTCGAGAAGGCGTGCAGCGCGACCTGTTGCCTTTGATTGAAGGCTGCAACATCACCTCAAAATACGGAATGATCAAGACCGACCATATTCTCTTTATTGCATCTGGTGCATTTCATCTCAGCAAGCCATCGGACCTGATTCCTGAACTGCAGGGACGACTGCCAATCCGGGTCGAGCTGGATGCACTTAATGTTCAGGATTTTGAACGCATTCTCGTAGAACCTGACGCATCTCTAACAGAGCAATACGAGGCACTGCTACAAACCGAAGCGATCAAACTCAGCTTCACCGACGATGGCATAACCCGAATCGCAGAGATCGCCTGGCAGGTCAACGAACAAACCGAGAATATCGGTGCACGAAGATTGCATACCGTTATGGAACGACTGCTTGAAGAAGTATCCTATGAAGGCAGCGACACTGTTACAAAAGAAATATCCATCGATGCCGATTATGTAGATCAACATTTGAAAGATCTGGCGGGAAATGAGGATCTCAGTCGATATATCCTCTAACAGGGCAAACAGGTGAGTGTTAATTGATGACGCCAGTTGAAGTTAAGTTGCATCAGGTTTCCAGCGTGCTGGAGCTGATCTATGAGGACGGAACAAACTTTGATTTACCCGCAGAATATCTCCGAGTGTTTTCTCCATCGGCAGAAGTTCAGGGGCACTCACTCGATGAGGCAGTACTGCAGCATGGTAAAATGATGGTAAAAATAGCTAACCTCAAACCACAAGGTCACTATGCGATTCGGATCGAATTCTCTGACGGACACAACAGTGGGGTTTTTTCCTGGCAATACCTCTATAAACTCGGTAAGAACCAGGCTGCTAAGTGGGCTGAATATCTCGAAAAACTGGAAAAGGCTGGTAAGTCTAGAGAGCCCCAGTTTATTGCGGTTGGACGATGAAACCTGGCGATTAGCACAACGCCGGGTACAGGCGTAAAATACTCGCTATGAAAGATCACGAATCAACCCACTTCGGTTTCAAAAAGATACCTATTCGCGAGAAGGCCGGCAAGGTTGCAGAAGTCTTCCATTCGGTCGCAACAAAATACGACTTAATGAACGATGTCATGTCGCTTGGCAGTCATCGATTGATGAAGCAACTGACAGTTGAACATACCTCTGCTCGTAAGGGACACAAAATTCTGGATCTTGCCGGGGGCACTGGAGATCTGACAGCGCGACTGTCTCCAATCGTTGGTGAATCAGGGCAGGTGATATTGTGCGATATCAACGAATCCATGCTATCTCGTGGGCGCGATCGCCTGATCGATCAAGGAATCATCAACAATGTTTCCTACCTCCAGGCTGATGCAGAGAACCTTCCATTTCCTGATGACTACTTCAATTCGATCACAATTGCATTTGGGCTGCGGAATATCACGAGAAAGGAAAAAGCGCTAGATTCCATGCTTCGTGTATTGAAACCGGGTGGAAGGCTAGTGATTCTTGAGTTTTCAAAACCACAGAATGATGTCGTTAAGTCTGCCTACAAAAAGTTCTCTGACTTTTGGCCGAAAATAGGAAAGACCCTGGCGGACGACGAAGATAGCTATCAATACCTTGTCGACTCAATCGAGATGCATCCGGATCAGGAAACACTGAAGAAAATGATGTTGGATTCTGGATTCACAAAATGCGAATACCATAATTTGCTGAATGGGATTACTGCCATTCATACCGGACGCAAGGCCTGGATCGAAAAAGACTAGCATGCGCATCTTCCGTATCTGCAAGATCCTTTTTATCTGCGCTAAGTATCGCCTGGACAGAATGTTGCCAGCCAGCCATGTGCCTGTTTGGTTCAGGCTGGTCTTATCACCCTTGAAGATACTCCCCGGCCCAGAACAATCACCTGCAGTTTCACTTCGACTGATGTTCGAGGAACTGGGACCGATTTTTATCAAATTTGGTCAAATCCTCTCGACCCGGAGAGACCTTTTCGATGATGAGACATCTAACGAACTACAGAAACTGCAGGATCAGGTCCCTCCCTTCGACAGTCAGCTGGCAAGAAAGGTCGTTGAAGACAGCCTTGCTCAGCCAATTGACGATCTGTTTGATAATTTCAATGACTCACCACTCGCCTCAGCCTCAGTTGCCCAGATTCACACCGCCGAACTCAAGTCCGGTGAAGAGGTGGTCCTAAAGATTATCCGACCTGGAATAGAGGGCGTCATCAAGAAAGATCTTCAGGTCATGCACCTTCTAGCGAGTCTGCTGTTAAGAATCTGGCGGGACGCAAAACGCCTTCACCCGCAGAAAATCGTCGCAGACTACGAGCAAACCATACTTGACGAATTGAACCTTCAATTGGAAGCCGCTAACACCAATCAGCTACGTCTCAACTGGAACCAGTCAGGAAAACTGTACGTTCCCCGGGTGTATTGGGACTACTGCCGTCAGAACATCATGGTGATAGAGAGGATTTACGGCATATCCTCTGCAAACATTGAAGAGCTGCGGGCCAGGCAGGTTGATATGAAAAAGCTGGCTCACCTTGGTGTTGAAATTTTCTTTACCCAGGTATTTGAAGACAACTTCTTTCATGCCGATATGCATCCCGGCAATGTATACCTCGATATCAGCGATCCATCAAACCCAACTTACATCGCTCTCGACTGCGCCATAATTGGTTCGTTAACAGAGAACGACAAATCTTACCTTGCAAAGAACCTACTGGCTTTCTTTAACCGGGATTACCTCGAAGTTGCCAGGCTCCATGTAGAAAGCGGCTGGGTTCCACCTGACACCAATGTCATTGAGTTCGAATCAGTCATCAGGAGTGTCTGTGAGCCTGTATTCCAGAAACCGATAAAAGAAATTTCCTTCGGCAGAGTTTTGATGAGCCTGTTTCAAACCGCTCGTCGCTTCAATATGGAAGTACAGCCTCAGTTGGTATTACTTCAGAAAACACTGCTAAATGTTGAAGGCATGGGCAGACAGATATACCCGGACCTGGACCTTTGGGAAACCGCTGCACCATTTATGGAAAAGTGGATGCGAGAGCGGGTTGGTCTGACAGGTATCTTTAAAAAAATCTCGGCTAACGCTCCCATGTGGCTCGAGCAGTTACCCGAGTTTCCGCAGCTTGCCATTGACGCCATGACAGAACTTAAAGCTCTCGGCCAGAACAATAAAAAGCAGACAAAACTATTGACCGAACTCAATACTGAACTGGCGGCCCAGCGACGACAGAAAACCTTTAGTCGTCTCGGCGGATTTGCGCTGGTTTTGGCCTTATTCGGTACCCTTTTACCGGCGACCGGCCTGGCAAGCCAACAGGATGCCATGGTGGGAGCTTCAGTTCTCGGAAGCCTTGGAATCTACTGGATGTTTATCAAACCCTGACGTGGTATCCTCGCCAGCCGTTTAAAACCAGAGGCGTAAATGGAATCCATTATGAGTGATCCTGATTGGCTAGCAGATATAAAATTCTCAGACCAGGGACTCATTCCTGCCATTGCACAGGACTCAAAAACCAACCGTGTCCTCATGGTTGCCTGGATGAACAGGGAGTCACTGCTGGAGACCGTTAACTCAGGCTATTCGGTTTACTGGTCAAGATCTCGACAGAAACTTTGGCGAAAAGGAGAGGAATCGGGCAACGTCCAGCAAATCGAGGAAATCAGACTCGACTGCGACGGTGATGTGCTAACATTGAACGTCGTTCAGAAGGGCAATGTCGCCTGTCATACTGGCAGAGAGTCATGCTTCTTCAGAGTGCTGAAGGACGGTCAATGGCATACCGTCGATCCTGTGATTAAGTCGCCCGAGGAGATGTACAATAATGAGTGACAATGTTCTAAAGCCTCTAACGCGGGTTTTGGAACAGCGCGAACAAGCCGATCCTGACTCATCCTACGTTGCAGGGTTACACCAGGCAGGCATAAATAAAATACTGGAGAAAGTCGGCGAGGAAGCGGTCTAAACAATGCTAACCGCGAAAGATGCAGCGACTATGAACGCAGCGACTATGAACAAGGAAGAAGCGAGAAGTGAGGTCATCAAAGAGACCGCAGATCTCTGGTTTCACTCACTGGTGATGCTAAGTCACCTGAACATTGATACAAACGAGTTGCTGGAAGAACTTAACAGTCGATTTGGCACCTCAGGGCTGGTTGAAAAAGCAGCCCGTGGAAATTAACGGAGAGCAAATATGTCTTTTGGCGTAACAGAACTTATTATCATCGCGGTCATCGTGCTGCTCTTATTTGGCACCACCAAATTGAAGTCTCTTGGAAGTGATCTTGGTTCAGCCATCAAGGGATTTCGAACAGCAATGGATCGGGATCAGGATGAGGACAAACCAAAACTGGAAGCTGACGAACCAAATCCGATACCTGACGCTTCAGAAAAAGTCGAAGCTAAGAAAGAATCCTAACTTCGCATGTTTGATATTGGCTTTCCGGAGCTGCTCCTGGTCAGCGCTGTTGCGCTGCTGGTGGTTGGGCCTGATCGACTACCGGAGGCAGTGCGCACCCTTATGCTATGGATAGGTCGGCTCAGACGAAGTTTCACAAAAATAAAAACCGAAATCGAGCAAGAAATTGGTGCAGACGAGATTCGGCGACAAATCAATGATGAAGTACTAATGGGCGGCTTTGGTGACACGAAACAACAGATCGAAAACGCAATTCATGAAGCCGACAGTACCATCACCGATATCAAGCAATCTACAAATAATCCTCTAACCTCCAACAACCCAGACCAGGATAGTGACGGACCAAAGCAATCAGAATCAGGAGGATGAAGGCCAGCCGTTAATTGAGCACTTAATCGAGCTGCGTTCACGTCTTCTACGCAGCATCATTTCAGTACTGGTTATCTTCTTCCCGTTATTTTATTTCGCCAACGAAATCTACGTATACATTTCGAAACCACTGCGTGCTTATCTACCGGAAGGCACGTCAATGATCGCAACGGAAGTCGCTTCACCATTTCTGACTCCCTTCAAGCTCTCCCTGGTACTCGCTATCTTTATTGCGATCCCATATATCCTTCATCAACTCTGGAGTTTCGTTGCACCTGGCCTTTACAAAAACGAAAAACGAATTGCGCTGCCTCTGCTTGTCTCCAGCATTATTCTGTTTTATGCCGGAATCGCCTTCGCTTACTACGTTGTGTTCCCTCTCGTATTCAGCTTTTTTACCAGCGTAGCACCGGATGGCGTAACCATCATGACCGATATTAATCGGTATCTGGATTTTGTACTGAAGTTGTTCTTCGCCTTTGGAATCGCGTTTGAAATTCCTATCGCTACGGTTCTCCTCGTGTGGACAGGAGCGAGCGATGTCGATAGCTTGAGAAAGAAACGCCCCTACATAATTGTCGGTTGTTTTGTTGTCGGTATGCTGCTGACCCCACCAGACATAATCTCTCAGCTACTGCTGGCACTACCTATGTGGATACTGTTCGAGTTGGGAATCATATTCTCAATGGTGACTAAGAAACCGGAAACCACAAACTAGTCGACCGGACAGCCACTTCAAAAAGCAAACCTGGCCTGAATCAAGTATCCTCTTATGTACCAGGAGAGATCCAACACTACAGCTATTGAAGCGCGAGCACTGAGTGTAGTAAAAAGTAGACGAAACTTTTCTGTTGCGGCTGTTTATATATGAATCCTAACACTCCCATTATCGTTGGCGTCGCTCAACTACAACATCGGATGCGTGATCTCAATGATGTCGTCGAGCCGATTGACCTGATGCTCCGGGCCTGTCGTCAGGCAGAAGAAGACACAACCGTCAGACTCCTGGACAAAGTGCAATCAGTTCGTGTTATCAGAGGATTCTGGACCTATGAGAATCCGGCCAAATACATTGCTGAAACTATTGGCTCTCCCCGGGCACAGTTGGTCGGCACTCTGTACGGTGGTAATTACAACCAGGTGATGATGAATGCAACCGCAGAGGACGTATTGAGCGGAAGTATCGACCTGGCCTTGGTTACCGGTGCAGAAGTAGGCTACACGCTGGCTAAGCTGCGAAAAGCAGGCAAACAGGTCCCGTTTCGAGATTTGCCGGGCAGCTACGATGTTCTGTTCGGCCAGTCCCAGATGCCTGAACATCACGATTATGAGATTGCCAGGGGTATCAGTCAGGCAATTCAGGTGTATCCCATGTACGACAATGCGATTCGCTTTAACAGGGGCGAGGCCATTGATGAACATCTGAGACGTATATCTGAACTCTGGGCAAGGTTCAGCGATGTGGCAACAGCCAATCCCAATGCATGGATTAAAAACAAGGTTTCCGCAGAAGAGATTCGAACACCCTCATCAACCAACCGCCCCATCAGTTTTCCCTACACAAAACTCATGAATTCGAACAATGCTGTGGATATGGGTGGCGCACTGATCATGTGTTCCGTTCAAAGAGCACGATCACTGGGAATCCCTGAGTCCAAATGGGTCTATCTTCACGCAGGTGTCGAAGGTCGGGATCACTTCTCAGCTTCAGTCAGGGACAACTTCTACACATCTCCTGCCATTCGCTTTGTCGGGCAACGAATGTTCGAACTGACCAGGACCAATCCCGGGCAGCTGGATCATGTCGACCTGTACAGCTGTTTTCCATCGGCCGTGCAAGTCGCGGCAAAAGAGCTGGGACTGTCCGAGGAGCGACCGCTTACGGTCACCGGCGGACTCACGTTCGGCGGCGGACCACTCAATAATTACGTAATGCACAGCATCGCTCGAATGGTTGAACTCCTCCGGGAGGAACCTGAAAAGAAAGGTCTGGTCACAGGGAATGGAGGGAACCTTTACAAATCTGCGCAGGGTCTCTATTCAGGACTACCGCCCGAAGTAGACTACAGGAGAGAGAATGTCCAGGAACAAATCGATGCCCTCCCCGCCCGAACCTGCCTGCCGGAATTTACAGGCGCAGTCGCCATAGAATCCTACACCGTCATGTATGGCGCCGACGGACCTGCCATCGCCCACCTGTCCTGTCTCACTGAAGCAGGGGAAAGAGTCTGGGTGAATTCAGAAGACATGGATTTGATGCTGGCAATGACCAGAGAAGAATTCTGCGGTCGTCCTGCCAGTATCAATCAGGCTCAGCAGATTTCGATAGCATAACGGATTCTCGCTCAAACCTTATGGAGCAAAACTCGAACGTGCCTGAACTCCCCACCGCCCATCTATCCTGGCTACTATCCAGAGAGAAGGGTAATGACCAATTACAGAGTCATCCTCCCGATAACGAGTGAACTGAACCGCAAAGTGTACCTTGTCATCTGTACTCTGCACCGCACGACGATAGTCCCAGAGGCTGTAGTGCCAGTCAGTAGCCTCGACAAATTTCTCAAAAAAAGATGGCGAACGGGACATTGGCTCTTCCAGAACGTGGATTCGACCACTGGCAATGCGCACATGAGGGAAGTGAAACGTTGCATCCATACCCTCCAGATTCCGTGTATTCCAGGCATCCTGATAGGCATTGACCATCGCCAGTGCCTCCAGTTCCGGCCCTGGTGCTGCGACAACATCATCTGAGTGCTCGCTGGCATGACTGTGTATTTCTGCCATTGTATTTTCCTCAGCTTAAGATTCAGTTTCAGTTTACTTTATTTTTCTGAATGAATGATATCTCTCTGAACCAGCTCGGCCCCCTAGTGAAACTGTTGGGATACCCTCGACGCCACAAACATAATCATTTAGTTTAATCTCGCTGACACCTGCCAGATCAGTAAACTTACTTAGTACCAGCCTTGACCCGGCAATCATATAAAAACATTAAATTAGCTGAATCAACCTACTTGCCGAATAAGAAGGATCACACTACCATGAACAGGCTGAACAGAATCCAGCATCTATACAACAACTGAGGAGTTTCAGATGACAACACCAATCCGAGTCCACCTGGTGGCTGGAGGTTTCCCACCTGGTCAACACGCTGGACACGACATGGATTACGCCAGAGTGCAGATCTTGCAGGCGTTACAGTCCAATGAAGACGTCCATGTGACAGTGAGTAACGACTTTACCGACTGCGACAAATGGATCTGTGACTGTCAGTTTCTCATTACCTACACAGCGGGCCCTTATGCTGATGATGATCAGACTGGCGTGATTCAGGACTGGATGAATGAAGGTGGTCGATGGTTGGCCCTTCATGGCAGTTCCGGCGGCAAGGCAGTTCGTGTGGGAGATAAGGGTATGCGCCGGTGGGTTAAGACGTCATATCATGAAGCTCTGGGATCCTTCTTTCTGACCCATCCACCGATTCGTGAATTCACTATAAATGTGGACGATGCAGATCACCCGCTTACCCGTGGTCTACCCGCATCATTTCAAATCCAGGACGAACCGTACATGATTGAAGTCCTCCATCCAGATACGCAGGTACTGTTAACCACAACCGATATCAAAGCGCCCCAGTACGTGGCGGAAATTTACGGTGAAGACACAACACTCCTGCCCGATGGCAAGAAAAGGGCATTAGGCTACGTTCGTCAGGTCGGCAAGGGAGCCGTCGCCTATTTCGCATCGGGACATTGCCATAGTCCAACGACCAATGTTCAGGTAACTGTCGATAATAGTATTGATCCTGAACATGTGGTCCCACTTCACTTCCGTGGTGCCTGGAACAATGACGCGTTTAGGCAAATTCTAACAAACGCCATCGAATGGGGAACCGGGCATTTGGATGAAGCCCGGGCATAGCCTATGCACCCTCTGACTTTATCAAACCTCCAGCAGAAACGTCACCGGTCCATCGTTGACGAGACTCACCTGCATGTCTGCACCAAATCTGCCTGTTGCAACATGACGACAGCTTTCATTGGCAACGTCAACGACGTACTTGTACAAGGCTTCGGCTTTTTCTGGTGGTGCAGCAGAGGAGAATGACGGCCTGAGTCCCTTCTTTGTATTTGCCGCAATGGTGAACTGAGAAACAATCAGTAACTCCCCATCAATATCGCTCAGGCTGAGATTCATGTGACCGTTGTTGTCGGGGAAGATGCGGTAGGCGAGAACCTTGCTGAGCAGTTTTTCTGCCGCCTTTTCATTGTCGTGTTTTTGCACACCGAGCAACAAGAGGATACCTCGGTCGATTTCACCAATCGGCAGGTTGTCGACAACCACACTGGCTGAGGCGACTCTTTGGATCAGGGCTCGCATTCAGATGTTGCTCCCGGATCGGGGGCTGAGATGGCCTGGATGGCTAGACACCGAAATCTGCTTCAAACCTCAGGGACATGTCTGTGGTGGCACGAATCAAGGCGTCAATCAAAGCAGGCTCTGTGGCAGAATGACCAGCTTCTCGTACAATAAACAGTTGCGATATCGGCCAGACTTCATGCAATGCGAAGGCATTGTCTAATGGGCACATCATGTCGTAACGACCGTGGACAATTATACCTGGGATGTTCTGTATGGCTTCAATGTTATTGATGATCTGATTCTCCTCAACGAAACAACCATTCACAAAATAGTGCAGGCCGATCTTTGATCGTGCCCGGGCACGATGAGGATTAATCATATGTTTAATTAACCTGGTGTTCGGATGAATCGTCGAGCAATCCGCCTCCCAACGAGAAAATGCTTTCGCAGCGGCCATTCGTGCCAACTCATTTGGTTCATCAAGTAACTTTTTGTAGGCGGTAACCAGGTCGCCTCGTTCGCTTTCGGGTATGGGTGCAACAAAGTCTTCCCAATGATCGGGATAGAAACGACTCGCACCATCCTGATACAACCACTTGATGTCGCTCTCTCGACCAAGAAAGGTACCTCTCATCACCAGAGACAGAACCGATCCGGGATGGGTTTCTGCATAAACCAGACTTAAAAGTGCGCCAAAGCCCCCACCCAACAGCATCCACCTGTCAATGTTGAGAAACTCGCGAATTTTCTCTATGTCCTCAACCAGCTTGGTGGTTGTATTGTTCGTCAAATCACCATGGGGTGTTGACCGACCAGCTCCTCGCTGATCGAACAGGATGATTCGGTACTTTTCCGGATTGAAAAAGCATCGACTGTCATATTCACAACCTGAACCAGGCCCGGCATGAACAAACAGAACCGGTATGCCTTCCGCTGTGCCACTCTCATCGACATATATCTGGTGAGTATCACCTACCTCAACCATGTGTCTCGCGTAGGGTTTGATCTCTGGATAAAGTGGTAACATCGCTGGGCTTTCCTATCTGTGTTTACAGTCTACGCAACCTTGTCTCGGCTTGCCCGTTTTCTCAAGTTTTCGGTCAGCAATTTCTTGCGAATACGAATGCACTTCGGGGTGACTTCAACGAGTTCATCGTCATCGATAAACTCAATCGCCTGCTCCAGGCTATGCCGAATTGGCGAGTTTAGAATTACCGCTTCATCGCTCCCGGCAGCTCTTATGTTGGTCAGCTGCTTACCTTTTAGCGGATTCACCACCAGGTCATTACCACGGGAATGCAGCCCCACAATCTGACCTTCGTATACTTCCTGGTTCGGATCAATAAACATGCGACCCCGTGCCTGCAGATTAAAGAGCGCGAACGCCAGACTTTTACCCGTTGCCATGCTGACCAGCACCCCATTACCCCTTCCCGCTACTTCCTGACTGATCTCATCATCATAATGCGAAAAAACACTGGTCAGTATCCCGGTACCTGATGTCATGGTCAGAAATTCTGAACGAAATCCAATCAATGCGCGACTTGGAATTATATATTCAATGCGAACCCGGCCCTTCCCATCCGGCATCAGATTCGCGAGTATGCTTTTGCGCCTGCCCATCTCCTCCATGACCGCACCCTGATGCGCCTCTTCAACATCGAGCAGAACATTTTCGAAAGGCTCAAGCCTCTTGCCGTCAACTTCCCTGATGATGACCTCGGGACGTGAAACGCCCAGCTCAAATCCCTCGCGGCGCATATTTTCGATCAGTACCGCCAGGTGCAGTTCACCCCTGCCGGATACCTTGAATCGATCTGCGGAATCTGTTGCTTCAACCCGCAATGCGACATTGTGAATCAGTTCTGTTTCCAGCCGCTCCTTGATAGTACGGCTGGTAACATATCTGCCTTCCTGACCAGCGAAAGGTGATGTATTGACCTGAAAGGTCATGGAGATGGTGGGTTCATCAACCACCAGTGGTGGCAGGGCCAGCACATTATTAGGATCACACAAGGTATCCGATATCTTCAACGCTTCGATCCCCGTTATGCAGACGATGTCCCCGGCACCGGCCTCATCGACATCGACCCTCTCAAGCCCCTGGTGACCCATCACCTGCAGTACTCTCCCTTTTCGCGTCTCCCCCTCGGCAGATACCACCACGACCTGAGCACCTTTCTTGAGCTTTCCTCGTTCAATTCGCCCGAGGCCAATAACACCCAAGTAACTCGAATAATCCAGAGCACTGATCTGCATTTGAAACGGCTTATCAATGTCAACCCGAGGGACAGGGACATGATCCAGGATGGTTTGCAGCAGACAGCTCATGTCACTTTCAATCGCATCGATTGCTAATCCTGCTCTGCCTTCAATAGCAGATCCATACACCACAGGAAAATCCAGCTGCTTCTCATTCGCACCCAGTCGGTCAAACAACTCGAAAACCTCATCGACCACCCAGTCCGGACGCGCACCGTCCCGATCAATCTTGTTGACCATGAGAATCGGATTCAGCCCGTTCGCAAACGCCTTGCTGGTGACAAAACGGGTTTGCGGCATAGGTCCATCTACCGCATCGACAATCAGTAACACCGAATCCACCATAGAGAGAATTCGCTCTACCTCACCGCCAAAATCCGCATGCCCCGGCGTGTCGACAATATTGATCCGATGCTGACGCCATTCTATTGCCGTATTCTTGGCGAGGATAGTGATCCCGCGTTCTTTCTCAATATCATTTGAGTCGAGTAGCCTTTCGACCTGTTCCTCGCCACGTTGCAACGCACCAGCCTGTTGCAGTAATTTGTCAATCAACGTGGTTTTACCGTGATCAACATGGGCAATAATGGCGATATTTCGAAGTTTCCCGATCATGGGTGTAATTACGGTGAGTCCCTGACGAAGACGCGGCATTATACATAAGCGGCCCTGGGATTAAAGGTCGATCAGCCAGGTCACCACAAACTTTTACAATAGGATATAATCCGCGCCGCGTTTCAACTCAGCTCCTACTAAAATTCGAAGCCATGACCACAACGACTCAAAGGCGACGCGCAGTTTCCCTGATTTCCGGTGGACTGGATTCCATGCTGGCAACCAAGGTAGTCCAGGATCAGGGAATTCATGTCGAAGGGATCAACTTTTACACAGGATTCTGTGTTGAAGGACACACTCACGCAATCCGTAAAAAAGACAGACACAAAGAGAAACGAAACAATGCCCTTTGGGTCGCAGAACAGCTGGGGATCAAACTCCATATTATCGACATCATTGAGGAATACAAAGACATCGTCATCAACCCCAAGCACGGCTACGGCCAAAATCTCAATCCCTGCCTTGATTGTAAGATCTTCATGGTCCACAAAGCACAAGGCTGGCTGGAGGAGAACCAGTTCGACTTCATCATTACCGGCGAGGTGGTCGGTCAAAGACCCAAGTCACAACGAAAAGAGACCATGCCGATTGTGGCCAGGGAATCCGGTGCAGATGATCTGTTACTCAGACCCCTATGTGCAAAGAATCTGCCTGAAACCCGACCGGAACGACAGGGCTGGGTAATCCGGGAACAACTGTATGACTTCCATGGCAGAAACCGCAAACCACAGATAGCACTCGCAAATGAGTTGGGGTTTTCCGATTACTCTCAACCAGCCGGGGGTTGCTGTTTCCTGACAGACAAATCCTACTCCAGCAAGCTTGCTGATCTCTGGGCTTCGCGAGGAGCACGAGATTATGAACTTGACGACATTATGCTGCTAAAAGTGGGTCGACACCTTCGCCCGAAACCCAACTTCAAAATCATTATCAGTCGGGAAGAAGGTGAAAGTCGATATCTGGCAGGTTATCGCAATGAATACATCAGCCTCGAAACTGTTTCTCACAACGGGCCTCTGGCCATTATCGACGGAAAACCGACAGAAGCAGATATTATCCTTGCAGCTGCAATCGTCGCTCGCTACGGTCAGGGTCGTGATGCCCATCAGGTAGAAGTGGAAATCAGAACACCAGCGGGTGATACCAGCAGAGAGCTAATCCAACCGATTTCAACGGCAGACATTACTCGGAACTGGCATGTCTGAGTACGAACTCAATGCCCGACGTTTGTTGTGTCCGCTGCCGGTTATTCGTACCCAGAATAAAATCAAAGAGCTAAAGACTGGTGACATTTTAACGGTGATCTGCACAGACCCGGGTGCCTTGAATGACGTTCCGGCCTGGTGCCGTATCAATCAACACGAGATCCTCCATTCAGAAAGCAGTGACGGGGAAATCTTCATCAGAATAAAAGTCTGCTGAGTTATCTTCTTCTGCACTATCACAATACCCGCCACCCCAATTACGCACCAATACTGTGCGGTTGGTGCTTGTGAATCTCTCTGAAGACCCAGTAAAACAAGGGTTTATCTTTCTTCTCTGATGGCATATTCTTTGCTGTCTCTAATTGCACCAATAACGTCACCCGGACTTGTTCCGGGCCATTCTCGGTTTACCATACGGAGGACATAATGTCAGAGAGAACTCTGCAATTAATAAAAGATAACAATGCGAAGTGGGTGGATCTCAGGTTCACCGACCCACGCGGAAAAGAGCAACATGTAACCAATAACGCTGCCATTATCAATAGCGAGTTTTTTGAAAACGGCGCGATGTTTGATGGCTCATCCATTGCCGGTTGGAAAGCAATCAACGAATCAGACATGATCTTAATGCCTGATGACGATACTGCGATCGTCGATCCTTTCACTGAAGAAACCACGATCAATCTCCGCTGCGATATTGTAGAACCAACCACATTGCAGGGCTATGAAAGGGACCCGCGTTCAACCGCCAAACGAGCAGAAACTTATCTGGCATCAACTGGTATTGGTGACACTGCCTTTTTCGGACCAGAAGCCGAGTTCTTCGTATTTGATGATGTGAAATACAAGTCCACCATGAGTGGCGCAATGTATGAGATCGAATCCGAAGAAGCAGCCTGGATGACCGATGCCACTTTTGATGGTGGCAACCTTGGACATCGCCCTGGTATCAAAGGCGGATATTTCCCGGTGCCTCCTGTTGACTCGATGCTCGATATTCGCAATTCAATGTGTGCCGCGATGGAAGCTATGGGAGTCACCATAGAACTTCATCACCACGAGGTCGGCACAGCAGGTCAAGCGGAAATCGGTGCGCGATTTAATTCACTGACAACCAAAGCGGATGAGTTACAGATTTATAAGTACTGCGTCCTCAATGTCGCCTATGCCTACGGTAAGACTGCGACCTTCATGCCAAAACCACTGGTCGGCGACAACGGTAACGGCATGCATTGTCACCAGTCCATATTTAAAGGCGATACAAACGTTTTTGCAGGTGATGGTTACGGCAATCTTTCCCAGGAAGCACTCTGGTATATCGGCGGCATTATCAAGCACGCAAGGGCATTAAACGCCTTTTCAAATGCATCAACGAATTCCTACAAAAGACTGGTGCCTGGATTTGAAGCACCGTTGTTGCTGGTCTATTCGGCTCGCAACCGGTCTGCCTCAATTCGTATCCCATATGTTCAGGGAGGGAGCCCCAAAGGCGTGCGCGTTGAAGTGCGATTTGGTGATCCGACGGCGAATCCTTACCTCATGTTCGCTTCCATGCTAATGGCTGGACTCGACGGGATTAAGAACAAGATTGATCCAGGCGGACCATTGGATAAGGATCTGTATGACTTGCCACCTGAAGAGCTGACAGATGTGCCAACAGTCTGCTCATCTCTGGAAATGGCCCTTGAGAATCTTGATGCTGACCGTGCTTTTCTCACAGAAGGCGGTGTATTTACCGATTCTGCAATTGACGGGTACATTGATCTGAAGATGGAAGAAGTACAGACTTTGAATTCAACGACTCATCCAATTGAGTTTGATATGTACTACAGTGTCTAGGCACACTTAATTTCAGATGTAGTCAGCCGTAGAAAGCAACATAAGCCTCATCTGGTAGCAGATGAGGCTTATCTTATCCCAATGACTTTTGCTTTTGCCTGTTTCTGGTCCAAAATGACCACAAGTCCATTGATCTGGTCAACATGCGATTATCAATCAAACAATTTCTTTTGGGTCTTCTGATATGCCTGCCCCTGATTGTTCTTTCCGCCGAGAACAAAATTTACAAAACCCGCGACGCAGACGGCAATANTATCTATACAGATCAGGCACCTGAGAACGCNACCGAGGTTGAAGTTGAGGAACCTGTTAACTATATAAAATCAGAAGGAATACCCAAATTCCNGTCAAAACCTGATTNAAAACNCAAAAAGAAACCGCCAGGCTACAAAACNCTGCTGATTACCAGCCCAGCNCCCNACGATNCNATTCGCACNAANGCTGGCACCTTGCAGGTTCTCTATGAGATGTCACCCAATTTACAGNCCAATCACAGCCTNCAGCTACTCGTCGATGGCTCGGTTGCGCAGTCGACCAAGAGTGGCGCCTTTACCTTGAATAATCTNGATCGAGGTACCCATCNACTGCAANTGCANATCATCGATAGNCANTCNGGGAAGGTGCTGAAATCCAGCGCCNGTGTCAGCGTGACNATCTTAAGGCACTCCNTCCAACATACACAGNNAAACCAGTCCCGCACCTNNANCTAGCCTNGNCGCACTATNTTGGTGCANTTCTAAGNNNCATTGCTTATACTCNTACTCGCTANACCCTTNTAAACAGGATCCCTNACATTNTGGTTTNGTTATTGCTAACAAAAGNCCGTGAATAANCAAAACTGTGGGCGATTGCACAAAAATTGCGACTAAATTCTCAATCATCCCGTTGGATNAATGCCGGATATGTCNGAACAGATATTACACAATCTGAGCATTTCTGTTCTTTCTGTAGACCAGCAATTGACGTTGTGCTTCATCAACCAATCTGCAGAAANCCTGCTTGAGATCTCNNGCAAACGNGCAATCAACCAGCATATNTCCGACATCCTGCTGAATACAGNTGAGCTTGAAACAATTCTGCTTGAAGCACTGGATACAGGGCAGCTGTATACACGACGGAAAGTGAAACTCGATCTGATTACGGGCCGTTCGATTACCTGTGATTACGCGGTGACACCAATCAATGACGAAGATTCAATCCGCCTGCTTATCGAACTCTATCCTCTCGACCGATATCTGAGAATTGATCGGGACGAAACNATTGCATCACACCAGGAAATTACACGACAAATGATTCGCGGACTGGCCCATGAAATAAAGAACCCTCTGGGTGGTATTCGCGGTTCAGCACAACTGTTGGCGAGAGAATTTGATGACAACCAGTTGGATCAGTATACCGATATCATTATCGATGAGACCGATAGGCTGACGTCCCTGGTTGATCGCTTACTTGGGCCAAAAATCATGCCAAACCCCAGCCTGGTCAATATCCATGAGGTGTTGGAACGAGTCAGAAAGCTGATTGAACTCGAGTCGGATCCACCGATTACGATTTACCGGGCCTACGATCCAAGCATCCCGGAACTGAACGTTGATGCGGAATTGATGGTGCAAGTCTTCCTCAACATCGCCCGAAATGCCATGCAAAGCCTGGCGGAGACCCAATCTCCCAGCCTGCAGTTTGCTTCCAGAATTGAACGTCAATACATTATCGGTACCCGGCAACATAAAGTCGTCGTCAGGCTCGATATAAAGGATAACGGACCGGGGATCCCGCCAGACCTCAGAGATCATCTCTTCTACCCCATGATTAGCGGTAGATCCGAAGGTAGCGGATTAGGTCTGTCTGTTGCACAGTCGATAGTTCATCAGCACCACGGGTTTATCGAATTTGAAAGTGAGGCTGGTGATACCGTTTTTTCTATCTTTCTTCCATTGGAGCCGTCGCTATGAGTGCAGAAACAAATATCTGGATCGTCGATGATGAGCGATCCATTCGCTGGGTGCTTGATAAAGCCCTTACTCAAGCAGGACTAAACGTAACCTGNTACGAGAATGGTCGAAANCTGCTTTCTGACATTAACGCCAACCCTCCTCATGCCATTGTGTCTGATATCAGAATGCCAGGGATTGATGGTCTTGATCTTCTGACAAGGATCAAACGGGGATATCCTGACATTCCCGTTATTATCATGACGGCTCATTCAGATCTGGAAAGCGCAGTGTCTTCCATTCAGGGTGGAGCGTTTGAATATATCCCCAAGCCCTTTGAGGTCGACGAAGCAGTCGCTATTGTCAAGCGAGCTGTTGAGCATCACCAACAATCAGAGCCTGCACCAACTACAACTGAGGTTAGCTTTAACTCCGAAATCATTGGTAAAGCGCCTGCCATGCAGGAGGTTTTCCGGGCGATTGGCAGGCTGTCGAAGTCCAACGTAACCGTACTGATTAATGGCCAATCAGGTACAGGCAAAGAGCTGGTAGCACAGGCCTTGCACAAACACAGCCCAAGATCAGACAAAACGTTTCTCGCATTGAACATGGCGGCGATTCCTCAAGACCTTATTGAATCAGAGCTGTTTGGCCACGAAAAAGGCGCTTTTACCGGAGCTACCCAAACCAGAAAGGGGCGATTTGAACAGGCAAATAGCGGTACACTCTTTCTTGATGAGATCGGTGACATGCCAGCAGAGACTCAAACACGCTTGCTTCGTGTCCTGTCTGACGGTGAATACTATCGTGTCGGTGGACATGAAGCCCATAGGGCAGACGTAAGAATCATTGCTGCCACACATCAAAATCTCGAAGATCTGGTTTCTCAGAACAGGTTCAGAGAAGATCTGTATCACAGGCTGAATGTTATACGCATCCACATTCCCACACTAAGAGAACGTCAGGAAGATATTCCACTGCTCGCCAAATACTTTCTGGCAAAAGCAGCGGAGGAGCTCAATGAAGAATCAAAAACACTGACGCGTCAGGCGATGAATTTCATCAGCAATCTGCCCTGGCCCGGCAACGTCAGGCAACTCGAGAACTTCTGCCGTTGGATTACTGTCATGGCGACCGGAAATGATATTGTCGTCGATGACCTGCCCCCTGAACTGTTACAGGAGAAAGAGCAGGGCCACCGCAGCGAGAACTGGGAGAAATCTCTGCGTACCTGGGCAAGCCGAAAACTGTCGCAGCAAAAACCCGGAGAGACCGGACTGTTGAAAACCGCTTTGCCAAGGTTTGAACGCATAATGATCGATACAGCACTCAAGCAAACAGGAGGCAGGAAAAACGATGCCGCCATTCTATTGGGCTGGGGTAGAAATACGCTGACACGCAAAATCAATGATCTTGATCTGTAATTCCGATGAGTGGCATGGCAACAGACTTGCACCCATCTATAATTATGCCGCATGGTATCGTCATCGTTCTCTAACATTGATATCCCGGATTAAATATGGTGGGTTAAACAGAGATTGCCTTCATCACTCAGGTTAATTGTCCCGTTGGAATTCCGCGTTCGAAGAAGAGCAACACCACCTGAATCTTCATATAACAGATTGATGATGTTTCTCACTGTCCACTCACTGATCCCGGCAGATTTTAGATCTAGGCCTGGTTCCTTCAGTGTCGATACAATATCGCGTAACTAGTCTTTCATGCTGATCACGGCATAAACTTTTTTTCCTCGACCCCCAACAGCCCTAGTTTCGGTTTCTTCATGAACAACTTCGACAATCCCAAAACTATTTAATCCTGAGCACAAAACAATCTCTAGCGTATTAACGGCGAAATATCGTCCGGTTGAGTTAGTGATAAACTCCGTCATTTATCGACAGTTCAATTAGAAGTGTAGACCAACGCAGCTCAAGCAACGGGTTAAGGGCGTTCCCTGGATAACCAAGGAGAGAAAGTGCTGAACGTCGCTTTGTATGAACCAGAAATACCCCCTAATACAGGAAATATTATTCGTCTCTGTGCTAATACCGGTGCAAGACTGCATCTGGTGGAACCTCTGGGATTCCGAATCGACGATAAACGTCTGCGACGCGCCGGTCTTGATTACCATGAGTGGGCAGAGATACAGGTCCATCGGAATTATGAAGCTCTGATAAGCCTCAATATTGGCACGATCTACGCCATAACAACCAAAGGCGAGACAGCCTATACCGACATCAGCTATAAACCTAACGATCTGGTCCTCTTTGGACCTGAAACCAGGGGTTTACCGGATGAAATCCTGGATGCACTACCATCGCGTCAGAAAATCAGGATTCCCATGTTACCGGACAGCCGCAGCCTGAATCTTGCCAATGCAGTCTCAGTGATTGTGTACGAGGCTTGGCATCAGCACGGGTTTAAGACCTCGGTTTGAATTCCGTTACTGAATCGTGGCCTTAGCCTGCTGCTGCTTAAGGCTTTCTTCGTAGATAGCATCAAAGTTAACCGGTGCCAGCATCAACGCTGGAAAACTTCCTTTCGTTACCAGGGTATCGATCGCTTCACGGGCATACGGGAAAAGCACACNGGAGCAAAAACTACCCAGTGTCCGGGCGAGCGCTGCATCGTCCAATCCTTTGATCAGAAAAATTCCTGCCTGTTGAACCTCNGNCAAATAAACGACTTCGTCTTCATCNTTACGAGACGTCACAGTGACATTCAGGANAACCTCATACAGGTCATTNTCCATAATCGCATGACGAGAGTTCAANTCAAGATTGATTTTTGGTTGCCAATTACCACGAAAGCAATCTGGTGCTTTGGGAGACTCAAAAGATGCATCTTTCACATAAATTCGTTGCAGTGAAAACTGCGCCTGATTTTCTTCCGTTGCGCCAACCTCAGGATTATCGTCTTGTTCGCTCATCTATTACTCCAATTAAAAGGTTAACAGGTTGTCGAGTTTTCCCTCTCTTTCNAGAACAAATAACTCATCACAACCACCAATATGATTATCACCAATCCAGATCTG
The DNA here is from genome assembly GCA_002725285.1 of Gammaproteobacteria bacterium. Classification (GTDB taxonomy): domain Bacteria; phylum Pseudomonadota; class Gammaproteobacteria; order Pseudomonadales; family Azotimanducaceae; genus JAHRVQ01. The sequence continues at coordinate 2,536 of PBRC01000011.1, read as the reverse complement.
AGGTACGCTGTAGCCTCTGGCTCTTTGGGCCATCTCCTGCCTCTGTTCCCGGCTGAAGTCCACCTTTATCTCGTCGTATATCACACCTTTTTGATGCAACAGCGCCTTGGCTCGCAAACAAAAGGGACACGAACGTGTCGTATACATCACCACTTTCCTGGTTTCAACGCTCATTTCTAGCTTTTCACAACAGGCAGATTAGACGCAGTCCATTCGGACATGCCACCAGAGAGTCTCCTGACATTTTCAAATCCAAGAGCCTTCAGTTTCCGACCAACCGTACTGGACTGCTGCCCCATCTTGCAAACCACAACAACAGGTTTATCTTTTTTTGATTCAAGTTCATTGGCACGCTGATCGAAACTACCCATGGGAATATTCAATGCCTCGGCGATATGGCCCTGACCGAACTCCTTTTTGTCCCNTATATCCAGAACAATGGCCCCTTCGCGATTCACCAGGCTGACCAGATTACTGGTGCTGATCGACGCTCCACCCTGCTTACCCTCGTTAATCACAAATGCCACTATCAGCAGGACAAGAACACCGACCAGGTACGGATGATTACCGATAAACTCGAAAATCTGTGTGAACATATTGCTTTTGTTGGACCTAAAAATTTGAAGTCGCGCAGTATACACCAAAAATGTTCCCGCCCGCCCATTCTCTCGTCGCGGCGATACCGTTAGAATTCAGTTTTTAAATCCCAGGCAGCAGACAAAATGACTGGTAAAACTCCGTACGTCCTGATTGTATTAGACGGTTGGGGATATCGAGACGAAACGGACACCAACGCAATCTCTCTGGCAAACAGCCCTGTCTGGGACAATCTGTGGCGCAATCAGCCACACTGCCTGATTTCCGGGTCAGGACTCGATGTGGGTTTGCCGCCAGGTCAGATGGGAAATTCGGAAGTAGGTCACATGAATCTGGGTGCAGGCCGGGTGGTAAACCAGGACTTCACTCGAATCACAAAGGCCATCGCTGACGGAAGTTTCTCTGAAAACAACATTTTCAATAAAACCCTTACAACCCTGACGACATCGAACAAAGCACTCCATATCTTCGGATTACTGTCTCCTGGTGGTGTTCACAGTCACGAGGATCACATCAGGGCTGCAGTTAAACTGGCTTTCGAAACTGGCGTCAGACAGGTCTATGTTCATGCATTCCTGGACGGTCGAGATGTGCTACCACGCTCGGCTTCAACCTCCCTTGCAGACATGCAGTCTCATCTCGAGTCACTCTCACAGGAATTTAAGTCCACCGGCGGGATTGCTTCAATCATTGGCCGATACTATGCAATGGACAGAGACAACCGATGGGAACGAATTGAATCGGCCTACAACCTCCTCGCATCAGCAGAAGCCGAATTCCGCTATGACTGCCCTGTAACTGCACTTAAAGCAGCCTACGACCGAGATGAGTCTGATGAATTTGTGCAGGCAACAGCAATCATGATCAACAATTCGGTCGTAACCATTAAAGATGGTGACGCGGTTCTGTTCATGAACTTTCGGGCTGACCGGGCCAGGGAGATAACGCGCGCATTTGTTGATGACCATTTTGATCATTTCAAACGCTCGTTTCGACCCAGACTGTCAAACTTTGTGATGTTGACTGAATACGCGGCTGACATCAATACAGACTGTGCTTTCAAAAAGGTTTCATTGCGCAACAGTATGGGCGAGTATGTTTCTTCACTGGGCAAGACCCAGCTGAGACTCGCCGAAACCGAAAAATATGCTCACGTCACTTTCTTCTTTTCGGGTGGGCGCGAAAAGCCTTTCGAGGGTGAAACAAGAAAGCTGGTACCGTCGCCTGGGGTCACTACGTATGACCTCAAGCCAGCCATGAGTGCGCCGGAAGTCACCGACGAACTTGTTGGTGGAATTCTTTCACGAGACTATGATTTGATTATCTGCAATTATGCAAATGGAGATATGGTGGGACACACAGGCAGCCTTGATGCTTCGATCAAGGCTGTTGAATGCGTTGACCAATGTCTAGATCGCATCGTCAACGCAGTGCACGAAGCAAACGGCCACTGCCTGATTACCGCCGATCATGGTAACGTGGAGAAGTTGCGTGATCATGAAACCGGACAACCACACACTGCCCACACATCGGAGTTGCTGCCACTCATCTATGTCGGTGATAAAGCGATAGGTTTCCAACAATCAGGTGGGTGCTTATGCGATATATCACCAACATTGCTCAAGATAATGGAACTGGAGCAACCAGATGAGATGACAGGAAGATCCCTGATCGTTTAAGAGAAATAACCCAACAGCAGAATGGGAGAGACTAAAGTGGTACAGGAAATTCGAAGACGAACAATCAGTTTTCTTCTGACTTTCTTACTGGCAGTGACGACACCTGTCTTTGCAGAAGTGTCGTCATCCGACCCGGAAAAGTTAAAACAGGAACTGGAGAGTCTCGGAGCAGAAATCGCCAAATTTCGAGAGCTGATGAAAAATACGCAGAACCAAAGATCAGATCTTGAAGATACGCTTGAGGTAAACGAAAAATCTAT
>PBRC01000010.1 GCA_002725285.1 Gammaproteobacteria bacterium | reverse complement strand
TTTTCCAATATGTGAAGACTGGTTTTATGAATCTCAGAAATCTCGATATCGGATAGAACACTCGCTTTAAGTTTTGCCATCTAAAGTCTCTTTTGCACTAATTTTAGAAGGATATCAGAAGGTTCTGGCAAGTTAACTCAGCCAGATCGCAGAATGCCGCTGCCAGCTCTCAAGCAACCGCACTACTCCATTCACCGAACGCACTACTCCTGAGATTCCTATAGTGGCTGGCAGAAACGGGATGTCGATCCAGATTGAAAAGATTATGAACTGCTGCAGGAGGAACCAGAAATTGCTGAGCCTGGCCGGTTGATTTGAAACGCCGCATCCCTCGTTCTCTCAGCCTCGTCGATTCATGCGATTGTTCAGCCCGATTGTTGGCATACTGAGATGTATCCTGAATTACCTCTGACATCAATTCCCGACCAAACAGACAATTTCATTTTTCTTTCCTTCTTTTTTAGCGCCATTTGGGGTTTTCTAGAGTTTGTGGCCGGAGTCTATTTAGATTTAACAGCTATCCCTTGCAGTGATATTGCCGATGTTACTGAACCAGACATCATTCAGAAGATCCCAGATCATATCGAGGCACAGCCACCACCAAATCAACCGGCAACAATTATCCAATCCTAAAACAAGCTCCGCCATGCAAGCCAAATCACCCTTGCCCGACCTGTAAATCCCCTAAGTGATCAACCCAGCCGCCTGTAAACCTGTTGATCAGCATCATGTACGTCATTGTCCGTATTAAAATCACCCTAGTCAGGGCGTCTTTAATTTGAAAAGAAATCAGCAATTACCGTCGTTGACCGTTCTTCAGGAAATGCGGGTTATACTGCCTATTCTCCCCCATTCCACAATAGTCCAGGGCCAGCTCCTTGATGGGGTTGGTTCGTTACAGTCCAACGATGCCATCAGGGAGACCTGCCGCTCTGCAGCTTCGAGGTTGAGCTTCGGTGATAACAGCTGACCGCCCGTCTTCGCATCGCGAGGCGGGCGTTTTGCGTGGACCTACCCCCTTCACACGCTCACCCGCGCACCTTCGCAGGGCATAAAAATCACAGAATTCAGTCGACGGCCGCACGCGTGCCCGGGAAGCGCTGAGCGCGACCGGGCAAGCGGGCGGGGAATCGGACAAGAAGCGCTAGCCCGAAGCCCCTTGTGCCGGGATCACGGGAACCAGCAGGTGCGAAGGATGCTCAGCGCTCGTGTGAATGACGTGGATACCCCGNTTGTCCGATACGTCCTTTCGAAACGGCGGCGAGGGTCGGATCTCGTGTCCCCCAATAGTGAGTTCCAGAGATTCTCCGGAGCGAAAGAGCGTGCTGCTCGGGCAGATCTCCATAGCGACTTCCGCCACCTCCCCTGGAGCGAGCCTCTGCTCCTGCCGGAGCGGCAAAAATGGCAGCCACGGAGTCGACCGGACCTCGTCGATATCGCGCGCAGCCACCCGTGCAAAGCCGCGGGACACACCGTCATTCTTGTTGCCCACGCTGCCGTAGAAGCGCACGCGTCGACCATTCGTATCGCACTTGTCCAGGACCGCGCACAGCACCAGGTCATCGGGTGCCGGTTCCGGAGATTTACCTGCGCGCGCTTCCACGAACAGGCGCAGGACCATATGCCCGGTGACCTCGGTATCGGATTCAAAGGCGTGGCGAAACACCAGGTGCCCCCGCCTCGCGTCGTAACTCGCTTCGCTGGAAGCAGTAGGCGGCGAAGCCACGAGAGCTGCCGAATTCAGATCGAGGTAGAAGCGGTCGTAACGGGTCGTCGGAAGTGGCCAGGCCTCCTCTTCACGTACTTCGACGATCTCGTCGCGGGAAGCTCGCACCTCGAGACGTACCGGCGGTCGAGAGGCAAAGCCGTTTTCGCGCTCGCCCTTCACGAAGCAGTCGAAAAAATCGCAGGTGAGCTCCTGGACCTCTCTCGAATAGTAGGCGTCCCACTTGAGCCGGCGGTGGGTGTAGAGCCATTTCTGATTGGAGCCGATTCGCATGAACGCCTTGAACGCTCCCGGGTTGTGCACCCCCTGGTCAGAGAACGTGGCGCAGAGCAACGTGGGAAGTTCGATCGCCTCGAGGTCGGGTTGTTTGGCCTCGGCCCAGTCGTCGTAGACGGGGTGCTGATCGTGCCATTCCAACGGCGTCCCCCCCTCGGCAGCGACGAAATCTTCGACGTCGCCCGCCAGCACGGGTTTCACCTCGGTGAACCACCAGAAGATCGGAAAACCCGTTTCGCGCACGCCACCCGGAGCGAACAGGTCCCGGGTGATGTCGGCCACGCCCTCCCAGGGCGAGATGGCCTTGAGTGAGGGAGGGGCCTGACCGTAGGCGCGACATGCCGCCACGTGGTACTGGCTTATCGCGAGAAAGCTCACGCCGTTGAGACCGATGGCCCCCGTGCACCAGGGTTGCGCGCCGACCCACTCGATGGCGTCGTAGAAGGCCTTGCCCTGTTGTTCCGAGAAAACCGACGGTGGTCCCCCGCTGCTGGCGTAGCCGGGCAGGTTGAGATTGACCACAGCGTAGCCCTTGGAAAGCCAGAAGTTCGGGTCGGGAGCCTCCCAGCTCGTCGCCACTGAGAATTCGGGCTTTCCCTCCTGGGGGATCATCCGGTACTGCTGGGGCGGACCTCCCAACGGGGTCTTCCCGAGATAGGGAACCAGGCGGTTGTCGTACGGGTGCGCGCACATGACCACCGGCATTGCCTCGCCCCGCGCCGCCCTCGCCTTCGAACGAAATACGCTGGCCGTGAGTTCGAATCCATCGGAGACCGGCACCTTCACGTCGAAGTCGCACACCAGGTCCGGGTCCGCCGGCATGAGCCGACACGCGGGGCGGAAGAGCTGCCCGGTGCGCAATGCCCGCAGGGCAACCGGCGACAAGTTGCGGAGGAGTTGGAAGATTTCGTCGAGCGACGGCATGCCCAGATTCTAGCCCATTTCGTAACGGCACTACACATGCTTTGTTTTCGCCCCTGGATTTTCTTAGCAAGCTTGCAGCGCTGGTACCCCGACCGCGTCACAATCTCGTCCGGTATCACGGTGCATTCGCTCCTAACTCAAATCAGTAAGTTAAACGTAGATAATGGCGGAGTTCCTGTGCGGCAAGCCCATTCAGCTCAAGGCGATGCAAACGGCAATTCGNGAATCGGNGAAATNCATCGNCCAGTTGCGGGCAGAATAGCTACTCNACGACCCGGGCGTAGGTATAATCGGGATCTGCCCCCAACGCCCGCCGGATNACNCCTTTCAGCCTTGGATGCTGAACATATGCAGAACCTGTTTCTGCCATTGGCAGCACCGGCACATCTTCGACGATGATACGTTGAAGTTCCGCAGCAGCCTGCATCCTGACTTGCNGGTCTGANGAACCTTGAAGTCTGGCAAGCCACTCATCATAGATTGGATTAACATATCTGCCTCGATTGTTCGCATTATGCGACCCCAGCAGATCGGCGTAGGTTACTATGTCATCAAAATCCGGATACCAGCTGGACACACAAAGATCAAAATCCCCCCTGGCAGATTTTTCCAGATACTGCTTAAAAGTCTGCTGATCGACTTTGATTTCCAACCCCAGCGTTTGCTTCAGCTGGCCTTGAAAATATTCTGCTATTTTTGCACCGGTNGGCGACGTTACTGTCAGCAATGTCAAATCCGGTATTTCTTCAAGTCCAGATTCCGCTTTAGCTTCAGATATAAGCTGCCTTGCTTTCTTAATGTCTGACCTGGGTTTCTCAACTGGATATTCCTTTATAAATCGATCATCGACCCCCNGTAACCAGCTTGGGAAAAAAGAATAGCTCGATTTGTAACCTGGTATTGCAATAATCTTGTTAACGAATTCATCTGAATCAAACACCAGCTGGATAGCCTGCCTTATCTTCTTGTTGGCGGTAAACCGATCATTCATAGTGTTAAATCTGATATAGGCCATCCCTCCGGTCACAAATGTTCTCAGCCGAATTCCTTGCTCGACGGCATCAAGCACAGTTTCCGCACCTAACCTTGCCAGGGCGATGCTGCCATCTCTGAACAGGTTCAGACGGGTTCTGTTATCAGAAGTGATGTAGCCAATGGATATCTGATTCAGGTTTACGATACTCTGGTTCCAATAATTATCATTCTTGACCATGATCAGTTTCGATCCGTGAATCCACGAGGTGAGTTTAAACGGACCATTGAACAGCAGATTTTCAACCTCAGCACCATACCGTTCGCCCTGAGACTCATAAAACGATTGCTTCACCGGATAGAAAGCCGCATGCACCATGACAGCTACACAGTAACCGCAGGGATTTTCCAACTCGACTTCAAGGGTTGCAGGATCAACGGCTCTAACCCCCAGAGACTGAAGCGGNAACTCACCCTTTTGCACCTTCTCNGCATTCTTAATGGGATACATGATCGAAGCATAGGGAGCCGCCGTTTTCGGATCGTTGATCAGCTGCCAGGAAAATACAAAATCCGCAGCAGTCACAGGTGATCCGTCACTCCATCGGGCATTTTCTCTCAGGTAAAAGGTGATCTTCTCATCTGTCACATCCCATGATTCAGCAACTCCGGGGCTTAGCCGACCTCGCCTGTCATATCGAACCAGACCTTCATTAACATGCCCCAGCACGAAGAAGCTGACCAGATCGGTGGTTCGGGTCGTATCGAGATTCGGAGGTTCCTGCAGCAATGCGATAGTAATTGACTGGTTTTTGAAATCAACCCCGGCACCGTAACAACAACACGCTGAGAACAGTAAAGACAACAACAACCAGCGCACTAGATCTTCCTCACAGACAGATAAAAAAGAAGATTTTGCCACACTCACCTGCTTCCCGTCTTTGCAAGCTCGCCTATGCAGGTATTGATCAATAAAGCCGTCAGAACCTTCAGCCAGAAGCAGCGACCAGGAAAGATGCAATCACTGGCGCGAATGGCGGTAATCAACTTGCTTTTCACAAGTGAATTAGATTAGGTTTAAAGATTCTCTGAACCCAACCCTCAAGGAACAAACAGATGTTAAAGACACGCTTCACTGAAGAATTTGGATTTAAGTACCCCGTAGTCTGNGGTGGCATGATGGGCATCGGTATAGCGGAACTGGTGGCACCGGTCGCCGACGCAGGCGCACTGGGTTTTCTTACCGCATTAACTCAATCCAGCCCTGAGGAACTGGTCAAGGAGGTGGAACGCACCAGGGGNATGACAGACCAGCCCTTCGGCGTTAATCTGACTATTCTGCCTACGATCAATCCGGTGCCGTACGATGAATACGCAGATGCTATTGTGGCGTCGGGCGTCCAGGNGGTAGAGACAGCGGGNCGCAGCCCGGAACCTTATATGCCGACGTTCAAATCCGGTGGNATCAAAGTAATTCACAANTGCACATCGGTGCGTCACGCACTCAAGGCTGAAAAAGTTGGCGTGGACGCNATCAGNATTGATGGTTTCGAGTGCGCNGGTCATCCTGGNGAAGATGACATCCCCGGACTGATTTTNATCCCGGCGGCGGCTAACCAGCTTTCAATTCCCATGCTCGCTTCCGGTGGTTTCGGTGATGGCAGGGGATTAGCTGCAGCTCTCATGCTGGGAGCAGACGCTATCAATATGGGATCTCGCTTCATGGCGACAAAAGAAGCACCCCTGCATCAGAATATCAAGGACAAGCTGGTGGAGGCGTCTGAGCTGGACACAACTCTNATTAACCGATCATTCCGTAATACATCACGAGTGTATAAGAATTCAATTGCAGAGGAGGTTGCTGCCAAAGAACAAGCTGGTGCTGAATTCTCAGATATTCAGGAACTGGTGGCGGGAACCCGCGGGCGTAATGCGATGGCCAATGGGGACNTGGAAGGAGGTATCTGGACAGTCGGCATGGTNGCCGGTCTGATCAATGATATTCCAACCGTTGAGGAATTAATCACTCGTATTTCAGCAGATGCNGAAGAGATCATTCAGTCCAAAATGAAACTGATTGCCTGANCCAGGATANTTACCGATGTNGCACGCTCATNGTAACAATTNCCGGGGNGATATCTTTAGGTAANGCACTGAGTTGGAAGCAGACTTNAACTCAGTGCACAAACTGGTGACCTNTNAAAATTNGTTCNGGAATGGGTAGTGCCTCAGATATGCGACTGTCNGCCAGTCGATGGTCCATCGTTTNTTACTGACTNGCTGATCCCTTAATACCTNAACNTCAGATACCAGCAGCAACATCATAAAGCTGTTCNAAGAGCGGCATTGTCTCTTCGAGTGACAGGCAGCCATCGGTAATACTCTGGCCGTANCGCAGTTCACCACTGGCATATTCCTGCCGACCACCCACNAGATTACTCTCCAGCATNACACCTTTTATTTCAGAAACACCATTTTTGATTGATGCAGCCACGCTTCTTACCACCTCCTTCTGGTTANGAGGATCCTTTTTGCTGTTGCCGTGGCTGCAGTCGACAATTACGTTAGTAGGCATTTCATANCTGGCAAGCAGTCTAACCGCGTCCAATACNGCTTNCTCATCATAGTTTGGACCNGTCCTGTCGCCTCCCCTNAGGANCAGGTGACAGTATCTGTTTCCCTTGGTTTCAAAAATAGCTGGCACACCTTCTTTNGTCAGCGAAGGNAACAGGTGNTTATATNTAGCAGCGCGAATAGCATCCACGGCAACTTGTACGTCACCATCGGTTCGATTTTTTATTCCTACAGGCATCGATAACCCGGACGCTAACTCTCTGTGGATCTGACTTTCTGATGTCCTGGCACCAATAGCCGCCCAGCTGACAAGGTCTGCATAGTATTGACCAAACGTCGTATCCAGAAATTCTGTCCCGGCAGGAATACCGAGTTCCGAGACATCGCGCAGCAATCTTCGTGCTGAACGAAGGCCTTTGTTTATGTCAAAACTCCCATCGAGATCCGGGTCACTGATCAACCCTTTCCAACCCACTACGGTCCTCGGCTTCTCAAAGTAGACTCGCATGATCAGAATGAGCCGATCTTCCATTCCCCGTGTCTTTGCTTTGATTTGCGTCGCATAGTCAAGGGCTGCCTCTGGATCATGGATAGAACAGGGGCCCGCAATAACCAGGAGGCGCGAGTCCTGCGAATCAAGGATGGACTCCAGCTGTTTCCTGGTTGACGCGACCAGCTTGAGATCCTCTGTGGTTGCCGGAATCTCTTCAGCCAGCACAGCCGGTGACAGCAGTGGGTGAATGCGGGTTATGTGAAGGTCTTCGATGAAATTCGTCATCACTGGACTCAAGAACTAAAGGCGCTGGGATACCGGATGAACCGGGCCGAAATCTGCTACTCTCTTTTTAACCTCATCGAGCCGACTCATCACCGCATCGGGTGGCACATTATCGGAAACACCAAGAATCAGCTTCTCGCCCGGCCCAATCAATTCAAACAAGTTGTCAAGATATTTGCTGAATTCCTCATCAGACATTGATGATGCCAACAGTGAAATTGAGGGGATTCCACCCCAGACAGTGATATTGCCACCCATCCCTTCGCGGAGCTCTTTGAGAGTACATTGGGTCATTGGTGCGGGACAAACCGAATCAGCTACGTCAATCCCTGTCTGTGGGTAAAAAGGCAGCAGATTCTTGTTCTCACCATCAGTATGGGTAAGAAGCAGTTTCCCGGCATCGTGGAGTCGATCGCTGACCATCTTCAACCAGGGGGCTATTTCCTCCGCAAAAAACGGTGGCCAGGTCAAATCCTGATCATAGTTGGCACCCCAGAATATGACCTCAGCATCCGACTCCGCCAGTACATCCAGCATCATCATGAAAAACGGCGTCATCCTTTCAGCGAGTTCCCGCATGGCTTCTCGTTCATCCTCCCAGAGATAGAAAAACTTATCCATGGCGATAAGTTCATGAAGCATCAGATGAATCGGCGATGCAGCCACCAGTCCCATTGCGACAGCAACACCCTGGTCACCCATTCGTTGGTGATAAGACTGATAAGCATCAGGAGCCGGTACTACCTGCAGATTCTCAAATACTTGGGCAACAGCTTCAAAGTCATCGACTGATTCGATCGCATGTGATTTGAAGAAAGGCAGAGAGATACCATCACTGGCCATCTGAGCGGTCTGGTACAGATGGGTTGTGACATCACCCGCCGGGGTTCTGACCAGTGTCTGAGAATTCTCTCCGTCCCCACCTGTTTCAATGTGGAAATCAGGAAGAGAAACCTGAAAGGCATAATCTCTGTGGTTAGTCAGACCAAATCCCCGCAATCGATTATCACCCCCTCCTCTTTGAGTATAATCACCCCCCATCGAATGGCAGGCTACACCCAGTTCTTTCGCGATTGCCACGACGTCTTTGTCAACAAATCTATCCGGCAGTGTCCCCCTGATTCTATGAGCAATTTGCCACAGGTCCATTCTTGGCGCCCAGGGGATCTGATCTGTGGGTTCACCACGGATTGCAGCCAGCATTCTTTCGCGGTGACTCATGGTTTGGCTCATAGTTTATCCAATGATTGGTCTTCTGAACGATTCATATCAGCAGGAACAGACTTTTACCGTGAGAAAAGTCTGAGAGTATAGGACTATTAGCCGCTCAGTTCCTGCTAGTTCCCGCATCTAGCATACATTCAGCCTTTCTTCGGGACTTCTGCACAGATCACCTCACGACAATGACGGAAATCAAACAAACTGATTTAGCTGGCATCACCGGGTTGAAGAATCTTACAATGAGAAGCAGAAACTCAGAATTCTTCAGGCCACAAGGGGAAAGTGATCATGCAGACCGAGCTTATTGGCGAATGGCGAAAGCCAGTAAACACTGCCGCAAACCAGAAAGGCGGCATCCACGACGACGCGACTGCCACTGACCTGGGATTCAGGGGAGGTACGGTTGCCGGGTCTATCCATATGGAGCAGTTTCCGCCGTTACTCGTCGAACTATTCGGTGATGACTGGTGGCGTTCAGGGACTCTGTCACTTTATTTCAAAAGCGCGACCGTCGATCTGGAACCAGTGAGATGTTTCATTTCATCAGCTGAGAAAATTGGCGAAATCGACAGAGCCAGCGTCTGGATGGAAAAAGAAGATGGCACTGTTATCGTATCAGGCACTGCCTCCTGCGGTGGACACGATGATCAATCGGAGTTAAGGCAGAGGCTTGCGTCGATTCGTCCAATTTCTGAATTACGCATGCTCAGTGACCTTCACCTGGGCAATACTTGTTCACCACAACCCAGCCTGGTCACAAATAAGTTCGTCGATGGTCAGCTTAAAGTCATCACTGAACCCATGGCATGTTATCAGTCTGCTGAGCAATTTGGTGATCGTGTTCTACCCATGACGCAAATCGTGAGAGCCTTTGGACCGGCAGAGCACGTCCTTGCAGAAGACGTAAAACCTCCTTTTGTCGGACTTTATGGCGCCATCGAAATCGAATATGTTAACGGCCCCGTGTTTTCCGAAACCGAGTATACTGCCAGTGGTCAGATTGCAGGTTTATCAGACAGCCCCCAGACAGAAATACTCTGGCGTGACATGCTGCTCACCCGTGGAGATCAACCTGTGGCAAGAATGCTCAAAATGGATCGGCTGATGAAGGATTCATCTCCTCTTTGGAAGTAATATCGGAACTTAAGGAATCCGTTATTGCGGCGGATTCCTGAATCTCGCCCGAATGGCACTTACCCAGGTGCTCTTACGAGACGCTCTTACGAGACGCTCTTACGAGACGCTCTTACGAGACGCTCTTAAGTCGTTCCGATCCCGGATTTCTCTTTTCGCTTACTCGTCATATTTAGGCCCGGGGGTGAACATGCAACCATCGATGAAGTAGTCAAAAAAGCCTTCATCCTTTTCCAGTTCAATATGTTCCGCCTGACTGATCAGTCGATCCAGTAGTTGCCTGTGGGGAAGAGAACAGAGCGCCATAGCCGCGCCTTCGAGAGCAGCATTTCCCACCTGACAGACTCTGCTATCGGGTACATCTGGAATTAAACCAATTCCTCTGGCTGAATCAGTATCCAGATAACGGGCAAATCCGCCCGCCAGATAGAGTCTGTCCAACTGGCCCGCAGTCAAGCCTGCACGATCCAGTATGATCCTCACACCGGCGCTGTTGGCGCCTTTTGCCTGAGCTAACTCACTGATGTCAGCCTCTGATAAGTAAATACCAGCGTCACGGTCGACAAAAAACCGATCCTTGCCATCAACATAGCGACCTGTCGTATTAATCATTTCATGCCTGGACAACTGATCCAGCAGATCAATAAGACCCGAACCGCATACACCCTCTGCAGGTGCCTCTTCTATCACCTGAACTTCTGCTTTCCCCTGTTGTGACAGTCTTATCTTTTCTATCGCCCCTTTCATCGCCGGCATGCCACAACTTACGGCCCCCCCTTCAAATGCCGGTCCCGCCGGACACGAGGCAACAAGGAGTTTTTCACGATTGCGGCAAACAATTTCCGTATTGGTTCCAATATCCATCAGGAGTACCGGAGATTCCTGCCTGCTCATGTCAATTGCCAGCAGGCAGGCTGCTGCATCTGATCCTACATGGCTGCTGACGACAGGCAGACCCAGCACCCTTGCTTTTGGATTAATTGGAAGCCTTAATCGCCTGCCGTCACTCACGACGGCGGTGGAAGGTCGTTGACCCAGGTTGTACTGAATCTCAGTCAATGATTGAAATGGTTTTTTACCGATGGAACTCACATCGAGTCCGAAGAACAGGTCTCGCATGGTGGTATTGCCCACCACAACCATTTCATAGATATCAAGCGGATCAACTCCAAAATCTGCCAGGATGTGACCGAGATAACCCAGCAAGGTCCTCTGCTGCAAGCGCCCTTTATGCTGGCTGTTAAATAAGATCCGGGACATGACATTCGTCCCGGCAAATCGCTGTGGATTTTCAAACGCGGCCGCGGCTATCAGATCTGATGTCTCAAGATCAATCAGTCGAACAACCACTGTGGTTGTTCCAACATCGGCAGCAACCCCATATATTTTCCGGCCCCGAGCAATTTCCCTGCCGTCCAGCATGATTCTGTCACCCTGACGCGAGACTGCTGGCGCCAGTGGAATATCGTGAAAACTGGTGGGCAAATGCTGGGTATGCTGCTCAATCCGCATAGCCTCACGTCGAAGCGTGTGGCAGCTGATGCGACCGCTGTCTGATACGACCCTGGCACGACAAGAGAGTCTGAATCTGCCCTTTAAGTGTTCTTCTTGTGCTGATCTTGGCGTCAGGAACTGTTCACCCTCGGTTATCTCAACCAGACACTCTCTGCATTTCCCGTTCTTGATACATGAGGTGGGAACCTGCACCTGCATCATCTCTGCCAATTCAAACAGTGACTGACCCACATCAGCAGACATTGATTTCTTGTCAATCTCAACCTCTACTGGCATCNGANTACATCAAATCCTGCTANGCCNGCCGGACGGCCCGGTGTATGGCTTCAATATGATCCGGCGTACTGCCACAGCAGGCCCCGACAATGGATACCCCGGCGTNCAANAGANTNGGAATCCTNNCTGCCATTTCCTGTGGCGTCTCCNGGTAGACTACCTTTGCACCNTCCAAAACNGGCTGTCCGGCGTTCGGTTGNGCCATCACCGGCAGATCACAGCTTTTCCTGTACCGTNTGGTGATCCTGGCTGCCCAATCTGCATCTATCGATGTGCCACAATTGACACCAAGGATATGTGCACCTGACGATGTGGCGAATGCCGCTGCTTCTTCAGGANCAATTCCCATCATNGTTGCCACATCTGAACCATCGTGTTTTACATCATAAGAAAAGGATACGATGACACAGGGAGCACCAGCTTGAAGTGCCGCCTCAACCCCTATTGTCGCTTCTTCCAGCGCTGTTTGAGTTTCGACAATAANGCCGTCGACACCAGAAGCAACAAGAACTTCGACCTGTTCTTTGANGGAGTCTCTGACGTCTTGTATGGCAACATCACCAAGGGGNGCCATGATTCCACCAAATGGNCCGATGTCGCCTAGCACAAGNGTCTCGNCAGTACCCGCCTCTCTGGCCAGAGAGACGCCAGCTTCATTGATTGCAGCAACTTCTTCGGCAAGACCGTGGCGTTTAAGCATGAGAGAACAGGCACCGAAGGTGTTGGTGATGAGGACATCTGATCCAGCTTCGAAATAAGACCGGTGTATCCCAGCTACCTTCTGTGGTTGAGTTATGTTCCAGTGATCGCCACATTCCCCTGANCTAAGGCCCGCTGCCTGTAATTCAGTACCCATNGCACCATCACTCATGAGGACCCCGNNACTNATTCGCTGCAGAANAGATNCNGACATACTAGCTCACCTCNCCGCTACTGAGATTCACGTATTCACACTCTGNNTCTCAGGCATACTCAACATAATACCAACAATCGAAAAAAGTGGTGATATACATCCGGCTTCTGTGACTTTGAATTGGGTCTTTGATTCATTTAACAGAGGCAAAAGCCTGGCAAGACGGTCGGGATCCCAATAATGTATTTTTGAAATCAGTTCTGCAGGCATGCGCGGGGCTCCTTCCATCTGGGTCAAGACAGGAAAGCGAAACCACTGGCGATCCGGAAATCGCTCTCTTACCTGCCGTATAAAATCCTTACCCATCAGCTGCAGCATGGTCCGTCCTACATAGTATTGAAAATGGTAGAGAGAATAATCTCCACCAAGATCAGACATCATCTGGCCTGAATCGTAACCGAGTGAAAGTCCATAGATATAAATGAGCCCATGCTCATTCATCTTCTCACTCAATTTCTCATGCAGGATTTCGATCCCATGGTGAAGAACAACACCCCCTTCCACCTGCCTGGCTTTCACTTCAATAAAACAGGCCTCCGGCCTGCTGAGTTTGGCGATTGATTCAGCCGCCACAGCCAGACAATCCTTGACTTCTCTGGCGGCATGATCTCCGAGCGCCAGGGTCTCTCTGATTTCCCTTAATCGAAGCACCTTGACACTTGCAGATGCCAGCAAATCATCCTTGGAAAGCGTCACCTGCTCCATTGCGTATTGCGTCGCTTAAACGCTTAACCCCAGAACCTGTGAAACAGCATCCACTGCCTCTGCCGCGTTGGTACCGAATCCATCCGCCTGAATCTCGTTAGCATAAGCCTCACTCACCGGAGCGCCACCAATCACAATCCTGACCTCATTATTGCCTTTGAAATGATCAACGATACTTTGCATGTAAGGCAGCGTTGTGGTCAGCAGAGCACTCAGGCAAACAACCTGGGCACCTTGATCGACTGCCTGCTGAAAATCATCTTTACTGCAATCAGTGCCAAGGTCCATGATTTGAAATCCAGCACCTTTCAACATCATCGCCACGATATTCTTGCCGATATCATGGAGGTCTCCTTCTACCGTACCAATGCAGACAACACCAAGTGGCTTGTGATCAGTTCTCGCAAGTATTGGCTCAATCAGAGCAAGACCCGCGTTCATTGCTCGCGCAGCAATCAGCATCTGTGGAACATAAACCTCATTTTTTGCAAATTGGTCACCAATATGGCGCATCGCGGGGATCATTGATTCCGAAAGGATGCCACTCGCGGTGATATCCGCATCCAGATCTTTCTGGACAAGCATCGGGGTGGTTTTCGCGTCTCCCCTGACAATAGCCTCCCATAGTTCAGTGTTTCTCGCCATATCCGCCTCTACTTCAGTGTTTACTGTACTTCATCATAACATCCGTTTTCAGGAATTGACCCTGATCAATCAGCCACAGTTCATGTTGAGACTATGCTCGTCAGGCTGACACAGGTTCCTGGTCCAGGTACTGCCAGTTGTCCTTAACCGCCTCAAACATGGCGAGGATATTTTCGGGTGGAACCCCTACTTGAATATTGTGAACCTGGTTGAAGACAAACCCTCCTCCCGGTTTGAAGATCTCAACATTCTTCTTCGTGTGTTCATACACTCCCTCAGGTGTCGCAAAGGGTAATATCCGTTGTGTATCACAACCTCCTCCCCAAAAACACAACTGTTCACCAAACTCTGCTTTAAGTCGTACCGGGTCCATACCTGTGGCACTAATCTGAACTGGATTCAAGATGTCACAACCCGCATCAATAATTCCCGGAATCAGATCATAGATGGAACCACAGCAATGAAGAAAGACCGCGACATGGGGAGTTCGCTGGTGAATTCTTCCCCAGAGAGCAGCCTGTTTCGGTTGTATCACCTGATGATACATGTCTGGACTAATCTGAGGTGCTGCCTGAGTGCCAAGATCTCCACCCATCTGAATAATCTGTATGTAGTCACCAACCGCATCAAGATAGAGTTCCAGATTTTCGAGATGATTGACCAGAATTCGTTCAAGTAACTCATTGGCGAATCCGATGTCCCCACCCAGGTCCATCATGAAATTATCCCATCCTCGCAAGGACTGACCAGTCTCAAGAAAAGCCCCGCCGAAAGATCCGAGAATCGCGTAGTCGGTATTGTTGTACAGCCTTTTTGCCTCATCCTGCAGCCGCCGCAGCGCACTCTGCCGGTATACAGGCCACTGATATCTATCAAGATCGACAACAGTTGTTGCGTCCGCCATCGGATGATAGATACTATCAAAATAGTAGCTTTCTGCAGGTCTGTGAAGGATTCGTCGCCCCGATCTGTCAAGCGCAAATTCACCCCCTCGATTATCTGACTCAGTCCTGAAGTTGGCGTTTATTTTCGCCGCCGTCCCATCAAACAGACGATAGTCGCGCCATTCTGACAGTGTTCCCGAATCCAGAATAACCACATCACATCCGAATTGCTGAAGAACCTGCTCTTCGACAATGGCAAGTTGCTGAGTGGTATCAAATACTTTAATTTCACCTCCCTCAATTCCCAGATGATCCTTGAGGTCTGCATAGGCAGCTGCCATTATCCCAGTCGATCGCATACCACCAAGATCAACAGGCACCCGATCACAAGGTTGGTGACGAACTGTTGCTACAACTCTTTCGCGATGATTCATTTGTGCGCGTATAACACACCAGATCTAGTCAACGGGCTCAGGCTCCGTCTCCCCGCCATATTTATCAAACCATGCAAGAACATGTTTTACCTTCGAAATCAGATTAGAGGGTCGACTGGCGATTCCATGAGAAGAATTCGGGATTCGCACCATGGTGGCATCGATATTTTGCAACTTGAGTGCTTGATAGTATTGCTCCGTTTCTGAGATTGGCGTTCGATAATCTGATTCGCCGGTTAACAGCATTGTTGGGGTCTTGACATTGCCTACCAGTGACAATGGCGATCTCTTCCAATAGGTTTCAAAGTGATCCCAGGGCAAACCAGGCAGCCAGTATCGATAGAAGAAATTGTACATGTCAGCAGTTAAGGCGAAACTGATCCAGTTGATCACTGGTTTGGCCACAACAGCAGCCTTAAACCGGTCAGTTTTTCCAATTATCCAGGCGGAAAGCACACCACCACCAGACCCACCGGTAACAAAAAGCTTCTCAGGGTCTGCCAATCCTCTAGCAATAATCGAATCAACACCTGAAATCAGATCATCGTAATCTTCACCTGGGTAGTTCTGATCAATCAGATTGCCAAAGTCCGCCCCATAGCTGCTTGATCCACGCGGATTACAGTAAAGAACCACATACCCCGCCGCGGCATAGAGTTGAATCTCCGCAGAGAAATGTGGTCCGTAAGCAGCAAAGGGACCACCGTGAATTTCTAGGATAAACGGGTATTTTTTGCCTTCCTCAAAGTCTGGCGGTGTTACCAGCCAGCCTTGAATAGCCCTTTGATCAAAAGAGGAGCGCCATGATACCTCTTCAACCCTGGCCATTGATCTGTTACCAATAAGATCATCATTTAATTTGGTTAACCGACTGATCTTACCTCGTTTACTTCTGAGCCATACATCTGATGGCATTGTGCCGTCGCTGCCTGAGTAGGCAATCACACCGTTGTCAGATACAGAATAGCTTCCAGAAGTATAAGGTCTGCTCAGACCAACCCCACCCATATTGTCAATGAGGTCTACGACCTGCCCCTTCATCGACATCGTTGCAACTTTCCCTTTTCCGTGATCGATGTAGGCAAAGTAAATTTTGCGCCCATCACCCGACCAGATTGGGCTCGACATTCCGTGATCAAATTCCTCACTAATGACCCGTATGCCCGATCCATCTTTATCTGCAATGGTCAAATCAGCAATCTGATAACCCTTGTATTGATCTTCGTATCCAAGATATGCGATTTCTTCACCATTCGGTGACAGCACGGGCGCAGAATCCGGCCCTGAACGACTCGTCAATGGCGTCACTGAATCATCGGACAGCGTCACCAGATACAATTCACTGTTAGCAGGTTCCAGTTCTGAATCATCATGACGATTCGCAGAGATTATGAGCGCCGACCCGTCTTGCAGCCAGACCGGTCGAGTTGAGTGGTCAAATGGACCTGATGTCAGTTGCCTGGGTGTACCACCGTCGGCGGGCACAACGAACAGGTGACTAAAGGCTGGTTCGAGAAAACCCTGACCATCTGATCGATAGATCAGCCTGTCAATCACCTTAGCAGGCTCCGCCCATTTAGCGTTTTTGGGCTTTTTTGGCATAGTGATAAGAGGTTTACTTTCTTCAGAGACTCGTATGGTCAATGCAATCTGGGTACCGTCTGGTGACCATACGATATTGTTTGGCGGCTTGATTAGATTGGTGATTCGAGCCTCGCGGCCCGTCGCCATCCAACGCACATGCAGCTGAGTCGAGCCTTCCTTCGTCGCAATGTAGGCCAGCCTGGTACCATCAGGAGACCAGCGTGGCTGACGATTACTCCCACTACCGGAGGTCAATGGCTGATGATCAGAACCGTCAGCGTTCACAAGCCAAAGATTCGTTCCTGCACTATCTGTCATGATGTCCATGAAACCGCGGACGTAGACTATCTGATCACCTGCCGGGGAGATCTGAGGATCCTGTGCAACTTCCAGTTGGAAGACATCCATTGGTGAAAATCTGTCAGCCGCATTTACCTGCCAGGGAATCAATAATACCAAGACCCAAAAGCCACATTGCCGTGAGACTTTCAGTACACATTTCGTACCCATCAGGACACCTATTACACAGTATAAAATCATACTTTTTGCCCGTACCTATTCTTATTTATTGCAACCGACAGCACGCTGTCAGCAATCAATCGCCAAATGCCTGAAAAAACTCATCAGGAATGATTAATTAGAGAATGACCTCCTCAGTTTTCATGTTACTAAAGATTGGCAACCCGTAGCTATATATCTAATGACGCATCTAATGACGCATTCAATGACGCATTCACCTGGACTTGCCTGGAAATTTCCACGGATGAGATATATATATGACGATTTCTATCCCCTGCTTTCTATCCCCTGCTTGGTTTTGAGATAAACTGCTTTGAGGTTACTTCAGACTACCAGGCCATCTACCTCCGCAGGAGCATCCTTTAATAACATGAAGACATTGCTGATAACTCATCCAGATTGTTTGAAACATGCAAGACCCAGACATCCAGAGAGACCTGACAGGTTGCAGGCTGTGATCGATATGCTGGAAAAGACCGGATTAGTGGCTGATATGAAGCTGATCCAGGCCATTGAGATCAGCCATGAGCAACTCGAGCTGATTCACCCGTCCGATTACATCACCCATATTGAACGAGCTGAACACCCAGACGCCATCGTTCAGATAGATCCAGATACCTATATGAGCCCGGGAAGCACTCGCGCAGCCAAACTGGCGGCTGGCGCAGTCGTAGGGGCGACACAGACCATTCTACGCGGAGATGCAACAAAGGCCTTTTGTGCAATTCGTCCCCCGGGGCATCACGCAGAAGTTGCTGAGGCATTTGGATTTTGTCTTTTCAACAACGTTGCTCTGGGAGCACAGGAAGCATTGCGTCACCCTGATATCGAAAGAGTCGCTATCTGTGATTTCGATGTACATCATTGTAATGGTACGGTCGACATCTTTAAGGACGATCCCAGAGTACTGGTTTGCTCAAGTTTTCAAAACAATTTCTACCCTTATCGCTATCTCGATTTTTCAAACGAGCATATCATCAGCACACCTCTGAGCGCTGGCACTGATGGTACCCAATTCAGAGATCAGATTGAAAGTAACTGGCTGCCTGCAATTCAGCGGCTTAAACCTGACCTGCTCTTTGTTTCTGCCGGTTTCGACGCTCACAAGAAAGACCCGCTCGGAGAGCTGAACTGGACAGAAGATGATTTTCGCTGGATCACAAAACTCATTATTGATTTATCCAACAGCTACTCAGAGGGGCGTATCGTTTCAACGTTGGAAGGAGGTTATGATCTGGAGGCCCTGGCAAGCAGCGCTCAAGTTCATATTGAAGAACTAGCTCAATAGCCTATTAAACGTACTGTTGGATATCCACCTCATCGATCTGTTCAGGCAGGAGATACTTGTCTGCATATTCATTGTAAATACCGGTACTCAAGAACAACTTAAACAGGTCCCCATCAAGATGCTGATCTTTAACCATNAATCCCATGATCTTNATGCTTTCACTGACGGTTTTTGGNTTCTTGGTGTAGGGTCTATCCGCTGCTGTGAGTGCTTCNAACACGTCAGCAATTGCCATGACTTTTGCNGGAATTGACATTTCATCACCNGATAACCGTTTAGGGTANCCGTTACCATCCATCTTTTCGTGATGTCCACCNGCNATTTCAGGTACGCGTTCAAGATGAGTTGGAAANGGCAAATTNTCCAGCATCACAATGGTCTGAANAATGTGGTCGTTNATCTTAAATCGCTCCTCTTCGGTCAGCGTGCCTTGTGGAATACACAAGTTGTATATTTCACCGAGATTATACTTATGCTCAGGTACGTCAACCCTGAATCCATAAGGATTCTCAGGATCTGCAGAATGAACCACTGCATCATGTTCGATTACATGATCTTCCCTGTCGGCAATTAATGGTTCTTTGCAAGGCAGTTCTTTTTTTTCAGTCCGAGCTTTTCGTTTACCTTCTTCAAGTGAAATACCGATCCGATCATCCAGAGTTCGAGTCCATTCTCGCTTGGCAATTTGCCTGACTCGTTCGACCTGCTCGTCAGCCATAAACTCGCCGCCGACATTACAGTCCGCAATGAACTTAAAATCATCTTCCAGCTGTCTTAAATCAACATCCAGCTGTGTTTTAAGTTCTTCCTTGTTGCTGGCCCCCGCAATAATCTGTTCCTGATAGTCAATCAGTCTCTCTGCCTTGAGCAACTCGAACCGCATCCGAATCTCATGAATACGGTCTGTAATCGTCTCTAGCTTGGTTGCCTTGTCAACCACATATTCTGGCGTAGTTACTTTGCCGCAATCGTGAAGCCAGGCCCCGATATGCAGCTCATACATTTCTTCCTCATCCAGGCTGAAACCCTCGAAGGGTTCCTCATCGGAATCACAAGCCGCAGTGGTCAGCATCTTGGTTAACTCAGGTACTCGCTGACAATGGCCTCCGGTATAGGGTGACTTGGCATCCACAGCACTCGCCATTAACTCGATAAAGGAATCGAGAAGATTCTTTTGGGCTTCGATCAGGTTCTGGTTCTCAAGACATACTGCCGCCTGGGAAGCCAGAGCCTCAATCAAGGGTTGAGTTTCAGCTGAAAAAGAACAAACATTGATAACTTCTTCATTGATATGAATCGCTTCACCAATCTCAGGGTCCATGGAATTAATCAGCTGGAGCACACCAATGACGCGATCAGTATTGTTCTTTAAGGGTACGGTAAGAAAAGACTTGGAATGGTAACCGGTACGCTCATCGAATTGCTTGGTGCCAGTAAAATCAAACGCTTCGGTCGCATAAGCATCCGCAACGTTAATCGTCTCACCGGTATTCGCGGCGTAACTCACAATATTGTTTAANTTCNGTTCGTTGCCAAGTCCGTACATCNCAACCGGTGGCAGTGGGATTTCGATACCAGTTGTTCCTCCAGCTGCGGTACCGAGTGAATCGGTTCTCATGATCTCAAACTTGAGTTNATCATCTTTTGTACGGTTATAGAGAGTCCCAGCATCCGCGTTGNCNATATCCTTTGCTTCGAGAAGGATTCTTTCCATCAAGCGATTACTGTCCTTCTCTGCTGACAGNGCAATNCCGATATCAATCAATCGCTTAAATGAAACCTGGTCAGAANCCATATTGCTTCTCCTAGTNTTTTTCAGTCCTACTGACCGCCATTCACATACAGACGNTCACCTGTCACATAGGAATTGGCATCAGAAACAAGGTATCTCACCACATTAGCAATATCGTCAGGTTGACANACTCGACCAAATGGCATGTGCGCNTCCAATTGCCTTAAATCCTCCACACCCTGTGTTGCACGAACCAGTCGCCTGCCCATTTCAGTTTCGACNAANCCAGGCGCAACGACATTGACACGAATACTGNTTTTCACTTCTTCCTTATAAAGGGTTGCNGCCAATGCCTCAAGNGCAGCCTTACCCATGTTATATGGCGCACCATTGGCCGAAAGTCCTTTTGTNGCAGCACTTGAGATCATTATTATGTCGCCTCTGTCAGTNGTACGCATAGAAGGNAAAACAAGTTTAGAAAGGTAATGAGCAGCGAACGCATGGATGGCAACTACTTTTGTCAGCTCTTCAGGGTCGGTATCCANAACTGATCTACCTTTNCTCGCTATACCGGCATTATTGACAAGAATGCTGATNGGCCCCATATCAGCATTGATGGCCGCAACCATATCCTGATCTTCATCAAAATTCTGCACGGATGCCTGATAGGCCNGGGCATTTNGTCCCAGAGNCTTAATCTCTGCTACGGTCTCATTTGCCGCATCCTGATCCCTTGCNTAATTNACCGCCACATCAGCACCGTCCTCTGCCAGNGNTAACGCNATAGCTTTTCCAACTCCCCGGCTNCCACCCGTAACCAATGCTAAGCGNCCTTTCAATGACATACTGTTCCCCTCACGAATGTGGTTTGTTAGTGCACTAGGCACTTGTCCAGGCATATTAGATCGTTTTCACTCACCTGTCATCGCAACAGGCACCAACTGGCACCGTAACAAACGATCCGTTAAGCTTTATCGATTCAAAACAACCGACTAGCACTTTCCTCATGGCAATTCCATTTATCTACAAATATGATTTGAGTTATGGCGAGGCACAGAAACTGACGCCACTGATTCGACGAGTTACAGCCAATAATCCAAGCGGATTTACCTTCAGAGGAACCTGTACCTACATCATTGGTAAAGGTAATGTTGCCGTAATAGATCCGGGACCATTAATGCAAGATCACATCGACACCCTCAAACAATGTCTCGAAGGGGANAAGGTGACTCACATTTTTATTACACACACACATGGTGACCACTCTCCTGCCGCAGCACCACTTAAGANTTATTGGGANTGCAAGACGTATGCCTTTGGGCCCCATGGTGCNGGTAAAATCGCGGAAGGTGTNCCTATTGAGGAAGGTGGTGACATGGACTTTTTCCCGGATGTCGAAGTCAGGCATGGCGATGTAATCGAGGGAGATGGTTGGACTCTTGAGTGCGTCTACACACCCGGACACACGTCCAATCATCTGTGTTTTGCCCTGGAAGAGGAAAANGCTCTNTTTACNGGAGATCATATTATGGGCTGGTCAACATCGGTGATTGGCCCACCCGATGGTGATATGACCCAGTATATGGATAGCCTTTCGCTGCTCCTCNACAGGGATGACGAGATTTACTGGCCAGCTCATGGAACCTGTATTGAAAACGTTAAAGATTTCGTTCAGGCATTTATTGACCATCGACTGGAACGTGAGCAACAGATTCTGAAATGCCTTGATGACAATATAAAGATAATTCCAGAGATGGTNCCGGTCATGTACGTGGATACCGACAAAAGTCTTCACGGTGCTGCCGCGCAGTCTGTNTTNGCAGCAATGGAACGACTGGTGAGCAAAGGCAGGGTTCTCTGTTCCGATGAAAAGCCCGGGATTGATTCGCATTATAAAATGTCGAGGTAACCANCCAGTTCAACCCTGGTGTGTGCGCTGACTATTGAATCAATCAAAAGATTCGCCTGCTTACCAACGTTGGCGTAAATATCGTCGACCACTATCTTATCGATCCGCGCTTTACTGAAATCGTCAGTATTGACTGCCAGACTGTCTGAAATCGTAAGGGTAGCAAGGGACTCCATATCAGACTGAATTCGGAGGGTTCTGGACGGATTATCTATGAGGCAGTTTCTTGCCGGTATTCTAAGATCCAAGTCGAGCATCTTTACTTTTCTGATCTCTTCAGCGATGTAAATGTTAAGCAAGAATACTCTTGAACCATAATTTGGTGGAATTCACCATTTAACAACCAGAGTCGGTCAAGCCGCATCGGTAATTCGAGACCACAACCTGGCTGCACCTCCTGTACATATTTCAGTACCGACTTGCTTCTGCCAGAAGTTCTCATTCCCGTATTCGTCTCGCCAGACCCAAAGACGCCTGGTTCTGTGATTAAGCGCGTGTTCGAGTGTATAACCGATAGCGCCGTGAACCTGGTGGGCAATATCGGCAACTTCGGTCACGGCCTCGCCTACCCTTGCTTTGGCGACGGCAATGTCAAATGCAGTGGGCGAATCCAGCAGTGAATCAGCGGCACGCTGACATGCTGCAACATGACCGGCAAGTATTGCCAGTTGTTGCTGGATAGCCTGGAAACCCGCGATAGGTTTACCAAATTGAACCCTTTCAAGGGCGTACTGTACGGATAATCCCAGGATACTTGTCATGGCCCCACTCATCATCTGAACTCTGGAAACAGCACCCAGATGTAAAAGGAAGTCTTTCGGACCGTCAAATCTGACATCACTGAATTTAAGTGACCGAACACCAGGCACAGACTGATTCAGTTCAAACCCGGAAACAGATTCACCTGCCAGATTATTATGACTTTCAAGGCTGATCACCTGCCGGGGCAACAGACATACGGAATCTTCACCCACCAGCAGGAAATGCTGGCAATATTCACCGAAGACCACATTGCCCGCCTGCCCGGAGATTTTCGTTCCATCCTTCTCATTCTCAAACTGCCAATCTGCAGAGGCGACCGTCATGGGCCCCTGCGGGCATTTTTCACCGACTTCTGCCAACATTGTTGCTGCAATGAATGTCTCTGACANNGGTACTGGCGCAGCAAAGGACGCCGCTTCGCGAATAACCAGNAGTGAATCAGCCTTGACTCCGCCTGATCCATCGAGCTCTGAGGGAATTCCCGCCAGTGTGAGCCCGGCATCTTCCAGGTTATGCCAGAGGTTGCCTGGCCAGATACCTTGTTCGGAGGCATCAACGACCTCTTTTCCACACAAATCAGATAACATTCGCCTGGTCGTTTCAATGATTAGTTGTTGTTCCTGGTTCATATCGATTCCTCAGCGCAGGCCCAGACCTCTTGCTATTACACCTCTCAGTATCTCCCTCGTACCTCCCCTCAATGTGAACGAAGGTGCATGCAACACACATTGATTNAGGGTGTTGATGAAGCTTGGGGAACTCCCGGCGGGTACTGCCAGACGAATCAGTTCAGGGACCATCCTTTCGTAACTATTGCCAAGGTCTTTGATTAAAGCGGCTTCAACTGCCGGAACCTTCCCCTGTTGGAGCATTCCTGCTACAGAAATTGACATGCGACGCAGGGTAACAAGGTGTGAGACTAATCTGCCGACCAGTGCCAGTTGCGCCTCATCAGGATCGTTTTCAATTTCCCTGACAAATTCAACCAGGACACGAAAGGCACTCAGGAATCTCTCGGGGCCACTTCTTTCATATCCAAGCTCACTCATCACCTGCTCCCAGCCGTTACCAGGTTCACCAACGACCATAGCATCTGATATGAATACGTCATCAAAAAATACCTGGTTGAAATCACTGTCTCCTGACAGGTTCTTGATGCCACGGATGGTCACATTTGGATCACTGAGATCGACGATAAACTGACTCAAACCAGCATGTCGGTTACCAGGCACGGTTTCAGTCCTGACCAGAGTGATCATATAGTGATTTATATGGGCGCCACTGGTCCAGATCTTACTGCCATTCAACAACCAGCCTCCATCAACCTTGTTTGCGCCTGTTCGAATCGACGCCAGGTCGGAACCTGAATCCGGCTCACTCATGCCAATCGAAAAATAACACTCCCCCGATGCGATCCTAGGCAGATAATCCTGCTTTTGCGAGAGACTGCCAAACTTGAGGAACAGCGGTCCGCTCTGCCGGTCAGCAATCCAGTGGGCGCCGACCGGCGCACCCGCTGCAAGAAGCTCCTCGGTCACGACGTAGCGTTCCAGAAATGATCGCTCTCCCCCTCCGAAAGACTTAGGCCAGGTCATTCCTATCCAGCCTCGCTGGCCAAGTTTCTGACTGAATTCAGGGGATTCTCCAGCATTAAAGTCAGAGTTTCGCAGGTAGTCACCCGCTAGCTCGGATTCAACAAACTGACGTACTTCCTCTCTCAGGGAAGATGCTTCGTCAGGGAGCTTGATCTGTTCAAATGTTAAGCCTTGAAACATGTCTACATCCATCAACGAGCAGAAGCTCATGTAAAGAAAGGCAAACTTAAATGTTTGCGGAAATCATTGCAACGCAACACAGACCACGAGCGACGTCGTTACCCTTCCAGAGTCCCCGGTGTTATCCTGCCTCTCTCTATCGCATCATTGATCTATGGTATTGCATTCTTCACCACTGGTGGAAAATCACTGTGCGCCTGGCATTGATACTGGTCGTTATGTTCCTCTTATATTCATTAGCTGATGATCACTTTGTTAATGGTTTCATGACAGGCCAGGTGTTTTTCACCATTTTTCACATCGGGGTATTCTGGATTATCAGACTGCAAAGCGCCTATATGAGGCGTTTCCTATAACCGTTCATCCCTAAACCCGGTCTGGTTCAAACCATTCTTCATAAAACATAGCCAAGTGATTCACACTTTTGAAATCTTGCAGGGACTTCCCGAAACAAGCGATCTAATCTCTGATGCACTAAACAAATATGGAGATCAGGCATGGACATAACGAGACTGATTCTCTGTACCGTTGTCTTCCTGATACTGATAGTCACCTTTTAAGCATTAAACTCGAAGACAATTTGATTGCGAGAATAGGTTTTTCAGTAAACTATGGCACTATTGCAGGAGTCGCACTACTAGCTGCAATTCTTACAACAATGTGTCTTACAGCGATGCGCAATATTTACGTTATCACCATCATTGTTATCTTCAGCCTGTGTTCGTGAGAATATTAGAGTGATACCTCTTCAGGCAAATCGGTCAGCTGCATGATCGATGCCCGTGGTGCCTCGATCATATAGATAATGCCACCGTGCGGTTGGTCCATCTCGGCTTTAAAAAAAATATATTCAAATATCTCGTCTGCAATGTCACTACTGACGGTAACTTCGAAAATATCCTTCTCTCTCTGTTCTCCTATACCTCTTGCGAACATACGCGGAAATCGACCCACACCACGAGCGTGATGAAAATTTGTTTCGTGAATATCATGGTCTTCGATAAGTGCCTGTTCAAGTGCCGCTGCTTTTCCTTTAGGGATAATACAAACGATCTGCTTGGCATTTTCCTGAACAAGTTTCATCCGGTCTATCCTGCGGTAATTCGATCAATAATATCTTTTGGTATGTAAGTGGCAGCCTTCTCCAGTTTAGTAATGTAGATAATTCCGCCGCCAGGCACGTCCAATTCCGCTGCAAAATACATTCGCTCAAAGACTCGATCGACCTGATCATCAGCGACTAGGGTTGTGATAATCTCCTTTTCCACATCAATAGCAAGACCAAGTACTCCCAGCCTTTCTCTTACACCACTGCCGTAACCATAACAAATGGTAGCACCCTGCGCTCCTGCATCCTGCGCTGCCTGAACTACGCCGTCGGCTTTACCTCGCTGGACGATGCATGTGATCATGGAAACATCGGTAAGAACGGTAAATTCACGAGTACTCATAAGATTGGGGTTCCTATTGGTTCATCAGATGGCGCGGTTTCTGCTTCGCGTCTGGTTAACTTCCAACGGATAAAAAGCCCGGTCGACAATACGGCAATAATCGGCCCAATTGACGCCATCGANAATATACCAAATCCTTCAATGGCACCCAGGGCATTGCCAAAACCCAGCCCCATTGCTAGGACCAGTGGCACCGTTACCGGCCCGGTTGTCACACCGGCACTATCCCAGGCAATATTTACAAATTCTTCATTCGATAGCGACGTCAGCAATATGGCAACGAGATACCCCGGCACCAATAGGTACGCGATAGGGATATCAAAAATAATTTTTGCAACCCCAAGTGAAATTCCAGTTCCAACTCCCAGCGAGACTGCGTACATCAGTGTGGATTTCTTAAAGGAACCATTAGTCAGGTTCTCCACTGTGAGCCCAAGTGCGTTCAGAGCCGGTTCAGCCAATGTCGCACCAAACCCCAACAACCATGCAAAGGCCATCGCAATAAAAAGCCCAAGTCCCAGCACGTACAGGGGTGAGTCCTCAATGCTCTCCAGTTCGGTAAAAGCGGCTGGCACAAGTCCGCCGCTCTGACTGCCCAGTTTCGACAAGCCATAACTCAAGCCGAGGTTAAAAACGATCATGCCAAGTACGCAGAGAAAAATTCCAAATCCGATAATTCTGGGATTGGGTATCTTCTCTCTCAGCACAACCAACATCACAGCGAGCAAAAACAGAACCAGTGGAACAATCGCCCGGATACCGCCAACAATTTCTACACCAGGCGTCGATTCATACCAGGGTATTTTCGTGCTTGAATCCGCAAGCGCCTGCGCAGCCAGGATAATTTCTTCCGGCGTCGTTTGATATGAGACGTATAAAGCCAGCAACATGACAGCAACAATCGGAAACAGGGATGCAAGTGTCACAATGCCAAAACCTGAGAGCGAATCGCTGCCCTTACCAGCCGCATGCGCTATGCCAATACCTAACGACAATACCAATGGCACTGTGACAGGTCCCGTGGTGACCGCACCACAATCAAATGCGAGCCCAAGAACTTTTGATAGCTCTGGGTCGAAAGCCATGAAGAGTGAGATGATAAGTACCGGTGCCAGAGTAATATATATAAGTGGCTTCAAGCTCCATCCATAAATAAACCTCACAGTGCCAATTGCTGCCGCAAGACCCACGCCTATCCCGACTGACAGTACCAGGGTTCCTGCCCATTCATTGAGCAAACTGTATAAGTAAGGCGCGAGATTGACATCCACCAGGGAACCAGCCGTCTGCAGGGCGCCAATGGCCGGTTCGGCAAATGTCACGCCAATTCCGAGCAGAAACACAACTGTGATGACAACGGCAAGTATTGCCTTTGCCGGAAGGGAAACACCAAGGGACTCACCGAAGGGCATCAGACCGACCTTCAAACCTTCCATGAAGAGCATCAACCCGAAGATAACCGCCACCAGCCCGGCAGTGATAATCCAGGAATCAGTGACCGATTGGCGTAGTATGAACAGTTGGAATAGAACCAGATAAACCGCAAGCGGTGTCACTGCCTGGAACTGTTCATTGAATCTAACGGAGAGATAGGGTTTCAGGAGACGATAGATATCACCAGCACTCACGTCCAGATTGGTGGGTTGATGAGGTAATTCTTTACCTTCCGCATCATACTCAACCGGTGGAATCATCTCGTTATAACTGATCTGATCGAGATGCACGTTCAGTTCGCGAGCGAAGCTGCCAAATGGGATGCTATTTTGTGTCACGAGCTCCTCTGGCCATTACTACTGTCCGGTTAGTGTACTCGAATGGCAAATTGGACACACCTTTTCAGTCAGCGATTACCTGGTGCTTGCAGCAGCTATGCGGCCGCACTGGAGCGTTCTTTAACACGCTCAAGCCATGCCATGATATTGCTGTTGTCTGTGTTGAGAGGTTGTCCTACCTGTTCACCGAAAGTAAGGAAACAAAAAAGCAGGATATCTGCAAGTGTAAACCGGTCGCCACAGATGAATGTCTTCCCATCCATCAACCCGTCTAACCAGGTAATTCTCTCCTGTGCCAGTGTTTTAAGATCATCTGCTGCTTGAGGAATACACCTTACCCTGTCCTGGAACAAGGGCAAACCATCAGAGAACCGGAAACCGTTCGCCAGCGGCTCGAGTATTTGAAGATCTATTCGACGCACCCACATGCGCGTCTCCGCTCTTTCTTCAGGGGTTTTGCCTATCAGGTCAGAACTGCCATTCTTGTCATCCAGGTATTCACATATCGCCGTAATCTCAGCAAGGTAGGATCCGTCATCCAACTCGAGGGTTGGGGATTGCCCCGACGGATTTCGTTTCAGATGCTCTCCCTGACGATTCTCTCCACCCATCAAGTCTATATCGATCATCTCTATTGAAAGACCTCTTTCCGCCGTAAACATTCGAACGACATGAGGATTTGGCCCAACGGAGTTAAATAACTTCACTTCCGTCTCCTTTGATTTCGTGATGCATGGAGGCTGAGTTATACACATTTTTCACGGTTCAAGCCATAGAATTGTATTTCCCATCGGCACGACTTGAGTTTTTAATCAAAAAGTATATCCTCCAGTTCCGACTCACTGTCAATCGAGAGACTCTTGATGTACCAATTCAGGCCAAATCTAGCGGACAACTACTGAGCGAGTGAAGAATATCTGACCTCTCACCCGCTCACCAAAGAGCGGGAACCCATATCAATAAATCCCATTCGCTTCACGTCTACCAACAGTATGCTGTCAGGAATGATCAACTAAACTTGGAACATCCGGCTCAGAAATTTAGCCGCTAGCTGGGTTCTTTTTTGTGTTCAGGAGCAAGATTTGTGAACGATCGTAATAAAGCGCGATTACTTTGGCATCTGACTGCAGGTTATCGAATCACCTTTGCAGGTGCGATTGCCGCCATGGGTATTGGATATATATTCATGTTCGGCGTTCCCCTGGTGGCTAAGTTTTCCATTGACGCAATTCTGGAAGCAGAGAATTTCGAAGTGCCTGATTGGCTCTACGAGATTGGGTCAGCAATATCAGTCAATGATGATCCCAGTATGATGGAGTACCTGGTATTGGCTGCAGCCACTACAGTTAGCCTTACCTTCGTAATGGGTATCTTTACCTATCTGAGAGGTAGGCTGGTTGCAATCGCCTCAGAAGGAATCGTTCAGCACATCAGAGACCTGATCTTTACCCACCTGGAACATTTGCCAAGCAGATTCCACGACAAGGCTGATACAGGTGATCTGGTCCAGAGGTGCACATCCGATATGGAAACAGTCCGCGTGTTCCTTGCCGGTCAGGTCATCGAGATTGCTCGTGCGCTTCTCATGCTGATTGTTGTCTTGCCTATTTTGTTCTCTCTGGATAAAAGCATGGCCTGGCTGTCACTGGCCTCCATGCCCTTCCTGTTTCTGTCGGCGTTGATATTCTTTCAGATGGTCAAGAATATGTTTCTGGAGGTTGACGAGTCAGAAGCTCGAATGACGACTGTTCTACAGGAAAACCTGACTGGTATTCGGGTCGTCCGGGCGTTTGCCCGGCAAAATTTTGAGATAAATAAATTTGGTGAAAAGAATGCTGAGTTTCGTGACCAGAATACCCGGTTGGTTCAAGTTCTGGGCCTCTACTATGGATTAAGCGATCTTATCTGCCTCGGACAAATTGGTGTCTTACTGGTCTTCGGTGCACTCTGGGTTCTTGATGGTGCTCTGTCAGTGGGTACTCTGTTTGCATTCCTCACTTATGAGGGGATGATCATCTGGCCGATCCGTCATATGGGCCGGGTATTGACTGATTCCGGTAAGGCGATCGTCTCAATCGGCAGGCTGGCGGAAGTCCTGCTGGAACCGGTCGAATCTGACCATGAAACATACCCCAGTGAAAATCTTCACGGCAAGGTCGCACTGAATCGGGTCAGCTTCGCATACGAATACGACAATAATGTAATACAAGACCTGTCTTTAAGCATCGACGCAGGACAGACTCTGGCTTTGCTGGGTTCACCAGGATCCGGTAAATCTACCATCATGCAATTACTGATGCGCCTGTACGACTACCAGAGCGGCTCAATCCAGCTTGATGATCAGGAACTTACCTCGTTTGCCCGGAAATACGTCAGATCACAGATCAGTATCGTGCTGCAAGAGCCATTCCTTTACTCAAGCAGCATCCTTGACAATCTGATGGTGGGTCGAATGGAAGCAACTTTTAAAGAAGTTAAATTTGCCGCCGAGTGCGCCTGTATCCACGATTCCATCGAGCGCTTTCCCCGCGGCTATGANTCGATGGTCGGTGAACGAGGTGTCACNCTGTCAGGCGGCCAGAGACAAAGACTGGCACTGGCCAGAGCCCTCTTGAAGACCCCGCCTATATTGATTTTGGACGATGCGCTCTCTGCTGTTGACACCGATACGGAAGCCCATATTCTGGCTGCGCTCAAAGATACACGGGGTGAGAAAACAACCATCATTGTTGCGCATCGACTATCTAGCGTGATGCATGCCGACAAAATCGTGGTCCTGGATGAAGGCAGCGTGACCCAGGTGGGGACTCATCAAGAACTGTCGATCAAGGACGGTATTTACAGGCATCTATGTGAAATTCAAGGTGCCATTCAGGAACAAATCGAATTTGATATCGATGAATCAAAAACCGATACCAACTACTCCCTCAAAGGAACCCAGGCTGAAGTATGAGTGAGTTTTTTGACGACGAAAACTATAACGACGGATTCAATGATAATCTCGAACAGGGCATGAACCTGGAGCTCTGGCGTAAGTTACTCAACTACACTCTCCACTATCGTAGTGAAGTTGGTATTCTCGCTATCTGCGCATTCANCACAGCAATCTGTGAAATTTCCTTCCCTCTCATTACAAGATCGGTCATTGACGGCATTGCGGANCAGGGCATGGAATTCGACCTGTTTTTCTGGGGAGGCATATATTTCGCCTTTGTTATGTTGTTAGGGATATCAATTACAGGTTTTATCTGGTTTGCCGGNGTGATACGCAACAACGTAAGCCATGATATTCGGCGAGATGGATTTCTCAATCTGCAGAATCTGTCTTTCTCATATTATGACTATCGACCAGTTGGATGGCTAATGGCCAGAATGACATCAGACTGCGACCGACTTTCCAACATCCTTGCCTGGGGTCTTCTGGATTTTGTCTGGAGTCTGACCATGATGTGCGGTATTGCCCTGGCGATGCTGTACATGGACATTAGCCTCGCTCTGATTGTACTTTCCATCGTTCCCGTGCTCGCCTGGATCAGTATTTCATTCCAAAAGAGGATTTTGAGGAGTGCTCGGCAGGTGCGAAAAACCAATTCCAGAATTACCGGTTCATTTAATGAGAGCATCATGGGGGTGCAAACCAGCAAGGCGTTCGTCAAGGAATCCGAGAATCTGAACAGATTTGGCAATTTAACTGACACCATGTATGAGGCTTCGGTACTAAACAAGATTCAGGCAGCGCTGTACCTGCCTCTGGTCCTGATCCTCGGATCAATTGCATCAGGTCTGGCACTTGTCTTTGGCGGTCTTGAAGTAGTCTGGGGAGGAGTGACCGCAGGAACCCTTATCGCTTTTCTGACGTTTACCCGTCACTTTTTTGAGCCCATAGAACAACTAGCACACTGGTTTGCTGAAATGCAGATGGGACAAGCTTCAGCTGAACGTATCATCAGCCTGATCGAGGCGAAATCAGCAGTCGCTGACTCAAGTGATGTAGTCGAACGAATGAAGGAGACTCATGCTGACGGTATAGCACTCGATGGTCTGCCCGACAGCATTGCCCGTATTGAATTCCGCAACGTCAGCTTCTCTTACGATCTTGGTCCCCGGGTGCTGGATGATGTCAGTCTTGCCATCGAGCGGGGTGAGAATGTTGCCATCGTCGGTTCAACCGGCGGCGGGAAGACATCTCTGGTCAGCCTGCTGTGTCGATTCTACGAACCAACTGAAGGGCAGATTCTCATTGACGATGTGGATTACAAAGACCGCAGTCTTCACTGGCTGCAATCGAACCTGGGTATCGTGCTTCAATCCTCGCATATATTCGGCGGCTCCATTGCAGACAACATTCGATATGGACGGCTGGACGCCACTGCCAAAGAGCTCATGGATGCCGCCAGAAGATCAGGTGCACATGAATTCATCATCAATATGGAGGCAGGCTATGAAACCCCGGTTGGCGAAGGCGGGTCAAAGTTATCCGCTGGAGAGAAACAGTTAATTTCTTTCGCTCGTGCCATTCTCGCTGATCCGAAGATCCTCGTGATGGATGAGGCTACGTCCTCGGTCGACACGGTGACTGAACAGCGAATCCAAAAAGGTTTGACGGAGTTGCTCCAGGGTCGGATTAGCGTTGTGATAGCACATCGNCTCTCGACTATCCGAAANGCNGATCGCATTCTGGTCGTTGAACAGGGCAGNATTGTCGAGTCAGGTAACCATAATCAGCTACTGCACCATCAAGGACGCTACTTCAAACTCTATAAGCAACAGAGTCTATCGGAGTTTGCCGGACGCGAGGAGTCATGGGTCAACGCCTAGTATTGACCAGAAATGGCTTTTGCTGCCACGCAATACTAATTTAAGGTGATACCTTACGCTAATACCCTGTGGTGACAGCCCAGGCTCGCTTTCAATTGATCAGCTCAGCTCTCTTCCAGAGAACCCCTGGCTCTACACTCACGACTTTATCAAGCATAGAATTCTTAGCTGTAAGTTGTTCCTTAAGTAAGTCCTTAAGNAAGTGCCATACAGATCAGACCGATATGTCANCAGCTGGTATTACCTGACGTTACCCTTTATGGTTGTTNGTGTTGAACCTGATGAACCAANGAGAAGTGAGACTGCAGTCATGNCCCTAAACTGGGATTGTCCTTATCCGTCCAGCAGATCTCCCTTATTTGCACGCAATATCGTCAGTACTTCACAACCACTTGCTGCCGAGGCAGGTCTTGCTATCTTGAAAGCCGGCGGCAACGCGATTGATGCCGCGATTACTACCGCGATAACGTTGACTGTAGTCGAACCAAACATGAACGGGTTGGGTAGTGATGCGTTCGCGATAGTGTGGGATGGCAAAAACCTTCATGGGCTCAATGCGTCTGGACGTTCACCGCAAGCCTGGACGCCAGATCGTTTCAGGGAATTTGAAGCCATGCCACAATTAGGCTGGGGCGCTGTCACAGTGCCTGGCGCTGTGAGTGCCTGGGTTGAGTTATCAAGTCAATTCGGCAGGCTACCCTTTGAGCAGCTATTCGAGGCTGCCATTCACTATGCTGAACAGGGTTTTCAGGTTGGCCCTAAAACAGGCTTCTTCTGGCAATTCGCAAAAACCAGATACCAGGACTTTGAATCATTCAAGAAGACCTTTCTGCCAGCTGGTGAAGCACCATCAATAGGGTCAATAATTCGATTGCCCGACCATGCCAGAAGCTTGCGCTCAATCGCTCAGACCAGAGGTTCGTCCTTCTACGAGGGAGAACTGGCCGAAGCTATTGTTGCAGATTCAGACAGATACAACGGTGGCTTCAGCGTGGATGATCTCAGCCAGCATCGATGCACCTGGGTAGGCACCATCAGTCAATCGTTGGCAGACTATGAGTTGCACGAAATACCACCCAACGGCCAGGGGCTCATGGCCCTTATCGCACTGGGAATTGTCGAACGGCTCGACCTGAACCAATACAACATTGATTCTCTCGATTCTGTTCATTACCAGATTGAAGCCACGCGAATTGCCTACGCTGAGATTGAACGACATCTTGCAGATATCACTCACATGCTCGTGCGACCTAAGCAGCTTTTAGATCCTCAGTATCTGACAAGACGAGCCGCATCGATTGATGAAACTGCCAACGCTTCACCCACGACTCTTGGTGCTTCTGAAGATACGGTCTATCTGACGACTGCAGACCAAACCGGTCTGATGGTTTCGATGATCCAGTCGAACTACAACGGATTCGGTTCCGGCATTGTTATCCCTGGCACTGGCATAAGCATGCAGAACAGAGGCTCTGGATTTACTCTGGAAGCAGGACATCCAAATCAGGTCGACGGTGGGAAACGACCCTACCATACCATCATTCCCGGGTTTGTACGTCACAAGGATGCAGCGAAAGGCGCCGCAATGAGTTTCGGTGTCATGGGCGGTCATATGCAGGCGCAGGGTCATCTGCAAATGATGCTCAGGATCTTTCTTTATAACCAGAATCCGCAAGCAGCCTCCGATGCACCTAGATGGTATCTCCGTGAGGATGGAAAGGTGTGTCTTGAACGGGGCTTCAGCAAAGAGGTCATCGACGGTCTTAAGAAACGTGGCCACGACATTATCCTCGATAACCCGGAATATCTCTTTGGTGGAGCCCAGCTCATTTACAAGCTTGAAGATGGTTATTGCGCAGGATCCGACCATCGCAAGGAGGGCCAGGCAGTAGGCTTCTGAAAGAGCCTGCTGCTCACCGGACTGGGCTAAACTAACAATTCAGGAACTACCATTGGAAGAACTTAAGAAAATTCAGCAAAAATTATCGAGTCACTGGTCGCAAATTGATACAGCAACACTGGTTAACGATGTCACACGATCTCTGATGCAAGATCGCGGTGACTGGGACCCCCCCGTCGGTGTAGAACCAAAACTCAAAACAATTCCTCTATCAATTGGGATTCCCGACACTGAATCACTTCCCAAAGAAGCGTTACGTCAATCAGCCAACAGGATTTTCTCAAGACCTGGCGAGGCCGCTTTTGTCTATGGTTTTGGCATGGGTTATCGCCGTTTACGGGCACAACTGGCTGAGATGTATTCCAATGAACGAGGAATGCAGGTCACTGATGACTGGTTCCAATTATGTAATGGTTCATCCGGTGCAATTGACTTAATCGGCAGAACTCTGGTGCAGCCAGGTGATGTCATTATCAGCGAATCACCAACTTACATGGGTACTTTACGCAATTTCNGAGCCCTNCAAGCNGATGTGCAATCAGTCCCTATGGATCAGGANGGACTGATAACGTCTGAACTTGAAACGCTCATNAAACGCCTTCTGGAAAACGGCAAGCAAATCAANTTTATATACACGATTTCAACCTTCCAGAACCCGACNGGCGCTACGCTTGCAACCGACAGGAGAATTGAATTNCTCCGAATAGCAGCCAAATANAAGATTCTTATCCTCGACGACGATGCTTATGGCAGTCTCTACTTTGAATCAAAGCCTCCTCCGCCACTCTCAGCACTGAGTGCTGGTCATGGCGTTCTCACCGTCGGCACCTTCTCAAAAATCCTGGCCACAGGGCTCAGAATCGGATGGATCCACGGCACACCTGATCTGGTTGCCCTCTTCGGAAAAATGCGATTTGCCATGGGTCTGAATCAACAAATGGCGAGAACTGTGTCTGACTATATCGCCGCGGGTAATTTAAACAGTCATGCGGATTCGGTCAGATCAATCTACCGTAACAAGATGGAAACACTGGCTGATGCATTGACCCAACATGCGGGAGAGTTCGTTCAATTCACTCGACCGAAAGGTGGTTTTTATCTCTGGGTCAACCTGACGAATAGCCTCAGGACTCAAGACGTCTGGCGAACTGCTGCCGAAGAAGGTGTTGCGTTTACCAGAGGCGTTAACTTTTATCCATCCCGGGTGGATCCAGACGAACATATCAGAATCGCCTTTCCCTGGACCCGACTGGATGAAATCGAAGAAGCAGCTATCAGATTTGGCAGAGCCTGTCGTCGAGTGGCCGCTGGCGATGGCGCGAGCGATTAGCAAGTTAANAGCANACCCGATTACCTCCTCCGGACTTGGCCTTTAAATAGTTCTTCTGCCTTTTACCCTTGCTAAGTTGTAGTCCCAAAAGGCCACGTCATATTGTCGATAACTCAGCAAAAATATGC
The DNA here is from genome assembly GCA_002725285.1 of Gammaproteobacteria bacterium. Classification (GTDB taxonomy): domain Bacteria; phylum Pseudomonadota; class Gammaproteobacteria; order Pseudomonadales; family Azotimanducaceae; genus JAHRVQ01. The sequence goes on along the minus strand of PBRC01000010.1, from coordinate 58,486 downwards.
GCTTCTCCGGTAACAATCGACAGACTATCGATCAAGGAATACCAGACTCACCGCAGGAACGTAGGTAATAATCAAGAGGGCAAACAAAAGTACCAGCATGAACGGGATCGTGGCCCTATACAATTCGGTGATAGATTTCCGAAACCGATAACTCGCAATAAAAAGATTCATACCGATCGGCGGTGTGAAATACCCTATTTGCATATTAGCCAGAAAGATAATTCCAAGGTGGACTGGATCAACGCCAAAGCGCATGGCTACAGGCACGATAAGTGGCGTCATAATAGCCAGCGCAGAGAATATATCCAGGATGGCACCTAGTATCAGCAACACGACGTTGAGCATGATCAGGAATGTGATTTTCCCCTCGATATAGGTACTGATCCACTCGAACAATCTCTGCGGAATCTCGGTGTCAATCAGATAATTGCTGAAGGCGAGCGACACACCAAGAATAATCAGTATACCGCCCACCATTACCATCGATTCACGGATCACCCGGGGCAACTCAGCGTATTTGACTTCTCTGTGAATCACCACTTCAACCAGGAATACATACATGGTCGTGACAGCAGCTGCCTCTGAGACAGCGAAAAAGCCTGAATAAATGCCACCGAGAATGATCAATGGCAGAGGAATCTCCCATTTTACTGCTTTGATAGCATCGAAGGTTTCCTCTCGAGTGAATACTTTTCTCTCGATTTCACGATCCCGATTACTCCAAATGGCATATGCAGTGAGACACACGATCATGAGGATGGCTGGGAATATGCCAGCAATAAAAAGTTCCTGGATGGTAAAGGAGTTGGGCAGGTTCATTTGCTGCACGATCACGCCATAGAGAATCAGGGGTAACGAGGGTGCCAGCAGCAGCCCCAGGCTGCCTGATGTTGTTACAAGGCCAAGACTGAATTTGTCTCTGTAGCCTGCTTCAACCAATGCTGGATACAACAACGCCCCTACGGCGACAATAGTGACACCCGAAGCACCTGTGAATGCCGTAAAAAAGGCGCAGGTGACAAAGGCAACGACGGCTAATCCTCCAGGTAACCAGCCCAGAAACACCTCGGTGAGTCTTACAAGTCTCGACGACAGGTTACTCTCCGCAAGCAGGTACCCTGCAAACGTGAACAGCGGCAATGCAATCAACAATGGCGTATCGACCATCCCGTAGAGCTCGATGGTGATTACCGTCAGAGGGATATCTGCGCTGTAAAATCCCAACATTGCAGCCGCCAGGATCACCACAAACAGAGGGGCGCCCAGCAGAGCAATCAGTGCCAGAATGGACGACAGGACGGCGCCCATTATGTTTTTCCCGGCATGACGGTCACGACGCCGTTAATGACAAATCGGACTGCTATTATGAAAAAACCAACAGGAATAATCGACTGGCAGGCCCAGACAGGAACGTTCCCGAAAGCGATCGTCTTGTCCTCGAACTCAAATTGCACGAATTCAAAGGCGTGGTAGGCGACGATACTGCAAATCACGGCTGAGAAGAGATTTGTAACCAGCCCCATCGCTTTGCTACTCATCGGCCCTAGATATCTGGACAGAACGTCAATACGGATATGATTTGACTCCCGGGTAGCCACCATCGCCCCCAGCATCGCGAGCCATAACAGCAGGATTCGTAGAAATGATTCGCCCCACAACAAGCCGGAATCAAAAAAATTGCGGAGACAAATCTGGACCACTGCCATTAACAGCATTGAAGTGAGTACGGAAATCAGGAGTCCATCCTCCAGCATGTGGAGAATGCGCTGTACTTCTCGTATTGCCGACATCATAAGTAACTGGTATTTATTCGCCAGACTTCTCTGTGCTATTCGCGCGAACCGTCGAGAGGTGCTTTCTTAATATTTCAACACTCTCAAGGCTAAGTTCTTTCTCGGCAACCAATACATTAACAGACGTTTCGGCGATCGCTCGCCACATATCCAGCTCGCTGTAATCGGGTTCGATCTTCGTAAGGCCTTGTGAAATCAGCGCGTCATACGCCTTCTCGTTGTCCGCTCTATTATCAGCATCAATTTCCTTGAACACTCGATCCATTACGTTGCGGACCGTTCCCTGATCCTCTCTGCTTAGCGCGCTAAAGGCTTTCTTATCCAGGGACAGCATAGAGTAGATATACATAAGGGGAATGTCAGTCAGGTATTCCACATGATTGTGCCACTGAAGTGCCAGCGCAACCATGGGTGGAACCATCACCACGTCGATCAGACCTGTCTGTAAACCTGCCAGTACATCGACAATGGGCAATGGAATCGGGCTGATACCGAACGATTGGATCTGTTTCGCAGCAATGGGATCTCCATCGGGTATCCACATTTTGGAGTTTCGCAGTTCCTCGATGCTTCTGACCGGGTGCTTGGACAGCAGATAGGCAAAACCCATATCTGTCAGGCTAAAACTAACCACACCATTGTCATAGAGCCCATCAATTATTCGCTGATCCATACGTTCGCGCACATAGTCCACTTCATCCCGGTTGCGAAATTGCAGGGGTAGATTGTAGACCTGAAGATCCGGGTAGAATCTGGTGAGTGCACTTGCCATAAGAATACCGCCATGCAACTGGCCAACGCGCATTTTACGAAGCACGGTAAAGTCATCTCCCTGAACGCCACCCGGATAGATCTTGAATTTGACCCTGCCTTCGGTGAGTTTAGCTACTTCCTTCATTCCGTCCCGCATTTTCTTCATCGAACCAAGTCCATCTGGCGAAACAGTGGCGATCTTAAGAGTTTTTGCCGCAAGAGATGATGACATCACCATGCCCAGTGAAAGTATCACCAGCGACAATAAGATCCTGGGTTGTTGTCTCAATTTCATCCTTTCTAGCCCTTAGCCGGTCTCATGTAATTACCTCAAAAAATTGCTGCTAAAANTAATCATCAGATTCCGCAAGCAATTCNCTGGCGCGCTGCTGCGCCACTNTATTCATCAANGTCAAGCCTTCCACCACNGGTTCTGCAGCCAATACCTCTTTGAGCAGTTTATCGTGTAGCTCCTTGTCGAAGGCCAGTTTTGCGTATCTTTCCGCATAGTAGACCTTTGCCATCAGGAATTTACCATCAGAAATCTCGATTGCACGCTCGAAATGTGCCTTTCCTTTTTCTGGTCGACCCCCCATTGACGCTGGGATCACAGTCTCCAGCCCCCCCATGTACAGATGTGGGCTGCCATCGCCGTAACTTTCATCGAGCAGAATGATTTTTTCCATCAGATACTTCACCTTCGCAAGGTCTGCCACAGCATTCCAGTCTGCACTATGCGCCTGGATCCAGCTTGCCCACGCCATCGCGACGGCAAACGCAGTCTCTGTATCACGGGAATCAAGCTCATCGACCACGAGTTTGAAGTCTTTAAAAGACTCTTTACGGATATCACACAGAGATCGTTTTGATATACAGGCAGCTCTCAACGCGTAGTCGAGACTCTTGGTGGTCAGCAATTCACTTCTCATCCCTGTCGTGAATACACTGAACGCACCATTTATGTTCGATGCTGCTAACAGGAGATCGGGACTGTCAGGACTATTCCGAAGAAAACTGTCAATCATCAGCAAATACGCTGGAATGCCTTCCCTGACAGTATCAACATCCTCACTGTTGAGAACAGTGTTGGCAAGATCGTCTGCCAATCCTGATGTAACCGAAGAGATCATACTGGCACAACTTGCTGTCATGCACATAAGCAGCAGTGTAAGTAAACGGAAATGGTTTCTTTTCAAGGCACACGCTTTCAGAACAGATATCGTAACCCACATAATACCGCCTCTGTGGACGTTCACAAGCCACTACCAAAAAAAGGATTGGCGCGTCGCTCAAATGCCAGTGATGTATTCGGACCGTGACCCGTGACAACCAGCGCGTCACCTTCCAGGCTAAAAAGTCTCTTGGTAATGGAGTTTTCAATCTCTTTGAAACTCCCCCCCTGAATATCCGTCCTGCCAATACCCAGCTGAAACAGGGTATCTCCGGCCACCAGGAGCCTGTGATCAGCAAACCAGAAGCACATGGAACCTGGCGTATGGCCTGGTGTATGGAGCGCAACACCATGACAGCAGGGCAGGCTGTCTTCATCTGCCAGCCAGTGATCTGGATCCGCTATCGGATCATGAGGGATACCGTATTGACGACATTGCTGCTCAAGACTGTCCCACAGGAACTTATCACCTTTGTGTAGAGACAAGTTCGCTCCTGTCCGTTTCTTGATCTCTCCTGAAGCCAGAACATGATCAAGATGTGCATGAGTGAGCAGGATACCAACCACGGAGAGCCCCAGGCTCTCAATCCTGTCCATGATGCTGTCAGCATCGGCACCAGGATCTACCACGATCGCACGTTTTGTCACAGGCTCACCGATTATGCTGCAATTACTCTGCAGGGATCCTGTGGCAAATGATTCAAAGATCACATCGCCGATGATCTCCGTGGATGGAAATGACATTTATATGATACCCCTGATTCGTGAAATCCTTATGTTACAATCATTTCCTTTTGCGAGGTGTGACATTAACCCGGAATGTTAAAGCGTTTCTTGCATCGCCTGGTCGCGATTGTGTTAATTCTGTTTGTTTCCCTCACCTCAGCTCTGTTCTTTCCAATCGCGTTTGTCATCTGGCTGACCACGATACCATTTGACCGAAATCTTCGCTGGCTGCACAAATTCACCTGTTTATGGGCAAGTCTGTATATCTGGGTATTTCCACCCTGGACGGTAACCGTTCAGGGGCGCGCTATCGTTGACCCTGATCAAACTTATGTCATCGTCTCCAACCATCAATCCATGCTGGATGTACTCATTGCTTTCAACCTGTTTATTCATTTCAAATGGGTATCAAAGGCAGAGCTATTCAATATTCCTCTGATTGGCTGGAACATGTACCTAAATCGGTATATCCGATTGAAACGCGGCAAGGGAGCCAGCATAAGAAAAATGTATCGAGCCTGCGAAAAACACCTCAAGCGGGGAAGCTCTGTTTACCTTTTCCCTGAAGGAACTCGCTCAGTGAGTGGAGAAATGCGGGATTTCAAAGAAGGTGCTTTTGTACTGGCGAAGCGAATGAATCTTCCTGTACTTCCAATCGTTATTAATGGATCTAAAAACGCCATGCCAAAGAATGGCCTCAATTTTCATGGTAAATCTGATATCCATGTAGAAATTCTACCTCCGGTACATCCCGATGATAGCATCTCCGTGCGCGATCTGACTGATTCGGTAAGGGAGATGATTCGATCTCGTGTGCTTGAGGAAATCAAACTTCAGACCTCAATGCGTTAATGAACAATACTGGCCGACCTATAGTCTCACCACCCCCTTGCAACCTGGAAATCCAACGCATATCCAGAATCGTTTCCCCACATTCTTTCCTTTAACCGCCTTTTTCAGCGTCATTTGCCGGCCACATTTGCGGCATATTCTCGTCGAATCCAACTCTGAACGAATTAGCGCAAGCTTTTGTTTAACTTCTCTTACCGGTATCTGATTTCGCTGAGGGAACAGCAGCAACGGCTTGCCAATCTGCTCGAAAATATTCTGCAATATTTCAATCTCTTCTGTTTTATCACTTCCACTCTGAAATTCGATGCCCGCCACCACCTTCATACTGTCCCTTTCACAAATCAGATATGAAATTGACCGACCTCCAAGATCAACATCTGTTTTCACAAAATCTGACAGTGCCATATTGATGAACAGGCGAAAACCAGCATTCAGTTCTCTCTCAAGGGTCTGCAACAGACCCAGTTTTGCCACCGGCAAGATGACTTCCTTTAGCTGATACTGGGGTGCTTGGACTGAGTCAGGCGCTGAATCAGGTTCAGACGTAGCCCTTTGGATATAGGCCTCGGCTTTGGCAAGCAATGGATCGACCGTCCTCTCCTCAATCTCTGGTCGCATTGTTTCGAGGATTGACATATCAGAATCCATAAAGGCTTCAATCTCTCTGGCTCTCCTGTAGCGCAGCCACCAGATTAAGGCCACGAGCAGACATCCAAAGATGAACAATCCTTCCATCAAATCCTTCTTATCAGTAAAACTGCGATCCTGGATTCAAAATTGTACCAAATCCATATCAGGCCCGAATGGTCCCTACTTAAGGAAGCACTTGCAGATAGTAGCCCTGTGACAAACAAGCTCGAGAGTGCACAGCCCAGGTTTTTCTTTTCGCGTAGTTCTGCAGCGTGCGAAGGCAGAAGCACGGGAAGGTGGGGAACAAGTAAGCAAAAAGAGAATCCTGGGATCGGAACGACCTATGAGCACTTAAGTAAGTGCCATTCATATCAACCCCTACTCCAGCTCAACAACTTTAAAGTACCATGGCAGTTTAAGGCTAACAGGAGTTTGCACTGATGAGACTGATAAACAAGGTGGCAATTGTCACAGGCGCCGGACAAACACCAGGGGAAACCATCGGTAATGGCAGGGCCACCGCAATCTTATTCGCTCGTGAGGGCGCCCGTGTCTTTCTGACAGACCGCAATCTAGTTTCTGTCGAAGAAACGAAGCAGATGATTCTTGATGAGGGTGGTGAAGCCGACTGTTTCGAAATGGATGTAGCCAGCGAAGCGGACTGTGAGCAAATGGTAAAAACCTGTGTTGCTCAATTTGGACGAATCGACGTTCTACATAATAACGTTGGAATTGGTGCCAATGACGGTGGCGTGACTCGACTGACTCATGAAAACTGGCAGCACATTTTGAACGTCAACCTGACCAGCATGTTCCTCACTTGTAAACATGTCGTTCCCGTGATGCGGGAACAACAGGCAGGAAACATTATCAACATCTCTTCCGTGGCTGCGATTGCATCGACCGGTATGCTGGCCTACAAGACCTCAAAAGCCGGTATTCTTGCACTGACAGAGAACGTCGCGATGGGGAATGCAAAATACGGCATTCGGGCGAACTGCATCATGCCTGGACTCATGAATACACCCATGGCTATTGAAGGATACAGTGCCGTTCAGGGGAGAACCAGAGAAGACGTTATCGCCGCGAGGGACAAAAGGGTTCCACTGGGCAGCAAGATGGGTACCGCATGGGACGTTGCCTATGCTGCCCTGTTCCTCGCCAGTGATGAGGCAAAATTCATTACCGGTGTCACTCTGCCGGTGGATGGCGGTCAGAGTATTCGTGTCGGTTAAAAGGTATCAAAATGTCAAAAACTGGCCGAGGATATCTGTTCGGTCAAGATAGACTATAGGTTGGAGCACACCCTTGTCGAAGGGCTTGGGCAGGGAAAAAGTAGAAATGGTAAAAATCAGGGAGACCTGAAGCCTCGAACGCTTGAAAAGCAACGAAGGATTGTACTGACCAGAAGCAGGGGCCAGTCACACTAACCGCAGAAGCTAATTCAGATGAGTATGTTCATTGAGCGTAATGACTGACATCTCACCCGAGCTCGCAGCCATAAACCGGTTAATGCTGGTGTAGTTTGGATTGAAGAACATTTTCGCCTCAAATCCAATGACATGTGCAGCCCATACGTTTATCACGCCCCCATGACATGCAACCGCGACTCTCTTTCCTTTGTTCTGGGAGACTATTTCACCAAGACTGTTGCAGACAGTTCTGGCAAACTCAGGGAAATCAGCATCTACTTCGCCTTTCATCAGTCTTCGCCAGCGTTCGTAATTCAATTCCTTGAGCTGTTCTACCGGTATATACAGCTCAGAATTTTGATCATATTCAGCCACACCGGGTACCACAACGACGGCAAGTCCTTTTTGAGACGCAATCGGGCCGGCTGTTTGTAATGCCCGCTGCATGGGACTTGAGTAAATGCGATCGATATGAAGATCGGTTAACCACTGTGCAACTTTCCTGGCCTGCTGATGTCCGTCCTTCGACAAAGGCGGGTCCGCTGGAGAACCATCCTGCCTGATGATTCTTTCCGGCAGTCCGTGTCGAATCAGAATGAGTTCCATACAAAATCTCTCTGTGACCCTTGTGCTTAACTCAATTCAAAAAAAGACCCCGCATTCGCGAGGTCCGGTTGTTATCAAGGAATTTTCGTGACACGCAACCAATTTAGGTCGTGGCAATAGAAACGTTGTAGACGCCAGCCTCCCTCGCAGCATCCATAACGTGGACCATGACTTCAGTCGTGCTTTCCGGATGAGGCTGGACAACAACGGGGGCTTCAGGTGTTTCAGCGTGCAAACGCTCAATATTGGCCCTGACAGCTCGAAAATCTACGTCTCTATTTCGGATCCTGATCCTGTCCCGACTCGTAATCTGGACAACGATACTCTTCTTATCTGCATCTTTGACATTCTGATTCTCATCAGGGCTATTAACGTCGATGCCAATTTCTTTAACGAAAGTTGCAGTCACGATAAAAAAGATCAGCATGATGAACACGACGTCCAGCATTGGTGTCAAATCTACTTCATCTTCCTGAGTGCTGTTGACGTCTACCCTTCTCCGCACTGGTTGTTACTCCTGAATTCGTTATTTTTTATAGGATACAGCGGCCCAGACCGAAATTAAAGCTCAGACAGTGGATTATTGATTAACGACCTTGCTGACTGTGGTGTAGTGCAAACCCAGAAAATCACCAATCTCCATCAGCGTGTAAGAATGATCGATATGTGCCCGACGAATGAGTTCATTGCGCTCTGAACGTGTTTTTCCGTCAACATTCTTAAACAGCACTGGCAGACTGCGTCGTCTTTTGACCTGTTTTGGTCCCCGCTTCGCCAACTTCTCGCCATTCAGAATGGGCTGCATTTCACCAACAAACCGCGGAGATCCCAGAAGTACCTGGCTACTTCGATTAAGCAACGGGGATTTTTCTTTAACACTAGCCTTAATGTACTCCCGATATTTTCTTTGATTCTCTTTGGGTCGCTTGCCAAATGTGGACAGAAGCGTCTCAGTGTGCAGGAAGACGGGTGTTTTAATCGATCCACAGGTTGCACGGTGACTGCTCCACCGATAGGCCTGTGCAGAACTCGCCGTACCCGCACGAACAGGATTCAAAACCACATGCCGGCACAGAGGTAAGAGGTAGGTTTCAGCTTCAAACAATACACTCTTGAACCGACCCTGAAACAGTGGACCATCATTATCATGACGACGATTAAAATGCTGCGTATAAACCCCGTTCAGTTGACGCATCCCCTTTGACAAATTGGCTTTAGGACATTCGAGTACCAGATGATAGTGACTATCCATCAGCACGTAGCTGTGGAGCANCCATCCAAATCTTGAAACAACGGCTTNTAGNACATTGAGGAATACAGACCGATCCTCATTATCAGCGAAGACCGGTCTACTCTGAATTCCTTTACTGGTTACGTGGTAATGAGCCCCTGGAAACTCAATTCGAACCGGTCGCGACATGTGCCCTACTTTTATTGAAGAATCTTTGTTGTTCTTTCTTATCTTTCTTATCTTTCTTATCTTACTAAAAAACTAATCTCACGATATGCGGCCTTTAAACCACATACTAAGGAGATAGGAATATTACATTGGGTAAATAGATGCCTCAAGCAAAAATGTGCAAATAGAAAACAATTTATTCAACAATGATCGTATTTATGTTACGTCTCAGTTCTATCTGAATTCTCCTATGTTTTACGTGAAACCATTTAGGCCGTTTTGACAGCTGTAAAACTAACTTGACGTCATGTAGTGAGTATAGGTAAGTTGATTCGGCTAAAAACTAACGCAATGGGAGAACAAGATGGCGGCCGACAAATTCCCGATCGAAGCAGGACATATTATGATGTTCGCGCGTTCAATCGGTGACGCTAATGAAATTTATTATGACGAAGATTATGCAAAGTCAACGGAACCTGGTTGTACCATAGCACCTCCAACCTTCGTTCAGGCGAGTGCTCAATTTGATCCTAACTATTTTCTACGTCCAAAAATTGGCGAGGAATGGTTTGGATCTGCAAAAGGTCCTACTGGCATCACCAAACGTGAAGGCGGCGGTGGCGGTGGTGGTGGTGGCGGTGGCCTCCATGCCGAACAACACTATGTCTATCATAGGCAGGTCAAAGTTGGAGATATACTCTCATCATCAACAAAACCAGGGAAATCCTGGGAGAAAGAGGGACGGCGCGGCGGCAAACTAAAATTCAGCGAGTCCGTCACAGAATACCGTGATCAAGAAGGCGAAGTGGTTGTTACCGCAACCAGTGTCGGTGTTCAAACTGAAAAACCAGCAACTTCCTAAGGAGTATCGAGATGACATTAAAAGCAAGTAAACTAAATGTAGGCGATACTCACGAAGAAGAAGTTTGTCAAAACCTCTCAAGAACGCAGATTGTTCAATATGCAGGAACTTCAGGTGATTACAATCCTCTTCACAGTGATGAGATTTTTACGACTCAGATTGCAGGATATCCATCAGTGTTTGCACACGGCATGCTCTCGATGGGTATGACCGGTAAAATGCTGACCAACTACGTCGGCGACGGCCGGTTGCGCAGCTATGGCGTCAGATTTACATCACAGGTGTTTCCTGGTGCAACACTGACTGCGTCTGCAACAATCACCGAAATCCGTGAAGAAGATGGGCAGAAGATTGCAGACATCGCCGTCTCTACCAAAGATGAAGAAGGCACTGAAGTCATCAAGGGACAGGCCACAGCCNTGCTTGATCCATAGGACTTATCGAACCANAGGGATATCAACAGGGGGCCCCTGATTGATATCCCACCCTCGATTGTCACAGGCTCTCAACAGACTGCAAGACAATATTCTCTGTCAGCAACTGCGGCAACACACTCGCTNTGCCAGNGGGACTGGCATACATAAGATACAAAGGNACCCCACTACGACCATACTCAGCCAGTTTNCGGGTAATCGTTGGGTCCTCGCTGGTCCAGTCTCCTTTCAGATAACGAACATTGTGTTGATCAAATGCTTCCTTAATTACCTGTCTGTTTAATGCAACAGCCTCATTCACCTTACAGGTAATACACCAGGCCGCAGTAAAGTTCACAAAGACCGGNCCCTGCTTACGAAGTTCAGCAAGGCGTATATCGGAGTAGTCTTCAAACGATGGGCCGACGTAGCCGTTCATCCTGTCTGACCCTCCACTCGCGTCATTGCTTGAAGAATCGAGATAAGAATACGCATTCACAGGCTGCAACACGTTTGGCAGATAGATTGCCGTCACGACAAATATTATCGCAATGAGTTGAACGATCAACCTGGGTGATTGCCTGGCCGGCAGGTGNTTAAGGAGCCATATTGCAAAGGTAANAGATACNGCACCTGCACCAATAGATAAAACGCCNNTTGCACCTGTTTGAATACTCAGCACCCAGACTAACCAGATCGCAGAGCCAAACATCGGGAATGCCAGAAACTCCTTCGCACGCACCATCCAGGGGCCAGGTTTTGGCAGATGGCTGAGCAATGCAGGCGAGTAACACAATAATACATAAGGCGCGGCCATACCTAACCCAAGACTGACAAAGACCACCAGGGCATGAGCATTACTTTGAGTGAGTGCATATCCAATAGCCGACGCCATGAAGGGGGCCGTACAGGGGGCTGCAACCACGGTCGCGAGTACACCGGTAAAGAAGGATCCGCTGAGACCACCGGTGCGGGTCAGGGACTGACCCATATTCATCAGATTACCACTTATTTCATAGAAACCTGACAGATTCAGACCGATTACATAAAAAAGATAGACCAGAAGTCCCACGATAAGCGGTGACTGTAACTGGAATCCCCAGCCAATTTCCGCCCCACCTGCTCGCAACACAATCAGCACAACAGCGATGGTCACAAAACTAAACACGACTCCGGTCAAATAGACCCAANCATGGTTTCGAATATGTTGAGTCTCCTGCATCAGAGACAGGATCTTGATAGACAAGACCGGAAACACACAGGGCATGAGATTAAGAATAATTCCGCCAATGAGNGCAAATATGACCGCCAGCCACAGNGACATCTCTCCCACCGCATCTGACCCGGGCACAGCTGACGGGCTAATCTCGAACGCAGTCGTCAGTATCTCCCCGGCGTTTTCCCTGATGACGACAACGCCATCAAATCTACTCTCCGGGGTATAGTCATATCCAACTCTGGTCCTCAATTCAAAACCCTCATCCGTCGGCTTCAGCACCTGCTCCGCGGGGTTATCCATCACGCCCACGGCGTACGGGAAATAGTTGACTGACTCAAGGCGATTCGGCTGTATCTCACCCAGCTGGACGGCAAGGATCAATGATCCAGCTTCGACCCTGGAGGTAGACTCAAAGCCAATTTTCCTGGGTATTTTCTCTCTGGCAGCCTCAAATAGAGTNCTGGTTTCCTCGTCGATAAAGGTTGGANTGATCGATTTTNCNGCGACAGGTAGTGTNAGGGAGAGTTCAGCGTCTTCAGGAATACAGATATCCGCACAGACCAGCCACTCAGCATCGGCTTTCAGTGTAATTTCACTCTGGGCTATGTTTTCCGGCACAGTTATTTCAACCAGAAACAACGCCTGATCGTGATAGCCAAAGTTCATCAAGGGACCGTATGGTGCCCTTTCGGGATAGGGATACTGGATCTCACCGGTGCTGAAACCCTCAGGTATTTCCCAGGTCAAACGCGTAGCTGCGCCGGAATCTCCAGGATTTATCCAGTAGGTATGCCAGCCTTCGCGGATATTCTGCCTGAGCAACACATGAAATCTTTCCCCAGGCACGATGGCGGTCACTTCGCTGATCAGATCCGCCTTAACATTAGCCGGAACCCGAGCAGCCGACAGTGCGTAAGCGCCATGAAGCAGCAGCGCCACGATTAGGATTTTGCTAATAGTCTTCATTGCACTGGAACTGACACGCCATGTTTGGATCACTCATAAGTAAGACCGATTCGGTTTGGAATCATCACATTTAGTCCTTCAACTGACCGTCAGGGTCTCATCCCCCAGGTGACCGGCCCCTTGAGTTCCTCCAACAAGGGTTCAATCCAGTTAATCCAGCGGCTCAGCTTCGTTCGAGTATCTCGAGGATCAATCAGTTCGTGGACTGCAAAGCTTTCCATCATGGGGAACGGGCTTCGATTTGCCATCAGCTTCTGCTCCAGTTCTTGGCGTTTTGCGTCAGGGTCTTCAGCTGCAGCAATTTCCCGATGGAATGCAACAGCAACTCCACCTTCAACAGGCAGAGCGCCCATTTCATATGAAGGCCAGGCAAGCTTGTAGTTGTTGGGTGCAAAATGTGCAGCAGATGCAACGCCAAATGACTTGTGTACCGCAATGGTGGCCCATGGCACTGTGGATTGAACCGCAGCCGCAACGGCACTCATTCCATATCGAATGGTGGCGTCTTTCTCAGCTCTGGGGCCAATCATAAATCCAGGTTCATCAAGGAAGTTGATGACGGGGATATGGAAGGTGTCGCATAGCTCCATCATCGTCTTTGCTTTCTGTGAGCCGGTTGCGGTCATGGCACCGGCAAAATGTTTACAGTCATTAGCAATGATACCAACCACTGCGCCATTCAACCTTGCAAGGCCTGTAATCTGCCCCTGCCCAAAGAACGGCGAAATCTCAAACCATGACTCCCTGTCAACCACATGCCTGATCAGATCCCGCATTTCAAATGGAATTCGACCATCCCTGGGTACGATGGAAATGAGCTCTTCATCAGCCCTGTTCGGATCGTCTTTGCAGTGATGCCTCTCTGGCAGCTGCCAGACATTCTGGGGCATGAAATCAAGGAACTGCCTGACCTGTTCAAGCGCCTCCTGCTCAGAATCAGCAACATTGTTGCAGATTCCACTGCGCGTGTGGATCTTCCATCCACCCAGTTCCTCCTTGGTCATCGATACATTCAGAGCACGTTCAACCAGAGCAGGACCTGCAACCAGAATCTGCGACGTTTCCTTCACCATAACCGAGAAATGGGAAGCCACCAGTCTTCCCGCCGGGAAACCCGCAACGGGTCCCATGGCTGCNGAAACTACCGGTACCTTATTCATCGCTTCCGCGATTATCTTAAATCTAGGCTCTGAGTAAACCGGNGAACCTACTGTNTGAGGTCTTGGACCGCCACCTCCGGCAACGCTGCCACCGCCNCCTTCAAGCATCCTCACTAAAGGTACTTTGAACTGAACGGCCAATTCTTCCGCATAAACACTCTTTCTTAATCCAGCACCATTCGGAGACCCACCCTTCAGGGTAAAGTCCTCACCTCCAACTGCGATTCGTCTGCCATTCACATCTCCGAAGCCAATCACATAATTTGCTGGTGTAAATGACTCGATGGATCCATCTTTGTTCTTCTCNGCAAATCCGGCACCCTCACCATGNTCTTCAAAGGAANCTGCCGCGACCAGTTCGTCGATCCGTTCTCTGATCGACAGCCGACCTTTCGCATGGTGTATTTCAACTGCATCCTGACCACCCTGCTGTTTCGATAAATCACGCCGATGTTCGATTTCATGTGCTTCTTTATGCCAACTCATCGATCTGTTTCCTATATCCGATTTCACGCCTTTATAACAATTCAGGCTGTTAATTCACACCTGATCGTCCAATTGATCTGGTGAGCGGACTCCGGCTGGCAGGATCCCCTCCCTCGAATAATCTATCAGTACGGCAAATTACATAGTTTATTCAACAACCCAGGGATCGCCGTGATGAAACCTATTGTTGAAATGACAATCGATGAATCCATAAGATGAATTCCATAAAAAGAACGCGGTAAACCTGGACAGCGCGTTCCTCGGATTGAAGCACTGCATCCCGGTTATTGCCGCGTCAGGCAGCGGTTCGATCATCAATCTGTCTTCAGTTGCAGGATTGAAAGCGTCTCCTGGCCTCTCAGCCTATTCGATGACAAAAGGCGGTGTTCTGGAAAATCCAGAGGATATCGCCAATGGCGTCCTGTTCCTGGCAGTGAACTGGTCGGTGATCATAGGTTTTCTGCCCGAGAATTCAGGTCCCAGGCGATACCTCTTTCGATTTTAATAGAAATGGCTTTTTGATCGTGATACCTTCTCACCTTCGTTTTTTTGGTGTCTTGCGATCAGCGCAAACAACACTAAAAAATCAGCACACTACAGCTTGTCGCAGGCGATAAATCTACTGGTTTTCTTGGGGATATTTATGCAAATAGCCGTGCCTTCGGAGACGCATGCTAATGAAAGGCGTGTTGCTCTGATACCTGATTCAGTTCAGAAACTGATCCGCGCCGGTCTGGAAATCTCTGTTGAATCCGGACTTGGGTCAGGATCGGGATTCACCGACTCAGAATACGCTGAAGCAGGGGCAACAATCGTCAATGACCGAAAGTCATTGCTGGCGCTGGGAGATATCCTGCTGCGAGTTCGCAAACCTGACCCTGTGGAGATTTCACTACTGAAAAAGGGGGCGATTCACGTCAGCTACCTTGATCCTTACAACGAATCCGAGCTGGTCGATTCACTTGCCAGTCAAGGTACAACAGCAATCAGTATGGAGATGATTCCCCGCACCACTCGTGCTCAGAAAATGGATGCGTTGAGTTCGCAGGCTAGTCTTGCCGGATATGTCATGGTCCTCCTTGCTGCTTCTAAACTGGATCGCATTCTACCAATGATGATGACACCTGCCGGAACGCTAAGTCCTGCCCGGGTTTTTGTGATTGGCGCCGGCGTTGCGGGACTACAAGCTATTGCCACGGCAAAAAGACTGGGCGCTCGAGTAGAAGCATTTGACACCAGACAGGTTGTTGCCGAACAGGTTCACTCACTCGGAGCTAAATTTGTCGAAATCGATCTTGGCGAAACAGGCCAGACCAAGGATGGTTATGCCAAAGAACTCACCGATGAACAATTGGAATTACAGCGACAGGGTATGAAGGATGTCATCAGTCAATCGGATATCGTCATCACGACAGCACAGGTTTTCGGTCGACCCGCCCCAAGAATTGTCACCAGGGATATGGTCGACGCCATGCAACGGGGGGGTGTAATCGTCGATATGGCCGTCGAATCCGGTGGCAATGTCGAAGGCTCTCAGGCAGATGCCGTGGTAGACGTGGATGGTGTCTCGATAGTAGGTGTTTCAAATCTACCTGCAGAGGTATCTCGTGATGCCAGTCAAATGTACTCATCCAATTTGTTCAATCTGGTTACCGAATTCTGGGATGAGGAAAATAAGACCTTTAACCTCGACCTTGGAGACGACATTTTGCAAGGTTGCGTCATTACGCATGAGGGTGTGATCGTTAACGAAGCAATTAAGAATCTACGAAGCTAAGCGAGGGAATCACGTGGACGTTGTATTTCTAGTATTTATTCTGGTTCTGTCGATATTTCTCGGCTTTGAACTGATCTCAAAAGTTCCGGCTACGCTGCACACACCTCTCATGTCTGGCGCAAACGCAATTTCTGGTATCACTTTAGCAGGCGCGTTTCTGTCCGCAGGTATGCAGAACAGTGAAATGGCAACCTATCTGGGTACAGCCGCTGTTACATTCGCGACGATCAACGTTGTCGGTGGATATCTGGTGACAGACCGAATGCTTGCTATGTTCAAAAGNAAGAAAAAAGAGGCGTAACNAATGGACGTTAGTTTGATTGCGAATCTCGCCTATATCGTCTCTGCGGTTCTGTTCGTATTCGGCCTGAAGATGCTTGGCTCACCGGCAACTGCNCGTCGTGGAAACATGCTGTCCTCAATTGGCATGCTGATNGCGGTGGTAGCCGGGCTGTCGGCAGAGGGGATCGTTGNCTACAAGNTTATTGCCATNGGAATGGTNGTTGGCGCAATTATTGGGGCATCNGCNGCAAGACTGGTTGCCATGACCAGCATGCCTGAAATGGTCGCCCTGTTTAATGGANCCGGTGGTGTTGCNAGCCTTCTGGTCGGTTGGGGAACGCTGTANAACAGCGACGTTTCAACATTCACGGCAGTAACCATTGTACTGGCAATCCTGATCGGCGGTGTGACATTCACCGGTAGTTTCATCGCCTGGGGTAAACTAAGTGAAACCATTGGCAGTGCAGCGGTCGTATTCACCGGTCAACGGGTATTCAACAGCCTGTTGCTGGTGGCACTTCTGGGTTCGAGCTTTATGCTATGCCTTGATCCTTCACCTGAATCAACCTGGTTCTGGGCTGTACTGGCACTGTCTCTTCTACTGGGTGTAATGGCAGTCATTCCAATCGGTGGTGCTGATATGCCGGTTATCATATCGCTGCTAAACAGTTATTCAGGCATCGCTGCCTGTGCTGCCGGGTTTGCCATTAACAACAATATCCTGATCGTTGCCGGATCACTCGTTGGCGCGAGCGGAATTATCCTCACAAATATTATGTGCAAGGCGATGAACCGNTCACTGGCTAATGTGCTGTTCAGTGGATTTGGAGCCNTGAAACAGGGTAAGGCCATNGAAGGTGAGGTAAAACCCTTATCGGTCGAGGACGCCTACTATATTCTTGAAGCTGCCTCTAATGTCTGTTTTGTACCCGGTTATGGTATGGCTGTTGCTCAGGCCCAGCATGTTGTCAAGGAACTGGGAGAAATACTGGAAAAAAACGGTGCAGAAGTGAGTTATGCGGTCCATCCCGTTGCAGGCCGAATGCCGGGCCATATGAACGTATTGCTTGCAGAAGCGGACGTTCCTTATGAACAGCTGGTTGAAATGGATGAGATCAATCCACGAATTGAGAATGTTGATGTGGCGATAGTTATCGGTGCAAACGACGTCGTTAATCCATCCGCCCGTAGAGATGCAGATAGTCCAATCTTTGGCATGCCCATTATTAACGTGGATCTGGCAAGGACCGTATTTGTGTTGAAACGATCAATGGCTTCCGGATTCTCAGGAGTTGATAATCCGCTGTTTTTTGGTGAGAACACCCGGATGTTGTTTGGTGATGCCAAAGAATCTATTTCAGGTGTTATTTCAGAATTCGGTTAGCGTTTGTTGTCTTCAGGATGATCCAAGTAATGTTGTGAGCGCCTGTTTCGCCTGGTCTTCTTCCAACCGCAGCGAGAACCAGGATTTTTCCAGGTCAACAATGACATCCTTGATGTATCGTCAGTATCTTGCGATCTCTCTGTGAAATCATTGCCTTGATTTCAAACAACTGTTCATAATCTGTTTAATTAGCCACGCTATCTCTCTAAAGGCTATCTCTCTAAAGGCTATCTCTCTAAAGGCTATCTCTCTAAAGATAGTTGCAGAATGTCCTGACACCACTAACCGATTAGACAGATAGGGCGATGTTTCAGTATGCCGCGCCGACCCCTCATCCCATGAAATATAGTTGGTCGACATTAGCCATTCCTTTCAATAATATGGTTCATGCTTTGGTTATATTGTCTCCCTTCTACTAATATTGTCTCCCTTCTACTAGAGGTATGAGGTGAACAAACTAGAATTCTTCTTCGACTGTTCCAGCCCCTGGACCTACCTTGGATTTGAAACACTGCAACGACTTCATGAGGAGCATCCGGATTTGGACCTGCACTACAAACCCATTCTGGTTGGTGGTGTATTTAACCAGGTCAATCAGTCAGTCTATGAGAACCGTGCGAATCCTGTTCCAAGCAAACAAGGCTACTATGGCAAGGATCTGAACGACTGGGCCCAATATGTAGGTATTGAAATCGGGCAGCCCAACGTCTTCCCGGTGAATAGCGTCAAGGCCATGCGCGGTGCTTTTGTTGCCATGGAACAGGACTGTCTGATCGCTTACTCGCGCCTGGTCTTCAAAACGTATTGGACAGATCTCAAGGATATCTCTCAAACGCTAATACTGAGCCAAATCGTTGAAGCCGTCGGCATGGATGTGACGATGTTCCTTGAAAAAATCAATGATCAGACTTACAAGGATCGACTCAAACAAAATACAGATGAGGTTATTCGGCGGGGAGGATTTGGTTCGCCAACCATGTTTTTGAATGATACCGATATGTATTTTGGCAACGATCGATTCCCATTAATCTCGGCAAAATTGGCCAATTGCAGCAGATAATTTCTCTCCTGGTCTGTTTTTAACTGCTGGATGCCCTCTGACAGTCCGCAGCTTTCCTGACCTTGTTGAGGTGACCATGTTTTTGCTAATTCTTTTCCGCCAGCACATCAGACAACCGTTCGCCCAGGATAGCACTGATATTGAAATTAATCTGTGCGACGATGTTAGGAAAGAATTTCAGATCCTTTTGCATTCGTTCATAGTCGAATCGCAGTGCGGACACAGTTGTCTTTGCGGTGACATCAGCTGTACGTTCGATAGCACGAGTGTAGCCAACTTCGCCAAAGAACTCCCCCGCTTCAAGTTCCGCNAGCAATCTTGAATTNCCNTCGTCATCNTGTCGAATGACATCTACGCTGCCAGACAAAATCATGTACATACTCCTGCCAGTCGTACCCTGTTCCACCAGTTTCTCTCCCGGCTGGAAGTCATGAAGTTCGGATATTAAAATAGCCTTTCTCTGCTGGTAACTCGACATATCATTAAACAGGGGACTCTTGTCCAATACCCTCTTATCAACATTCAAGACCACGATGTGGTACAGACAAACCAGTCGAACTCTCTCCATAATGATTGGTGTGATCAGCAGATTGGCAAAAATCGAAATCAACATCGTAGCGGCTGCCAGTGCGCCGAACTGTGCCACCACGGTAAAGTTAGAGAAAAGCAGAATTCCAAACCCCAGGGACAATGCCAGGCTCGAGACGATCAGTGGTGTTGCGACCTCCTTAACAGCTTCGTCCACTGCACCTTTATAGTCAGACGTATGGGAACAAAGCTCCTGGTATCTCGCCAGCAGGTGAATGGTGCCATCAATCGCGATACCCACAGCAATAACCGCAACCATCGCAGTACCTGGGTTGAGAGGAATGCCTAGAAATCCCATGATGCCAAACATCAGGACAATAGGAATCAGAGAAGGCACAAGGGCAATCGCGCCACCTTTCAGTGAGGTAAACATGATCGACATCAGT
Source organism: Gammaproteobacteria bacterium (assembly GCA_002725285.1). Lineage (GTDB taxonomy): Bacteria > Pseudomonadota > Gammaproteobacteria > Pseudomonadales > Azotimanducaceae > JAHRVQ01. The sequence goes on along the minus strand of PBRC01000010.1, from coordinate 38,561 downwards.
ACAAAGATCAGCACCAGCAGCAAGCTCAGCGCCTTAACCTGGGATACCATCAGGCTCTCGGCTGCCTGATTGACCATCAGATTCTCACCGATAACGTCACTCTTGAAAGCGGGACCGGCAATCTTGTCGACTGCAGATTCCAGTTCATTGATATATACGTTTAAGGTGTTTGAATCATTGACGTTATGCCTGACGACAATATTGGCGCGTTTGTAATCATGGCTGACATAGTTCTCAAGTTCNCCACGATGNAAAAACAACAGGTACTGAGCCACCATCTGNCTGGTCTTTGGCAGAGTCAGTTGAGCGAAGTCGCTCTCAAATTCGCGATTAACGTACTTGAGGTGATCAGCAATGGACAGGGTCGAATCAAACACTCCCTGCTTGTCCATAAATGCCTGAATCTGTTCCAGTTTCCTTAAATTTTCCGGCTCCAGGAATGCTTTTTCAGATTCTGCTTCCAGNGCAACAAAGAACACCTTGATACCNGCCAGTTCCTCGTGGATCAGTCTCGTCTCCTGAATNATCGNCCTGTCCTCANGGAAGTAAGACAATGGATCGTTCGTGACATAGAGATTGGATGCCTGATAGGCAAAGAAAGCACACAGAATTGCTGTAAGTGCCAGTGTGTACATCGGAAACTGATCCTGGGGAATCCGGAAAGTTGCGATGATCTTCGATGGAAAGTTATTGCTGTAAAGTTGATCTGAATCAACATCTTTACCAGGTTCAATTTCTCCAAATTGGANTAATAGCAGAGGCACNACCAGGACTGTGATTACACCGTTGGCCACGATGGCAAATGTTGATGCTATTGCGAANTCCTGTATCAAGCCAATCGAACTGAACAGATTACTGGCAAACCCAAGCGCGGTTGTCAGCACAGTTAACAAAAGTGGTAACCCGCAATGCATAACCATATAGGTTATTGCCTGCCGACTTGGATCAGAATCTGGTACCGACAACTCCGATCTGTCTTCATTCACCAGACCACGAAAAAAGGCCGCCATCATATGCGTGTCTTCCGTTGAACCGATAACGATGATCAGAGAAGGAATCATCGCACTGAGCAGATTCAGCGGTACACCTGTCCATCCAAGTATTCCGAACGTCCAGATGGTCGTCAGAGCAGAGGTCACGATAGGCACAAGAGCAGCCAGTCCGCTTCGCATGAAACCCACTATAGAAAGAATGAGTACCAGGGCAGAAAGCGGGCCAAGCAGCATGAAGTCCTGAGAGATACTGCTCTTAAGTTCGGCGTTTATTCTAGGAGGCCCGACCTGAAACATGCGCTCGAAATCGGATTCATGCTCTCGGATTAACGCTTCAGTACCTGCAAATACTGCCTCGTTAAAGTCTTCATCATCCATCGCCTCATCCAGCGTGATGGTAATGGCTGTCGCATGACCGTCTTCTGAAAACAGATTGCCAATATAAAGTGGATTACTCAGAGCACGGCGTCTGGCTTCTTCTGCTTCAAGAAGCGTACTCGGCACGCCATCAAGTACCGGTTCAGAAGTTACCGAGGGCACCCCATCTGACCTGCTCCCCTTAATCGTTCGAAGGTTGAACAAGCTATCAACCTTGTTCACGTGACCTACCTGTTTCAATGAAGTATGCAGAGACTCAAGCGAGGCCAGTTTTTCAGGAGTCCAGAGGTCAGCGTCTTCAACATAAATGATCGTCCTGTTGTCTGACCCGAACTCACCCATAACCCGCTGATAAACCAGGCGATCGGGATCATCCTCAGGGATCAGACTATTGAAGCTTGTATCAATCACAAGCTTATTCAGCCCTGTCGCCGCCAGTAGAGTAATCAGGGTCACTACTATCAGCACAGTGCCACGGTAGCGGGTACTGAACAGGAANAACGAGGAGATCATAGAGAAGTCACCTCGGCTGTTTTCTCCGGCACAAAATNATCATCTGATTCTGGCTCTACTGGTTTACCCTGGTTCTCGAAGAGCCATTCGGGNGTAAACATNTCAGCGGGTACATANTCACCGGAAAAAACTCGCCGGTTGATCTTTATCAAGGTCTGATGCTGTTCCTGCTTGTCTTCCATGAACATCATATTCGCTCGCCACATTTCTCCAAGCACAGGAGTCAAATCGTGCTGACTCTGCCGCTTTTTCAATCTTCCCAGATCATCAAAATGGTCAGTGCGGGTGATATACAAGTTGTCCTGNCGAGTATAGTGACGACGTAATCGCTGCNCCAGGCTTNCCTCATTGTCTTCATGGTCATACACATCGATAATAAAATACGGAATATCGNCNATCACCGCATCCCGCTGACGGCGATAATCATAATCATCCAGATTTTCGCCAATCAGGTTTTCNACCGAAAAATCAGTTCCCAGAAACTTACTGTCANCAGCTCTGCNGCCACTTTCAATCATCGTCTTTCCAAATGCTGGTANATAAACAGACTGACGGGTTTCTCCACCGGGTAACAGGTTTGCAAGAACCGCCACACCCTTAACCTCNTCCGGCGAGTCAAACAGAAGTAGTAATCGCGACTGCCTGTCCTGCTCTANTCTTGAAAATCGCCTTAACTTTCTTGTTTCGCGNTTACCGTTACGATCAATCAATANCATCGACTGTTCTTCATATANATANGGATATTGTTCGTGTCGNCTANACACNGCNTCCATGATTTCTCGCCCGGTGGCATTGAGNAGTTCAAATTCAGCAGCACAGNTAAGCTCTGCCAGCATCANGATGATAATCACCGGAAAGGCACTCTGGCGGTTCATTNCNCACCATCAAGACTGACGATTGTTTNCGCCANTTNGTTACAGAGATCACTGAATAAAGACTGCATNCTGACCACCATTTGGGAATAGTCTGTTCTGTCAATCCTGCGNCCCTCAAATTCAAAGGANCTGGTTGTTAGNACCTTATGNCTCANACCATCATTGANCTGAAATCTGCCTGCTAAAATAACCTGACCACGACTTGTCTGATCAAACTGTTCNATGTACACCAGTAATGTAAATTCCGGCACAGANCCCGAGCGCGTAATCGGCGTTCCAATATCCGGTGTGTTAAGCAAATTTGCCAGGTTTCTTGCCATGGTTCGCTGTAGATTTTTCTGGAAATTCTCTCCCCACTGATGATTGTCAGCAAACATAAGCTGGTTGGTACCGGATCTTGTTGCGATCTGAAATCTCTGCAGGTATTGAGGGATGCTGAGATTGAGTATCTGTATACTCAAATCATTCTTGTCCTGAAGCGCCTGCTGTTCTACCGGGTCAATCAAATAGTAGCGGATGGGTGTCGCGCCCATAGACCCGCAGCCGACGAGAATGAACAACATTAGAACCACCCAGATCTTCTGACTATTGTTCATTTGTCTCCCCACTCTTCTTTACAGATTCTTCTTTATCACCGCCACGACCAAACAAGAGTGACTGAGGCCGTCTTCCAAGCATTTCCAGCAGCGCTCGAACCGATTTTGCGGTTTCTTCCAGTTCCCCGGTTACTTTGATGAGGTTGTACTGCAACGGTGAATTCGGACTCAATACACCATTCATCAAGCTGATGGTCTCTTCGAGATTAGACAGAACCTTGTTTGCCGAGGTCACTGTATCTCCGATCCTGGCGTCCTCGACATTGTTTAGAACACCCTGGAGAGCTCTCATTGATTCCTGCAGATCAGTTACGGTCTCCTCATCCTTAGGCTTGTTAAGCAGGTCATTGACACCACCAAGAATACCCAGAATATCATNCCCTANCCTNTCGACATCCACTGTCTCGATTTTAGTAATCAGGCCCTGGATGGATTGNGTAATCGCTTCGAACGCACCCGGTACAGTCGGCAATTCCGGATAAGCGGAATTCCCGTCTCCCATGTACACAGCTTCCGTGTCCGGGTACATGTTCAATTCGACGAAGAGCTGACCGGTAAGCAGGCTTCCGGTTGCTAATCTTCCTCTCAATCCCCTGTCAACCAGCGTCTGCAGCGTTTCCAGAGGTGACAGGGATTCTTCTGTTTCCCGGCTGATAATTCGTTCCGGTTCAATTTCAACCAGGATGGGAATTCTAAAAGAGGTATCTTCGCTGTCGAATTCAAGCCGGATGTCCAGGACACTGCCGATTCTGATTCCCTTGAATTCGAGNGGTGCTCCCGGATTCAGCCCCCTCACAGAACTGTTNAAGTACATGACAAACTGCTGTTTCCGGGTGAATTCCTGCGCTTCAATCACACTGTGACTGGGATACAACGTAAAAATCAGGTTTTCTATGTCTGTTGAAGTCCGCTCGAGAGTATCTGGNGTTTCAAATGATATGCCNCCAAATAAGAGGGATTGAAGAGACACAGTCCTCACATCAACCCCATTTGCGCCCATGGAAATGTCTATNCCGCTGACGTTCCAGAAGCGGCTGTTGCCTTCTACCAGNTGATCATAGGGNTCTCGGATGAAAGCGTGAATAAAGACACTCTGGGCGTCNCTACCCAGTTCNTAACCAAGTATTTCNCCGGCNTGCANCCCTTGATAATAAATTGGAGAGCCACCACCCAAAGATCCCAGGGTGTCAGATACCAGTGTTATCTGTGTACCTGCATCATCNCTNGTGATCAGTGGAATTGTCTCCAACCCGANAAAATGTGTCTGCCTCGACCCTGGTCCGGGATCNATCTCAATATAGGCGCCTGANAACAAAGTGCCCAGCCCNGACACNCCACTAAAACTCAGTTGAGGNCTNACNACCCAAAAACGCGTATTGCGCCTGAGAAAGTCTTCCATTCCCTGGTTGAACGTCGCGGTCAGCACGANATTTTCAAAGTTTTCNGCAAACTGAATGGCNTCAACGACGCCAATGTCNACACTCTTGTACTTAATGCGTGTCTNACCTGCCACAATCCCCTCNGCTGTTTTGAAACTTATTGTGGCGGTGGGTGCCTGATCGATTAACGTACGAGTTATNAGCCAGACACCAACGATAGCGGTAATCAGAGGGATCAACCAGACTANAGATGGNCCGGCTCTTNTTCTCACCTGNGGTGTGTCGATTTCNCTCACGGTGTTACCTGAATTNCTTCATCACTCTTCAGNATGNCTTCCTCACTGGANTGTAAAGCACCGTCCCATATCAGCCGGGGATCAAAACTTTTTGCAGCTAACATGGTTAGTATCACAGCACCACCAAAAAAGGTGGCACCAATGCCTGGCACCACTGTTGCGATCAACCCAAGACTGACCAGCCCAGACAGTAATCCGACTAAAAACACGTCAACCATGGACCAGGCACCAACCAGTTCAGTCATTCTGTACAGCAAGGTTCGATCCCTGGGTCGCCACTTTGACTTACTGGATACTGAATACAACAAATAACTCAAGGCTGTTAGCTTTAGAAAGGGCACGACAATACTCGCGAACAATACGATAAGCGCCAGCCCCCAAAGTCCAGAGCTGATCAACTTGACAATACCGGTGAAAATTGTGTCAGGAGCCCCTTTCCCCAGCATTGTAATGGTCATCACTGGATACAGGTTTGCAGGGATCAGCATCAAAGCCGCTGCAATCAGAAGTGCCCAGGTACGTTGCACGCTATCCGTGATGCGGTAGTGAACGGGAGAGCCACAGCGTTCACAATGATAGTAACTTTCTCTATTAGGTCTGATCAGACCACAGGTATGACAGGTCAGAATCGCTTCATTCGCAGTGGCACTTGTCTTATTCAATTGCCTTACAGCAGATTTTTGCCAAAGCACCTCTGGATCAAAGCTGACTCTAGCGGCTGAATAAGTTATCAGCATGGCCACAAATCCCACCAGACCCAGTCCTGGAACAACCGTCGCCAGGCTCTGCAGTTTCACGATGGCAACCAGAGTTCCTAACATGAACACACTGAGTAAGCTCCAGGGTTCACACACTCTTACGATTCTATAGACAATCCGATGTCCAATCGGCAAAAAACCAAATTGCAGAGGAATCAGCAGTAGCAGCATGCCCGCCACACTAAGAAAGGGAAACAGAATACTGGTTAGAAATACAACGAAACCCAATTCACCCATGCCGAATTCATACAGTGCCCAGCCACCGCTGTAAATGAGGTTTTCCTCAGACAATCCAGCGGTTTTCATCCCTAAGAAAGGATAAACATTCGCTATGACCATGAATATCAGAGTAGACAGATAGAGTGCCGAACTCCTTTCCAGCGACTGAGGTATGTGCCTATAAAGTTCAGCTCCGCATCTTGTGCAATCAGCTCTGGCCCCTGCTGGAATTTCATGCCGCAGAAACAACGCATCACACTCATGGCACGTGATTAACTGCCCGTCGGCATCCCTCAAAACAGGCTCTCTCTCTTTTATTGTTCAGTAACACTATCGTTTACTTCAGATGGTTGCAATCACTGTTCTTCAAGCATCTGATGGAATAGTTCGAGCGCTGACTGTGTAAATACCAACATATTCTGTTGACGATCGTCACTCCGGGTCTCTACTTTTACAGATCTGACGGAAGGGCCTACAACTCCAATAACACTAATGCCTGGCGCATGACCATAAAGCGTGCCGGTTGGGCCCGAAGCCCCCAACTCAGCAATTGCCCATGTCGCTTCTAATTTCCTTCTGGCTGCCTTTGAAAACTCCAGTACCATCTCTTCGGTCATGGGCTGCAGTTGCCTGACTTGTTCCTTGTCCAGATCAAGAAATGCTCTTCGTGATGCCAGCGTATACACAACACTGCTGCCAACGAAATACTTCGAAGCACCAGGTACAGACAAAAGATTGGCCGCAATGAGCCCACCCGTTGAAGATTCTGCAACGGTTACAGTCTGATCCCGTGACTTGAGGATCTCTCCGATTCGGTTTGCTGCATCAAGAAATACACTCATGTTCGAAAGTCCCGAGGTGAAAGATATACAGTCTATCAACTGCATTGACAGCTAGAAATCGCCAAGTTTAGGATGTAGGCAGTTGTGTCCTGGAGTCTAGTTAACGACAAAGGCATCTGACTGGACTTATCAGGCATACCGGTGAACATAAGAAACCACGCGTGGAATCCGGCTAGTCATTCAGATTACAGATGCGAAATCGTCAAGAATTTGTTAAAAATCAGATTAATGCAATTGTAGGAGCACACAGATGGACACAGGAAAATTTACTGGATTTGAAGTCACATTACAGAAACCAGGTATAGCCTGGATTGAGTTTAATGAGCCAGAGAAACTCAACGGGATGAATACACGAAAAAAGCGTGATCTCAACGAAACACTTATACAGGCACAGATGGATAATGCGGTACGAATTGTCGTATTTATCGGACAAGGACGTGGATTCTGTGCTGGCGATGATCTAAGCGGGAACCATCCACTCACCGACAAAGACAACCCTTTAATGGCTTCTATTCCACCCGGACACGATTCGCCAATTGGCACCTACAACGGATTAAAACACATATCTCAAGCGCTGAATCTGACCATTCGCAAACTCGATAAGCTTTCCATAGCAGCCATCAACGGCGTCGCGATTCAGACTGGCTTGTCACTGGCACTCTCTTGTGATTTCAAACTGGCGGCCGATAAAGCCCGCCTGGGAAGTGCAACGTTGCGATTTGGCCTCTTACCCGATGAGGGTGGCCAGTACCTGTTGGTTCAGCATATGGGTGTTGCAAGAACCATGGACTTCATCATGCGCAAGCGAATAGTCAGTGCAGACGAAGCCCTCTCGCTAGGACTCATTAATGAGGTGGTACCAGAGAGTGAACTACGTGACCGAACCGAAGCCCTCGCGCTGGAACTGGCCAACGGACCTCAGGTCTCGATGCGACTGATGAAGCAGTCTGTTTATCAGGCTGCGGAACTAAGTTTCGAGCAGTCCTGTGAAGAAATCGCTTCAAAAACCGCTATCTCAGATCATCACCCGGACGCACGCGCCGGCGTCAGTGCTTTTCGAGAGAAAAAAGCAGCGAAGTTCAACGACTGGTTAAGCGACTACGAATAGCGAAGCCTGATATAGGAAAAACTTGAACGTCGCCATTGATATCATTCTGCCCGTCTTCGGGCTGGTCCTGATCGGCTACCTGTCCGGTCGATTTCGCTGGATAGCCGATGCTGGGGTAGAAGGCCTTGCTTCGTTCGTTTTTTCTATCGCCATCCCGGTTATGTTGTTTCGCAGCATCGCCATTGTAGACCTGCCGAGTGAGATACCCTGGGGATATGTTCTGGCTTATTACACAGCTTCACTCGGGCTGTTTGGGATCTGTCTGATTGGTGGTCGCCTGATTCAAATGAACGCTATCGAATCGAGCATCTTTGCCATGTCAAGCGTATATTCGAACATCGTACTACTGGGCATTCCGCTCGTACTGGCTAGCCTTGGTGATGCAGCGACGGTGCCTCTTTTCATCATTGTTTCTACTCACGCTGCAATCATGTTTTTTATCACCACCTTCTTTGCTGAATCAGGTAAGGGAAATGTTGAAAAGCTGTATCACCTGCCTATGCAAACACTGAAAGTTTTACTGAAGAATCCGATTTTTGTTGGCATTGTTCTGGGCGTCATGACTAACCTTGCGTCCATAGAATTGCCTGCTGCACTTGACAAAACAGCCGCCTATCTCGGCAAGGCTGCTCTTCCCTGTGCGGTCTTTTCCATCGGTGCAACAATCAGTCGTTATAAAATTTCAGGTGATATCCTGAAAATCGCGATTACGATAGCAGTAAAGAATCTCATACACCCGATTCTGGTCTGGGTCGCCTGTACCCAGATTTTCGGCCTCGAGCCGATGTGGGTTGCAGTCGCGGTTATCCTTGCTTCCTGTCCCAGCGGGATCAACGTATATCTTTTTGCTAACAGATATCAGGTAATCGTGCCTTCAACTGCCACGATCGTTGTGTTATCAACAGTAGTATCAGTGCCGGTAATCAGTTTGGTTTTGGTGCTACTGGTGGTCTAGTGCCGGNCTTACCTAAAAAAGCACCTGCTCGAAGCNGTCAGACTACTCGCGACGAACCAGAAGCCGGGGATGAGATAACCAAATANCATGTTGATATCAGATATGAGTGNCNGATGAATTCCACAGCTTATCANCTTCTTGCTGACGCCATCCTGTNCTTGCACTTGATGTTTGTCGCGTTCGTGATTCTTGGACTATGTCTGATACTCATTGGGAAAATTCAGAGCTGGTNCTGGGTCAGGAATCCCTGGTTTCGGCTGGCTCATTTATGCGCCATCACAGTCGTCGTCCTTCAGGCCTGGCTGGGAATGATCTGTCCTTTGACGATTATAGAAATGGAACTTCGTTCACGCGCCGGTGATACTCCTTATACTGGTTCCTTTATCTCACACTGGCTGGAAACTCTTCTGTACTATCAGGCACCTGCCTGGGTNTTTATNGTTTGCTATACGCTGTTTGGCCTGGCCGTGTTTACTTCCTGGTTNTGGGTGCGGCCAAGGCGATTTCACTAGATCNTTTTTTTGTGAGAGTCAAACANACTCACCTCANGACTGGCTTTCTAACAACTCAGCAAGGGAGGNGGNAATCAGTTNNNGGGACGCCGTTCAGTCATTCTGATGACTCGCGGGAGCTGGCCACACATTTAGAGCCGCCGGCAGGTATACTGNACTTTTACCGACACGAATCATCTTAATGGGCGAATTACCCCCGGCACAGAAGTCACCCACTCTGCCATTTGCTCTGGTACCACTGATTACCTTGATCATCATGCTCAGCAGTTCGATTTATCTGTTCGGTGACTCAACAACTTCGGGGCCGGGTCAGATTGCGCTTATTATCTCAGGTGTCTTGGCGGGTCTGATTGGTGTGCTAAACGGCCATAAGTGGCATGCACTTGAACAGGGCGCCGCTGATTCAATCAAGCGGGCACTACCCGCCATATTTATTCTTTTAATGGTTGGCACACTGATAGGTCTGTGGATGTTGTCGGGTACTATCCCCTACCTGGTCTACTACGGTCTGCAGATACTCATCCCGGAAGTATATTACGTTGCTGCCTTGTTACTCTGCTCAATCGTTTCAATATCTATTGGCAGCTCGTGGACAACCGCGAGTACCGTTGGTGTGGCACTGGTGGGAATTGCGAGCGCATCTGGTTTATCCATGGAAATAACTGCAGGTGCCGTCATTTCCGGCGCCTATTTTGGAGATAAATTATCACCGCTCTCCGACACAACCAATCTGGCAGCAGCGGTAACTGAGACCGAGTTGTTCGAGCATATCCGTTTTTTGCTCTGGACCACAGTTCCGGCAATTGTCATCGCTATCTTTGTATTCACCTACTTCTCACTCTCAGCATCAAGCCAGATTGATCAGTCGCGCATCACTTCGATCTCTCAGGCAATTGAAGCCAGCTACAATCTGACCCCCTTACTGGCTCTGCCTTTGCTGGTTACACTGGGTCTGGCCGTGATAAGGCAACCCGCGTTCATTGCTTTGCTGATAGGCGCGCTCACTGCAGCCCTGGTGGGCATAACTACCCAAACCCATCTGTATTCCGGCAACGGCGGAATCATCGACGCCATAAAGAATTTGTGGCTGGTGGCAGCCAACGGCTTTGTCGCAGAAAGCGGCAATGAGCTGTTAGATAATCTCCTCTCCAGGGGTGGGATGGACAGCATGCTCAACACCGTCTGGCTGACACTTTCAGCCATGTTTTTCGGCGGTATGATGGAAAGGTCCGGCGCATTGATGGTGCTTGTCAGGTACCTGATCATTGGAGTCAGCTCTGGTGGCGCCCTGATGCGNCGAGCAGGAACAACAGCNCTTGCAGCAAANCTGATNACTTCGGATCAATACCTTGCAATTGCCTTACCCTCNAGAATGTATGCTGAGAAGTTTACCGAGATGAATCTTGAGTCCAAGAACCTGTCGAGAGTACTAGAGGATTACGGCACGGTTACCTCACCGCTGATTCCATGGAATACCTGTGGTGCATTTATGGCTGTTACGCTGGGTGTCGCCACTTCAGATTACTTTCTGTTCTGCATATTCAACATCGCGAGTCCATTGGTTTCATATGCATATGCGATGGCGAATTTTAAAGTAGAACCTCTGGTGGAAATGGCAGCAACCTAGCCATAACCCGGCAGTGTACAAAGGTAACCAGCCTCGAGCGGTATTCTGATGACAAAGGCAAAGCTAACCCAGGGATCAGTCAGTACCGGACTCTTTAATCTGACCCTGCCGATGATTCTGGGGATAACATCGAGTCTGATCACTGCAGTTTTTGAAACTTACCTGCTGGGACTCGTTGGCACCGATGAGCTGGCTGCCTACAGCTTTACCTTTCCCGTTGTCGGTGCTCTCTCATCTTTGTCTCTTGGTATCTCGATAGGCTTGTCCTCAGTCCTGGCCAGAGCTGTCGGTGGTGGAAATGCGACGCAGGTCACTCGTCTGGCCACGGACGGTATTGCACTTAATTTTTCGGTCATGCTCCTCGTGACACTGATCGGCTTACTGACGATCGGACCATTATTCAGATTGATGGGAGCTGACGAAACTACACTCCGGTTGATCGTGAGTTACATGCACGTCTGGTACCTCGGTCTGATCTTTTTCTCGCTGCCTTCAATGGGGGCTAATGCACTACGTGCAACAGGCGATGCACGTATTTCCGGAACCATCATGGTAGCAGGTGCCTTAATGCAGATGATCCTGGACCCCTTTCTAATCCTGGGTTTACTGGGTTTCCCGCGTCTTGGCATTGAAGGCGCTGCATGGGCAATGCTGATATCGCGNGCGCTGCTGTGNNTCGCTACTTTTTATGTACTGATTCATCAGANACGACTGATCGTATTAACACGAACCAANCTGCAAGATGTATTGCATTCCTGGCGACAGATNCTGGCTGTTGGCCTGCCNGCGACCGCGACAAATCTGATCAGTCCAATTTCAACGGCCATTGTCGTCAGCATGCTGGCAGGATATGGCAAAGAAGCTGTCGCNGGATTTGGTATTGCTTCNAGAGTTGAGTCCCTGTCGATTATTCCANTATTTGCCCTGTCCGCCAGTATCGGACCATTCGTTGGACAGAACTGGGGAGCAAACCAATTCAGGCGAGCGAACCACGCCATGAAACTGTCCTTTGCCTGGGCGATGCTCTGGGGAGTTTTAGTCGCGCTCCTCTTTCTGCTGCTTCACGAATCAATTGGACANTACTTTGATGATAATGAAGATGTTATTGAGTACNCCAGCCAGTATCTTCTGATTGTACCTATCAGCTACGGCGCCTGGGGCGTACTGATGATGTCCAGTGCTATATTCAACTCTCTGGGAAAGCCACTGTCTTCAACCTTGATGTCAGTGGTACGAATGTTCGTAATCTACGTGCCGTTGGCATACCTCGGTCAGCAGTTATTTGGCGTGACAGGAATCTTTGTCGCAGCCTGTATTTCAAACACGGTGATGGGAATAGCCGGATTTATCTGGAATCGATACACCTATCTGCCAATAATCTCNAAGCAGATNAGNCCTCCATCTGCTTGAAGTTGAGACCGGGTCAGANTCTTTTCTCGCCATTGTCGATCATTTCCCGCCGACGGCGTCTATTTTCTTCACCCATCATTTTCAGCTTTTCACGNTTGGAATCATCAACCCTCATGTAATTATCTCGCCAGGCTTCACCATTNTGCCATTTGAGATGTGACTTTTTCACCGTTGGCTCTGATTCATCCCGCACCATCATCAGCGCACGTGNAACGCAATCAAGGTGCTGGTCGGACTCATAGGGGTGACCCAGTGGATTGCCGAGTGGGATATCATTGTGAAGATATCTGGGTACACCACAATGGGTTACGATATCTATCGCAGAACCGATGACTACAGTGGCAATGCCATTTTCTTCCAGGGCCCGGGCCGTCAAACTGACAGTCTGATGACAGACAGGTCACAAGGGCACCAGAATCGCGATATCTACCTCATCCTCGTGGCAGGCAGTCACAATTTGAGGTGCGTCTTTGGTTAGCGTGTTGTTCTGGCTGTACTCGGTCGGCACGAAATGGAATCTTTCTGCCAGGTGTCCAATCAACTTATTCTTCACCAATTCCTCAAGTGATTGAAGCGGAATGAAGGAACCTGTGTCTCTGGTATGAGTTGCTTCCTTATCCCATGAGAGTTCATCGGTTCTAAACACCTCGGGAATATCCGACATCGGAATTGACTGCGCCGATCTTGAAAGCTTGGGTATCGAACCATCCGGCACGGCAGTGGTTACAAACGTGACCGAACACTCACCTAACGGTTTTGACAGGACATGAAAAGGAATCCGATCATTACTCGCCCATTGATACGATTTAGAGAATCCCTGTGCGTTATAAAATGCACGGGTGCGCTGCATATATTCTACTGGTACAGAATCACTCATTTTTCCAACACCACTCCATCAAGTTCCTGCAAATATTCTTCATGCTTGTCCAGTCTGACAAAGGACAGGACAAAGGCACCAGATAATACGATGAAGCCCATAATGATGAATTCCTGACCGAATGCCAAGTTTGGCTGAATCTCACCATAGATCGATGCCCCAATTGACCTCGCCAGATTCGACCAGGCCATATAGATAGCAAATTGCGTGGCAGAAACCTTGTTCCAGCAGATGGTCATATGCAGTGCAATAAAGCTGATAAAAATAGCCTGCCCGAAAAAGGATTCACAACACAGCACCACTAACGGGAAGTATGCCATCGACCAAAATGGCACCGCCAATCCGGTGAGTAAAAACGTGATACCGAGCCCGATCAAAGCGAGGAAGAAGATGTGTTTTGCGCCAATTCTGTCGATGACGGGGCCAAGCAGAAGACCTAACAGCGCCGCGATAGCACCAAATGTTGATGTCCAGTAAGAATAGTCCGTACTCTCGTAGCCAAGTTCCTGAACGGCAATAACCGGCGCGCTTACCAGCCAGAATCCAGCAGCGACCCGCCAGCTGAAGGTAACGATGATTAGCAATATGCTGACTTTAAGGAACAGTACCCGATTCAGGTTTCGAGCAATGCTGCCCCAGTTGTCTGCCTGAAGCTCGATTGATCGTTCGGACGCCTGCCCGTCTGTCCAGGGCAGTATCTTCTCGCCCCTTCTCTCCCTGACGATGACCCCCCACAAGAAGATTATTCCCAGACCAGCGGTCAACATCACTGCTGCACCAGGAACGCCGAAAGTGATCAGCATGGTGGCACATAAAGCACCTGAAACAGAGTATCCGGCAACCTGTCCAAAGGCCATAAACGAATTGGCGCGACCACGTTCATCAGCAGGCAGTACATCAATCGCCATCCCATCGACCGCAACGTCCTGAACCGAGGCAAAACAATTGACCAGAAAAGCAACCCAGGTCAACAACAAGACATTCTGCACCGGGTCAGGGACCAGCGACATGGAAGCCACACTTAACAAGAGGCCGAATTGTGCTGCAACAACCCAGGGGCGCCTCCTTCCCATGCCCAGAAATGAAAACCGGTCCATCACAGGGCCAGCGAGCAGCTTGAATCCCCAGGGCAGGCTGGAAATAGCAACGAACGTTGCTATTTCACCCGCGGCGATACCTTCCTGCGCCAGCCAGGCTGGTAACGCAATTGAAATCAGGCCGATGGGCAGACCCTGGGCGATATAGAAGACAGCAAAAGAGGCGAATCGCAAATAGCGATTCTCAGTCAGAAACAAGTTCATTCCGACACTTATTTTTATTAGTATCACGGTAGGTTATCAGAAAATGAGTATGCATCTGCCATGATTGATCAGAAATTTGTTGCCAGTGACCCTATGGAAATCGGGATCATCCCCGAGAAACTGGATGAGCTATTGCGGCGTGTTCGAAAAGAAGTTGACGATGGTCTGTTACCTTCAGTACAAATCGCGATTGCCAGGAAAGGGAAACTCGCGGCATTCGAAACCTACGGTAATGCCCCTGATGATGCGCTCTACTGTATTTTTTCGGCAACAAAGGCGATTACATCTGCCGCTGCATGGCTTCTCATCCAGGAGAAACAACTGGATGTATCCCAGAAGATCACGAACATCATTCCTGAATTTGGGGAGAATGGCAAAGCCGACATCATCATCGAACAGCTCTTCACACATACCGCTGGTTTCCCCCATGCGCCTTTCAGACCAGTGCTCTGGCATGACAAGGTTGCCCGTGTTCAACGATTTGCGGACTGGAGACTGAATTGGGAACCGGGAAGTCGATTCGAGTACCACCCCACATCCTCCATGTGGATTATCGCCGAGATCATCGAAAGGGTATCCGGTCAAAGCTATGCGTCGTTTATCCGCCAACGCATCGCCCAACCCCTGGGATTAGACGATATGTGGGTTGGTATACCTGAGGAGCACCATCATCGGATTGCGCCCGTTGTGCACGTCGGCGATGCCATGACAGCTGAGGATTACGAACAACTTGGCTTACCTGTACCTCCGGTGACAGAAGTCACCGAAGATGCACTGACCTCGTTCAACAGTACTGAAGTAAGGCAGGTTCCTGTGCCTGGCGGCGGCGGGTTTATGTCCGCTGCTGATATTGCCCTGTTCTACCAGGCACTCATCAATGACGGAAAATCTCTTGACGGAGAACAGGTCTGGCAACCAGAGACACTTGCATTTACCCTGCAGGTCCGAACAGGGGATTTGCGTAATCTGCTTGATGGCAATCAGGTTAATCGTGCGCTTGGGGTTATTGTTGCCGGGGACGACAAGCGAAACCTCAGGGGCTTTGGTCACACCAACTCAGAATCAGCATTCGGTCATGGCGGCGCCGGTGGTCAGATCGCATGGGCAGACCCGGCAACTGGTATCAGTATTGGCTACTGCACCAACGGTCATGATCGAAATCCCATCCGACAGGGAAGACGTGGCGTTTCAATATCAAATCGTGCCGCGATGTGCAGCTAGTTCCCATCCACTGCTAACGCCCAATTCAAACCCTCTCTTTGACAATCAGCCTGTTTCGTCCGACTGGTGCTAACGGGATATAGTCACGTGGGGAAATAACGGCGGAGGGTGAATTCAGTTATATACAAGAGCTGTTAATTTCTAGCTTTTAATCAACCCAACCAGCCTGCTTAAAGGCTTCTGCCGAGTTCCAGATCTTAGTTAAATGGCTGATTCTTCCACCGGAAAGCTCCATCACATAAACATAATCTGTTCTTACACTTTTCCCCGTTGGCGGGACTGGTCCACCTTCATGAGTATGAGTGCCCGTAAACACCGCGTAGACGCTGACATGGCTCACGTCTTCATTTGTCGAAATTGATTTGGTTTCGTAACCAGCATTGGGCATATACTCATAGAGGCCTTGCATCCAGTCTGTATAAGCTTCAAGTGTATCCACGCCTTCTAAGGCCTCTGCCTGACAAGAAAATGTGGCGTCAGGAGCACAATATTCTTGGCAACCTGCCCAACCTTTTCCCTCCTCACATTCTTTGAAAAAATCTAAAGCTATTTCTTTATTCGTCATCTTATTTTTCTCCTTTTAATACCAGGTAATAGAAACCGATTGTATGTCGTCAACCCATAGGGAACCACTAGCACTGTAGCTATCAAATCTTACCTGCAGATGTCTCCGAACAGGGCGTTAATGGTTCCTATACACTCATCTCTAGCTCTGGCCACAGCCCTAGATCCAGCTATTTCTATCTTCGCTCCTCGTCTCTCCTTCAAATTTGAAAATCAGGCGGAATCCTAAAACCGCCTCGGATATCTCTGATTATTTTTGAAACGGCTATACATGTTTTGTCTTCCAGGAATGGTCCAGTCACTTGAATTCCAACAGGCAGACCAGATTCTGTGAGCCCGATAGGAGTGCTCGTGCTAGGAAGATTTGCCATTACCGCAGGTCCGGCCCATAGAGTTAAATTCCAGTAATCTTTTTCTTTTCCATTAATCATTATCGTTCTGTCTTGGAAAGGTCTGTGATCGTGTTTCACGGCCGGAAGAACACTAACAGGACATAAGATTACATCGTAACTCTCAAAAAATGCTCGCCATTTTTGTCTCATACTTTGCCTTTTAGCATTTACGACCACCCAATCTCTGGCCAATAAGCTAGCTCCTCTGGCTCTCGTGGCTGACGAAGACATATCATCATCTGCTATCGTCTTGGCTATCTCATCAAAATAATCCAGTGTGGCTTTGGGGGCTCCGGCCATCATGAGAGGGTTGATTAACTTACTGTAAACATCATCAGACTCTCTAAAAGAGAAAGGCGGTGTTGCATTTTCTACCTTAGCGCCTGCTGACTTTAGGTCTTCTACAGTCGCCGATATTAAAGATAAACTCTCAGAATCAACTTCTGCATATTCTTCTTCGGGCCAAACCGCTATTCTCAAATCTTCAACTTTCTCCGTTCTGGCTTTGGGAAGTTTTAGACTCCAAGCAATACTGTCTTGCCCTTGGGGGACAGCTAATACATCCATAGCAATCTCCAGGTCTTCAGGTGACCTTGCCAGAGGTCCGGCAACTGATAGACCGTTGCCTACAGATACGTGACCAGGCGGGGGCGGCAAATGTCCAACTTCCGATACAATGTTGTAACTCGGTTTGTGTCCATACAGCCCGCAAAAGTGAGCGGGGGTTCTGATCGAACCACCTATATCCGAACCAAGTTCTAATGGGGTCATTCCAGAAGCTAAAGAGGCTGCTGATCCTCCTGAAGAGCCCCCAGGAGTTCTTTCCAGGTCCCATGGATTATTGGTAGTTCCATAAATGTCGTTGTAACTCTGTATATCCCCTGAATTGAGAGGGACATTTGTTTTACCAAAAATGATGGCACCTGCATCAACTAAATGTTGTACAGCTTCAGCATTCTTCTCCGGGATATAATCTTTCCAGAGAGGATTCCCTCCAGTTGAGACTACTCCTTCTACAGAATAAGCATCCTTGATGGTCATTGGCAGACCATGAAGAGGACCCAAGTCTTTGCTTTTTGATAATGATTTATCTGCTTGTCTTGCTTTTTCCATCGCTCTTTCTGCATCCAAGACAACTACTGCATTAAGGTCAGAGTTTACTTGCTCAACCCTTTTTAGTAGCGTTTCTAAGAGCTCCACAGATGACAACTCTTTTGTCTTTATTAGATCTATTAACTCATGTGCATTCTTAAATATCATTTTTGGTCTCCTCTTCACTTAGTCTATCACCGACAGACTGTTAATCATTGGCTCGCTGGTTCGAGCCCAGCTCGTAGAGCCAAATTAACCCTGGTAAATTAATATCTTAGATGCTTAGAGCGCTGAGCCTCTTTGGACATATTCCCTTCCGGTAAGCATAAGGTAAGTATCGAGAATAATCCGCAAGCCTTAGAAATCAACTCTCTCCCCTGCCCTCAAGTGACCGCCAGACAAGAGCCAATATGGGGTGCTAACCTATCATAAACCAGAGCGTCTGCAATTCGAGTAAGTTTTGGATTTGAACTGTGCGGTGAAACTCACCATCAAACCTTACTTGTGGATTTCCCAGAATAGAGCTTATATGGCTCCTATAATCTGATCTTCACTTTTGAGAAGAAACCATGAATAAGCAGACAAACAGCGCACTGATCATCGACGGCGAAGTCGCACCGGGTTTTGAACCCGTACGCCAATTGTATGAACACAACATGCGTACACTGACGGAAGCCAATACTCAACTCTGCGTATATGTGGATGGGAAAATGGTAGTTGACCTCTGGGGTAGCGCAGTAGGCGACGACGCTTTTTCACCAGATTCGCTGGCGGGCGTGTTCAGCAGCTCAAAGAGTTTCGAATCCATCGCGCTTGCCTGGTTGTTGGACCGGGGGCTGATAGGCTACGACCACAGGATTACCGAGTACTGGCCCGAGTTTGGCGGCGCAGGTAAGGAAAATACCACGGTGGCCGACTTGATGCGTCACGAGGCCGGGCTCGCAGCATTCAATGTAGCAATCGACCCCGCTGACCTGCTTGCGGAGAACATCAAGCAGAACAGCGTGGGTGCCATCATTGAGAACCATCCTCAGAGGTATAGAAAAGGCACAGGGAAAAGGCGTGAATATCACGCCGTTACTCGAGGCTGGATCGCCAACGAGATCTTCCGTCGAGTGGATCCCGAAGGTCGCACCATCGGCGAGTTCATTCGCCAGGAGCTCGCAAATCCTCTAGGCGCGGGTGTCATTCTTGGCGTAAGAGAAGACGAGCTCGGTCGGATTGCCCCGCTCAGCGTACCGAGCCTTTTCGGTAACCTGATGGAGAGTTTGAAGCCCAGGGGCCTTGGCCGGCGTTTGGAGTGGAACTTCTTCGATTTTTGTCGTGTGGTAGGTGAACAATTCTCGACGGCCCTCGATAACAGTGTTGGGATGAATCCACCAATGATCGAAGGTTTGACGTTATCAAACATTGAGTTCTTCGCTGACCCACTCATCACCCGCGGCGAAAGCCCCTCTGTCAATGTCCAGTGCTCGGCCCGAGGCCTGGCAATAGTTTCCGCCATGCTTGCCAACCACGGGCAATGGCAGGGGCAACAAATTTTAAGTGAAAAAGCATGGCAGGCCATGCATGCAGACCCCATCAGGGCCAATATGCCATTCATGTCAACATTCACCCAGGGCGGTATTGCCCAGTTTCACCAGACCACCGCAGAAAGCCCCAGAATGGAGCGAAGGATGCATGAGGGTCGGGAAGGCTTTTACGGTTGGTTTGGCGCCGGTGGCTCCATCTTTCAATGGCACCCGGAATACAACATCGGTTTCGGCTATGTGCCCACATCGCTATTTTTGGTGGATGGAATGAACGAGAGAGGAAAGGCTTATCAGGCTGAAGTAGTCAAGTGTGTGGAAGCAGCGATGAGCTAAGTGCGTCTTGTGAGACCTGTCTTGGCTTACTGGATTAACCTTGAGAATTGGTACGGACGGTCGGGTTTAGCACCACGATAATTTTACTACTGGTCGTGAATAGCAGGTTTCCTATTGACCCCAGTACGCTCTGCGTATAGGGAGAATAAGCGGCATACGCATAGGAAAAATTACCGGCATGTTTTGGATATTGGTGGAGTCCCTGGAGCGAAAAAGGGGGAGTCTTGATAAGTCGTTGTATTGCAATAAAGCGAGACAAATGTGGTCGGCGAGTTCTATTCGATTATCTGCCAGTTACCTTTTTTGTTGCCGCCCGAAAACGGTTACTCTGCTCATCACTACCTCGCAATACCCGGTTGATTTTTGATTCGCTTGATCTTGCATCTTCAGAGAGACTCGCGAGGTCAATAACGCGTTTCGATTCGCGAACTGCACTGGCTGAATTGCCGGCAATGGTCTTAGCCATTTCGAGAGCGGTGGGGATCAGTTCCCCCTCGTCGTAAATTGCATTGATCATGCCTTCTGCTCGTGCCTCATCGACACCAATTTTCCGTGCAGTGAATATCCATTCCTTAGCCTTGGCAGCACCGACAAGTCTGGGCAGAGAAGATGCGCCAACCACAAGACCATATTCGGCACCTGGCCATCTGAAAGTAGATTTCTGGGTGGCAAGTCGGATATCGCATTCGACTGCGAGTCGAGCGCCACCACCGTAGCAGTAGCCATTAATTGCTGCGATAACTGGCAATGGGACTTTCGCGACTTCAGTGCCCGCGTCGAGTCTTTGACCTGGCGGAGGAAGATCACCGGAAGCTTCTTCCACGCCACTCATTTCGAGCATATCACCTCCTGCACAAAAGGCTTTTTCTCCGGCACCGGTAATTACAATAACGTTGATGCCGTTCGATTCAGCCTGCTGTACCGCGCTCCCAAGGGCATGGTTAAGAGCTGCATTTAATGCATTGTGCCGTTCCGGTCGATTCATCGTCAGCAGCAGGACATCGTCGAACCGTTCTTCAAGTACCACGCTCGTATCTATGCTCATAGCAAAATCACAAAGTCTTCAAGCTGCGAGTATATGAAGGATCGCCCTCCTTTTCTACGACCCGCCTCGGATAGCTACTCATCTGACGTCGCGTGGCGTTTAGTCCTGGCGTTTATACTAAATATCTTTCTCATGTTGAAACTCCTCTGCCCCAGTTTAAATTGGCAGAAGTGTCTCTTAGCAAGAGGGGCTAGGTGGTGCCATATGAGCTGAGGTCACACACTGCGGCTTTATACTTAACTATCGGTTAGGATAGAGAATCATCCCGTGCAGTAGTTTCCTATGAATAGCGGCCTGGGTGGTCCCACCCCCAACCATTAATAATGATTCCCGGAAGTAGTCATTCTTATGCTGCTTGCATCAGCTTTTGTCCTGGGATAATTCCTCCGATAGTCACAAGAACCGCACAAACCTGCTGGTTTACTGATTCACCATCCCGCTATTCTGTCTGTCGTTTATGTTTTCGGTATTGATACGGTGACAAGTCAGCCCATTTCACGAAAGCGCGGCGGAAGTTTGTCACCTCTGAATAACCCAGCAAATCTGAAATTTCCTGAACAGACAAGTCAGTCGTCTGCAGATACTCAATGGCGAGTTCTTTTTTGACGTCATCGAGGATACTCTGGTAACTGGTTCCAAGCTCCCTGAGCCTCCTTCTTAATGTCCGTGTCCCCAGAGACAGATGGCCTGCAACGGCATCTAGTTTCGGAAATTCACCCGGTGTGCTGAGGAGCAGATGACAAATCCTGGAAACCAGATCCGCTTCAATATCCATCTGATTCAACAGTTTTCGGCAGGCTTCTTCGCAACTCCTGGCAGTATCAGGATTGGCGGCAGTCAACCGGGCATTAAGGAATTTTGCATCAAATCGATACTCACAAAATGGCTGACCGAATCGAACCTCACATCGAAACCTGTTCTCATAGCGAGCTATGTCAGTCACCGGATCATAGTTCAGGGAAACTTGCCTGGGACTAAAAGTCTGTCCACTGAGCAACCTGATCAAAGGAGTAATCCCCAGAAACAATTCTTCAATCAGGTATTTGGAAACAATACCCCCCGTCAGGAAATGGTCGAGACGAATGACAGCATCATCTCCCTCCTGAAGGAAACTCACATCGTACATTGCTCCTGCAGTCTTATGGTATTTAACGGCTATCTGAACAGCCTGATCCAGGCTGGCACTGCTCATCATCGCATAACCCGGAAGGCCAAAATCAGAGATCGAAACAACTGATTCGGTATCCAGCCAGAAACCCGGATCATTGACCAGGTTCAGGATGTTGCTGATCTGGTTAATTCGTTGCCTGTAGGTGACACGGTAATCCGTGTCGAGCAGATCTGCTTCGGTGATTCCTGTATCGCTGAGTACCTGTGCAGCTGAATATCCTTTCTGCTCCATCGTCTCCACCATGGAGGCTATCGTACGGATTGGGATGGCACGTTTATCCAGACTGTAGTTATGAAACATGGTCAGTCAATTAATAATTCAGTCCGAAGTGTCCTGAATTGATCATTAAGTGTCAATATTTCACCTTTTACTCATTCGAAAAGTGGCTGATGTCCGTATTTCAGGTTGCCTTCGTTTGTGTGGACAGCAGTCGCCTGACGCCATAGCATCCTTGTGAATGAACCTGATTGATAATCGACGTGACAAATTCGATCGGGATTCCAAGGGCGTTACCCACGAGGTTTATGCGTAACCTGTCTTCGTATTGAATCTCACAACAGGCGTGAGTGATTAGAAATGCTGTTTCGATAATCTGCTGCTTGGCCTTAAGATTAAGTCCGCTGGTGAGTGATTTGAGCAATTCAAAAATATCCACTCGACCAGACCCTATTTCGCGCATTTCACGCTCAATCTCACTCTCTTTGAATTCAAATCCCGTAACCTTGACACAAATGTCCTGAAGGAGGTCACCATGCTCCTGCATCCCATATCCCAATTGAATATATACCAGGATCCGCTTTACTACCGCGACCTGGGTTGGCTCCTCAAGCTGATCAACCAAAAATGAATTGTTGCACTGATCGCAACGAAGATAATCAGCAGTTCTCTCAATGGGTAACAATCGCATGCCAAATAAACAGAAGTAATTGGTCTCGATAACGTGACTGAAGGGCTGCCTCTTCCCACAAACACCGCAGAGCTGCTCGCCAGCTGCTCCTGACTGACTGTGAGTCCGTTCACCAAAAAGAAAAATCACCCGCCTACTCCACTCATTTACGATCAACCCTATATGTCAGAGTAGCGATTCGTGAAGAAATTGCCAGTTCTTCAGTTACCCCATGACCAATACGAGACCGCAGTCCGGTGATCTGCACCTGTTGTCCCGTCAGTCCCCTGAGAACTCACTGACAATCTTACAGGTGATAACCCTGAATACTGGCCTCAGCAACCGGTTTGGCTTTTATCCCGGGCAATCTGGGGTACTATACATCGCCTACCCATAAGGAGAGACACCATGAAGTTAATGTTCAGCCTGGCACTGATATTCCTCGCTGGAACCGTTACCGGCACTCTTGTTGCCGATGATGACTTTACCGCAACCGAAGCAAAAATTAAGGCAGCAATGGGGCATGAGCGAAGAACGGAAAAAGAGACCAATCGTGATCGTAACCGTCTGCCCGTTGAAACCCTGAAGTTTTTTCAACTCAGGGACGACATGTCCGTACTGGAACTATTGCCCGGTGGAGGATGGTACACCAAGATCCTCGCACCTGTTCTGGAAGAAAAAGGCAAGTTGTACATCTCCATCGGTGCTGAAAATTTCGCCACATCCATTGAAGGTAAGCCTGGATTCGGCTCAACCGAACTTGTTCCCTTCGATCCCGGCAACTTTATTCGTGCCCCGGGAGAGCGCAGGGTTAACGTACCTGAATTCAGTTTCGGTCTCAGGAAGATCGACCTGGCGGTGACGTTTCGCAACCTTCATAACTTTAATGAAGAGGGCCGGGCCAATATGAACCAGGCCGTATACGAAGCCCTCAAACCGAGGGGATTCTATGGTGTGATTGATCACAACAGACGGCATATGCAAAGTGACCATGATGAAGTCTGGCGTCGAATGGATCCTGTGCAGATGATCAAGGAAATAGAATCGGTTGGATTTGAATTTGTCGACTTCTCAACGTTGCACTATCGACCAGACGATGAACTAAAGTACGAGGTTGGTCGTAAAACCGTTACTGGTAATACTGACCGATTTACCCTGTTGTTTAAAAAACCCTAGCGAGTTCCGATGTTAGATCAGTGTTCACCCGCATGGACACTGATCGGATTTGAAGGTCACTGAAATGCAGACCTTCTCGACTCTCAGCAGACCGTCAGTTAATTAAAGCGCTTATGCCAGGTTGATTCCGCGTTTAAGCCAGGCATGCGATTTTTCACTTTCCTTAAGACAGGCGCCAGTTGATATATTCCTATCTAATGAATAATCAGGTACAACTGAATATCTTAAATTCACATACTGAATATATACTCGATCTGCACAGCACTGTTAGAAACGACAGGAGATTAACACCCTAACTAGTTGATATTCAATGCTTTAACAGGCTTATCTATATTTCACATTAAGCTATAAATCGAGTGTCATCAGACTCAGAAATCGCCAGTATCAAGATTTTCAAAGCCTAAATGAAATTAAAGACGGTATCTATCTCACCAGTAAACCGTGGCTCGATGCACATCAGGATACCTCTGAAGTCAGGTTCTTAACCAACAGATCCACCTGCTTGGTCCGATTCTCCGTGTACTGAGTCCCCACGGATAGAAACCCCAGGCTGTGATGCAGTTGCTGCGACTCAGGATTCGCTGGTTTCAGGTTAACTTCACAACACAATCTGGGGATCGATCTTGCATTCGCCAGGGCGATCAGCTCCAGGTAGATCTGACTGGCCAATCCCTGCCGTCTTGACGCAGGACTGATCATGATTCGGTCAATATACAGAAACGACTCATAGGCCCGCTCAAACCATCTATAATTAACGCTGTCATAGGGTTTACCCGGTTGCAGTGCAATAACAAAACCGCCCAGATTTTTTTCTTCATCGACCAGCTTACAAAAACAGGTTGCCTGAATCAGGAAATCATCCAGATCGCTTTCGGCAATCGAATTTACATGCGGGATACAGGATTCATTCAATGCAATCAGGTGCGGAAAATCCTCTCTATCTACCTCGGCAAATTTCACAAATGTATCTCTTTATCTCTGAATCTCTTTATCATTTTGATATTCAGCCCGGAACCTGTCAGCCAATATCTGGTTCAGAAATCATGGTATCAGCTGATTGATAGCTAGCTAGCAGAATCTAAACCTAAAGCTGTTATTGGCTTTTTTTCGAATGAGATGAACCTCAACCTACCCTATCACGTCTTTTATATTAGTGGCTGATCAAGATATTAGCGACTGATCAAGTAGACAAGATTTACGATGAACTGCCGGTACTTAGGTTTCAGGATGGAGAACAAATGGGTTTCAGGATGGAGAACAAATGGCTTTTTCGATTTTAGTACCAGGATGGCAAACCCTTCTGGCCAAATTTGCATGTATTGTCCGCAGAGATACTGACCTCGCTAAGGAGGCTGCCCGGGAATCGCGGCTTGCAATCATTCGTGGAATTAGCAAGTTAAGAGATCCTGCAAGTTTCAGTTACCGGACACTTAGAATTGTACATCGCGAGTGTATTGACTCGATGATGTCGCAACCCTGGTTAGCCGGCGCGGACTCAATAGCATTGAAGATCAGAAGGAAACCCAGATGGCTCTCTTAGCCTATGCTTCACTGACAATAAACTGTACCATCGCTATGGCCTGTTCCTATCTCTTTTTATGGATTTCATTCAATAAGAATGTTCTCAACAGAGATATTAAAAAGTTTTGAACTGCAAATTGCGCTACTTCTTAGAAGGCTGGAGGCATAAGAAACATATATGGAAATGAGATCTTCTAGTCAAAACCGACCCACTTCAGGTATTGGACCAATGAAACGAATCCTTTCACTTGCCAGTTGTATTTTCCTGGCCCTGCTTTCACAGACCTGCCTTTCTGATCAGCGTGCGATTAAGATCATCGACGATGTGGAAAACCTCTACCGGGGAGAATCGAGCAAGGCAACGCTCACAATGATCATTGAAACGCCGCAATACCAACGCACTATGAAGATGGAGGCTAAATCTAAAGGAACTGAAAATGCCTTTTATCGCATTCTGGCTCCGAAAAAGGATCGAGGTATATCGACATTAAAGCTGGACGAGGAGATGTGGAATTTCTTTCCCAAGATCAACAAGGTTATCAAGGTTCCACCGTCCATGATGATGGGTTCCTGGATGGGTAGTGACTTCACAAATGATGACCTGGTGAAACAAACAACCCTGACCGAAGAATATGATCTGACCCTCAATGAAACCGATGAACTCTATACCATTGTCCTCGTACCAAAACAGCAAACGATAACCGTCTGGGGAAAAATTGATTACGTCATCAACAAACAACATATGGTACCGGTCGCCCAGAATTTCTATGATGACGATGATGAGTTGATTCGAAAAATGGAGTTCACGGAAATAAGAGAAATTGCAGGCAGGATGGTTCCAACCTCATTGACGATGAAACCACTCAACAAGGAGGGTCATAAGACCATCGTCATCTATGACACACTTGAATTTGATCCGCCTGATGTAAACCAGAAGGTTTTTACTCTGCGCAACCTGAAGAGTCGATTCTAATGCTGATCCAGAAGCTCGCTTTTAGGAATATATTCAGACAAAGGTGGTGTTCCTTGCTGACCGTACTCAGCACGGGAGGTTGCTCGCTATCGAAACCGGCATGTTGGCTTTTTTGAGCGTCGCAACAGGATTCTTGATTTCACTGGCTATTATCATCTGGCTTGCCCTGGTGGGTTTTGCCTATCCTGCACCAATCGATGTCGGTGATGTGTTCATGACTCCCCTCACCGGGGAGATTTCTATATTTGTATTTATCCTGCCGATAATTGTCATTCTTTCGTCGGCCATATTAGTCAGCATACCGCCAGGCATTCGCGCTGCGGCAACACCACCCACAGAGGCGATGAGAAGTCACTGACCAGATGTTAAAATCACTAATTGCCAGAAACACAGCCATGGATCAGAAATAGATGCTGTTACTGAAACTTGCCATTCGGAACATATTTCGCCAGCGGCGACGATCACTACTCACGGCGCTAAGCATGTCAGGCGGGTATGTCCTGTGTGCGATATCCTTTTCCGTGTCCGAAGGTAGCTACAACAACGCAATTCGATTCTTTACCCTCGACCACACCGGACATGTTCAGATCCACAAGGGAAACTATCTTCGCAGACCCAAGCTGCACAAAACAATTGACGATCCAGCAGCACTCAGCGAAACGTTAGACAACAATGACAATATTGAACACCACACTCTCAGAGTGTTTGCTCCAGCGCTGGCCTATTCGGATACGGACAATACACAGGTAAATGTAATTGGCGTAGATCCGACCCGCGAAAAAAGAACCAGTCGACTTGCAAAGAAAGTAACCAGTGGAAACTACATCAGCGACAAGGTGAATCCGGATAGCTATTACTCTGCAATGATTGGCACGGGTATCGCAACTTCGTTGAATATTTCGATCGGAGATGAACTGATTCTGATATCACAGGGTGCCGACGGTTCCGTTGCAAATGATATCTATATTGTTGGTGCAATTGTCGGTAACAAGGATTCCCTCGACAAGTCATCTGTCTTTTTGCCGCTTGATGCTGCGCAGGAATTCCTAAGCATGCAAGGCAAGATTCACGAAGTCGCGATTCTGCTCAAGGATGAAAGCAAATCGAGAGAATTCGCAGCATCTCTGCAGAAACAACTACCAGAATTGTCCATCGATCCATGGCAGATTGTAGAGGAAACATTCTATATGACTATGCAGGCAGATCAGCAAGGCATGCAAGCAATGCTGTTTATTATCATATTTATTGTATTCATAGGTGTCCTGAATACGATTTTAATGTCTGTACTTGAGCGCACAAGAGAGTTCGGCGTGCTGAAAGCGATTGGCACTCGTCCTAAAACAATAGTATCTCTCATCACACTGGAGACAGCCCTTCTGTCGATGATGAGTTTTTTTGTAGGACTTGTTTTCGCAATCCCAATCATTGCCTGGTTTGCTTTTGTCGGAATTGAACTGCCTGAACCGGTAGACTTTGGCGGTGTTCAATTGAGATTTTTTACCGGAGAAATATCAACCTATGTGTTCGCCACCCCTCTGGCATGGATCATGTTCTTTGCCTTATTAGTCTGCATCCCTGCGGGAATACGAGCAGGCCGCATATTACCCACTCAAGCCATGGGGAGTCACTAGTGCTAACGATTAAACTAGCATTCAGAAACCTTTTTCGAAATACAAGAAGATCCGTACTCACAATCATGCTAATCGGTTTCAGTCTGACCGCACTGATTCTTACCGACGGCGCAGCGAGAGGTATGATAACTTGGATGACCGGCTCCATTACAGAAACTCTCGGCGGGGAAGCACAAGTTCACCGAATTGGCTATCGAGAAAAACTCGATGTCGACCTCTATATTGAAAACACCGCCGAGATTGAGCAGGCACTAGCGAAGGATGCTGCCGTCAAAGCCTATACCCCACGAGTCATCAGTGGCGGGATGATCTCGTCCAGTTACAATGTTTCAGGCGGATTATTCTATGGTATCGATGCCGAGCGTGAACAGGAGGTAAGCAAGACAAAGGCTGCCTTGATAAGGGGGTCATACCTCACTGGGAAAGAATCAGAAATCCTGATCGGCCACTCGATGGCAGAATTGCTGGAAGTTGATCTGGGTGATCGTATCGTGCTGACCTTATCAGAAGCTGATACCGGGGAACTGGGACAGGCGTTGTTTCGAGTATCCGGCATACTCAGATTCGGTATCCGAGAAATCGACGATAATGTGGCCTTCGTTAACATTGCTGCGGCTCGCAAAGTCCTCGGTCTTGCGGGTCTGCAGAGTCACGAATTCGTAATCAAGTTCGTTGATTCTGAATTTGCAGAAAATCCGGAAACAGCAATCTTTAAATCTTTAAACGACGATGTGATAGAAACACTCGGCTGGCGGGAACTTAATAAGGAAATTGGTATGATGATCGAAATGTCGGATTATGCCTCTCTGATAACTGGCATGATCCTGTTCCTGTTAGCTTCACTTGGTGTTATCAACTCAATGTTCATGTCGATCTATGAACGCATCTATGAGTTTGGTGTTATCAAGGCGATTGGTTCAAGGCCAGCGTCCCTGGCTAATCTGATCATGTGTGAGGCTACCTTACTCGGTCTCTTCAGTTGCGGCCTGGGCATGCTGCTGGGGTTTGCAATTAGCAGTTGGACAGCAACAAACGGTATCCCGTGGGGTGAATTTGAATTTGCCGGTATTGCGGTAAGTGAGCCCTTAGTGACCGAATTTGACAGTTCACAGTTTATCCAATTTCCAATCTATGTCGTGATACTCACCGTGATTGCCGCCATCTATCCGGCCAGGTTTGCATCAAAGATCATCCCGACTGAAGCGCTGCAAAGAAGTCTCTAACTGAATTAGGAGTTCATATGACACCAGTAATAACCACTCGAGATATCTGTCGCTACTTCGGTGATGACGAAGATATCCTTGTCAAGGCCGTTGACCATGTCAGCATTGATATCGAGCCAGGAGAATTTACTGCTGTCATAGGCCCTTCAGGATCAGGCAAAACTACCTTGTTGCACCTCATCGGTGGTCTTGATAATCCAACTTCAGGTATTGTGGAATTATCCGGCACTAATATTGCGCAAATGTCAGCTGCAGAGCTATCGGACTTCCGTCGAGATCATATTGGCTTCATCTTTCAGGCCTATAATCTGATTCCTGTTCTTTCAGCAGAAGAAAATATTGAATACATCATGTTGTTGCAGGGCATTGACGCGGCGACAAGAAAGCAGCGAGTTCATAACATGCTGGCCCAGGTCGGACTCGATGGACTGGGCCGCAGACGACCGAACAAACTTTCCGGCGGACAACAACAGCGTGTCGCCATCGCCAGGGCAATGGCTTCTCGCCCGGATATTATTCTAGCTGATGAACCAACGGCAAATCTTGACTCCAGGACAGGCATAGCACTACTCGATGTTATGCGCGAATTAAACGAAGAGCACAAAATGACCTTCGTCTTCTCAACTCACGACGAAAAGATAATGTCTCGCGCTACTCGCCTTATTCACA
This sequence comes from Gammaproteobacteria bacterium, assembly GCA_002725285.1. GTDB lineage: Bacteria > Pseudomonadota > Gammaproteobacteria > Pseudomonadales > Azotimanducaceae > JAHRVQ01. The sequence goes on along the minus strand of PBRC01000010.1, from coordinate 8,494 downwards.
TGCATGATGGTGAAATTGAAAAGGACGAACGAAAGTAAGCATAGTTGAAACCGATCGTCTACTTCAGCGCCACCTATTCTTCCTGCTGATCAGCAACAGTGCCGGCTACTCAATCAGCGACCCTTGAACTCAGGTTTGCGCTTTTCACTAAAAGCAAGACGTCCTTCTTTATAGTCTTCGCTATCGAAGCAGGCATCGACCATGGCCGAGACTTCTTTAACACCCTCCAATATCGAATACCTTTCAAAAGTATTAACAGCGGCTTTGGCAGCCTTAATGGTCAGGGGCGCATTGTCTGCAATCACCGCCACATATTCAGCGACCGCATTTTCAATTCTCTCTGCGGGCTCGATGAAGTTTATCAATCCAATCCTCTGAGCTTCGTCAGATTCAAGAAATCTGGCAGTGAACATTATATCTCGTGCCGTCGATGGCCCGACCAGGCGTGCCAACTTAGCAAGTCCTCCGTATTCGTAGCCTAGCCCCAGTTTTGCGGCAGGCACACCAAACCTGGAATCAGGTGTAGCAAATCGAATGTCGGCATTAAGTGCAATCGCAAGGCCACCTCCGATACAGAAGCCGTTAATCATTGCAATCAGCGGCTTGCTGAAGCTGGCCAGCCAGTAGTGCCCCCGTTCAGATATTTCTGCATATTGTCTTCTCTGTTCTGCATTCGCGCGGTGTTGATCAAACTCTGAAATATCCGCACCTGATGCAAATGCTCGCCCACCTGCACCAGTCATCACAACAGCTTTAATACTCGAATCGTTCTCAAAATTCTCTAACGAATCCCCTATGCCTTGCCACATTTCAAGTGATATTGCGTTACGTTTCTCAGGTTGATTGAAAGTTATCCAGCCCACCTGATTTTCCGTTCGTGCCAGGATTTTCGTCGTTTGCAGGTCAATATCGGTCATTTCAGAATCCAAAAGATAGTTGCGCGTCAGGATCTGAACGTTTAAAGAAGGTTCCGCCAATTGCCGAGGCTCTTCTCATGAATTTGATCCCGCGGAGTACGAATCAGGCTAGCGTAACCCAATTGAGTAACCCGAGCTACGGCGGTTTCTGAAATAGAACAACAATGGGACTCGGTATCTGATATTGCGGGACGAAGCAGGAGTTCTCAACTAACCTTTCTTTGGTTTCGAACCCATGCGGTATAACCAGTTGTTTGCCTACTGTCCAACAATTAGCGGTAACCGAGTACGGATCAGTCTCGTTGACCTCCAGCTTCTGTATCGAGCGACTTAGTGCAAAAGGACTCATGTGAAACTCTTCACTGGTACGACCAAAGTGTAGATTCCGACAAAGCCCTCGGAAAAATTTTGAGTCTCTGTAGGCTTACATCACCCCATTCCTTCGTCACCGGATGCGAACCCTCTTCGCAGCCCTTTATCGCGACACAACCACTCATCACGACTCCTCTTCTTCGCTCCACCTACTGCAGCAATTTCCAAAACATACTGGTTATTTTTCGTATCCGTTTACTCCGCTAGCATCACGGCACCATTTTCCGGCAGAAGGGCGCCGCCATCCACGATGATGGTCTGGCCGGTAATGTAGCCCGCTGCACCGGAAGCCAGAAAAAGCATGGCGTAGGCAACATCCTCCGGCTGGCCAAGTTTTTTCATGGGAATGAACTGTGCCAGGCTCTGCTGCTGCTCAAGTGTTGCCACCGAATCCAGGGCAGGTGTAAGAATGAGGCCGGGCTCCACGCCGTTTACCGTAATGCCGTCCCCGGCAAATTCGATCGCGGCGGCCCGGATAAATCCGTTGAGACCGCCTTTTGACGCCGCGTAATGAGCATTGCCGGGCATGACCACATGGTTACCGGTGACCGATGAGGTGAACAACAAGCGCCCACCACCCTGAGCGCGCAAGTGCGGCAGGCATGCTTTCGCAAGCCGGTAAGCACTGGTCAGGTTGACGTTAAGAATATCGTTCCAGTCCTGTTCGGGAAGATCCTCGATCAGGTGTTGACGGACAATTCCGGCATTCTGCACCATGATATCGATCTTGCCGTAGGTCTCAATCGCCACCGTCACAATGCGCTCGATATCGGCGACCTTGCCCACATCCGCCGTGCACAATGAGGCTTCGCCTCCTGCGGCGGTGATCTCGTCCACGGTTTCCCGGCCGTATTTTTCAGTCCGCGTGGCGACCACAAGGCTGGCTCCATGAGCGGCGAAAACCTTGGCGATTGCCTTGCCGATGCCCTGTCCCGAGCCGGTGACAATGGCGACTTTGTCTTTGAGTGTATCTGGCATTTTTTCCTCCAATCGGGGTCGCCCGCAATCAGATGCTGAGCGGTGGCCGCTTGTCACGCCAGGGGCGCGCCCGTTCAAGCTGGCCGGCAAGTTGGAACAGAATGTCCTCCCGCCCCAATCCCGCCGCGAACTGGATGCCAATGGGCAGGCCGTCACCACTCCAACACAGCGGCATGGACATGGCGGGCTGGCCGGTGGCGTTGAATATCGTGGTAAAAGCGCCGTAAGAAAAGATCTTCTCGAACCAGGCTTGGCCATCGACACCCTTGGCGTTCGCGTCCAGGACGCCGAGTTCGATGGGCGGAGAAACGGTCACCGGGGAGAGCCAGACGTCACAAGTTTCGAAGAAACGCCCGGTGCTGCGCGACAGCGTGTTTACTTTGTCGAGGCTAGCGAGCAGGTCAATGGCGGTCATGCGCCGGCCATATTCGAGAATCTCCAGGGTCGTCGCTTCCAGTGTTTCCTCGCTCAAGGGCCTACCGGTCGCCTCGGCCAGCCCACCCGCCCACCCGGCAATGCCGGGACTGGCTAGCGATAGGAAGATATTTGCCAGGTCCGGTACATTCATCCCCGGCGCGCCTTCCCGCACTTCATGACCCAATTCTTCGCAAAGCCGCGCAATTTCGTTGATGGCGTCGCAGACTTGCCTGTCCACGGGGGTTCCGCCTTCGGGCGCGTTGGCAGAAAAAGCGACGCGCAGGGGCGATGGGTCACGCCCGGCCTCCTCCAAATAGGGCCGCTCGGGCGGCGGCAGCATCAGCCTTGTGCCCACGTCCAGCCCCTCGATTGCGTCGAGCATGGCAGCGCTATCGCGCACCGAGCGCGAGAGAGCCAATTGCGACCCCAGCCCGAAAGCCAATTCATCCGCATCGGGGCCAAAGGATACCCGCCCGCGCGACGGTTTGAGGCCGAAAACCCCGCAACAGGCGGCGGGAAACCTGATCGACCCGGCGCCATCGTTGGCGTGTCCCAGGGGGACCATCCCCGCGGCCACCGCCGCCGCCGAGCCGCCACTTGAGCCACCGGCTATGCGGCCCAAGTCCCAGGGATTCCTGGTCGGGCCGTTGGCCACCGGCTCCGCCGACGCATTCACCCCGAACTCCGGCGTGTTGGTGCGCCCCAGCGTCACCACGCCGGAACGTTTGAGACGAATGGCAAGCTCGGAATCGTGGGGCGCCACCACGCCCCGGCCGAGGCGGCTGCCCATTTCGCTGAGGACACCGGCATAGCTGATGCCGAGATCCTTAATCAGGAAAGGCACGCCGTCGAAGGGCCCGCCCTCACCGCTTCTCGCGAGCGAGGCTTCGGTCTCCTCCTCGATCAGGCCGACCACAGCGTTGATCTTGGGGTTCAATTGCTCGATGGCGGCCAGGGCAAGGTCAGCGAGTTCGCGCGGCGTGATGTCGCCTTGGCGAACCAATTCGGCCAGCCCCAGTCCATCATAGGAGGCGTATTCAGAGAGTTTCATATTTCTTGTTCAGGCATAGACAGCACCTTCTCCGCTGCGCTTCACCTTGCCGTCGGCAACGTCTTGTGCCACGGCGGCCAGCATCTCCAAATAGTCTTCAAGATGACGCTCATCCTCCAAGGGATCAAGAAGCAGGTGCATGACCGGGTGGTCAAGCTCGTACCAGGCCGTTGGATAACCCCGGTTCGTCATTTCCTCGGCCACGGCGATGATGTCGTATTGCCGGGAGGTAAACAGGAACAGCGCCACTTCTGGCTCAAAGGCGACCTCAAGGCCATCGATGGCAGCAATACCCGCCTTCAGCCGCTCCATGGTCTCGAGCAATCCGCGCGCGGCCTTCAAATAACCTTCCTCACCCAGCATCATCATGGTGGTCCAGGCCGAGGCAAGAACGTCCGTCGCGCGCGAACCTGCCAGGGTCTCGGTTTGATAATCCCCGGCCCCGTTCCATTGGCTGCTTTTCCAATCAAAGATCTGATAACAATAGTCGGCCCTGTCGCGGAGTGAAAAAGTGGACATTCCCGGGGGGGTGTAACCGTACTTATGCAGGTCCGCCGCGATCGAGTTCACGCCGGGTACGCTGAAGTCGAAATCCGGAATATCGCGTCCCAATTTCTTGAGGAAGGGAATGATGAAGCCGCCTACGCAGGCATCCACGTGACACCAAAGGGCGTTCGTTTGCGCGAGCTTCGCGATCTCGACCACTGGATCGCACAGGCCGTATGGGTAGCAGGGGCTTGAGCCCGCCACCAGGATGGTGTTTTCATTGATGGTTTCGGCCATGGCCTTTACATCAGCCCGTTTGTCCTCACCGAGGGGTGTCCGCACGGTCTTGACCCCGAGAAAATGCCCGGCCTTCTCGAAGGACGGATGGGCACTCATGGGCACAATGATTTCAGGCACCGAGATCTGGGGCTGCTTTTCCCGCGCCCGGTCCCTGGCGATCTTGACGGCCCAAAAGTTGCTCTCCGTGCCACCGCTGGTCAGCGTGCATTTGGCGTTAGCCGGTGCACTGAGAATTTCCAGCGTCATCTGCTCGATGTCATCGGCGAGCTTGGCGCCGCTCGGCTGTTTCAACTCGCCGATGAAGAGTTGGTTGAAGAACATGGAGGCGGCTTCTTTTGCTGCCAATTGAATGGCGTCGCCCGGTTTACGCCAGAAAAAAAAGAATTGTCCCATACGGTGCGAAAGATCCTGCGACCTGAGTTCCCGCAGTTGTTCCTCAAGCACCTTCCACACCGAACTGTGTTCGGGAAATACTCTATTTTGCATGTTTAGCTCCTCTAGTTTCGTTCCAATGCGCTCGTCCCGCAAGCTGTCAGTTTGCCGATTCCCGAGGCGACTGAACATAGCCAGGCGCGCTGGACGCCTGCTCAAGGGACATTGTGACGTTGCCTATTTACCCCTTTACGTTGACAGTCATCTAAGGCAGATATTCGCTTGGCAGGGGATTTTCCGGACTCTCATCATCCCAGATCATGGATACAAGCCACCACCTGTCGTCTTCATACATGAGTTGTATACTGTTGATGCCGCGGCGGATCAATTTGCCGTCGTCATAGACACCGCTATAAGAGCTGGAGACGTGGGCAATACAGCCAAATTCCAATACAACCTGAGAAATTTCCTCCTCGATGAATTTTTCTTCGGCGGCCTTCATGTGCTCCGTCGCGAACTCCTTGAAGTCATCCAGGGTTAAAAACACGAAGGGATTTCCCATGGAAAAGCCAAATCGTCCCCCGGGGATCACCAGGTTGGAAATTCGGTCCCAGTCCTGCGGGCGGTCTGCATCGAAGCAAATGGCTTCGTAGAGGGCTGCAGTCAAGTTTTTTATAGTTTTTGTGTCGTTGGCGAATTCTGCTCGCCTATCAGATGGGTGGTTTTTGGCCATTTTCTTCACTCCTTCAAAGACATGTTGTTACTGTTAAAGCGTGGTCTGGGAGGCCGGAACCAGATGGTGGTTTTTTAGATCGCCGGGACACCCCGGCCAGTGCCGGAATCTTCGTCAAAAAGAACGATGTCAGTAAAGGTACCGTCGATGTCTATACCTATTCTCCGGTCCACTTTTGCGTTCTTGCTTGTGTGTTGCCCATCACCGACCCGCCCGCCTCTGAGGATTCGCCAACACCCGGACGCATACGCCACTCAAATGTCGCCGGGCGCCGCGGTTTCACCCACGCTGCCCGGTTTCTTTACTTCAGAAGTTGTACTGGAGACTAGCGCCCAGCTCTTTCGGCCGAGCGTACGCCACCTCGGCGAAACCCAGGCTCTCCAGGAAGTCCGTGCCGGCCAGTATGTAGTGCTTGTCCTGAAGGTTGGTGCCGAAAACCGACAATACCCACTTGTCGTCATCAAACTCCAGGGACAGCCTGGCGTTCAGGATTCCGTAGCCACTCTGCACGACATGCGGGCTGTTCAGGGCATCGTGATAGATCCTGGACTTACGGACCCAATCAAGACGGGCCGTTAGCTCACCCAAATCGCCGATGGACCTGGTGTATTCACCCGCAAGGGTCCACGACCACTCGGGCGTCTTGACGAAATCGCTGTCCATGGTGATGCTCGTCGTTGGATCAGCCTGCGTGTACTTGGCATCGGTAAGTCCAACACCCGCGCTCAAGTGTAGCCCTGGCGTCGGCGTCACGATGAAATCGACCTCGTAGCCTTTCACCCGGGCCTCGGCCGCGTTGGCGATGTAGAAGTGCGGCACAGAGTCCGCACCAGCCCAGATGACCCCGTACTGGATATCCTCGTAATCGCTGTAGTAGATCGAAGCGTTGAAGCGTACGCGATTGTCGGCCCAGTCAGACCGAAGCCCCACCTCGTAGGTCCAGATGTACTCCTCATCGAAGGGTAAGAACTCCGCTTCATCGACCCCGCGTGAGTTGATGCCGCCGGCCTTGTAGCCGCGGGCCACGGAGGCATAGATCATCAGGTCGTCAGTCCAGCGGTATTCAAACCCGAGACGACCAGTCACGGCGTCCCAATTATCGCTCATGGGAGCCATTGGAGCTACGACCTCCCCACTCCAATGACGGAATTCTTCCCGCAATATTTTTTTCTTGTCATGCGTGTAACGGGCACCGGCGGTAATACTGAATCGATCAGTTACCGAGTAAGTGCCCTGCCCGAAAGCGGAGTAGCTCTTGGTGTCGAAGCTCATGACATCTGTAAAACCGATATCGAGCGGGATCCCAGGGGGGACAATCTGAGCAACGCCGAGTTCCCAGAGTTCCCAGAAAACTGGAGACAGATGATAGAGATCTGTATAAACATCGGTCTCAGTAGTACCGTTACCGTCTTCCTCGAAGTAGTAAAGGCCCATCACCCAGTTCAAGCGGTCGTCAAACGAGAGGCCGCTAAGCTGAAGTTCCTGGCTGAACTGATCCTGCTCGTGAGTGGACACCTCGTTAATAATCCTGTAAATGCTGCCGTCCGGATCAACACCGTTGAGTACTTCCAGGTCGCGATAACTTGTAATGGACTTGATTGACCAATCGCCAAGGTCCCAATCTACGGTCATGCCAAGGCCCCGGACATCGGTCTCGTTAGCATTGAATTCATCGGAAAAGGTGGTGAAGTCGCTGCCGGTCATGAAAGTATCCCCGTAGGGAGCGGCGGGATCGACGAACATGTTCAGCAAACCGGCCAACTCCGGTTGGGCGTAGGCCACTATCTTGCGCACCGGTCCTTCCTCATCCGCCCACATGCCGTCGAATGAAAACAGCACATTGACGTTTTCGCTGGCTTTCCAATCAATGAGCGCCCGGACGCTGTCAGTGTTGTAGTTGCCCATCTCGTCGATCTTGTTGCCAGTAGCGAAGTCGTACCTTTTGCCGTGCCCGTCGCGGTTGCGCGTGGCGCCGGTAATCTTGGCCGCCAGCTCGCCCGGCACCAGCGGCACGTTGATGCTCGCTCTGCCGTCGATGCGATCGTACTCGCCGACGGTGATTTCGGCGAAGCCTTCCAGTTCATCGGTGGGTTTGGCGCTGTGCAGGTTGATCGCACCACCAATCGTATTCTTTCCATAAAGGGTGCCTTGCGGGCCGCGCAACACTTCCACCCGCTCAATGTCGCCCAGGTCCATGTTGTTTCCCTGCATTCTGCCCAGGTAGACACCGTCCAAATAAAGACCAACGCCCGGATCAAAGGTTGGAAGGTGAGGATCCACCTGACCGACACCACGCATGTTAATAACAGCCGAGGTGCGGCCGGTCTGGCCGTCATTGAAGAAGTTGAAGTTGGTAGTGAACTGCCCCAGTTCCATGAGGCTGGTCAGCGATTTTGCCGCGATGTCATCCGCCGAATAGGCGCTGATGGAAATAGGCACGTCCTGGATGCGTTCCACGCGCTTACGCGCGGTGACGACGACTTCCTCGATGAAGTCGGATTCCTTGACCCCTTCATCTTCATTGGTGCTTTGTGCGGCAGCTGACCCAGAGAAGGCGAGCAGGCAAACGGCTGCCAGCAACGCCATGCCACTTTTCAGCCGGGCATCAAACCTTGACTGCAAATTGGTAAATTCTTCGAAATTGCCACAAAATACCTCTGAATTAATTCTCATTTTCCTCTCCGCTTCTTCTATATTTTCATCCGTCTTCTATATTTTCATCAATGCTTGTTATGTTCATCAATGCTTGTCGCTACCTCCGAATTAATTCTCATTTTCCAATCCTCCCCTTCCGTATTTTCATTAATGCTTGTTATGTTCATCAATGCTTGTCGCCCGAATTTGAGTGCAAAAGAACCATATAGCACC
>PBRC01000009.1 GCA_002725285.1 Gammaproteobacteria bacterium | reverse complement strand
TCTGGGGATCAATCCTATAGAGGAGGCGGATTTAAGGCGTATCCTGTTTCAGGACCATATCCCGGTTTGGGTATACAAACTGACCTATAGACCACTCGACGGATACCTCGGTGAAGTAGTCAAAAACGGTGTTCCGGAAGCAGTGATGAGAGAAAGGGATATTCAGGGTAATTTGGATAGGTGGCTGGCAAAGTATGGCGGCAGATTCGATGACTACGCTTTTATCCCTATCCATTCCCGCTATCGTGATGCATTCCTGGGCGTGCAAAAATCGAATGGCATATTCATCGATATCGTCGAAATTCCTGCACCCCTGGTGACGATATCCGACGAGGAGGCCATGTCTGTCCCGGGTCCTGAATAATGTTCGCTGAGTATTCGTTGCAAATGCCCAGGATCGTGAGTCAAATTCTTAGTCTTTGGATTCGTGTTCGTTCATTATTGTGGCTTTTTGCTTTGTGTGTGGCCTTCTGTTCACAGACCATCGGGGCTGAAATTGAATATGCAGGATCAAAAAGGTGTGCCGCCTGCCACCCGGCAGCCTATCGCGATTGGCGTACCTCTGACCATTATAAAGCGATGTCCCCGGCCGATTCAGAAACCGTTCTAGGGGACTTCGGGAATGTCATGACCTCTTTCCACGGTATTGAGAGCAGATTTTATACCAGGGAAGGCAGCTATTTTATTGAGACACTGGATGGTAATGGCGAGAAAAAGGAATTTCCTGTCAGCTTTACTTTCGGTTTCTTTCCTCTGCAGCAATACCTGGTTGAAATTGGAGATGGATATATGCAGGCGATGAATACGGCGTGGGACAGCCGAGACAGGTCACAGGGTGGACAACGATGGATCCATCTGCAACCGAATGAAATCATCTCGGAGGATTCACCATTTTTCTGGACCGGGCATCTGCAGAACTGGAACAGTCGATGTGCTGATTGTCATAGCACAAACATAACAAAGAACTTCGATGCAGAGACATTCAGTTTTGCAACGACCTGGTCTGAGATCAATGTCGCTTGCGAGGCCTGTCATGGTAATGGCGTCACACATATTGAACGGGCGGCAACAAGGAACTGGGAGCAAGGCAGCGGTTTAACGAACGCACCTGACAGACTTCGTTGGCAATTGCTTTCTGGGGCGACCACAGCCACTTCTGTTGGTGACATATCAAATCGGCAGATTGATATGTGTGGTGGATGTCATTCGCGTCGCAGTGTTATTAACAAGATCGAAACTAACCTGAGCTATCATGATCAGTATCAGTTAGCACTGTTGATGGAAGGACTATACTTTCCCGACGGTCAAATCCAGGATGAGGTTTATGTTCTCGGTTCGTTTTTGCAAAGTAAGATGCACGGCAAAGGGGTCACCTGCACTAATTGTCACAACGCCCATTCAGGCAAATTAATTGCGAATGGCAATGATTTATGTGGACAGTGCCATCAGCCATTGACATACGATCGACCTCAACATCATTTTCATAAACCCGCCTCATCAGGTGCTGAGTGTATTGAATGTCACATGCCTGCCACCACGTATATGCTGGTGGATGATAGACGTGATCATCGATTTGGCATACCTGAACCAGTAACGAATGAATCACCGAATGCCTGTATCAAGTGTCATAAGGAACGGACGAATGAATGGGCCGTGACAGCGTTAAACCAATGGCTGAAAAGACCGCGGGCATCCGACTCCTATTCAGTAGTAAATAGTCTGGCGCGACAGGGAGATCCAGCCTCAACGCGATTGCTGATTGATACTATCGCGGATAGTGCTGTACCTCCCATTGAAAAAGCGACCTTGCTCATGCATCTCTCCGAGTTCCCTTCTGGAATTGGTATGGAGGCCAGCCGTTCATATCTCAGTCACGGTGATCCGTTGGTTCGAAGTGCGGCGGTGAGGAGTCTGCGGTCAGCGCCGCCAGGCATGCGATGGCAGATGCTGAAACCACTTGTGGATGATCCGATAAAATCTGTCCGATATGCAGTGGCTGTTGCAGTCTCAGACATTCAGTCGGAGATTCCACTGAATGATATCGGTGTTTTTCATCAAGTAATCGATGATTACCGTGGCTCCCTCAATTATTCAATCGAAATGCCCTCTACTCAAACTGAAATAGCGAATCTGGCATTAAATCTTGGGAATACTGATGCAGCAGAGGTGGCCTATAGCAATGCACTTCTAATTGAACCCAACTACATTCCTGCATTACTGAATCTGGCGGATCTGTATCGGGCTTTGAAACGGGAACCGGAGGGGACTGAATTGCTGCAGCGGGCATTGGCGTTTGCACCTGAGAGTGGTGCGGTAAATTTCAGTTTCGGGCTTTCGATTATTCGTCAGCAGAAGTATAAAGAAGCCTTGCCTTATCTCAAAGCAGGTACTGAGCGAGAGGATAGTCAACCGCGATATGGCTATGTCTATGCCGTGGCACTTGATTCAGTCAAACAAACTGAAGAAGCGTTGGTCTATCTTGAAAAGGCCGTCAAAAGGTGGCCGAATCAATATGATCTGCTAATGACACAGGTTCTCTATATGGAAAAACTGGGCAAGACTGAAAATATACTTGTACCTCTGTCCGCATTGAGCAGATTGGCACCGGGTACCCCCGCGGTTCAACAACGACTCAGGCAATACATTGATTAGTCCTGGGTACTTTATCGGGATTCTTCAGGTGTCCTCCTAATATCAACCAGGCTTCGCATACAAGATGCCAGAGAGCTTGAAGTCTGCTTAGGCATGTAATTTGGAATAAGTTACAATCCATACTTTAGGATTAGTGAGTGAGAAAGATGATCTATCGCGTTTTCAAACTAAAAGATGAAACGAGTAATGGTCTGATCGGGTTGCTTGGGTCCATATCTGGACTTCAGGCCACTTTGAAAAACAAGGGACATGTCACCTTTGGTCTTTTTCCTGGATTATTTGGTCTTGCGACCAACGAAATTTACTGGGTACTGATGTCAGAAGAAACCGTCAGTGATCCCAGCCAAGAGATAGAAGCCAGTGGCGTTAACATCATGAATGCCAAGACACTCGTGCCAACGGTTCGCCCGACCATGCATGCGCCAAGAAGTGAACCGGGGATCTACGTGTTTCGCTGGTTCAGTGTAAAAAACAAGGACGTGGATGAAATTGCCAGATTATCCAATCTGGCATGGGCGACCTTTGAAGCTGGATTTGATACGGAGGTTCAGGGATTATTTGCAGAGGCAGATCGTGAAGACGAGAACGGTAACATGTTGCTTGTTACATGGTACAGAAATCTAACGGTTTGGCAGGATTCACGACTGCCTGATCAGGAAGCAAGAGACTTGTTCCAGCGACGTCATCAACTGACTCTAGAAGCAAAACCAGTCGCTACGCGCTTGTATTTGCCCGAAGTTTAGTTGTGGGTTGTTTCGGCTTCATAGCAAAGAGAAATCGAATAATGTTAAAGGGCCGAATCAGCAATTGATAAATCGCCAGTATCAGGACAATAGTCAAACGGGTGATAAAAAGATATTTTGCCCAAAGATTCCAGGCCAGTCTGACAACCCATTAACGGCTTTTTGCAAACGCAACGCCGACACCTGAAATACAGAATAAAAGTGTTAGCGCAACAGGTGGTAGACAGCATAATAGACCAGTTTGGATTGTCGGTCAGGTACTTCCAAGAAACATGAAAAGGACACCAGACTAGCGCATGGTTATCAAAGCCGTTCTATTTGACGCAGATGGTGTATTGCAGAATCCGACTGCCCGTATCAGATGCGCCCTGGGGAAACTGCTAGCTGATCAATCATCTGTGGATAAATTTATCGCAGACATCGTTGCCGTTGAACGAACGTGTCTGACAGGCCAGGGAGATTTTGTATCAGACCTCAAGGGAGTGCTGGTCGATTGGCAGAGCAGGGCTACAATTGAGGAAGCGTTACAGGTGTGGACCACGATAACGCCTGACGAGAATGTGTTAGAGGTTGTTCGCTCGCTTCGTGCTCATAGTATCAAGGTGGCTCTGGCAACCAATCAGCAATCGTTTCGCGCTAATCATATGAAGAAAACCCTCGGTTATGACGAGGTTTTCAATATGACCTTCTACTCCTGTGATTTGGGTCTTGCGAAACCCGCACCGGAGTATTTTTCCCTTGTTGTGGATCAGCTGGAGGTCAGGGCAAATGAGGTGTTGTTTTTTGACGATCAGGAATCAAACGTCATGGGTGCGAGGAGTGCAGGGTTACACGCTGAAATTTTCGAACTCGATAAGGGTGTTGGTGCAATGATTCATTTGCTGCAAGACTACAATCTGAATCTTTAGGGCGGGTGATTGCTTTGTCTGATCACAGTACGATAAAGCAAGGTTTCATTTCAATGGAGAGATATCAGTGATATGAAAATCTGGGTGGATGCAGACGCGTGTCCAGTTGTTATTAAGGAGATTCTGTTCAGAGCAGCAGATCGAACCGGGATTGAATTAACACTGGTGGCGAATCAGCCCATTAGAGTACCTGCATCTTCTAACATTACATTTCTCCAGGTAATTGCTGGATTTGATGTCGCTGACAACGAGATTGTGAGGCGACTTGCGCCAGGTGACCTGGTGATTACCAGCGACATTCCTCTGGCAGCAGAAGTAATAGACGGTGTGGGAATGGTGTTGAGCCCACGAGGTGAGTTGTTTTCTGAGGAGAATATCAAAGCGCGTCTAAATATCAGGGATTTTCTTGATACGATGCGCGCGAGTGGCATCAACACTGGTGGGCCACCGGCACTCAATCAGAATGACCGGAAATTGTTCGCCGATCAGCTGGACAAAATACTGACTAAATACCTTAAAAAACAAAACTAGCCGAAGACCCTGGTGCGGAAGAAATAACATACGGTTATTTGGGATTGGAATGCGTGTTACTTACTACAAGTCACCAATCTTGTAAAACACTGAAGAAACTAGATTATCAGGTATTCGTATCGTTGCTGGATATCAGAGGTTATCTGTATGACCGGAAATAGTTTCAGGCAAACAGGTGCCGTCATTCACAACGGGGATTAGAATGGATTTGAAAAGGCTGCTTAAAGTTAAGCAGCCTTTTCAGTATTACAAAAGTTGAACGTTGGCAGCTTGAGGACCTTTTTGTCCCTGCTCCACTTCAAATTCCACTTCCTGTCCTTCTGATAGGGTTTTAAAACCATCAGAATTGATTGCTCGGAAGTGTACGAAGACATCATTGCCTTCTTCTCTTTCAATAAAGCCGAAGCCTTTTTTTTCATCGAACCATTTCACACGGCCGGTAGCCATAGATAAATCTCCAAAAATATTAATCGCAATCGACGAGACTTACGCTCAATCGAATATAAGTGCTGAAATAAAGGCAGGAATTACTTACGAAAGACAAGGTGCGGATTGACATCAACAATATTGCATGTACATAACATAAATAGCCACTGTGCTCTTACCAGCGCGAGCAGTCTACCCTATATTCACACAAAGTAAAGCATGAGATTGATATTACCTTTGATCGTGAGACTACTTTGACGCCACATTTGTTGCCGAAACTCACACGGAAGCAGTGAATTTGGGTTAGATTTGGCCATTTTGGATGACATACAGTCTTTACATCGGATATTTTGAGCATTTGGAGTAACTTATGACAGGTTGAAAGACCTGCGAGCTGGTGCTGAAGAGGGATGCCAAGGAGGCACCTTTTTGGGATTGTTTCCATAAGACTGACCATTGGAACCTGGTTCACAAGTCGTAAACCATCTACCGACCTATACTTGGCTTGCAACCGCTGAAGCCTTACATATGATAGGCTAAAAGCTGGCAAGGGAACTGGAATTCTCTGAAATAGCCCCCTTTGTGGATCCGGCAGCATACTGCCTGTGTAAAATCTGTTGGGTTTGCCAGTTTATGTGTCATTCATCTAGGCAATGGATGAGGTGATTTCCTTCACTGCAGGTAGACATGCAGAAGACATTCGAATGTCATACCGTGACTTTGAATGGCTGATATAGCCTTGAATAATGGACTTCACCACAAGTTGCTGAGAGCATGCTTTCTGGGAACTAACAGGGGTTGGAGTGAAGTCGTTTGCTGAAGAAAATAGGTGATCCAGCGCCACCCAGGGGATTCATGTTGTTGCTGTTTCGTCTGCCCATCTGTCTTTACAAGATTAAAGCAGGATTTCTGCTTGGAAGTCGATTTTTATTGTTGAAGCACTGGGGAAGAAAATCCGGCACATTAAAAGAGACGGTTGTTGAAATCATCGATCGGGATGACGTTAACGGATCTGTTTATGTGGCATCCGGATTCGGTGACAAATCTCAGTGGTTTAAAAATATCAGTGCAAATCCCAATGTAGTTGTGGTGTTAAAAAACAAGGCGCGGGATGCAAAATCTGAAATCCTCCCGACAGATCAAGCTGAAATTGTATTGCGCCGTTACGCAGCGAAGAACCCAAAGTTGATGAAGGCAGTAGCGAGACTTTCTGGATATGAGATGGATGGAACTGATGAGGACGTGCTGGCGTTTAGTCAAGTTATCAAGATCATCAGGTTTGTCTTAGTCTGATTAACGGCATCTGTTTTTTTGTGGACGCTGCTAAGGGGTTAAGCCAGGGACTTGCTCTGCTGTCTTGCTTGAACTGCGCGCATGGGTGGTCTAAATACCTTCAATTTTCAGTATATTTTTCCAAAGGGCCCTGGGGAACCAACGTCTCATTCGCCAAATGGACTTTGTTCCTTTCCCTGGAAAGACAAACAGTTCGTTATTTGCCAGTGATTCATCAATGGCATCTAATACCTCCTGTGCTTCGATATGTGCGCCCTGGTCAAACACTTTTGGCCAGACAGTGTCTCTTGCCTGCTGCAGCAGAGGCGTCTTGACCGGTGGCGGGCAGACACAGGCAATACTCAGGTTGTTGTTCTTGTTCTCGTGGTAGAGGACTTCGGTAAAGGCAACCACTGCAAATTTTGAGGCATCATATGCCGCCATATAAACCGTTGGCAGCCATCCGGCTATGGAAGCAAAGTTAACAATCTCTCCCTCATTTCGTGCCAGTAATGGTGGTAAAACTGCCTTTGTGACGTTAACGACACCGTTGTAATTAATTGCCATGACTCTGTGAAACACTTCGATATCAACTGATTCAATGGTTCCGAGAGGCATAATACCAGCGGCATTGTAGACTCGACGGATCGGACCCAGTGTCAGTTCGGTCTCGTTCACCACGTCTGTGACTGCCCGGTGATCAGTGACGTCAGTTTGAAATGTCCGAATATTCTGAAATCCTTCTGCTGTTTCAAGCAGTCCTTTTTCATCCACATCCAATGCGGCTATCTGGTACCCGGCCTTTGCCATGTTCTGTGCGGCAAGACGGCCCATACCACTGCCCGCGCCGGTGATCAGTACTGATTCTTCAGTCACTTTGTGCTCCTGTCATTACCTGCCAGGTTATAGTAACCCAGATGAACACTTCAGGTGTTGCGTTGGATCGGTATTTGACATGGGGAATATGATCAAGGAAGCCAGTCTGGCTGTGCTGGGATCGGAACGTCCTAAGAGTACTTAAGAAAGTGCCATTTAGTTCTGACATTCATTTCTGGACAGGATAGCAAATCCGTCCAAAGTAAGCTGCTTCCTCCACAGGCCTTATGGTGGATTATCTAAGTTTAATGTTGATACACTCGACAGGGATTTACTCTTTCTGACAAATAGGGTGCGAGTACATGAGCTACGAGACGATTCTTTTCGAGAAAAAAGATCCTGTTGCGATCATCACTCTTCACCGACCTGAGCGATTAAACGCCTGGACGACACAAATGAATGAAGAAATCGTTGATGCCGTTGGTCAGGCCAATAACGATGACAACGTAGGCGCCATTGTGGTAACCGGGGCGGGTCGAGGATTTTGTTCCGGGGCTGATATTCAGGACAATTTTCAGGCAGGGATCGACAGTGGCCCTGGGAAACTTCGCCGGGAACCGAGTAACTGGGTTAATTTCATGCGCCAAAGCAAGCCGATTGTTGCCGCCGTCAATGGTGTAGCCGTTGGCGTTGGTGCCACGTTGATGTTGTCGTTTGACGTGATAATTGCGTCAGATACAGCACGGTTTGGATTTGCATTCGTCAAGATGGGTGTTGTACCTGAACTTGCATCTTCACATTTCCTCGTGCAGCGGATTGGTTTTAGCCACGCAAGTGAAATGTGCCTGACTGGCCGACTGTACTCTGCCAGCGAGGTGCATGAGAAAGGCCTGACTAACTATGTTGTGCCAGCCGACGAACTGATGAGTAAAGCCATGGAGATCGCGTTGGAAATCGCAAATAACCCATCACGGCAATTAGGCATGATTAAAACTCTGCTGACAGAGAACGGCAGTGAAACCAATATCGACCAGGTGCAGATGCGTGAAGGCAAGGCGCTCGCTGAGTGCTATGTTTCCCCCGAGCATAAGGAAGCCGTGCAGGCGTTTATCGAAAAGAGACCCCCCAGTTTTCGTTAAGACGAGCCGGCAGTGATAGCTGCTTCGACCTTACAGTGTCCAGCCGTCATGTAGGGGGGTGAATGGGTCATTTTTGGAGGCAATTCAACACCACTGGCCCCCTTTTTCAAAACCCGCTCATCGTTCGTCCAGATTAGTAATACATAAGTAGTAGGAGTCCCTTCCTGACAAGTGGGGGGTACGCCGGGGGTTGGCTTGAATCATCAACCCGCACAATCATCATGCCTGATAGCTGGATGAAAAAGTTGAGGACACCGGTATCGTCGCAGCTAACTGTCCACGTGCCCAACCTCGGATGGCATTACAGTAATCGAGATGTGTAAAAAAAGTCTCTAGCAACGTGCCGTAAGATTGTTTGAAAAGAATGCGCGTTGCCAGAGACCAAGCACACAGCTAGCCCAGAACTTTGTAACCACGACCTCTCAGGCAGTTGTATACAATTTCATCTTTACGCCGTTCCGCATGTGAAGCTCCTTTGGTAGCACCAGATACGGCCCCTGCGCCAGCCACTTTTTGGGCAGCACGACCGTCACCAATGATGGCGCCAATCACACCGCCTACAGCGGCACCGATAACACCTTGTTGAGCTGCTTCTGCGCCGGTGTCGATCTGATGGGCATAGTCCTGACATTCCGCGAGATCTTGTCGATATTTCTCTTCATCGAGACCTCGTTTGTCGACGATGATGTCTTGATTGACACATCCGGTGAGTAGAACCAACGTGACGATTGTGAGTAGTTTCTTGATGGTGTTTCTCCTCGGCATCGAATGGTAGTCAGACTAGCGGATCTAACCTGAACCAAAACTGAATAAGCATGGCTTGCGCGGATATTTTTTTGCCAGGTAGTGACTGGCAGGCTTGATGTTGATACACGAGTGAAAGCACAATAAGCCAATATTCAATCGTTTGAGGACCGGTAGTGATGACTGATACTGATTTAGACGCAATACTTGAGAAGATGGCATTGGCAGAAAAAGTAATGATAGTCTCGGGTGCCAGTGCCTGGCGTACTCATCCTGTTGAAAGTGTGGGGATTCCCGTACTGAAAGTAAGCGACGGTCCTAATGGTGTCAGAGGCGACGGTGGTGTCTCGGCGGCATCATTTCCTGTTGGGATTTGCCTGGCATCCACCTGGAACGCTGAACTGATTGAACAGTTGGGAAAAGCTGTGGCCGAGGAAGCCAAGAGTAAGGATGTGCAGGTTGTATTGGGTCCGACCATTAATATTCACAGGACGCCACTGGCAGGAAGAGATTTTGAATGTTACTCAGAAGATCCGTTTCTCTCGGGAATTCTGGCAGCTGCATTCACTACAGGTGTGCAAAAAGAAGGCGTAGGTGCCTGTGTAAAGCACTTTGTCTGCAATGACTCGGAATTTGAACGCCATACTATCTCAACCGAGGTGGATGAACGCACGTTGCGAGAGATATATCTCCGACCATTTGAAATAGCCATCAAACGAAGCCGACCATGGACGGTCATGGCGTCCTATAACCGTATCAATGGTGTCTATGCGTGTTCTCACGACTATCTGGTTAATCAGGTATTAAAGGGTGAGTGGCAGTATGATGGCCTGGTGATATCTGACTGGTTTGCGGCGAAAGAAACTGTGGCCAATGCGTTGGGAGGTTTAGACCTGGAAATGCCAGGCCCGACACGCGTATGGGGAGATGCACTCCTGGAAGCGGTCAATGAGGGCACGGTTCCTGTAACAACAGTTGATGACAAGGTCCGACGTTTACTCCGTGTGATTGATCGGTCCGGAAGATTTGAAAACCCTGATGAGCAAGCAGAACAGGCGCTGGATAAGCCAGATCATAAGAAAATAGCTTATCAGGCTGCAGCGGAAGGTATGGTATTGCTGAAGAATGCAGGCATTCTGCCATTGCCGAACATTGGCAGGCTTGCTGTAATAGGTCCGAATACGCATGATTTCAGAATCATGGGCGGCGGTTCCTCATCGCTAAAACCTCACTACATTGCAACTCCTCTTGATGCACTGACCGGTAAAGTCAGTGGAATTGAAGTCACAACGGCGGTTGGGTGTCGAACACACAAGTATGTTCCCGCTCCCGATCGTCGATGGCTGTCACCAGATGGGGAAAGCAGTGAACGGGGTCTGCGCTGCCGGTTTTACGCGGAAGAAATTGGTTCAGAACTCGTTGAAGAACGGGTGATTGCGCCGTCGACCATTCGGGCAGGTAGAATCGCTGCTGACATATCGGCTAAATCGATGCTGATAACGGGATTTCTAACGCCGGAAGAATCAGGCGAACATGAGTTTGGATTGCTTTCAACAGGTCGCGCCCGATTGTATTTGGATGAGCAGCTAATCGTTGATAACTGGCAACAGCCTGAGGTCGGAGTAGCCTTTTTCGGCCAGGGAACGACAGAAAGACGCGGCGTGGCAGATCTGGTTGCAAATCAGCCCAGGGCAATAAAGGTTGAATTTGAAAGCACCGAGAGTAGCGACCAGCGAATAGTACGATACGGCGTGTTACCACCGCAGCCTGAGGATAGTATCGGTGATGCCGTTGGTATTGCAGCTGAAGCAGATACGGTATTGTTACTTGTCGGGACCAGTGATGATTGGGAAACTGAAGGTAACGATCGGGAAATGCTTGAATTACCTGGCGAACAGAACGAGTTGATTCGTCGGGTGATATCAGCAAATCCAAATACGGTTGTTGTCAACAATAGCGGCTCACCAGTGGCAATGCCCTGGATCGATGAGGCACCTGCGGTGATTCAGAGTTGGTTTGCCGGTCAGGAGTTTGGTAACGCCCTCGTGGACATTCTGCTTGGACATGTGAATCCATCCGGAAAATTGCCAATCACTTTCCCCAAGCGTCTGCAGGATACGCCAGCTTTCACAAACTACCCAGGCGAGTCTGGCAAAGTTCATTATGGTGAGGGCGTGTTTGTAGGCTACAGATGGTATGACACACGCGACATTGATCCATTGTTGGCATTCGGGCATGGACTTTCATACACAAGCTTCGAGTATAAGGAACTTTCAACGGGCGAATATGATTCTGGATTAGATATATTCTTCAAGATCACCAATACAGGTGACCGTGATGGAAAAGAAACAGCACAGGTCTATATTGAGCCCCTGGATAGTCCTGTTGCTCGCCCGACCAGAGAACTGAAGGCCTTCGTGAAAATCGATATCAAGGCGAAAGAGCAACAGATGGTAAGTGTTCATATCGATAGAGAAGGATTCGCTCATTGGGATGTCACGACTAGTGGTTGGGTGGTTACGCCCGGTCGGTATCTGGTTCATGTTGGCAGCTCATCGCGCGATTTGCGACTGGTGAAGGAAGTTGATATATCTGACTAGCCGAATGAGGTACAAAGGATAGATCGGGCAGTACCAGTGCCATAGGAACTGCTCACGAAACGCCACACTGGTGTTCTTGCAGATAATCCCATTTAACTGTGGGACCATCGAATCCATACAAGGATGGCCTGGAGTTGAAACCATAGTGAAAAAGCTTCATAGGAGTACACGACCCAATTACCCACTGGGATTCAGGTTTTTAACCCTGGTCTTGCTCGCGAGTGTTCCGATATTTGGCTTGTATGCCGCTGCGTTGCCCGAAAACAAAGACCTGATTCGTGGTCAGTTAGAAAACAGGTTCAATTATCTCCTGTTCCCTCTTGAAAAAGAAAATCCTCAGTTGAGCATTCGTCTTGTGATCGGTGTGGGTTCTCTTAATGAGGATGAGGATGAGCAGGGGATTGCTCATATTATTGAGCACATGGCTTTTGGATCGACCCAGCGGTTTTCAAGGGACGACAAGCTCAAGTATCGGGAAAAGGCAGGGATGACCTTTGGTTCTCATGATAATGCGTTTACCGGATTCACCCATACAGGCTACATGTTCGATATTCCGGTCGGTGATGCCAGCTATCGACAGATAGCCTTCTCCATTCTGAGAGATACAGCTGATGGGCTGCTGTTCGATGCAGAAGAGCTTGAGAAAGCAAGAAAGGTAGTTATGGAAGAACACTACCTAAGATTCTCCAAAGAGATGCCGGTCTGGCGCCAGTGGCTCGAAGCTCAGGATGCGGAAGCATTTACGTCCCGTTATCCCATCGGTGAACGTACTGTGATAGAACAGGTCGATCAGAAATCCCTGAGAGCATTTTATCAAAGATGGTATCAACCTGGATTGATGACCCTCATTGTCGTAGGGAACTTCGATGTTGAGCAAATTCAAGAAGAGATCGAGAAGGAATTTTCATCTCTGGCACCCACCAGCATCGGGGTTTCGTCACAACAGACGAAGGCTGCCATCAGCCCGGATCCATTTGCAGCAACAAGTAAAAACGCAATTGCATCGAGCAGTATGTTGATATCTCAGGTTGAGAAGAAGTCGGTTCTCACGGAGGCTGATTATCAGAATAGAACAGGTGTGGCACTGCTGATCGAATTGATTCGTGGAAGACTCAAGCGAGCAAATACTCTGCTGAATCCCCGATTTAATTCAGTAAGTGCAGCACGGACGACTGATGCCATGTT
Organism: Gammaproteobacteria bacterium; assembly: GCA_002725285.1. GTDB lineage: Bacteria > Pseudomonadota > Gammaproteobacteria > Pseudomonadales > Azotimanducaceae > JAHRVQ01. The sequence continues at coordinate 49,610 of PBRC01000009.1, read as the reverse complement.
TGACTATGTGACTTTCAGCGTCAGTCATGAGGAAGATCAATCGGATGCTGCCGTGGAATTCCTTGCCGTTGAGCTGAACAGACTCAAAAAGCACGGCGTTACCGAGAAGGAAGTTGAGCATTACAAACAATTGCATTTGACACGTGCCAGGAACCTGTTTCCTCAACGAGAAGTGGCAAACAGTAGCTCTCTCGCTGGTGCTCTGGTTCAATATGTGATGTCGGGTTCTACCTTCATATCATCTGAAACCCGGCTGGAACAGATTGAACAACTGGTCACTAAGACGACACTTAAATCAGTGAATGAGGGGTTGAAAGTGCTGTTAGGTCGCCAGAAGAGTCTTTTTTCCATCTATGCCTATAATACAACCAAACCGAAGCTGAACGATCTGGTGGCTTCCACCGCGAGCAAATCAGTGACCCGGGTAAAACCTCCAGGTATCGAACTCGTCAGTTTTCCAAACCGACCCACAGCGAAAGATCTGAGTCCCGGGACAATAGTCAAAGAAACATCATTGGTAGATGGAAAGGTAACTGAATGGCATCTGAGTAACGGTGCAAAAGTCCTTCTGTTTCCGAACAAGAAAGAGAAGAAAAAGATTATGCTGATGGCGTTTCGCGTGGGAGGTGTAAGCAGGGTACCTGAAGATCTGCTCGCTGCTGCGGACCTGATGGGAGTGGTCATGTTAAAGAGCGGGATTGAAGGTATCACGATCCAGCAACTGGGTGAGTATCTCAGCAGTCAGCAGATCGGACTCAATCCATTTATAGCGCCCTATTTTAATGGCTTCAATATGTCTTTTAACAATGACAAAGTATTTGATGCATTGGAAGTGTTGCACCTGGTGGTTCAGGATAATGATCTCGAGTCTGGTCTGTTGGGTCAGCTTAAGCAGGTATTTATGAGTCAGCGCCAGAAACTTCTTGTGCATCCTCTTGGAAGTCTTCAGATGGCGGCGCAAGAGTCCCTGTTTCCTGATTCGTCACACCTGCATTTGCACAAACCGGCATTTTACAATGAGGTTGAGGAAGGTGACATTACTCGAGTCTACCAAAATCTGTTTGGAAACAGTGCTGAATTTGTCTACGTTTTTGCAGGTGACTTTGAAATAGATAGTCTTCGTGTTCCTGTCAGCCGTTTTCTGGCTTCATTACCTGCAGTGAAAGGAAAGGTTGTTGAAGCCAAGCGTGAAATACTTGCCCAGACATCGAGAAAACTTGTCAACAAGGAGAGCCCGGAAGATCGCAGTATGCTGGTCTATACCATGGTCAGCCACAGTGAGGTGTTGGATTTATCGAGTCGGTTGAGCTATCTGCTGCTTAACACAATTCTGCAAAACAGGTTGCTCGAGGAAGCCAGAGTAAATCAGTCTTTGGTCTATGCAATTCAAGTACAATTTGAAGAGGCAATGCGAATCAAGAAGTACAACACCTTTCAGGTTCTTTCCAGGTGCGCTCCCGGTAAAGAGGAACAACTGGAGGACATCATACTGGCCCAGTTTGATGACCTGGCTGCGAATCCGGTTTCAAAGAAAGAGCTTGCGGACGCGGTAAAAGCCGTGAAGTTTATGATGAAGAGTCGGTTGGCCCAGAACTCGGCGGCCATTGCTGCTTTGACGACATTGTATGTTGACGGTATCGGTATCGAAGGTGTGTTTGAATATAATGATGGACTGGATAAGATAGACGCCGGGTATGTTCAGCAGACGATGAAAGCGTTCTGGGATCCTGCCGTCTATGTCGAGACGCTGTATCAACCCAAAGGGTTCTCGCAGCCGTAATATCAACCTAAAAATCGGAGAACAGAAACGTGACTTACAAATATATCCGACTCGAACAGGAAGGAAAGATTGCTGTATTAACACTGAACGCACCAGAAGTGCTTAATGCATTGTCATCAGATATGGTGGCGGAGATCTCTGCAGGTATTAGCGAGGCTTCCCAGCCAGACAGTGGTATTCGATGTCTGATGATGACCGGGGAGGGGCGGGCTTTTTGTTCAGGCGCCAACCTGTCAGGCGGAGGATCAGCATCTGAATTACCACCGGCCGGAAGTGTACTGGAGACTCATTATGCGCCCGTGATGAATAAGCTGCGAAATCTGCCTTTCCCGTTTATGACGGCTGTAAATGGCGTTGCCGCTGGTGTCGGAATGAGTTTTGCGATGATGGGTGACCTGGTGATTGCCGCCCGGAGTGCCTATTTTTTACAGGCATTTGCGAAGATTGGATTGGTACCGGATGGCGGTGCCACATACTTCCTGCCTCGTATGATCGGATGGAGCCGGGCGCTGGAATTATCGCTTCTGGCAGATAGATTACCCGCAGAGACGGCGGCTGAATGGGGTTTGATTAATCGTGTTGTCCCAGATGAGGATCTTAAGGATGAGGCCTTGAAACTAGCACAAAGGCTGGCAGATGGTCCCAGGTCCTTGGGACTAATTCGCAAAGCCTACTGGCGCAGTTTCGAGAACAGTTTTTCCGAGCAGATGCAACTGGAATCGAATCTCCAATCACAAGCCCAACAAACCTGGGACGCGGGCGAAGGTGTTACAGCATTCCTGGAGAAACGAGAAACCCGATTCGAAGGAAGGTAATCGTTGACTCGGCCATCACACTGGCCTATTTCACCCGACTGCCGTGCTTGAGACGGATGTCATGCCGGATTTGCTATCGCACTTCTCACGGAACCAACTTTAGTCACCGGAAGAGGTTGGCACGTCCGTAAATGGTATGCCCTTATCTACTCTGGGTTCCTGTGGAAGACCCAGCACTCTCTCAGCGATAATGTTGGCCATGATCTCATCAGTACCACCGGCTATCCGGAACCCGGGAATGCTCATATACGCGGATTGAAACAGACTATCAACTTCCTCTGATTCGGCCGTATACATGATTCCTGCCTGCTCCATCAGGTCGATGGCAAACGAAGCCAGATCCTGGGATTTAGGTGCGCCAACCAGTTTGCCTATACTGTTTTCGGGGCCAGGAATCTCCCCTCGAGACAATGCGGTCATGGACCGATAACCAGTAAATTTCAATCCCGATTCCTGCACATACCAGTTAGCAAGCTTTGCCCGAACGCCCCGGTCTTCGATTGCGGGCCGATCGTCGATATTCATTTTTTCCGCCAGTGCCATCGCACTCCTGAATCCTGCACCGCCGCCGCCGCCACCACCAATCGAGGCGCGCTCGTTCATCAATGTGGTCAAGGCAACCTGCCATCCCTGTCCGACCTCACCCAGTCGCTGAGCATCACTTACTCTGACATCCGTAAAATACACTTCGTTGAATCCGGAAGCACCAGACATCTGTTTGATTGGTTTGATCTCAATTCCAGGTGATTTCATATCCAGAAAGAAGTAACTCAATCCCTGGTGCTTGGGCATATTTGGATCAGTCCGGAGGACGATGATGCCCCAGTCCGAATACTGAGCCCCGGAGGTCCAGATCTTCTGACCGTTGATAATCCAGTCATCTCCGTCTCTTTCCGCCTTGGTACGTAGTGCTGCGAGATCAGAACCACCGGCTGGTTCACTGAATAGTTGACACCAGACTTCCTCGCCACTGGCAAGTTTTGGCAGGTATCTGAGTTTCTGTTCTTCCGTGGCCCAGGTCATCATCGTGGGTGCCGCCATTCCCTGACCGATACCGAACATACCAGTGTTTGGTGCGTTCAGCTTACCTTCTTCCTGATTTAGAATTACCTGCTCGATCGCTGTTGCACCTCTGCCCCCATACTCTTGGGGCCAGCGGATAACGGCCCAGCCAGCATCGGCCTTTTTCTTCTGCCAGAGTTTAGCCTGCTGGATGAAGTCAAGCCCCTCCAGATCCTGGCTTGACGGAATATTTGCCTTCAGCCAGGTAGCGGCTTCTTCTCTAAATTTTGCTTCTTCAGGGGAGTCGTTAAAGTCCATCAGATATCTCCTTATGCTGCATTCTGCTGTTCAATGGCCGAAATCAACTTGTCCTGCCACTGGCCTTCACTGCCGATATTTACAGACAGCAATTTGGCTCGTCGATAGTGAAACTGGCAGTCAAATTCCCAGGTAAAACCCATACCACCGTGGGTCTGGATATTTTCTTTTGAGGCAAAGTAGTAGGCCTGAATGGCCGCGACTCTCGATGTGGCTGCAGCGACCGGTAACTCAGCAGCGTCCGTGTTCAAAGCCCAGGCACCGTAGTAGCAATTAGATCGGGCAAGCGTATTCTTCACGTACATGTTGGCGAGCTTATGCTTGATTGCCTGATAACTGGCGATTGGTCGACCAAAGGCATAGCGGCCGAGGGCATACTCTTTTGCCATCTCCAGGGCTGCATCAGATCCACCTGCCTGCTCCCAGGCAAAGAGTGGGGCTGCGCGATTGAGTATGTTCTGAGTCGCAGCCCAGCCAGCACCATCCTCACCCAACAGTTCAGCATTGGCCTTATTGAAAGTAACTGACGAGTGCGATCGGCTTGGATCAATCGTAGCCACACTCTCTTTTGTGACACTCCCCTGATCCAGTTCCACAATAGATAAGCTTGCACCATCGCCCGTATCTGACTTCGTGACCACTATCGCAAAGTCAGCAATTTCAGCGTCAGCAACGGGTATCTTGGTTCCTGAAACTGAATCCCCGCCAGTCGTTGACAGGCTCGCGGGCGACGTTTGCCCGGGTGCTTCGGCCATGGCGAATGTGCCGATTACCTCGCCACTTGCCAGCTTGGGAAGCCAGGTCTCTTTCTGCGACCTGGAGCCGTAGGCTAGAATCGCTTCGGTTGCCAGATAGACAGAAGATGAGAACGGTAACGGAGCTACCGCCCGCCCCAGTTCGTCTGCTATCACTGATAGCTCAAGATAACTCAAACCAAGGCCATCATATTCTTCGGGGATAACCGTTGATGTCCAACCCATCTCAGTGACTTTTTTCCAAAGATCGGCGTTAAACGGGGCGCCGTTCTCTAATGCTTCACGAACAACTTTCATCGAACAGTGGTCCTGCAGGAACCCTCGTGCCTGCTCTCGAAGCAGGTTTTGTTCCTCTGTGAATTCAAAATTCATTGATAACTCCCGAATTGTTGCCAGATACTTCACGTAAGATACTTTTTTGTGGGGGTATTGGGCAAGTCGCCGGTGAAAATAGTTTAGAGAAGAATGGCACTTACTTAAGTACTCAGACTTAAGTACTCAGACTTAAGTACTCAGACTTAAGTACTCAGACTTAAGTACTCAGACTTAAGTACTCAGACATAAGTACTCAGACATAGTTGCGATCCCTGGTTGCTCTTTTCGCATACTCATTCCGCACATCCCTGTGCTCCACTCGCACAGACAGCTTTGCGGCTCCTGCGGCTTCGCACACGCTGCAGAACCCTNTGAAAAGAGAATCGCNAAAAGAGAAACCCGGGCTCTATANNCATCATCCTGTTGAGCCAGGGCCCTTGGCTGCAAATTGTTTCCTACGTGAGNGCCNTTCAGCTCNGCGATTGGTTGCTTGTGCAGGTTCATCAAAATCGGNTCAATTAGCGTCATTCCCCAGACTGGATTGCANAGATAGAACCTGTGGAGATTCGGCCATCCGCTTAACCGGTCTGTGTCTTAAAATGATATTCTCATTATCCTGACTAACAACTGAGCATGTTTATGGACCTGGTGATAACGCCACAGGAGCAAAAGGTTCTATCTGTGACAGGCACAGATAGTAAATTTCCCGTACAACAGATTTATTGTGTCGGCAGGAATTATGCCGATCATGCGATTGAAATGGGACATGACCCGAATCGAGAAACCCCTTTCTTTTTCATGAAACCTGCCTACGCAATTCTGGATGATGAAGGCGAAATGCAATATCCGAATGAATCAGAGGATGTGCATCATGAGGTTGAGCTTGTGATCGCACTTAAGACAGGTGGCAATAATATCCCTGTTACTGAAGCCAATGATTACATTTATGGATACGCCGTAGGTATCGATATGACCCGGCGGGATTTGCAGGCAGAGGCAAAGGACAAGAGTCGTCCATGGGAGTGCGGGAAGACTTTTTTGCATGCGGCGCCCTGTTCAGCCATCGCACCCGTCTCAAATTCTGGTCATATTGACGAAGGGATGATTCAGTTGAGTGTCAATGATGAAGTACGTCAGCAAGGTAACGTTGATCAGATGATCTGGAAGGTTGCTGAAGTCATCAGTCGCTTGTCTATCCTGTTTCATCTTCAACCGGGAGACCTGATTTATACGGGCACCCCGGCAGGCGTCGGTCCAATTCAGAGAGGTGATACGATTCGGGCAGTAATTGAGAGAGTGGGCGAGTTGAATATCAGTGTCGCAAAGTGACAGGAACGAATCGTTCCAGACAGGTGACGGACTGTTTTGCCTGTGACATCATCTGCAGGCAACCAAGTGCAGTGAAAAAAAATTTGCAATATTACCGGAGAACCTGAATGCCAATTTCAAAAAAACTCGCATTGTCTGATGATCAACTGGAGGAACTGATGACCAGTTGCTGGAATATGCGAATCGCAACAGTTGGACCTGGGACGCGCATCAATGTCACACCCATGTGGTTCGGCTGGGGAGGTGGTCAGATTTACACTTTTGGACGNGGCCAGAANGTCGTCAATGTNAGNCGAAATCANACCTGTACCATCATCGTTGATCGTAACGAGAAGTTCCCGGAGTTGCAGGCAGCGATGTTTCAGGGGAAGGCTCGGGTACTGGAAGACAAGGAGGCGGAAGATGCTGATCCCTTTCTGTCTGAGGTCAGAATTCAAATGGGCATCAAGTATGCTGGCGGTCATGGTCAGCCAGCGCCTGAGCAGCCAGAACCAAATCGCGCTTCAGCAGCAGCAGAATCCAGTCGTTGGATTGTGTTCGAGCCGGAAAAACTGGTCAGTTGGGACAATTTCAAAATAAAGGAATTACAAAGCAGGAGAAAGAAATGAAACTAGACAGCGGCCTGATGGGTGATCTGAACAGTGTGCCAGCCAGTGCAAAAAAAATCGAAGATGCAGGATATGACGGTGTGATTACCGCTGAAACCTCACACGATCCTTTTTTCCCCTTGTTGCTGGGAGCACAAACCACTGAACGAATTGAGTTGATTACATCAATCGCCGTGGCATTTTCGAGGACGCCGATGACACTTGCAAACATAGGCCATGACCTGAACTACTATGCCAAGGGTAGGTTCATCATGGGACTCGGATCCCAAATCCNAGCTCATATAACCAAANGATTCAGTATGCCCTGGTCATCTCCGGCAAGACGCATGCGTGAGTTCATACTCGCTATGCGTGCGATTTGGGCCTGCTGGCATGAAGGTGAGAGATTGAGTTTCAAAGGTGAATTTTACAATCANAGCCTGATGACACCCATGTTTACCCCGTTNAACAACGAATATGGGGCGCCAAAGGTGTTGCTGGCNGCTGTTGGTCCACTCATGACTGAAGTGGCTGGTGAAGTTGCAGATGGCATCATTCTGCATGCATTCACCAACGAGAAATACCTGCGAGAAGTAACATTACCTGCGATTGAAGCTGGATTGGCAAAAAGTGGGCGAAAACGGGCTGATTTCCAGATTTCTTATCCCGGATTTGTGGTTAGCGGTCGAACCGAAGAAGAGTTTAATGCCATGAAGGCAGGNGTCTGCANACAGATTGCATTCTACGGTTCCACACCGGCATACGCGCCGGTTCTTGGTATCCATGGTTTGGGGGATCTTCAACCTGAGCTGAATCGATTGTCTAAAGAAGGCAAATGGGATGAAATGGGTACGCTTATCACAGATGACATTCTGGACTTGTTTGCGGTTGTCGGAGAGGGTGATGCTGCGGCTGNAAAATTCAAATCCCGGTTCGGTGACATNGTGGATCGCACGACTGCGAACTTTGCAGCGAATGACGACGATCAGCNCCAGCNAATGATGGCATTGCTGCGTGGCTAGATCGATCTCTNGNGNATAAGAAATCAGCAGNGATCACTTGCCAGACACCAAANGNNGNTGNTAGAATTCAAACAATCGTTTGAATGAATTTCGCTATGGCAACATCCGCNCGGACAGACGGCTATCAGAAAACGTCTGTGCCAACCAAGAANAGAATCCTCGACGCTGCCGAAACACTGTTTGTCGAGAAAGGTTTCGCTGCAACGTCTTTGAGAGCAATCGCCGACTTAGCCTCAGTAAATCTGGCTGCAACTCATTACCATTTTGGCTCAAAGGAAGGCCTGCTGGCAGCAACAATCCACCGCCGGGTTGAACCCATCAACAGATCCAGGCTTGAGAAGCTCGATTGCCTGGAAGCAGAGTCAACACCGGATGTGAAATCGGTTGTTCGGTCTTACCTTGAACCGGTGATCGAATCGATGACTGGAACCCTGCCGTCCCTGATTGCACGTTTGTATGGTGAACCAGAATCCGTATCGCGGCCCCTGCTGGAGAGAGAATTTGGGGCGGTATTCGATCGATATATTGTCGCATTGCAAAGGGCTTTGCCGAAGGCTGAGGAAAGTGAACTGCGATGGCTGTTTCATTTTTCAATTGGGGCGATGATTCACATGCTGAATTTTCCCTCGCCGCCATCCATGCCGCCTGATGCCTTGACCAGAGAAGAGGCGTTCGCTCGACTGGAGTCATTTATCCTGGCTGGCCTGACTCAGGGTATGGAAGCTGAACTCGATGCTAAGGTGGAACTGTCATGAAGCGTTTATTGCCGTTCGTAATTCTGGCCGCAGGTTTTGGGCTTGCCGCGGTGTTGATTGTCACCGGTCCACAGACGGTACCGAGACCGCCAACGGTTTTACCACCTCTGGTCCGGGTTCTAAGTGCGAATCCGACAACGGTTCAACTGAGTTCCAACACGCACGGTATTGTTGTGCCAAGAACCGAGAGTGAATTGACACCTGAGGTTTCGGGTAGAGTACTGGCGGTGTCAGATGCCCTGGTATCAGGTGGTTTTTTCTCAAAAGGGCAGGAGCTTCTGTCAATTGAACCGCTGGATTATGAAGTGGCACTCGAGGAAGCCAGGGCGAGACTTGCCAGGGCTGACAGTGATCTTTCAAATGCGAAAAAAACCTATTCGCGGCAACTGGATCTGGCTAGAAAGCAATCGGCCAGTGCTTCTCAACAGGATGATGCGCTCAACAGGCTGCGGATAGCCGAAGCCACGTTAAAGGAAGCTATCGCCAGGCTGTCTCGGGCAGAGCGTGATCTATCAAGAACCAGGATTATTGCTCCCTATGATGGCCGAGTAAGATCAGAAAGAGTTGATGTGGGCCAATTCGTCAATCGAGGTAACCCGATCGCGATGATTTATGCCACCGATTATGCAGAGGTGCGATTGCCAATCAGAGACGAAGAACTGGCGTTTCTAAATATCCCGATCACGAACTCAGGTGCTAATGGTGCTGAACAACCTCGTGTGATACTTCGCGCGGAATTTGCTGGCAAGTCGCATGAATGGTCGGGCAATGTGGTTCGAACCGAAGGTGAACTGGATCCAAGGACAAGAATGGTTAATGTTATTGTGAGTGTATCCGACCCCTATGCACAAGATGACAGTCGTACAGAGAATCGTCCGCCCCTCTCTGTTGGATTGTTTGTTGAAGCTGAAATCATCGGCGCAAGATTCGATAATACTGTGAAGTTGCCGCGATCATCTCTTAGAGAGAGGCAGCAGATTTACGTGGTTGATGCTGAAAACCGGTTGCGATTTCGTGATGTTGAAGTACTGCGGATTGTTCAGGACGAGGTGTTCATCAAAAGTGGCCTGAATGAAGGCGACAAAGTGTGTATCTCGATATTATCCAGCCCAGTCGATGGCATGCCGGTCAGGCTTGAGGGTGAGATTGATTCAAACGTGGTTGCAGACGCAAGCCAATGAAAACTGCTATTGCCTGGTTTGCCAGAAATCATGTAGCTGCCAATCTTCTGCTGGGACTGATCGTTCTAGCAGGTCTGGTGATGCTTCCGAATATTCCTCAAAAATCCTTCCCAGACCTTGATGTGAATATCATTACAGTTACGGTTCTCTATCTCGGTGCGGCGCCAGAAGAGGTCGAAGAGGGCGTCTGCATTCGAATCGAAGAAGAATTAGAAGGGATTGAGGGAGTCAAACAGATTAACTCGATTGCGAACGAGGGAGTTTGCTCGGTTCAGGTTGAACTTTTCGAGAATGCCGATCCGGATCGTGGCCTGGATGATGTCAAAAATCGAATTGATGCCATAGACACGTTTCCGGAGGAAACCGAGAAGCCCATTATCACCCTGGTTACACCGCAACGGTCAGTGATGGATATTGCGCTGACGGGCGCAGATGACGAGCGCACCTTGAAAGTTCTGGGACAGAGGGTAAGAGATGAAATTGCAGCTCTGCCGGAAGTAACTCAGGTGAGGTTGTCCAATTCGCGACCCTATGAAATTTCGGTGGAAGTGTCTGAAGCGTCACTGCGCAGAAACGGTTTGACGTTTGATGAACTGGCTCGTGCGGTCCGCGTGGCGTCGTTAGATTTACCAGGTGGTTCAATAAAGACCGAGGGCGGTGAGGTCTTGCTGCGAACCAAGGGGCAAGCATACTGGGGTGATGAATTTGGTGATCTTGTGATCCTTACCCGACCGGATGGCACTCGCCTTTACCTTAAAGATGTGGCCGATGTTGTCGATGGTTTTGAGGATACAGATCAGATGCTGCGCTTCAACGGCAAGCCAGCAGCGCTTATACGAGTGTTTCGAATAGGTGATCAGGATGTGCTTGATATCACTGGTGCATTGAAAGAGTACCTGGCCGAAGCCAAGTACACACTGCCCGAGGGAGTTGAGCTCACGATCTGGAATGACAATTCCAAGATGCTCACAGAAAGGCTGGATACACTGCTTAGCAGCGCTAGACAGGGGTTCCTGATGGTACTTGTTCTGCTGGCCCTGTTTCTTCGCCCAAGACTCGCTTTCTGGGTGAGTCTGGGTGTTCCGGTCGCCTTTCTGGGTGCACTGTTTCTGGTCTCAAGTATTGGTATATCGATCAATGCCATATCCCTGTTTGGCTTTATTCTGGTACTCGGTATTCTCGTGGATGATGCGATTGTGGTTGGTGAGAATGTTTATACCAACCAGCGTCTGGGTGGTTCTTCGCTGGAAGCTTCAATCACAGGTACTCAACAGGTATCAATACCAGTCATCTTTGGTGTTTTGACAACGGTTGCTGCCTTCACGCCGTTCTTGTTTGGACCGGGCACCATGGGGCAGATTCAGGGAATTATTGGCACAGTGGTCATGTGTTGTCTGGNGTTCTCTTTGATTGAATCCCAATTGATCCTGCCTGCCCACCTGGGACATAAAGGGAGTGACTCCCCTGAAGCAGAAGTTGGCATGATGCTTATTCCAATTTTTGCGATTGTCATTCTGGAGTTTGCCTGGAACGGGCGGAGCTTTTTCGGCATCGCGACTGCCATTGCAACGATAATTTACGGGCTTCATCTAAGCGGGCTGTTTCTTCGTGTTTCGACAGTTATCATAGACCTGCAGTCACGATTTTCCATAAGACTTGAGAATCTGATTCACTACCNATTCAGANCTCTGGCAGAGGNTGCAGTTAACGAGCGTTACATAACTGTCTCGATCGCCCTGGTCGCACTGCTTTCNTCGGTAGGCATTCTGGCAAGTGGTCGCTTACCATTTTCCTTCTTTCCACCTNTGGTATCTGATCAGGTTATTGCCAAGTTGACCATGCCGCTTGGAACACCAGNNACGGTTACCAATGAAGCCGTCATGCGCCTGGAAAGAACTGCAGAGATTGTTGCACAGCAGCTTGCTGACAGCACACCAGAGGCGCCACCGGTTCTGCATATGTTGACAGCGATCGGTGATCATCCTGTTACCAGCTCTGGCAACGGTCCAGGAGGCGCTCCCGGTACCAACGCATCCGGTGGGCATTTAGGTGAGGTGACAATACAACTCACACCGAGCCAGAGCAGGGAAATTCAGGCTCGAGAAGTTGCCAATATGTGGCGTCAGGAAGCTGGCTTCATTCCGGATGCAGTAGAACTGACATTCAGTTATTCATTTTTCACCGCGGGAGAAGCGATCAACATTCAACTGGAAGGTGACGATCTTGATGAGTTGCGCATCGTGGCAGACAGGATTGGACTCAAACTGGGTGAATTTCCAGGCGTCATTGATATCTCAGACAGTTTTCGTGCCGGCAAAAGAGAATTGAAGTTAGACATTGTATCTTCAGGAGAAGCACTTGGTCTGACACTTGGCGCCCTCGCTAACCAGGTTCGTCAGGCGTTTTACGGTGAAGAAATTCAGAGAATTCAACGAGGTCGTGATGATGTCAGGGTCATGGTTCGTTATACCGAAGCTGAACGTCGATCCCTGGGTACACTTGATACGATGAGGATTCGGACCCCGGAGGGATCAGAAGTTCCTTTTACAACGGTGGCAGAAGCAAGACTTGGGCAGGGCTTCTCGACCATCAGGAGATCAGACAGACGACGGGTTGTGAATGTCACCGCAGACGTGGATCGTAACCAGACTACCGCTAACGATGTTATAGCTGCACTGGATTCGGGTGCGCTTCTGGAAATAATGCAAGACTATCCCCGTGTTGGTTACAGTCTGGAAGGAGAACAGCGGGAGCAGCAGGAATCAGTGTCGAGCCTGATACCACTTTTTGGACTCGCGCTGTTTGTGATTTATGCGCTACTGGCCGTACCGCTTAAGTCATACAGCAAGCCGATCGTTATCATGAGTGTCATTCCCTTTGCCCTGGTTGGTGCTATCTGGGGGCACATGATCATGAAGAGTTTCGGTTTTGTGACCGGACTGGCGATGATGTCAGTGTTAGGTTTCATCGCCGCATCGGGAGTTGTTGTGAATTCAAGTCTGGTTCTGGTTCATAATCTTGATGGCCGCAGAGCAGCAGGTCAGTCCGTTCGCGAAGCCGCACTTGATGCCGCAGGATCACGTTGTCGGCCAATTATTCTCACGTCTCTGACAACCTTTGTCGGATTGACACCGTTGATGCTGAACAGGGGTGTTTCTGCGCAGTTTCTCGTGCCGATGGCAGTTTCACTCGCCTTTGGTGTTTTGTTTGCGACCGTTGTTACCTTACTGGTTGTACCATCAGCATACATGATCCTGGAAGATGTGCGCGGGTTATTCACTAAAGATGATCCAGCTGCGGAATTAGAAGCTGCTGGTTCTTAGTCTGATTCATCGTGCTGTTGCAATGCTTTGGCTTTGGCTTTGGGTCTGGGTCTGGGTCTGGAACTGATACTGACCAGATTGCCCGGTGAAGGTGGGCTCGTATGTTCAGTAGCGGATGCTGCCGATCTTAGAAAGGCAAGACCAAAGTCTGTAGGGATGTCCGGAGCGATCGGGTCGAATCAAACCTTGCAGGCAGCGTTACATTGATGAAGGGCCGCTGGCAGGCATTATCACCATAATTGCGCGAAAAGAAAAAATTGTACACTTCACTGATTAACGGGACCTGACATCCGACGTACACTTTTTGCAGGATCTAATCAGTGAATATTCAAAGCAATAATCGCACGCTTGTTGTAGCGACCTGAGAGTCGTGAGAAGAAATTTGTGATGCGCATTTGCCAGCCATACTTGTTATCGAATGCACGATAGGCGGTTGCGATTTCCACGTCATCAGTGATAATTCTTGCTGATCCCTCGACCCAGTCGCTCTTAATGTTGCCACGCATGTCACAGGCAGCTATGCTCATGCGGCCATTATTGTTGATCCGTTTTACCTTGCCTGCTTTTGCTTCTGAAAACACATAATAAATATCATCCTTCTCTGAAATCCAGACAGGCGTTCTGACTTCTCGTCCATCTCTCCTGTAGGTGGCAAGACTAATAAAGGATTCTGATCCAGGATCGAAAGGTTGATCGACGGTCATGTTATGCTATAGCTCCTTCGTTTCTCAGGCGGAGGATTTCTTCATCATCCAAACCGAATTCATGAAGTATCTCATCGGAATGCTGTCCTGGTGACGGGCCCGCATGGTGAAATGATTCTGCCGCATCGCAAGCGGTGAGATTTATCGGTGAACGGACCAGNCTGATATCACCCAGAGAAGGATGTGGTGCAGATCTGGTCATTGACAGATGCTGAACCTGTTCATCTTCAAATGCCTCACCGATATTGTAGATTGGCCCGCAAGGGACACCGACTTTGTTTAATTTGTCGACAAGTTCCTGGGTCGAAAACTGTTTTGTAACTTCGTTAACATCGTGATTGATTCTGTCACGATTCTCTATCCTTGATCTTCCACTTTGATAAGCTGGATCAGTGAGCAAGCCCCCGGCATCCAGCGCTTCACAGAAGTTCCCCCACATTTTGCCTGTGGACGCGGCCATATTAACCAGGCCATCGCTGGCCTCGAAAACACCCATTGGTACATTCGTTGGATGGAAATTACCCTGTTGTTCAGGGATCTCCTTGTTCATTGTGTAACGGGCACCCTGAAAATCCAGTTTACTCAACATGGATTCCAATAGTGAAGTATGTACCCATTGACCTTCACCGGTACGTTCACGATGGATGATTGCGAGCAGGATACCTTGCCCGAGAAACATGCCAGCGGACGTGTCCGAAATGGCGATACCAACTCTCATGGGCCCACGACCTGGTTCCCCGGTTATGGACATCAAGCCGGACAGACCTTGTACAATCTGATCGACGCCGGGTCGCTCACCATATGGGCCGTCCTGACCGAATCCTGAAATTGACGCCAGAATAATCCTCGGATTGATCTGCCTGAGGGTTTCATATTCCATATTGAGTCTCTTCTTAACATCGGATCTGAAATTTTCAACAACTATATCTGCCTGACTGACCAGTTTCTGGAACAATGCCTGACCCGAAGCACTCTTGAGATCAATAGCTAATCCTCTCTTGTTCCGATGCAGATTCTGCTGATCTGGGCCAGTATTGGCACCTGTGACAGATCTACCCGAAGTATTGTTTTGCGGTGGCGGTTCAATACGAATGATATTAGCACCCCAGTCCGCCAGAAGGCGAACAGCGGTTGGTCCTGCTCGGGCGATAGTAAGATCGAGGACGGTTAAGGAATCCAGTGGNAATTGACTCACGGCGTTAACCTCAGAAAGCGTTGAAACGCCAGTATAGACGAACTGGAATTAGACTATAAAGTCTGAAATTACCGGTCGGCAGCGATTCGAAGTTCATTTCTTCCTTTAACATTANCTTAACTGTATCTTAACCTTGATACTCNAGACTTCGGNTCTTGAATAAATACTCATGAANGTAAACGATGAAATCTAGTGCGCGGCTCTTAATGCTTGCTGGTCTCTTGCCANNNGCAAATGCCCAGGCGATTGACCTGGAATCCAATCTCTATGGAGAAGCTAATATTGCATACGAATGGCGTGATCCAACCGATGACGATTGGAAAAGTTGGGTGTCGCGCATTGGCGTGAAAGGAAAGTACAGTTTGACCAAGGGCATTGATGTGATTTACCAGGTTGAACAGGAAGTAGATCTTGCGCACGGAGGCACTGATCAGGAGACGTTATTCAGTACCAGGAATAGTTATATTGGTGTCTCTGGTAGATATGGAAAGTTCTTCTTCGGTGCGCATGATACGCCATTTAAAAAAGCCCAGGGAAAGGTAGATCTGTTTAATGACCAGGCGGGTGATATTAAGGGAGTCGTTGCTGGTGAAGTCAGGGGCAAAGANAGNTATGCGTATCATTCNCCAAAATTGAGCGACTGGCAGATTCAGGCAATGTACCTACCCNGTGATCGAAATTTCGATAGCAGTCAGTCTCTATCAGCTCAGTATAACCGCGGTGAATGGTTCATTGGCCTGGGCGTTGATTCTGATATGCGNAAAAATGATAAGTCAGTTGGCAAAACGAAGGTTTATGATTCATACCGGGGTGCGATGCAATATACCCCTGGCGCCTGGAAATTCGGGCTCCTCATGCAGCGTTCTGAGCGCCAGAATGCGATTGGTGCTGAGTGGGAATCGGGATATACGGCAAGTGTCAGTTATAAGGTCAGTAATGTGACATTNATGGTGCAACATGGGAATTCAGATATTGTCGGTCATGATGTTGACAGTTCCAATGTGGGGATCCACTACAACTTCAGTAAGAAAACCAAAGCATATTTGTATTACTGGGATTATGAAAAAAGTGGTGATTCTGATGTTCTCTCATTGGGAATTGAACACAAATTCTAGAAGTGAGCACGAAAAACAAGTCGGCTCAATCAAAATGGCTATCTGATATGACGTATCCNCTCNAAANCCTTCCGAACCAACATATGGCTTGAGTTGCGAAACGGCCTAGTGTTCCATCATAATGACGCGAAACGTTTAGTTAGAGAGATTATGAGGACCATCTTTGCNCTGTTCGCAGGTCTAGTACCGATTTCTGCTGTCGCTTCTTCTTCCTCAGGTGTTACCAATCTTGGCGTTACAGATTCCCTTCCGGGTCTGATCTGTTTAGTTATTTTTGTCGTCGCATACGGTTTTGTGATGGTCGAAGAGTTCATTCATCTTCCCAAGTCGAAGCCAGTAATTTTTGCTGCTGGTTTAATCTGGATACTGGTTGCTTTCTTATCCAGTCAGCACTCTGAAGATTCAACAGAGCTCAGAAATATTCTTCAGCACAATCTTGTCGAGTACGCCTCTCTATTCCTGTTTCTGCTTGTGGCGATGACATACATCAACGCGATGAGTGAGCGTAACGTGTTCCAGGGGCTAAGGGCCTGGCTGGTAAGTCGGGGTTTTAGTTATAGGAAGTTGTTTTGGATTACCGGCTTCATAGCCTTTTTCCTATCGCCCATTGCAGATAATCTGACCACGGCATTATTAATGGGTGCGGTTGTCTTATCCGTAGGAAGTGGCAGCAGGGTTTTTGTGACACTCGGATGTATCAACATTGTGGTTGCAGCAAACGCGGGCGGNGCTTTTAGCCCGTTCGGTGACATTACAACGCTGATGGTCTGGCAGAGTGGTCATGCTAGCTTTTTTGAGTTTTTTGCACTGTTCGTACCTTCGCTGGTGAATTATGTGATACCAGCATCCATTATGCATTTTGCGGTGCCCAGGGAAAANCCCCCCCCCATTGAACAGCGAGTACAGCTAAAAAGAGGTGCATTCATCGTTTGCGGGCTGTTTATGTGTACTATTGGAACCGCTGTTTCATTTGAGCAATTTCTTCATTTGCCTCCTTTTCTCGGTATGATGTTTGGTCTCTCCTACCTTGCGTTTTATTCCTACTATGTCAAGAAAACATCACCAGCTGGTCATGAAGATCTGCACCGATTTGATTTGTTCAGTCGGGTTGCTCAGGCTGAGTGGGACACTCTCTTCTTCTTCTTTGGCGTCATTTTTTGTGTTGGCGGTCTGGGGCATATTGGATATCTCGAGATTGTATCTGTGTCTCTCTACGATGGCTGGGGTGCGACAAACGCAAACATCACGATGGGCGTCATCTCCGCCATAGTCGATAACATCCCCGTGATGTTCGCAATCCTGACGATGAACCCGGAAATGGATATTTATCAATGGCTGTTGATCACTCTGACGACGGGTGTTGGTGGCAGCCTGCTGTCAATAGGTTCTGCAGCAGGGGTTGCATTGATGGGGCAGGCGAGTGGCGTCTATACCTTCTTCAGCCACTTAAAGTGGAGCTGGGCGATAGCATTAGGGTATGCGGCCAGTATCTATGNNCACTATTTGGTCAATGGCTGATGATCCTGGCNNCAGATTTGGCGTGAACCTCACCTCNAGTAATTAGAGGAATGTCGCAAAGTTATCTACGCTCTCGCGGTCGGCAATCAGACTGTTTATTGGTGCTTCTGGATCCTGGTAACCGATTGCAACTCCGCAGAATATCATCAGCTCTTCCGGTGCGCCGACAAAATTTCCCAGCGTAATTGGCTTCGATGACCAGGCTTCCTGTGCACAGGTATCAAGACCTTCTTCTTGTGCCAGCAACATGAACGTCTGCAGGAACATACCCAGATCCGACCACTGGGGCGGCCCCATCTGTCGGTCCACGAAACAGAATATTGATGCCGGAGCCCCGAAGAATTGATAATTCTCCATCAGACGTCGGATTCTGGCAGCCCTGTCATCGCGAGGGATGTCGAGCAACCCGTACATATCTTCACCAACCTTGAACCGGTATGAGCGATAGGGCTCTTTAAGATCCTTCGGGTAAATATCGTATGCGGGAGGTTCAGGTTCAGTTTGCGTCAATACATGCGCCTTAAATCGAACCATGGTCTCCCCATTTATCACATAAATACGCCAGGGTTGAACATTGCCTCCCGAGGGTGCTCTGGCTGCTTTTTCAAGCAATGATCTGATGGTATCGTCGGAAACCGGTTTATCCAGGAATGCTCGAATCGTCCTCCTAGCCGCGACTGCTTCACTAACTTTCATTACATCTCCAGCCCTCGTGGTACACCCGTTGTCTCTAGGGCCTGAATTTCTTTCATCAGATCCTTAGTTGANTCACCCCGGATACCAAATCCCATGTTGGACGCATATTCCCGGTTTTCCTTCAGGAATGTCGGCATATTGGCATAGGATGTTACCTGCGTCAGTTTCAGTAATTCTTCGTCAGTGATGATCGCTTTCATTTTTNGCCATTCGCCATTGAGGGANAGTCCGTGCAGCTTGTCGCCCAGATATTTTAATCCGTGCAGTTCCAGAACGTCGTGATATGTTCGTGTCGAGCCGTAAAAGGAAAGTGCCTGCCTCAGCCCATCAAGACCCTTGGCGACTTCTTCATCATTCTCGCCATAGACCGTGTAACCACTCGCGGCAATATCAATGTCGGTCCAGGTTCGNCCTGAGCGNTCAAGACCAATCTTCACATTGGGTAAAAGAACCTCTCTCATATACNTATCTGTCATGATACCGCCATGCGGCAGAATGCCNTCAGCGACCTCTCCAGCGACTCTGGCCATTGCGTCTCCCACAACTGCCAGATAGATCTTTGGTCTGGGAAATTCAATTGGCCCGGGGTTGAAGTTTGGAGTCATCAGCGTGAATCTGTAATGTTTGCCCAGGAATTCTGCGGGTTTTCCTTCTTGCCAGGTATCCCAAATAGCATGCATCATTTGGATATATTCTTTCATTCGGGGAGCAGCAGGTGACCAGGTACCGCCGAAGCGACGTTCATTGTGTCCCTTTACCTGACTGCCAAGGCCAATGCTGAACCTGCCCTTTGACAGGGTCTGCAGATCCCAGGCTTCCATGGCCAGCACCATTGGGCTTCGTGGAAAAGCGATGGTCACAGATGTTGTAAGGTCAATTTTACTGGTCGCGGTTGCCGCGACTGTCATTGTCAGAATTGAGTCGTGTGCCAATTCTCCACAGGTTAGATAGTCAAAGCCGTTTTGTTGCGCCTTTTTTGCGACAGCAGCAACACCGTCCAGTTTTCCGCCAACCCCGGTACCTAACCTCATGATCGTTTCCTAATCTCGAAAATGAATGGAGGACATTATGTCAGCTACGTATCTAACGCAAGTCCGGCTACTCTTCCTGTCTCATTGCCTCCTTGCTCAGTGTTCCAACAAAACCGATGCCCAAGGATACTTNAATTTGNTCGGGGATTGCGGTAGCGTNCNNCCAGATGCAAATCTGTTCTGTGGCCTGCAAGGTGAATCTGTTAGATTGTAGGTTTTAAACTGAAAGGGCCAAGGAAAGCAGTATGTGGCTTAGCACCGAGTGCAAACTGGCATTCGAAATCAAACAACCAACCCCATTTCTGTTTATGCTGAGGGCGCAAAGTGGCATGCAACAATGGGTGGCAGAGGAAACATATCAAGTGTTCCCCAGCATCCCGGTCATTGAGATATCGGACAAATACGGCAACTTATGCCAGAGGCTGGTAGCCCCTGTTGGCGATTTTCGAATTAACACCAGCTCGATCGTCAGGACAGCAGCAGCCTGTGATGCGGATACCAGCGCCCNGTTTATTGAGGTGGAGAATCTTCCAGATGAAACATTGGAATACCTCTTGCCAAGTCGCTACTGTGAATCNGATTTGCTGAACGATCAAACTCTTGGAGTAGTCTCTGGCACACCACTTGGCTATCAACAAGTCAGTAAGATTTCTGATTGGATCCGAGATAACATTCAATATGAACCCGGCAGCAGTAATGTGCCAGTCAGTGCGGTCGAGATAATAACAAGGGGAAAGGGAGTCTGTCGTGATCTGGCTCACGTTGGTATATCAATGTGCCGAAGTCTCTGCATTCCGGCGCGTCTGGTTGTTGGGTATCTGCATGGACTGGAACCGATGGATATTCATGCCTGGTTCGAGGCGTACGTGGGTGATCGGTGGTTTACCTTTGATCCGACTCAAAGCTCACTTGATGGCGGTCGGATTGTCATTGCGTATGGGCGTGATGCGGCAGACGTTGCNATATCAAATCAGTTTGGTCCCGCTGTATTCCCTTACCTCATGGATATTCAGATTGATCTTCTGCATGATTTCAAATCAGCGAAGTAGCGTGGNCTACCTGTCCTGAATGAGAGAGTGGACAAATCGAAGCTTGTCGATGACTGTCGCCGAAAGCACAAAAGGATAAAGGTCTGGTCGACCACCGCTTCGATTGATATTGTTAACGGTAAAAGTGAGCGGTAGCCATCTCTCCAGCATAGTGTCGAAAGATGGCGCATTGTAGCTGTCGAAGTTTTTGGTGTTATCAACGCCATCAATGGATACACCGAACTCTGTTGCAGTTTCCAGGGTGTCGGCAATCGTGATGTAGTGCCCCCAGGTTTCAGCGAAATCTTCCCAGGCGTGGCAGCTCGCGTATGCGCTGACACAGGTGTCTTGCCAGNTGTCCTGCGGNCCGTTTCGNTAATATTCTGCAACATTCGATTGATAGTCAGCCTGTTCATCTCCGAACAAATCGCGAAACTCTGCCAGGCGAACTGAATTGGCAACCAGCAACTGCCAGTAATAGTGCCCGCTTTCGTGCCGAAAGTGCCCGAGAACCGTTCTGTAGTCTTCGTTCAGGTTGAGACGGCGGCGCTCTCTTTCAGCGTCATCTGCCTCAGCAATGTTCAGCGTAATGATGCCATCAGAATGACCTGTCAGTACTCGATCGTTAGCCTGAATCCGCTCATGAGTGTCCTTGAGAAACTCAAAAGCCAAACCGTCTGTTTCGTTCTCGTTCTTGCTTATAAGTGGTAGTGCAAATCGCAGCAAGGAATAGAACAGGCGCCGTTTACCTGATTCAAGTATCTGCCAGTATTTCATGTTCTGCTGAATTTCCAAGTTAGGCACGGTTCGATTGAATGAACAGGCGTGACAGTAGTCATCTTTCGCATTCAAATCCAAAACCCAGTTGCATGCCTGATAGTCGAGGCCGTTCTTGCAGAGCTTGTAATTGTTATGGTTAATATAGCTGTTGAGAACCCTGCTTGGATTATCAAACGCAGACATCTCCGACAATTCGGGAATGTATCCCAGAGGACTCAGGCAACGAAGACACTGTACGTTTTCAAAGAATATGACCTGACCACATTTTTGGCAGTTAAAGGATTTCATGGGTCATTGTCTTAAAGATAAAAACGGTAATGGTAAGTATCATTTTTGGACTTGGCAAATCGATGTTTCAGATCATATGAAATGATCTTGCTCAGCATGATTAATAGCGAAATCAGTTCACATGATGGGCCTTCCAGGTTTGTCCATTCGGAAGGGTTGAGTGGTTTATTGGAGGGTTAGAGTACTGTTTACATCACCTTTATTAAGTAATAGCCGTAAGCTATTGTTTTTTATAAAGATACCTGATAGCATTCGTTAATGCGTGGTCAAGTTTTAGCCAAGATCGTGTGAGAGAGGATACGGATCTTTGCGAAGTAATTACTGCCGAGGAGGAAGCACTGGTCTCAATCGTAGATAAGCAATTGTTTGATCGATTAGAGGCCAGTGCCGTCTGGATAGTGCGTCTGGATAGTGCGTCTGGATAGTGCGTCTGGATAGTGCGTCTGGATAGTGCGTCTGGATAGTGCNTCTGGATAGTGCCTCTGGATAGTGCCGTCTGGATAGTGCCGTCTGGATGACAGCTTAAGCGTACTGGTTTGTGGTCTAAGGAGTAGTCAAACCAGCGTTCCAGCATTATTGAACCGTATAAACGAGCAGTGACAGACGGGGATCTGCCTGGCCACTTGCCTGGTCCCGGGCCTAGGCTTGTTGTAATGACGAGGTCGNTTNGCGCGTTGCCNATTTGCTATCACCGGCAAGCNTGGCGTTTCGCNATTTTCTCAATTTTANGTAGNTTATTAGAATATCCATCCCAATAGCGTATCGGAGATTGTGATAATCACAGCGGCGACAAAAGTAGTCCNGATGTCTTTAATCTCAAAATCTTCGAGGAATTGATCTGTTAACCAGAGCAGAAACGTATTGATAAGCAGCAGAAATACACCGAGGGTAATCAGGATAAATGGAATGGCCAGAAATTTCAGTACTGTGCCAAGAACCACGTTGATGAGACCGTAAACGATTGCGACAATCACTGCGGTACCGAATCCTTCGATGTAAATCCCTGGTAGTGTCTCGGCAATAACGAATATGACAACACCAAGTAATAAGAAATGTAAGACAAAGTCCATCAGCTAATTCCGCGTTTCAGATTCTCTGGTTAGGTTACATTATGGCTTTACAGGAATCGTGCCATGTTCATAAAGTGTTGAAAAATAAAAGAATATAATTAGATCACCCTGTTCGTTTAGTGTAATTCACCAATCAAGTTGTTTCTTTGACCAATCANTTTGAAATGGATTATACCGGGTGAAGGCATACACCTGAATTATACGCCTGTCGATCTGATACTGGCATGCGATAACAGCCTACAAATAATGCCCGGCTGTGGCAAACTGCCGATNGAAGTTTTGCNGGGGAAATTGAATGTTAGATCTACATTACTGGCCAACACCCAATGGCAAGAAGGTCACAATTCAGCTCGAAGAATGTGAACTGGACTATAATCTGGTCGAATGCAATATCGGTCGGGGTGATCAGTTCACTGATGAATTCCTGAGTATTTGCCCAAACAACAGAATGCCTGCACTCGTGGACAGTGACCCGGAAGGAGGTNGAGAACCGTTATCTGTCTTTGAGTCTGGTGCCATAATGCTTTATCTGGCTGAAAAGACAGGTAAGTTTATGCCTGCTGACCCTCACGGCAAATACAACGTTATTCAGTGGGTCATGTGGCAAATGGCGAATCAGGGTCCGAAGACCGGGGAGTGTGGTCACTTCCGACGCCTGGGAGATGATCAGGGCGACCAAAGCTACGCAATCACACGATTTACTGATGAGGTTAATCGATTCTATGGGGTGTTAAATAATCGCCTGTATGNNCAGAGATACCTGTGTGGTGATGTCTACACCATTGCCGATATGATCTGCTATCCCTGGACAGTCAGCTGGGAAGGCCAGGGGCAGGATATCGATGAGTTCAAGTACTTCAGGCGCTGGTTTGAGGAATTGGGTGAACGCCCGGGTGTCCAGCGAGGTATGGCCGCGGGAAGCGATATGAGAAACGACTTCTCTAAACTCACTAAAGAGGAAGGCGAAAAGCTCAGGAGCTTGCTGTATAACCAGCGCGCGAGACCAGCACCAGTATCTGGCGGAATCGAAAGCTGACTCCGCTTATTCAAACTTCCTCGGCGTCCACCAGGGGAAGAATTCTGGCATGTTCTCGGAGACTTTGTCAGTAAATACGGCTGGTCGCTTTTCGAGAAATGATTGCACTCCCTCGTTTGCATCAGCCGATTTGCCAGTGTAGTAGACTCCTCTTGAATCCACCTTATGTGCCTCGATTGGATGATCTGCTCCGAGCATTTTCCACATCATCTGACGGATCATCGCGACCGAAACGGATGAACTCTGATCTGCGAATTCTCTGGCTAACCTCCGAGCTTCAGGTAACAGTTCGTCAGGTGAGTGAACACTGCGGACAAGTCGCTTCTCAAGTGCTTCAGTTGCATCAAAGATTCGACCGGAATAGGCCCATTCAAGTGCCTGATTGATACCAACGATTCTTGGTAAAAACCAACTGGCGCAGGCTTCCGGGACGATACCTCTTTTTGCAAAGACGAAACCGTAGCGCGCATTTTCTGATGCGAGACGAATGTCCATTGCACACTGCATGGTTGCACCGACGCCAACCGCCGGGCCATTACAGGCTGAAATAACCGGCTTCAAGCAATCGAAAATTCTTAAAGTCAGAATTCCGCCACCATCAGCTTTAAGGCCTGTTCCTGCCTTTTCTGCGTCGAAAGTACCGCTGCCGGCCGAAAGATCCGCACCAGCGCAGAACCCTCGGCCAGCTCCAGTGATGATAATTGCCTTAACATCATCATCAGCATCGGCTCGATCGAATGCATCGACCATTTCAGTCATCATTTGATCGGTGAAGGCGTTGAGCCTTTCAGGGCGATTAAGGGTTATCGTTAATATGTTGTCTTCTACTGCGTAGATTATTTGCTCATAGTCCATGCTATTCAACTCTGCCAGTTGGGTTCAGTCACGTTAACCATTGTGGTGTCCAGATAGTAGCGGTCGTCGAGGAGACTTTCCAGGTCACCAAGTGACAGACGTTATTGCCCAAATCGGTTGTTATTGTGATTCAGATAATCCTGTTCCTCGATGGTGTTTGCGCGCCCCAGGATCTTGTTTCGGTGAGGAAATCGGCCGAATTGAAGAATGATTTTCCTGTGGTCTTTTGCATGGCGTGCAAATGATCTCATCTGGTGCTGCCATGGTTTCGGCGCATCTCGTACCAGATTATGAAATAGTTCAATGGACTGATCCTGAGCCAGCAATGATTCTGAGTGTTTAAATGGATGGTACAGGAACGCCCGCTCAATCAAACTGAGTTCGAGATGTTGCTCACTGTCAATCGAAGCCTCAGTGATTTGAAGCGCATATTCATCATTCCTGAATGCTTTCTCAGTGCTTCGATAAATGTTCCGTGAAAACTGATCCAGAAGTATGACCAGTGCGATGCTTCCTTTCGCGCAACTGGCCCAGTGACCCAGTTCACGCTGCTCTGCCTGAAGAAGCAGATCACTGTAATTCTCTTTGATGCTCGCATCAATTGTACCAGTAGCTTGATACCAGAGTTTTGATCTCTTTTTTGATGCTATGACGTCTTCAGATGCGGTGCCGATCCAAAAGTCCAGTATTGAATCTATGCAGCTAACCTGCATGAGCGTAGATTTCCTCGTCAGTTAGCTTAAGGAACGATTTGAGATAATGGACACCGAGATAGATAAACGGCGTGTCTAACAAGGCAACGATGAGTTTAAAGAGGTAGTTGCTGCCCATTAGCGTCAACATGGCGCCAAAACTCATGCTGCCTGCCAGAAAGGCAGCCCCAAAAGTTACGCTGATAACCATGAACGAGTCCACACACTGGCTGATCATCGTGCTGCCGTTGTTCCTTAGCCACAGATGCTTGCCTTTTGTCAGTCTCTTCCAGAAGTGGAACATAAAGACGTCACAATACTGTGCTGCGATGTACGCCATCATGGAGGCAAAAACTGCGCCGGAGGTGGTAGCCCACAATAGCGTATAGAGCTCAACCTGATTGCTGATGACATCTCCGTTTGGCAGACCGACACCTTCGGCGAGTTGAATCAGCTGCCAGGGGGGTTGAGTAGACGGGTCAACAGAGGGAATAAGGTTCGCCAGCCACATCGTGCCTAGAATAAAGAAATTCAAAACCAGCCCGACGGTAACCAGGAAGTTTGCACGAGCTTTACCATAGAGTTCACTGATCAGGTCAGTACAAAGAAAGGTTAGAGGATAGGGCAGGACACCCACGGCAAGTGTGAGTGGTCCCAACTGGATGAATCTCGTGATACCAATGATGTTAAGCATTGTCATGGCACAGAGGAAAAAACCAGCCAAAACGAGAAAAACTCTCTCACGGCGTTCTGTTATTTTATCTTGCTCCATTCTGCTACCTAAACGTAACTAGTTTTCGATCTGGCCCAGATTTGCATGCAGCACGGCCCCGTTTATCACGGGATGTCTGGCAGCAAATTGTACAGTAGCTGCAATTTCTGATGGTGACACCAGTCTACCGAAGGTTGAAGTCGAAGCGATAGTATTTATCACTTCTCTATCTTCGGCGACGTGAGCGCGTAGCATCTCCGTATCAGTAAAACCGGGGCAGATACAACTGGTGTGAATATTCATTCCTTTCAAGTCCTGGCAGGTGGCACGCATCATACCGATAAGAGCGTGCTTGCTAACAACATAACTGTAGGTGTTTGAAACGGCTTTTTCAGATAGTGTTGATCCAATGTAAATAACACTGGAACCTGGTTTCATCAGTGGAATGATTGCCTGATTGAGTATATGTGCCGCTATCACATTAATGTTGAGCACATCCTGAAACTTCGCGGTTTCAGTTGACTGGGCAATATCATTGGTCATTTTTGCTGCGTTGTGCACGAGACAGATTTCCTCCTGCTCAAGAATCTTTGAGATGAGGTCATTGACTTCCTCCTCGGCGTTGGCCAGTGACAGGTCCAGATGGAAATTTTGGATTCTATCGTCTGGTGCTGGCGTCCTGGAGAGATTAATGACTCGAAATCCATCGTCGAGAAACAACTCTGCAATCGCGAATCCGATTCCCTTGCTGGCACCCGTTACAACCAGAGTCTTCAAGCCTTACTCCAGTCTGCGACACCGTACTGCCCCGGGCTTGATGAAACCCTGACCGAAATATCAGTTATCCCACGATTCTGAAGGTCAGGATGGTCAACCAGTTTGTTCAGGAAGTGGTGAGAGAATTCTTCAATGGTGGTGTTGGTGACTGGTAGAACCATGACATCTCGCTTGAGGAAGTACATTGTTTCCCCGTCGAATTCAGCTGTGACATAGTCGCCTTCCTCGTTAAGTGTCAGATAGGGCGATCTCGAAGGTAGAATAACATGTTCATCAATTTCGTCGCAGAGGCTTCGGATCAGCGTCTTGATGATGGCGTAGTCAAACAACATTCCGTTTTCTTCAAGCGGGGCGGTGACGTGGCAATGCAATTGGAAATTATGACCATGAAGATTCTCACGTTCGGTAGCTGAGAATATGGTGAAGTGACCGATTGAAAAACTGAATGCCTGTTTAGAGATCTCTATTCGACTCAATCTGGTTTTGTCGCTCAAGGATATTGCTCTTATTTCTCTTCCTAAGATCATAATAACCTATTTGATTGTAACGCGGGAAATGGTGCACACTCATTGGCAGAGGAGATTCGTTCCCTAGGGAAACTATCAACGCAGGAATACTAATTATGACGTTATCAACACTCAGTCGCTCAGTAGTTGCAAAAGTAGCCATCATCACCGGCGCAGCCAGTGGTATGGGTCGCTCAACCGCTCACCTATTTGCAGATGAGGGCGCCAGGGTTGCTGCAATTGACATAAATCAGGAGCCCCTCGATGCTGTTGTCGGTGAAATGACCGAAGCCGGTTATGAAGCGAAAGGCTGGGTACTTGATCTTTCTGATGCTGATGCCATTGCTTTAGTGATTGCTGATATTGCTGATCATTTTGGTGGTATTGATATTCTGGTTAACAATGCCGGTATATCAATAGGTACGCCGATAGATGGTGACGACTACATGGCTGCATGGGACAAAACGCTTGCGGTACTACTGACTGCCCACGTTCATACCATCAGGGCAGCGCTACCGCATTTAAGGAATGCGCCCCATCCAAGAATAATCAACATCGCCTCAACTGAAGCTCTGGGTGCCACCCGATTCGGGAGCCCCTATACAGCAGCGAAAACGGGTGTCACCGGGCTCACTCGCTCCCTTGCAGTCGAATTGGGCGGAGAAGAAATTACGGTCAACTGTGTTTGCCCTGGACCCATAAATACCGGCATGACTGATGCCATTCCTGATGAGCACAAGGAGATATTTGCCAAGAGAAGAGTCGCCTTAAGACGTTATGCGGAGCCTGAAGAAGTAGCCCACGCAACGCTGTCACTGGCGCTTCCGGCCTCTCAGTATATTACGGGCGTTACCCTGCCGGTTGATGGCGGCCTTACCATACGGAATGCCTAGATATCTAGAAGTGCCAGCCAGATAGGAGATTTGTTATTGACCCGCCAGCATCGTCCACAGGCGCTGTAACCGGTCAGGAGATGAGTCTCTCTGTGCGAGATATTTCACGTGTTCTGATTTTCGGGCTGTTGGATTTAGTCTGATCCCCCAAAGCGCTTTAATCTCGTTTGGTAAAATAGAATACCTCATATCGATTACCATGTTCGCATCCTTGTGATCAAAAGCCAGGTAGTTGTTGCTGAACCACGCAAATCGACTGAGGTCATTTGCCTGTTGGCTTTCTGGGTCAAGCCATCGCAAATCCCGGCTGATGTTGAGCTTGGTGACACTGTCTCCCGTGTAAACTTGCGGGTCGAATCCCGCACGTATTGCGTCGACGTAGTAGCGATCGTTTGCCTCGTAGATCACTTTCCAGAGCAGGATAGCGCCAAATCCCGGTTTTGCAGACAGAGAAACAGGATCGTGTCCTCGAGCTTTTGCCAGGTCCCAGCCAGCAGATTCTGCCCTGTCTCGTTGCACAAGCCCCAGCGCCAGATAGGTGAGTACCCACGCCAGACCCAGACGCGCATAAAGGGGTTTTCCAGTTCTTGATGCAATAATGACCAGCGCCAGAAGTGGAATAGTAACCATTGGATCGACCACCGAGACTGTATTCCAGGCGACACGAAGGTCTGAGAAAGGCCAGAAGAGTTGAGTACCGTAGGTGGTACACGCATCCAGCAGGGCATGGGTGCCATATCCAAGCAAACACACCAGATAGGATTGGCGCCAGGTGAGGTTGATTTTTGACCATTTGTAGAAGATCAGGCTACACAACAGTGCACCGAATGGAATGAAGGCAAATGAATGGGTAAATTGCCGATGAAACTCAAGGAACAGCATGGGATCCGTGGGTGACTGGATAAAGACATCAATATCAGGTGCCATACCTGCCAAACAGCCCAGCCAGGTTGTCGTCTTTATTTTCTCTTTGTTGCTGACTGATTGAGGCAGAGCAGCCCCGAGGGCGCCTTGTGTAATTGGGTCCATTCCAGGTCCGTATTGAGTCCGTTGGCACTCTATCCAGATTCCGGACAGGGGGTGTGCGGACAGAGAAATTTAAAGGCTATCCAGATGTTTGCCAGAAGACAAGTATTGTTACAATGCACTTTTGACTATATTTGTAAATGATGAAGAAACTCGAAGTTTATATTGACTACAAGAGTCCCTATGCCTACATAGCAAAAGATCCCACGTATGCGCTGGAGAAGGATTTTGGAATTGAAATTGACTGGTATCCGTTAACGCTCAACATAGGCAGTTACCTGGGCACTGCAAAAACTAACGATACTGGGAAGGTGCTTGAGAACAATCGTTCACCGAGGCAGTGGCTCGCGGTTAAATATGCCTATATGGACGCTCGTCGCTACGCTTCTCTTAGGGGTATGACGCTTAAAGGTACACAGAAAATATGGGATTCATCCATCGCGGCGATCGGACTGCTCTGGGCCAAGGCACAAAACCGTACGATCTTAAAAAGATATACGGATGTTATCTATGAACGTTTCTGGCGCCGAGACCTCGACATTGAGGATGTAGCAGTGGTCTCGCAGGTGCTGAAGGAGTCAGGCGCAGACATCAAAGGATTTGATCTTTATCTTTCAGGTGAAGGTCGCCGTATTCACGATGACTTGCAGGATGCCATTTTGGATATGGGTTATTTCGGGGTGCCCACTTATGTCATTGATGACGAAATCTACTTTGGTCGAGAGCATCTGCCCAGGGTCCGATGGCACCTGGCGGGTTGTGAGGGTCCTATGCCGGATATTGCATATGACACGGTACTGGATGAGGCAAGCTAAGTGGANCCCAGACTGGTAGTCTATTTAGATTTCTCTGGAATCAGTGGTTTCCTGGCCCTGCAACCCACATATGATCTTCTGGATGAGGTTGACGTCAGTGTCAGGTGGTTACCAATCACCGGGATACTCAATCGAATGTCGAATAAAGCCCCGAGTGAGCCCTCAAATGACCCGCTGGCAGCATACAAAGCAAGACGAAAGAAAGCACGAGATCAATTTGCAGAAGCAGAGCTGAAGCGTAACAGTCAGCTTTTGGGTATTACACCACTGCAAGCCAGCAGGACTTTCGATGCAGGCAATGCCCATATTGGATTGCTGTACCTTAACCAGCTGGGTATTGATCCTCGTGACTATATCGCTTTGATCTACCGAGCTGCCTTTGTTGACGAGAAACCGGTGGAGGACCTTCAGAATATCTGCGGATACCTTGATCAGCTGGGTATTGAATCAACCGGACTTGGGGCATATGAAGAGACCGGTCGTGAAGTATTTGAAAAACTCCAGGAAGAACTACTAGAGCAGGGGATCTTTGACTCGCCGGCCTTTCTATATCAGGGNGAAAGGTTTTTCGGCCGTCAGCACATACCCTTGTTGAGCTGGTATATAAGGGGCAGTGAGGGCACACCGCCGGTTTAGTTACCCTATACTTGCCAGTCTGGTCTGGTAGTCTTCAATATACTTCTCAATTGGCCAGGCGTTACCTGCCTGTAGCAGAGCCTATGTCATCCGGTTGATAAGGAAAGGCGCATATTGACTGTCAGCNTTTNCCTGGTCAGACAGCTTCGCGGCTTCGGCCGCTGTCTTCGCATGCTGCAGAACTGCATGAAAAGGGAATCGCTTAAAAAGAAACCTGACCTCTGCACTCGCGGCTTTGTCAAGCGTAAAATCTTTAGCTGCAAGTTGTTCCTGAAGTATGTGCCATTCGGAACCGGAGAGTAAAGTTTAGGAATTCAGTGGTTGTATTGGGAGTACAAAGAGTTTTTACTCTGGCCAGATCAGGATATTGGCCTTCTGACATTTCGTTACTGCATAGATAAGGACAGATTTCATGGATTTTGATATTCCACAGAAACTAAAGGATTACCTCGAAGAACTGGATGAGTTTATTGAGACCGAGATAAAGCCACTCGAGGCGCNAGATGACAATATTCGATTCTTTGATCATCGCCGGGAAGATTCAAGAACCGACTGGGACCGCGGTGGATTGCCGAACGAAGAATGGGAAGCACTCTTAGCGGAAGCGCGGCAGTTGGCCGATACTGCAGGTCATTATCGTTTTCCAATTCCAGAAGAATATGGTGGTAAGAATGGCTCAAACCTGGAGATGGCAATCATCCGAGAGCACTTTGCAGCCAAAGGGCTTGGACTACACAACGATCTGCAAAACGAGCACTCCATTGTTGCGAACAATGTCGGACTGCTATTGATGCTTGCCTATGGCACTGAGATCCAAAAGGAGGAGTGGATTCCCTTGCTACTGGCTGGAAAACGAGGTTTTGCCTTTGGTATCACAGAACCGGATCACGGATCTGACGCAACACATATGGAAACCAGTGCGGTGCGCGATGGTGACGGCTGGCGAATCAACGGTGCCAAAACCTGGAATACCGGCATACACAAAGCTGCCTACGACATGATACTCGCAAGAACCAGCGGCAATCCCGGTGACGGTGAAGGTATTACTGCGTTCCTGGTACCTACCAATTCGGACGGCTTTAAGGTCGAGGAAATGCTGTGGACTTTCAATATGCCAACCGACCACGGTCGCATTTCTTTATCAGAAGTCTACGTGGACAGTGGTGCTATTTTCGGTGGCGAAGGTCGGGGATTGCAGGTTGTACAACATTTTTTCAATGAAAATCGTATCAGGCAAGCTGCCTCAAGTCTTGGCGCCGCGCAGTTTTGTGTGAGTGAGGCTGTTGCTTATGCTGGAGTCAGGAAACCATTTGGTAAACCACTCTCCACAAATCAGGGTATCCAGTTTCCATTGGCAGAGTTGCAGACCCAATGCGAAATGTTACGGGCATTGATTCACAAGACAGCCTGGCAGATGGATACCTATGGCAATTTTAAGGTGTCCGACAAGGTTTCCATGTGTAACTACTATGCCAATCGCCTGTGCTGTGAGGCTGCCGACAGGGCGATGCAGGTGCACGGTGGTCTGGGTTA
Organism: Gammaproteobacteria bacterium; assembly: GCA_002725285.1. Lineage (GTDB taxonomy): Bacteria > Pseudomonadota > Gammaproteobacteria > Pseudomonadales > Azotimanducaceae > JAHRVQ01. The sequence continues at coordinate 17,522 of PBRC01000009.1, read as the reverse complement.
CTCCAGACACAAACCCTTTGAACATATATACAGGCACCATCGACGATACAGAATAACGGAAGGCGCCGAGGAGATTCAGCTTCGTCGGATTGCGGGGTACATGTTTGGATACATGAAGCAACAGGCACCCAAAGGCGTTCGGGAAGAAGACTAGTCATGGCAGATGACTCGTTAAACGCAAAACTGGAACAGGTTTATCATAACAACGTATCAAACTTCGTTGAGTTGGTTGGCGTTGAGCGTCTGTCAGGTGGTGCCAGTCAGGAAACCTATCGAATCATCTTTAAGTCAGACACCGGGGAGGTCACCCATGCATTGCGTCGTGCACCAGGTGGCGCGCATATCGAAGCTCAAGTGGGACATCCCGGTCTCGAGACTGAAGCGCTGCTGATGCAAAGTGCCAGAGACAATGGTGTGCCTGCCCCAGAGGTTTACTATGTATTGCAGCCGGAAGATGATCTTGGTGACGGATTTATCATGCAATGGCTTGATGGGGAAGCACTGGGCGCCCGCATCACTCGCCTTGATAAATATGAAAGTCTTCGTGAAAACCTGGCTTATGAAGTCGGCAAGGTCCTNGCAAAAGTTCATGAAATAGATCTTGATAAAACCGGCTTGCGTCAGAAGCTCGATGTTGTCTCACCAGAGGATTTTGTGAACCAGATGTGGGACAGATACAAATTGTTAGAAACACCGATTCCTATGATCGACTATGTTGGACGCTGGTTGATGGACAATATTCCTGCGGACTATGAGCTTGGTCTGGTCCACAATGATTTTCGCTGTGGCAATTTCATGGTTACCGAGTCCGAGATAGTCGCTGTGCTGGATTGGGAGATTGCGCATATAGGTGATCCCATGAGGGATCTTGGTTGGATTTGTGTGAACTCGTGGCGATTTGGCTCTGAACTCCCTGTGGGTGGTTTTGGGCAGTACGAAGATTTCTTTCGAGGTTACGAAGAGGTATCCGGGAAAACCGTTGATCCTGCAGCAGTCAAATTCTGGGAGGTTTTTGGATCATTCTGGTGGTCGGTCAGTACGTTATTCATGGCAGAGCAAGGTCGAATCGGGCCTGACATGTCAGTTGAAAGAGCAGGTATTGGAAGGCGTTCTTCTGAATGTCAGATTGACTGCGTTAACCTTCTGATCCCAGGCGAAGTCTCACTCGTAAAACCGTCTCAGACGACCGCACGACTCGATGTTCCAGGGTCNGATGAACTTCTGTCCAGTGTAATGGATTTTCTTCGGACCGATGTCATGTCAGAGACGAAGGGTCGAACCAGTTTTTTAGCCAGGGTTGCGGCAAACTCACTTGATATCGTTCTGCGCGAATGGCAAATGGGAGAGACGGGAAAACAAGAGGAACTGTCTCGCCTGCAGGCCTTCTTCGATTCAGCAGATTCTTTGATCGATTTACGCTGGAGATTAACAACAGCATTGCGAGATGGCAGTCAGTCCCTGGAGAATGAGCTAGTGCAGCATCACCTGCGAAACACTGTAGCGAATCAGATTGCCATTGATCAGCCTAAATACTCTGGATTTAAAAAGGCAATCGCGAAACAATGATTGTCCTGGAAGAACGAAGTTGATTAGGATTTTTTTAAGACCGGTGAGGTTTGGCGGTTTTTATTGATATTAGGGGGAGAAAATGAAATATAGACATCTTGTTGCATATACTACGTTGCTAATTTGTGGCTCACTTGTAATTTCAGCCAGTACAACAGCCGGCCAGTCTGGCGGCAGTGAAGCACTGGCAGCCAGATTACAGTCAGGAGATCGTTCCGATGCTGATAAACAGCGGGACGCTGGTAGAAAACCTGCAGCTGTAATTACTTATCTGGGAATTGGTGCCGGTCAAACCGTGATGGATGTGCTCGCTGCGAGTGGCTATTACACAGAAGTACTATCTAATGCCGTGGGTAAAAGTGGTAAGGTCTATGCTCAGAATACACCCGGGATGCTCGCGTTCCGCGATGGTGCTAACGATAAGGCTATGGCGAGTCGTCTGGCTGGTAATCGATTGCCTAACGTGCAACGACTTGACAAAGAATTTACTAACCTGGGAATTGAGCCGGGTTCTCTCGATGTGGCGATAACCGCGCTTAATTTGCACGATATCTTTAACGGTTCACCACAAGGGGCGTACGATGTTTTGATGGCGATTAAGGCTGCTTTGAGACCGGGCGGTGTGCTGGGTGTGGTGGATCATGTTGGGAATCCCGGTGCTGACAATGCTGGCTTGCATCGCATGACAAAAGCACAAGCGGTCAGCCTTGCAGAGAGGNCCGGGTTTAACGTTGAAAGCAGTGATGTTCTTGCGAACAGCGAAGATGACCATACAAAAATGGTCTTTGCGCCAGGACTTCGCGGCAATACGGATCGATTTGTGCTGAAGTTGACCAAGCCTTAGCTAATGTCTTGCTGAGCTACTGTAGAGCACAGGTTTCAAGGACCAGGAGTGGAACTCCTGGTCCTGCTATTGGCTGATCAATCCTGGTAAGAATGAAGCTGAGTGGATGGTCAATCCTGCAAGCCCACCCACGACTGTGCCATTGATCCTGATAAACTGAAGATCTTTGCCGATCTGGAGTTCGATTCGCTCAGATGCGGCATTCGGGTCCCAGCCTTCGATAGTATTTGAAATAAGACCAGCGACTTCATGGCCATAGGTTCGTATCAGATATCTGGCAGTGTCATCTGCCCAGCCATCGATTTTTGCTTCAAGGCTGGCATCTTTGAGGATTGATTCACCAAAGCTGACGACCGCATCTTCAATAGCCTTTTTTAACTCAGCGTCAGGATTCTCACTTTGATTGAGGAGTGAGCTTTTGATATCACCCCAGAGTGTGCTGGTGAAATCGCGCAAGGCAGGGAGAGCGAGCAGGTCTTCTTTGATTGCGATTTCCTTGTCTTTAATATCATCTGAGTATTTAAGATTATCCATAAACTCTGAACTCATTTTCATTATTCTCACTCGAATGGGATGATAAATATCTGCCTGCATCTCATATAAAGTCTTGCTGACGCTCCTTACAATTTTGTTGTAGATGGCCCGGTCCAGTGAGCCTGGGAACCACCAGGGTGTCTCTTGCTCGACTGTTTGGCGAATATCGGCATCGCTGTCTTCAAGNAGGTTAAGGCCTATTGTAACTATCGTGTCGAACAGTTCCTGTTGGCGTCTGCCCGATGTGACGAAGGAAAGAAGGTCACCAATGATGGGTGCGAAAGATGTATCGCGAATCCGGTCTTCCACCTTGTGCTTAATCATGACTTGAATTTCGCTGTCATTCATGACCTTGACGATACCAGCGATACCTGCAGTTATCTGTTCTGCGATTGCCGCAGCGTTCTCTTTCTCTTCAGNGTCCGGCTGAGAAATCCAAGTAGCAACACGACGGCTCAGTCCCATTGAACGGACCTTTTGGGATATCACCTCTTCAGACAGAAAATTTTGCTGAACAAAGTCACCGAATTGTTTCGCAATGTTGTCTTTCCTGCTCGGAATGATCGCGGTGTGTGGGATCTTTAATCCAAGAGGGTAGCGGAACAGAGCAGTAACAGCGAACCAGTCTGCCAGTGCGCCAACCATGGCAGCCTCGGCAGTTGCCTCGATGAAACCCAGCCAAATAAATTCACCATGGAAAATTCTGGTAAGGATATAAATACAGGTCATCAGGACGAGTAATCCCGTTGCAAGGCGTTTCATCTTCACAAGTTCATCCGCCTTCAACTGATCATCAACTGAGAAGCTATCTAAAAATGTCTCTTTGGAATCCAAGTCTGAATATCCTGCCATTTGGTTCAGCGCTTTGACGAATTAAAGCACGCTTCGGTTAGTATGGGTGTGAATAGTTAGGTTCGCAGGTGTATTTNGNCTCAGAGTGNGGNGAGTAAAGACGGAAAATCTAATAATAGTGCAACACGTATGGGAACCAGCCGGAATAGAATCCGTACAATCTATAGTCATTGATAAAATTATTTAATACAAATGATAATTGTTCTCATATAGGTTATTCTACCTGAATAGGAGTGATCTAGAGCCAGATATGACCTTAGCTGACATGAAGGTACCCAGCCAATGCCGCATTATCTCTGCCGCAAACGAAAACATTGAAGTGCAAGGCCGATTATATGCACTTGGACTTTATCCTGGTGTCAGCGTGAGTATTTTGCGTCTGGCGCCAACGGGCGATCCGATTCAGATCAGAATAGGTGGCATGCTGCTTAGTATTCGAAAGCATGAAGCCGCCATAATTGAAGTTGAGGCGATTTGATGAACAACTGCGTAGTGGCTCTGATTGGAAATCCTAATTCCGGAAAGACCACCNTGTTTAANGATCTGACCGGTGCTCACCAGAAGGTNGGCAACTGGCCCGGTGTTACCGTTGAGCAAAAAACAGGGACATTTATGCTGGATGCGACCCAGGTGCAGCTGGTGGATCTACCAGGTATCTATTCGCTTGAGCAGGATTATCTGGGTATTGATGAAAGGATTGCAAAAGATTTCATTAGTGGCTCGGAAGTTGACTTCGTCATCAATATTGTTGATGCGAGTAATCTCGAGAGAAACCTGGTTCTGACTCAGCANCTGCTGGAAAGAAATCACAACGTTATCGTTGCTTTAAATATGCTCGANGTTGCACAGCAGCAGGGTATTGAGTTGGATGCTGTACAGCTATCACGAAACCTGGATGTTCCGGTTGCACCATTGGTTGCGTCAACCGGTGAGGGCATCGAAGACTTTAGAGAGCTTCTGGCATTTAAGTTGTCTGAAACACCTCAAGATGTTGAAGTGCTCCCCAGTGACAGTGACGCAGCTACGACGGCCGAAAAACTGATCAGACGCTATCATCGAGCTCAAGCACTTGTCGATGGTGTGATGGAAGTGACGCCGATTAAACACAGCCTGACTGCGTCAATTGACCGTTGGGTATTGAATAGATGGCTCGGTATTCCGTTCTTCTTATTGATGATGTATCTGATGTTTACNATTGCNGTGAATGTTGGGGCGGTCTTTATNGACTTTTTCGACATTCTGTTTGGTGCCATTTTTGTAGATGGATTCAGGTGGTTGCTGGAAGAAGTTTCAACGCCGCAATGGATTATTGTGCTGCTGACTGATGGGCTTGGTGGCGGTATTCAGCTAGTGGCGACTTTCATTCCTGTTATAGGATTTTTGTTTCTTTGTTTATCGATCCTGGAAGATTCCGGTTACATGTCCCGTGCAGGATTTGTTGTCGACAGTCTGATGAACAAAATTGGGTTACCCGGCAGCGCCTTCGTCCCCCTCATTGTTGGATTCGGTTGCAACGTTCCTGCTGTAATGGCCGCAAGGTCGCTGGGGCGAGACAGTGATCGATTGTTGACTATAGCAATGGCACCGTTTATGTCCTGTGGTGCGAGACTGACGGTCTATGCGTTGTTTGCAGCCGCGTTTTTTCAGACCAATGGACAGAATGTCGTATTCTTCCTGTATTTGTTAGGTATATGCATGGCAGTACTGACAGGCTACATATTCAGGAAGCAGATATTCGACAAGGAAATAACGCCTTCATTCCAGGAGATGCCTGCCTACCATATTCCTGTGGTGCGAAACATCTTGATTACTACCTGGTTTAGGTTGCGCAGTTTCATGTTTCGTGCTGGGAAGACCATTATCCTGGTTGTGATTTGTCTGAGTTTTCTGAACTCAATCAGCCTGGATGGATCCTTTGGTAACGAAGACTCAGAAACTTCTGCATTGAGTAGCATCGGTAAGGTCATTACACCCATTTTTTCACCTATAGGTGTGCAATCCGACAACTGGCCTGCCACAGTTGGTCTGTTTACCGGACTGTTTGCAAAAGAAGCTGTTGTAGGTACTTTAGATGCACTCTACAGTGAGAAAGATCCTCAGGAACCTGTTGGCCTNATTGATTCAACCAGCGAGGCTTTCATGTCCATTGCCACAAATGCACAGGACCTGNTAGGCAACCTTACAGATCCGTTAGGAATTTCAGTCGGNGATATTTCAGACCCTTCAAGTGTGGCGGCAGAACAGGATATTGAGAAGGGTACCCTGACCAATATGGCTCTGTTGTTTGGGAGCGCCTTTGCGGCATTCTGTTATCTGGTTTTCGTCCTNCTCTACGCACCTTGNGTNGCCGTGATGGGAGCGATAGCCAAAGAAGCNGGTTGGCGCTGGATGGTGCTGGTTTTTTCCTGGACCACGAGCCTTGCATATGTCACATCCAGCTGTATTTATCAGATTGGAACTTTTTTCGAGCATCCGGTATTTACCATATTCTGGGTATTTGGTTGCTGTGTGGNAATGAGCTTCTTTATTTACAAGCTTAAGCAAATCGGCAGGCGGTCTCTGGCAGATAACNTAATTCCTGCGGTACAGCTNGGNTAAAAAACAGAAAATGAGCTCAAGGCTGTAACATGAGCTCAAGGCTGTCAAATGAGCTCAAGGCTGTCAAATGAGCTCAAGGCTGTACTGCTCGAGCAGGCTTTCTGATTAAAAGTATCATGACGGCACTCACCAGATTTGCGCCAGCAACGATGAGAATAGCACCATTATAATTTCCGATAATATCGTAGTAGTATGAAGTGGCGAGTGGTGCACCTGCGGACAAGAAGATTGTGAATGGCATTGCAGCACTTCGAACAGCACCAAGATACCGTCGGCCAAAAAAGGAAGCCCAGATTACCTCCTGTAGAGGAATCATTCCTCCCCAACCCAAGCCCAAAAACAGAAATCCAAAAACCAGACTGCTTAAAAAGTTGTTCTGTGCAGAATAGATAATCACAAACAGTGAAATTCCGGTGATAGCCGCACTTGCTGATGCGAGAGGTTTGGGTTGCAGATCGTCGATAAGCCAACCCCAGATCGGTTTTGAAAGGAGTGCCGGAACGGAAGCGACAGTAATCATCAGAGCTGCAGTGGTTCTATCGTATCCCGCATCCGTCATCATTGGGACGGTTTGCAGCAACATGATCTGAATCGTAATTGTAAAAAGACCAAATGCGAGCACCAGCCAATAGAATGTGGCACTGCCAAGTGCCTCTCTGCGGGTCATGGACTGAGCGAAGTCATTGATCGCAGTTTGAGTCAGACCGCTGAACACATCCTCCTCGCTGCGACCGTCTGGATGAAGTCCGTAGTCTTCAGGAGTTCGGCGCATGACNAGGGCTGANGGGATNANCAGNNNCAGTGTNCCCACGGCAAGAATCTGCCAGGCCACNCGCCATCCGAAAATATCTATTGCCNAGGTAGCAAGCGGTGTTAACAGTACCCCGGCGAAGGAAACACCCATCGCTGCCAGTGCGACGGCNCGTCCTCTGAATTCGACGAACCACTTTGACAAGGTAACATTGACTACTAAATTACCCACCATCGCAGCACCCAGAGTTAGGATGACGCCGTTAAGCAGAATCCAGTGCCACAACTCCCTTATCTGTGAGAGCAGGAAGAGGGCTAGCCCGAGGATCAAGGTGCCTGCAATCATAAAACCGCGCGGTCCTCTCTGATCTACATAGCCTCCTATGAAAAAACCGGTCATGGCCATGACGATCTGCCCAATTGTGCGAGGAAGTGTGTATTCAGCGCGACTCCAATCCAGCTCGGTTATCATGGGAATCATGAATGGCCCGATTACATAATTCTGTACACCAACGGCAACGAATTGAGCGACAAAGGCAGCCACTATCAACCAGTAGCCATAGTAGATTTGACGCAAGAGGAATGGTTCTCCAACAAGAATTTTGTGTCGCACAGGATCATATCAGTGCATGTGACATTTAAGTAGTATTCAGGGGCTTATATTCACTCACCAGCCAGGTGAAATCGTTTTCAGTGGGGCGTTTCTGGATGAAAAACATGGTCTCAGAATAGTGTTATCAAAGCTGTTACCTCAGTCCGATAGTCAATCGGGTCAGGGTGCTTCGGGATTGGAGACAAGTTGGGATGTGTCAGAGGCCATAATTGGAGTCAGTCTGATGGTGCTTGGCACTTCACTTCCTGAATTGAGTACGACGGTGATTGCTGCATTGCATAAGAATTCTGATATCGCACTTGGCAATGTTATTGGCAGTAACCTGTTCAATATTCTGCCGATTCTAGGCATAACGGCGATGATGGTTGATATTCCTGTTGGGCCTCGTTTTATAGAGTTTGATCTTTGGATAATGTTTGGTGTTTCGATATGTCTATGGGTAATGGTTCTACTCGAAGCCAGAATTGGCAAGATATAGGGGCTGCATTTCTCGCCGGTTACTTTAGTTACCTCTNCGCAATCTACTAATCTGTTTCCGACCGAAAAGTATTAAGTTTGGTCGAGGAACGTTCGACAGTTCGAAAATGCCGGAACATAAACAAAGAGATCTTATGCCCCGGTTTAGCGTTCTCGAATGAGAGCAGATTTAATACAGTGACGCTGTGATACTGTCAGGACCATTTGTCGAAACGCATGATTTCCTCAACAGGCTTTCGGGTAACCGGGCCAAAATTACCCAGTGGATATCCGACGGGAATCAGACAGAATGCTCCCATGGTTTCCGGTAGATTCAGAATTTCCGAAATTAATTTGTAGTTGCCCAATGCCAGAGTAGTGGGGGCAGCACCAAGGCCCAGGGCACGGGCAGCCAGTAGCAGGTTCTGGATGCCTGGCCATATGGACCCACCTCCTCGTGACATCGTCGCAGCGTCGACTTTTTGTCCGAACTCCATGCAGGCGATAATTAGCGCTGGAATCTCATGCATATGATCCTTCTGCCATAACACGGATTCCAGCATGCGTTTACGTTTGGCTTCTGATTGATGAGGCAGGCTGCCAGGTCTCGTCGATTGGGGGCCGATATAAGCTTCAACCGCTTGTTTATTGAGGTCTGACAAGCGCTTTCTGGTATCTTGATCTCGAACGACTATCCATCTGGCACTTTGCATATTAGAGCCAGAAGGTGCCTGGTTGGCAGCTGAGATGAGTTCAACCAATAGATCTTCCGGTACTTCGCGGTCTGCCAGGCGCCGCATTGCGCGACAGTTATACATTGCTTCAAAAAGTCCAATCTCTTCTGACATGCTTGTCTCCCAACGTTAATACTTGGCGATTAGGCACACGTTCTTACTGCGTATGCCAGTTTCCTGTCAATAATATTTTGTCGATACTCAATCCCTTAAAGATTGAGCTGCTCAGATCTGCCTCGCTAGAATACATAAGACACTCGATGAGAACACCTACTTCGTGTCTGACGACCAGTATCGGCTGAGTATCGCCCCAAAGGTCTATTGCCAATTCTTGTTGGTCGTTGCAGCAATGCTCGTTGCGATTCATTGCGGCTTAATGATGCTCTGATCCTATACTTAGCGGCAAGGGGTCGCGATGACAAGTTTAGGATTCACTGGCTGCTGGTTTCTTTGTACTCTCGATTGACGAAGTCGCGGGTATGCATGAGTCCTTCATTACTGCAATTGATACAAACTGGATGATCTTTGGTGGTATTCTCTTCGTGTCAGNCGCCATTAACGTGGAATGGCTCGGTGAGAATATGGATGAGGACTCCCTTACCTATGTCTTCGCAACTGCAGTAGAAGAGGGCATGGAAATGTTTGGTGCCTGGCTGTTCCTTGTAGTGAATCTTTATGAAATGAAACAGGAAGCGCAAATTGAAATTGGTGTCTCGATTCGCTAAATGTGTGTCTGATAGTCGTACAGAGTACAGTTGATGAGCGCTGTATCTAAGTCAATAAATAAGCCGGAGGAGAGTTTTGAATCGAGTAGATAACAAGGTAGCTATCGTCACGGGCGGCGGAAGTGGTATTGGAGAGGCTGCCTGCTGGCTGCTGGCTGAAGCTGGTGCACGGGTTGTTGTGACTGATATCAATCNNGACGCTGCTGAAGCCACAGCAGCGGGGGTTATAGACNAGGGNGGAGAGGCCCTGGCAGTTCAGCAGGACGTTACGCAGGAATCAGACTGGGAAANCCTGATGAAGACTACCNTCGNGGAATATGGAAGGCTGGACATTCTTGTCAACAATGCGGGTGTAAGCGGGGCAGGATTGCCACCGCTTGAGGAATCTACCCTCGCGACGTTTAGACAGGTCATGTCAGTCAATCTAGACGCGGTGTTTATAGGCTGTCAGAAAGCAGTGATGATGATGAGAGAGAATGGTGGTTCGATTATCAATATTTCTTCAGTGATGGGTATCGTAGGTGGTGCCGGCGCAGCCTACAATGCCTCAAAAGGTGGTGTCCGGTTATTGACCAAATCTGTTGCAGTCCACTGTGGAACGATGGGTTATGCGATTCGAGTGAATTCGATTCATCCGGGATATATATGGACTCCGATGATAAGCAGCATAGTGGACATCTTTGAAGATGGAAATATGACCGAGGATGGGCTGCGGGAGATGTTGGTTGAGAAGCACCCAATTGGCCGCCTGGGTGTCGCGGGTGATATCGCAAAGGGGATTTTGTTCCTTGCATCGGATGACTCATCATTTATGACGGGCAGCGAGCTTGTAATTGATGGTGGCTATACTGCGGTATGATGTTTGTAACATCATTTTTATGGATTTGAGGAAGTGACCCAAGCTGGTTTATTCTTTGGACTCTGTCACGATCGGGGATCGGCATGAGTATTGATGCGTTTAGAGAAGAAGTAAGGGGCTGGCTGCAGGAGAACTGCCCTGAGTCTGCTAGAGGTAAAGGGGATCCAATCACTATCGGCACCAAGAGGCCGATGTCTGATCCATCACTCCTCGGATGGCGACACAAACTGGGTGGCAGGGGTTGGACGATCCCAACTTGGCCCAGAGAGTACGGTGGGGGAGGCCTCTCACTGGATGAAACCCGAGTCCTCTATGATGAGCTGGCTGCGATAAAAGCCCGTTTACCCATGGGTGGCATGGGAGTTTCGATGATAGGCCCAACGCTGCTTGAGTATGGAACCGAAGAGCAAAAACTTCGCCATATTCCAAAAATCGCACTCGGTGATATTGCATGGTGTCAGGGATATTCGGAACCTGGTGCTGGATCGGATCTTGCCAGCCTGCGAACTGCCGCCGTGGATAAGGGTGACTTTTTTGAAGTCAATGGTCAGAAGATCTGGACCTCTGGTGCACAGTTTGCGGATTGGATTTTTGCACTGGTTCGAACTGATCCTGATGTACCGAAACACGAGGGTATCAGCTTTGTGCTGATGGATATGCATCAGGAAGGTATTACTACAAGACCCATAAGACTGATCTCCGGTGCTTCACCATTCTGCGAGACCTTCTTTGATAATGCGATAGCGCACAAAAACGATCTTGTCGGACAACTCAATCGTGGTTGGACTGTAGGTAAGCGATTATTGCAGCATGAACGGTCAGGCCAGGGGGGTGTTGGCCCTGGTGGCGCCAGGAGAGCCATGCCCCAACCAAGGCTGGCGGAGCTTGCCAAAGAATATGTTGGTGTTGACACAGACGGCAAGATTGGCGAAGTAGAAGCAAGAGATGAGGTGATTCGGTTTGCCATGAACCGGCGCAGTTTTCAGTTGACTCAATCGCGCGCCAGACAGGAAAACGATTCAGGCAAGACGATGGGTGAAGCAACGTCAATCTTTAAACTTTACGGAGCGACCCTGGGGCGTGATACGGCCGATCTGCAATGTAAGCTTATGGGTACCCAGGGCTATGGATGGGAAGGAGATNCCTATAGTAACAGCGAATTGCAATCTACTCGTGGNTTCCTNAGTGCACGTGCTCATACCATATATGGTGGCACGAACGAAGTTCAGCTCAATATCATCTCAAAGAGAGTGCTTGGTCTGCCGGATTAGGCCGGGTTAGATAGTATGCGCAAAGGAAAGCTCCTTTCACGATTCATACTGTTTCTCAGCCTGTCTTTCGCTTCAAACTTCATATTCTCTGAGAACTTTGAATCAGCCTCGGATGTGGAGCAGACACGTTTACAAATCAGTAAATTGCCCGAGGACGATATCTGGTGGAATCTCTATGGGCAGGACATGGCATGGAACAATCGGAATCTTCATCGATTCCTCCCAACGGTTAATGTGTATCGACAGGGGCAGGTGAGTCAGCTTGAATACAACTTGTCAGATGAAATCGCCTCATTTCCGGTAGATACACCCTCAGGGAAAAAAACATTCCTGCAATTTCTGAATAGCAATGATTCAACAACCATGGGAATCGTGATCCTGCACAAGGGTAAGATCGTCTTTGAACAGTATCCTCGCATGCAACCCTATGAGAAGCCCATCTATTGGTCTGTAACCAAGGTGTTCGTCTCAACGGTGCTGGCAATTCTTGAAGACCGGGGTCTGGTTGATGTATCGAAAGCGATTGATTTCTATATTCCTGAGTTATCAGAATCCGATTTCGCTGCCGTGACGGTGCGTAATATCCTTGATATGGCGAGCGGAGTGGATTGTACAGACAACTATGACGATCATAATTCCTGTTATTATCGATTCGCGGCTTCTATTGGTGATGCTTACTGGGATGAAGATTCTCCCGGTAATCCCTATCTGTTTTTCTCAACATTGAAAATGGAAAAGAAGCTACCTCAAGGCCAACACTTTGATTACTCGGGTGCCAATACTTTTATTCTGGGCTGGCTGATAGAGAAGCTGACAGGTATGCCTTTCCAGGACGCATTGTCGAAGGAAATCTGGCAGCACATNGGTGCTGAGGGTGATGCGTCGATCATNGCGCCTCGATTTGGTGTTCCGGTTACTGATGGAGGGTTGTTAGCNAGATTGAGGGACGTGGCACGTTTTGGATTACTTTTTACTCCNAGTAGTAAGCATGTGTCNGAGGAGAAGATTATTTCAGATCGTTATCTTGACTTGATAGTGAATGGNGGCAACCCNGACCTTCTCCGCAATNCACGTTATGGCAATTGGCGCGNCCGTGGTGTTAAGCACAATGTCTATCAGTGGGATGCGGTGTTTGAAAACGATGACATATACAAGGGGGGCTGGGGAGGTCAGGGCTTACTAGTAAATCCGGACCGAGATCTAGTCGCAGTTTTTGTAGGTTACTTCAAGGCAGATCAAAGCGAAGTGCGTCCACTGGGCGTTTTGAGAACTGTACTCGAGGGTGTGTATGGAGACAAAGCTGAGTAGCCTGCCCCCTCAATAACAATTCGCCTTACTCTGCAATCGGTTTATACTGCGGAGCCAAATATACCATTCAGGAGACATCAACCAAATGATTAAATTGCACGGATTTTCTCGAAGTAACTATTACAGTCTGGTCAAGGCAGTACTGATAGAAAGAGGTATTGAATTTGAAGAAGTGAACGTCACGCCTTCTCAGGATGAGGACTTTCTTGCTATCAGCCCAATGGGCAAAGTTCCCTGTTTGGAAACAGAGTCGGGATTTATTTCAGAGAGCACAGCAATCATCGAGTATCTGGAGGAAACGGTTTCGGAAAACTCCCTGCTGCCGACTGATGCTTTTCAAAGAGCAAAAGTGAGAGAGTTGCTGCTGCATATTGAACTGGATATTGAGCTGGTTGCGAGAAAAGCGATTATGTTTGCATTCGGTCGGGACGTGAAGCCTGAGATTATTGATCAGGTTCAGAAGGAATTGCCACGAGGTGCTGCGTCATTGGTTCGAATAGCAAAGTTTGATCCTTATATTGCCGGAAACGAGTTCACTGTTGCCGATCTCGCAGGCTATTTCAGTTTTGGACTTGCCAGNATGATTGCAAAAGGTGCTGCGGGTATTGATCTATTCGAACTGGTCCCTGGATCTAAGGATTGGTACGAGATGATTGGTGAGAGAGNTGCGGTTAAACAGGCGAGTGGATCTTAANNCCAGTCCNGCCNGTNGAGATAANAAAAGGGAAGACATGTCTTCCCTTTTTATCTTNTATTTTCATNATTTCTCAGANTTNTTTGAGTGATGGNTTCTTTTTGATTTNNCAGACTNCCCGGACTTTTTAAAGCAGCNACTCACCGCNATTTCCGTTATCCTGTCCGTTATCCNGCCCGTTTCCTCAGNACGNCTGAATACAGTGTCTTGATCGACGGTGGATNCAGCATTGGCTAGGAATCAAATTAACTGCTCTGAATGGNCAGAAAGGACAATGNACAGCNGAGTTATTNCAANGTGGCNGGCGTGGATCGATCNCACCGTTTCAGCGGNCGAGTCAGAATTTGATCCAGNANCAATTGTCTTATCGATTTTGTTTGTATGATAATTGCCGGATGCAACTTCTTCGTCGNNTATTTCCNATTGTTGATTGGCTANCAGGCTANCNGAAACGAGATTTCGGTCCTGATGTCATTGCAGGACTGGTCGTTCTGTTTATTACTATCCCNCAGGTGATCGCNTATGCCTTCCTGGCNGGTCTCCCTGCTGAAGCTGGCNTGTATGCAGCGATCCTGGCTCTGTTTGGATATGCAGTCTTNGGTAGCAGCAAAANCCTCGCGGTGGGACCGACNGCAATTATTGCGATGATGACCCTGGAAGCNACATCGAGATTGGCTGTTCCTGGTTCGGAAGCCTATCTTCTGTGGGCAATCAAACTCGGGTTCNTTGTAGGAATCANTTTGTTAGTGCTNCGGGCGATCAACTTNGGTGCCGTGATTAGTTTCCTGAGTCACGCNGTTGNCAGTGGCTTCATTACTGCAGCTGCAATTTTGATTATTGNTAANCAGGTACCAGCCCTGATAGGNATTGGTGCACCTTCCGCTACGNATGTGCTGACGGTAGTGCAGCATATAGGCAANGAAATGANCAACTTTAANGGTGTAACCCTGACGTTTGGTNCAGGTGCAGTTATTCTGCTCTGGTTTTGCCGCTCTCGCCTGGAAGANTGGCTGGTACGATNNGGCCTNTCCGCAGACTGGATCAACCGATTAACGAAATCAGCGCCCATGTATGCCGTTGTCATCTCTNTCGTGTTTGTTTTTTTCGGTTCGCTCGATAAGGANTTCGATNTTTCGGTCGTNGGCACCATCCCGGCGACTTTGCCCATTGTTCAGTTCAATGGTTTGAGCATGNAAGATATTCAGCTCCTTGNNCCNTCNGCTNTCCTGATCGCGATGGTTGTTTTTATGGAGAGCACATCCATTGGTTCCGNGGTTGCCAGCAAACGCAGAGAGAAAATTGAACCAAATGACGAGTTGGTCGGTCTTGGTGTTGCTAACATTGGCGCCTCACTATTTGGTGGGTTTCCCGTTGCCGGTAGTTTTGCCAGAACCGTGGTAAATCACAGTTCGGGTGCAGTGACACAGGTTGCTTCATTGGTTACGGCAGTTCTGGTGGTGGCAACGTTGGTGTGGTTTACACCTTTTTTTTACTATCTTCCAAAATGTATTTTGTCAGCTATCATCGTAATGNGTGCGTTACAGTTAATTGATATCAAATCGATTCNAAGGACGTTNNCGTTCAATCAGACAGATGCTGTGACCTTCACCTTNACNTTTTTAGCNGTATTGGGANTGGGTGTCGAGTCTGGCATATTGATTGGGATTGCCATCTCNTTTGTGCTCCTGATTCGAAATAGTAGCAAGCCCCATATAGCTGTTGTTGGACGTTGGCAGGGCACTGAGCATTTCAGGAANATANTGCGTCANGAGGTTGAGACGCTGCCCAATGTTTTGGCAGTNCGAGTTGATGAAAGTTTGTACTTTGTTAATACNCGATACATNGAAACTTTCCTGNTGAATCAGGTTGCTGATTCGAAAGACATCGAACATATTCTGCTGATTTGCACAGCCACTAACTTCATCGACAGCAGTGGNTTGGAGATGCTT
Organism: Gammaproteobacteria bacterium; assembly: GCA_002725285.1. GTDB lineage: Bacteria > Pseudomonadota > Gammaproteobacteria > Pseudomonadales > Azotimanducaceae > JAHRVQ01. The sequence continues at coordinate 1,769 of PBRC01000009.1, read as the reverse complement.
GAGTTACTGTCTGACAATCTGGAAGAGGTCGGTGTAACCTTGCACCTCGCTGAAGTTAAAGGTCCGGTGATGGACAAGCTAAAAGAAACAACGTTTTATAAGCGAATGAAAGGTGAGATATTTTTTACAACAGATATTGCTTTTAGGACCTTGACCAAAATGATTGATAGTTGAAACTCATGCTTAGAAAAACGGTGATAATCATTCTTGCGGTCTTATTTTTGGCGATTGCTGTTCCATTGATAAACCTGTATCACGCTCATCGACAGATTGATAGCATAAATCCGCGGTTACCAACGCTTGCTCAGATTAGGAACTCCGCTCGATTGGACGTACTTCCGGCTTCAATAGAAGTACTAAACACTGCCAGCCAGATGATGCCAGTTTCTACAGTACTTAGCGATACAGAAGCAGGGGTGCTGTTCGAAATGTCCTTTCCTATTTTCGTCGTAACCTGGGCGAATGGTCACAAATTCGTGATTGATGCGGGGTTATCGGCTGAAACTGCTGATGCATTCGGACAACCCTCAGAACTGCTGGGAGCTGAACCCATGCAATTTCAGGCAGGATTAGGAGATCTGCTTGACGCGAAATTTCTAAAGGGAATTGGGTTTACTCATTTACACAGTGATCATGTCGACGGTGTCAGAGATCTCTGTAGCAGCACCACGGAGACTGCAACAGATCTGCTGATTGTGCAAAGTATAGAGCAATACACAACGACGAATTACACGACAGCAGGCGGAAATGTACAACTTGATGAGTTGACCTGTGGTCAACGGTTTCTCGTGAAGGACAATCTGCTTCTGAAGTCGATTAGTGGTTTCCCAGGTTTGTATATGGTGCACACTGGTGGGCATACGCCTGGTAGTCAGGTGTTTGTGGTTCATGTGCGTGACATGAGAGGTACTCATACCTATGTGATCGCGGGAGATCTGGTTAACCATTCTCAAGCCATAGAGAAAAATATATCCAAGCCTGGATGGTACAGCAGATTTGTCGTGCCAGAGAATCTGCGGCAGCTTGAGACAGCACGAATCTGGCTGGAAGAACTGGCGGGTCAATATAAAGTGAAGATTCTGGTTTCTCATCACAAAGAGTCTTTGAGCGACCTGATTCAGTAAGATTGAGGAGTGGATTACTCGGGTTGAGATGGCGGAGTGAATGCGTACTGTTAAGAATCAACGGTTAGTTGGTATTCGCATAAATGACCAGATTACGGTTGAATACTATCTTTTGCTGCTGGCGATAAAGAACCAGAAAATTTCTTTGCTGATTCAGGAAATCTGATACCCGGGTTTCTTCTGCCAATGTTGGGTAGACCACGCCATAGAGGGTTTGTGCGTTGACAAAATGAGCAACCATTGAACTTGGCGTGTAGGGTGTTTGAGATCTGATTTCGTCATCATCCTGCTCTGTTTCCATGTAGGTGATGTGTGCTTTGTTTATCAGGCGAAACACACCAGCGTCGCTTTGAAACGACAGGAAATCATCGTCTTTCTGATTCAGAAACTCTTCAATCAGCGGATTCCCGGCAGCTGACAGCAGGTCTTCCGTAATCCAGACGGAACCGGGAATAGATTCATCGTTGGATAGATGAACTATAACCGATACGGCGATTTTGGGAATTTTGTACATTCAGTCAATTCTCGTTCTGAGCATCAAGTTGCTTGTATGCATCATATGCAAATCATATGTAAATCGTATGTAAATCATATGTAAATCATATGTAAATCATATGTAAATCATATGTAAATCATATGTAAATC
>PBRC01000008.1 GCA_002725285.1 Gammaproteobacteria bacterium | reverse complement strand
ATTTGCCCCTTTACAAGTCTGGCAGATACTCATATCCCTGCCTCGCAGCGAGAGTCTCTAAAGGTCGATTCGCGAAAACGAGTTGTGTTTGTGTGTGACGTCAGCCCATATGGCACCATCTGGCCCTGCTGCTAGGTATGTTCATTCACATCAAGCGTATCAACCAGGCCAGAGTCACACCATCTGCTCCACTGTGTCTGTTTACGTTTATTGCGCTCCTGGCTCTCTCCGTACTTGCACCAGTCAGCAGCTCTTCGCCGGCCAATTTCGACAAGCCCTTACACGATGTTGAAATCGACTGGTTCTATATGAATACATTTCCACTCGTCGATCTCTGGGGTCCTGTCAGTGTATGGACTTTGTTGATCTTCATCACTGTGTCGCTAACGCTTTTGCCTTTCATACCCTGGCCCGCAAGAAATCGTCTTGCAACAGCAGTAGTGGACCCGGAATACTGCAATGGCTGCGGTTGGTGTGCGACTGACTGCCCATTTGAAGCAATCCAAATGGGTCAACACGAAATGCGCAAGAATCGCAGGCAAGCTTTCGTTACAACGGACGCCTGCGTGAGTTGCGGGATCTGTGTGGGTTCCTGCCCGTCAGTCACGCCATTCAAATCGGTTCACAAATCGGATACCGGGATTGCGATGCCGGACTCAGACACCACTGCTATCCTGACGAATATCAGGAAACGGGTGGTATCAACCAAAAGCGAAAAACCTATCCTCCTGTTCGGATGCGCCCACGGAACCGACGTCTCTCGGTTCGAGAATCAGGATGTTGTCACTCAGCAATTCGAGTGTCTTGGTCAGCTTCCACCTTCCTATATTGACTTCCTGTGTCGCAAGGAAAATATTAGTAAAGTGTTACTGACCGGTTGTGCAACGGGGAACTGCTACCAACGTCTGGGCAATGAGATAGAAGCAGAACGCATTGCACGAAACCGCTATCCACACCTGCGCTATCTCGACGCCAGAAAAAAAGTTGAACAGCTGTGGGTTGGTGCCGGTAGAGAAGATAATATTCAAAGAAAGATTGAAGAAGCCCGGTGTGACAGGAAACTCGCATCATGACCAGCCGTTCCTTTAGATTTCAAGGAAATGATTTCACCATCAGGCAGCTATTTGGTCAGGGACTTGTCTTTGCCGTCTTCATGATATGTACTGGTTATCTCTCGTTCAAACCTGTCTACACGGTCATGCAACCAGATCAGACTGAAATCAAGCTCGTTGTGCGCCGAAGTGGTAAACTCATCGGAGCGTGCCAGCCTGTCTCGGCTGCCGAACTCGAGCAAACTCCTTCCAACATGAGACTACCCATGATCTGCCCTCGAGAGAAATCACCTATCAGAGTTGAGTTATTCGACAATGGACTGGCGATCTTTGCAGAAACACTTATACCATCAGGATTGCACAACGACGGTGTAATCACCGCGTACAAATCAGTCATTCGAGATTCTGGCCCTGCCGAGTTTCAGCTTAAGATCAAAGCCAACCCGAACAGTGATTCGTATTCTGAAACCCACGACCTGTCTCTGGTATTGTCATCTGAATACAGCCTGGTGCTCTATTATGATGACACTGGTTTTCATTACTCCGCACCAGCCAGTCAGCCGAATGAAGTTGACGCCAGTAAGCGACAGGATTCCTGATATGACCACCGGCTCAGCACCTGCGGCTACACAGTCAGATGGAAACTACATTTTGGATGTCACTTCCAACGGACACCGATCCATGGTCACTGCCTGGTTGTGGCTGGCAATTATGTCATTGCTCGGCGCCGGAGTTTTCTCGATATTGCTGGTTCTCGCGCGCACACCAACAATAGGTGAATTACTNCCCTATAAGGATTTCTTCCACACAGCCCTGGTCATCCATGTCAATCTGTCAGTGCTGGTCTGGACCCTTTCATTTGCTGGTGTACTCTGGAGTCTGACAGCCACAAGAGGACATCATCTAGCAAACAGGATCATTTTTGGGCTTACCTGTATCGCAACCCTGNTAATCGTGGNGTCTGGTTTTCTTCCCGACAATCTTCCTCTGATGAACAACTACGTTCCGGTTCTTCAGCATCCCGTTTTCTTTGTGGGTTTACTCCTGTTCTGCGGCGCGATCAGTGCTCAGATCATTGCAAACTTCGACAACCCAATCCCCAACCTTGAAGGAATCACTGCCCAGGGTGTCATACGTTTTGGACTCAGTTGTGCTGCCATCAGCACCATCATCACGATTTTGTCATTCATCTGGTCATGGTGGGGATTGCCGGATGGTTTGAGTGGCGAATTTTATTATGAGCTATTATTCTGGGGTGGCGGTCATGTTCTGCAATACACCTATATATTACTAATGATGGTATGTTGGTTGTGGCTGGCAACTATTGCAAAAATCAACATAGTGATGAGTGAACGGATCGTGTTGCTGCTCTTTGTAATTGGATTAATCACGGTCATCATCGTGCCTGTGATCTACTTTTATTACGGTGTTACTCATCCTCAACACAAACTGATGTTTACCTGGCACATGATTTACGGTGGAAGTCTGTCAACCTTTCCTCTCGGCATCGCAATCTATTACGGTCTGGTTGTCCGACGACCGCAAAACGATCGTGAAAACTGTGCCTACTCTGCTCTAATCACCTCGATAATGCTGTTTGGCAGCGGTGGTGTCATCGGTTTCATGATTACAGGTAATGATGTCACAGTCCCTGCTCACTACCATGGCTGCATTGTGGGTGTGACACTGGCGCTGATGGGTGTCGCCTACGACCTATTGCCNAGACTGGGCTTCAGNCTCTTGAACTATCGAGTGGCCAGGATACAACTCTGGCTATATTCTTCCGGTCAGTTCCTACATATATTTGGACTGGTGTGGTCTGGTGGCTATGGTGTTCAACGAAAAACTGCGGGTGCCGCACAATCTCTTGATTCAATTGAACGGGTACTCGGCATGGGACTGATGGGATTGGGTGGACTCATCTCCGCCATTGGTGGCTTGATTTTTGTCGTGGTCGTTATCCGAGCACTTTGCTCAACGCCAGATTCGTCTGANCTCAACCAGCAAGAACCATCTTAATCGCCTGAAACCACATCAACGCCAGACTGAGAATAATCACAAAAAAAACGATGTTGCGATGGGGTATGGGTTCGCCGTGAATCGATTCCAGCAGGTTCAGCGCCGCATCAGCCATGAAATACAGCGCGATGGCTGACAAGGTATAAATGACAACTTCAGTCATCTGCCACCTCGACGCCGGACTGAACAATATCATGTAACTGTTTGATGACGGCAAACACCAACAACATCCCACTCACATTGTGAAGACTGGCTGGTAACAGCCCACTGGTATCAGAATTCACGCGAATGAAAGCAATCAGCACCACCAGAATCACAGCTGCCAATGAGAACATGCCTAAACCACAGGTTCGATAGTGAATGTAACCAGTAAGAGCTACCAGTAGAAAGATCACAACCACAAGGCAGTGATGCGCAAACAATATGGTTGACTGTTCTGCTGTGAAATGAATGCCACCTCCAATCAATGACAGTTCTCGATCCAGGCTAAACGCCTGAATCAGGCTCGAGTCTCCTGATGAGGGACATTGCAGGAAGCTTTCACAGCCTGCGGCTGCAAAATTAGCACTAACCCAGGCGCCAGATGAAATCATCATAATGACCCCTGTCATAATGAAACACACCAGCAAGGCCCTGGGAACGCTGATAGCAGGAAGCTGCTTACCTGTGGTTAACAAACACATGAGAAGGCAGCCGTTCAGTACCATGCCGCCAGTGAGATTGTACAAAGTCACCCTGGGATGTAATACATCAGGCGCATTCATCCCCACCAGCGCCAGAACAACCGTAAGGAGAAGACAAACAGCAGGTAGAACAATCGGGAAATTGTCATTATTTCTGAACCACACACTCAAAGCAGCCAGGAACACAACCATCAGACCAAACAAGCTGGCCATACCACGATGCATTACCCTGAGTTCCCGGTTTGTATCTTCCCTCGAAATGGCAATCCCTGGTGACGCATCAAGCACGATCTCATCGCCATAGCAGGCTGGCCATGGCTCACAGTCATGTCCACTGTCCGACAGACGAATATAGGCACTAAGGCAGGTCATGCCGATACCCAAAACAAGAGCAAAGCTGATGAGGATTTTATATCTGGTGAGAGCCGCCACCTTTATTGATTCATTCAGCAGAGAGAGTTCGATAGATGGTTCGTTTATCTGCCTTGAGATCCAGGTAATCGAGTAGCGACACCAGCACCATCTGTGAGTCACCCTTTATACCAATAGCACCTGTCTGCGAATCAGGTGTCTCTTTAATTGCAGGCCCTCCTCCGGGTGCCCTGCGCCTCATGGGGTTGATCAGTTCGATCCAACTGATGGAATCCCCTGGCAGTTTTCCCAATCTGCCACTGTGAGTCTGACTGTGTCGAGCAAAATTGTTGGTAACGATATCAATCGCTTCCTGATAATTTGCCAGCACCTTGTACTGTGCCCTGCCTGGTACGTTTTCCATAGAAGTGCGTACAATAACCGCCGGTATCGCAAACAGCGCGATGAGCAAGAGAACCAACGCGGCTTTGGTCGGCCACGCTGATCCTCTATCATCACTCAGGATTTGATTCATTAATCTCCTCGATAATTAAAAGTTCGCAGTAACCATAAACTAGACCTTGGTAGTATCTACTGACAGTCCGTCAGATTCATAGTCTGCCAGTTTAAACAGCAGGGAGAAGTTTGCATTAAATTTATGTGAAAGTGACATGTCCCATTCACTTCCATAATCCCCACGAGAAGATTCAGCTTCGAAATCATGAAACGCAATGGCGAATTTGGTCTTCTCATTGAAGCCGTGTTTCACAGAAAGATACACATCATCAATGCCGCCGGTTGGTGTTCCAAGAAACTTGTCAGCCCAGCCATTGTATTTATGCAAGCTTGCCAGTGGGGTTACAAATGATTCACCCGTTACATTGTTACCTTCCAATTGCTCATTGCCAAGGGTGACTATTGTCTTCTGGTACTTCAATCCAACCTCAACGATACTATAATTTGCTGAATAGGCGTACCTTGTGTCGTTTGATTGATCCAGCCGAGTGATCCCCACAAGAGACCGGCTACAATGCCAAATAGCACCATCTCGTGACGATCATCACTGACCGAGGAGAGAAACGATCAGTCAAAGCACCAGCGACAACAATAAACAGCGCTCTCTCAGAGCCTTCTTCTTTTTTCCTGGCTGGAACGCAATTATCATACTGAATGCGATACCCAACTGACCTATTTTGATATGGGCAGACCGCTCGCACAGACTTCCCACGATTGATATCATAACCCAGCTATTTCAACCTGATTAAAGGAGGCTCCCATGGGATTTGCATTGTCCAACATGCAACTTAACAGCTCAGCATTCAAACAAGGTGGCGCAATTCCAAGTCAACATACTGGTGAAGGTGCAGACACATCGCCTGATTTGACATGGACCGACGCACCGGAAGGAACGCAGGGCTTTGCAATTATCTGTCACGATCCTGACGCACCTCTGGTCTCGGCACAAGGAACTTACGGGTTCGTCCATTGGGTTCTTTATAACATTCCTTCCACCGTCACCAGTCTGGCTGAAGGAACAACCGAATATACCAGCGGCAAGAGCGACTTTGGAAAACAAGGCTACGGTGGTCCGATGCCACCAAATGGACATGGTATACACCAGTATTACTTCTGGGTATTGGCACTCGACACGGCTGTCGAATTGGAAGAGGGGCTGTCTATGGGGCAACTACTGGAGCGCATTGAACCTAATCTTGTCGGTATGAATCGGCTGGTTGGAACTTACCAGCGCGCTTAGATTGAATTGAGGAGCCTTGCTTAATCCTCATCTTCGTCGAGAACTACCAACAAGGCGCCATTGTCAACTTGATCACCCTGAACGACATGGACTTCTTTCACTTTACCGTCTCTAGGTGAAACGATTCGGTGCTCCATTTTCATGGCTTCCAGTATCAGCAATACCTGCCCTTGAGATACTTCGTCTCCTGCATTCACATTTACAGAGATCACCGCGCCGGGCATCGGCGCGGTTAACCCGCCCTTCGAACCGTCAGCACCGGGTAACGGGAAGCGAGGTAGTTCGATCAATTCACAGTCACCACCTGGCCCGTGAACAAACCAGCTGTCCCCTTCACTGACAATACTGAGTCCTATCCGGCTGCCATTTATTTCAAGATCCAGATCACCATCACCACTGTTATGGTCAATAACCAAACTCTCGCATTCGTCAACCACAAATCTTAACCTGCCATCTCTTAGAACTTCATACTCAATAATGAGTATTTCGTCTCTCATCCTGAACCTGACTCTCTCCAGAGGCATTCGGGAATTTCGCCAACCCCCTTGAACAGCCGTCAGCACGTTTGCAGCCGCTCTTCTCCTGGTACGTGATTCAACAACAACGGCTATCGCCGCAGTAGCCAGTTCTTCCCGGCTGACCTGCTTCGTCCTGTCAGGATTCACTCGCTCAATGAAATCAGTGGTTGTATCACCGGCAAGATATTCGGGGGTTCGAAGCGTCGAAACCAGGAAGTCTCTGTTGGTTTTGAGCCCCTGAATATTTGTCGTTTCAAGCACACGGGCAAGACGACCGGCAGCTTCCCTCCTGGTCGGTGCGTGAACGATAATTTTGGCTATCATCGGATCGAATTCGCTACTGACTTCACAACCTGATTCAACGCCTGAATCGAATCGCGCATTACCCACTTGAGACGGTTCCCACACAACCACCTTGCCTGGTGCAGGCAGAAAATCATTGTCCGGGTCTTCTGCATAGAGTCTAGCCTCTATGGCATGCCCGGATATGCTCAGTTCATCTTGAGTAAAGGACAGCTCTTCACCTTCTGCGATTCGAATTTGTTCTCGAACCAGATCCAGTCCGGTAATTTCCTCGGTGACGGGATGTTCGACTTGCAACCTGGTGTTGACTTCAAGGAACCAGAATTTATCGCCAACAAGCAAAAACTCAACTGTCCCGGCAGATGTGTAGCCAATTTTCCGGGCGGCAGCGACGGCCGCATCACCCATCTTGTTCCTGATCTCGGCTGTAACAACAGGAGACGGCGCTTCTTCAATAATTTTCTGATGACGACGCTGGATTGAGCATTCGCGCTCAAAACAATGTACCTGATTACCATGGCGGTCGCCCAGAATCTGAATTTCAACATGTCTCGACTCGGTGAGCCATCGTTCCAGGAACAAGGTCTCGTCCCCGAATGAAGCAGACGCTTCTCGCCTCGCCCCTGCGATGGCTTCATCCAGCTCATTCGCATCTTCAACAACCCGCATGCCTTTGCCACCACCGCCCGCAGCTGCTTTTACCAGAACGGGATAGCCAATTTCCATGGCTGCTGCATTAACATCGCACCCAGGATTTATTTCAACCGCAGGCAAAGTCGGCACACCGGCTTCCTGCATGACTCTCTTTGCCGCCAGCTTGTCACCCATCTGCTCGATTGCAGCAGTCGACGGACCAATCCAGGCAATGCCAAGGTCACTCACTGCTTTTGCGAAGCGCGAATTTTCTGATAGGAATCCGTATCCGGGGTGTACCGCATCAGCACCACTGCGTTTAACAGCATCCAGTACCTTGTCTACATTCAGATAAGTTTCCGACGACGTTCTGCCCTCAAGTGCAATCGCGAGATCAGCTTCTTGTACGAACGGGGCGTCAACGTCACTCTCTGCAAAAATCGCAACTGTAGCGATACCCATATCATGCGCAGTGCGCATGATACGACGCGCAATTTCACCACGATTGGCGATCAATATTCGCGATATTGGCCTGATTTCTTTTCCAGCTGCATTTGCCATTAACCCAGTTCCTTAGTGCTTGCTATCCGTTCCGAAATAACTCACGTAAAACAGTAAATCATGGTGTAAATCACGTCGCAAGATGATACCAGCAGATTTTTTGGCTACTCTCACGTTGCCTTGTACTGAAAAAGATGGTTTATTCATATGTTTGATAGGGACCTTTTAAGGATTTTCAAAGGTGCTCTGCAGCTTTGAAAAAAGACTTCTGTAGGTCCCGTAAATGGTCACTAAGATAAGGAGTAATGTCCATGGATATGCTACCCAAGTCCGTCATCATCACGGACGACACCATGCGGGAAGGCTTACAGATAGAGAGAGCTGCTATTCCCGTTTCAGAAAAGCTGCGGTTGTTGGACGCAATCGGTGAAACTGGCGCCAAACTCATCTCAATAGGGTCTTTCGCCCATCCCAAGTGGACACCTCAAATGGCCTGTATTGATGAGATTGCCGAAAAGTTTGTACCTAAAGAAGGGGTGGAGTATACCGCCGCCATCTTCAATCAAAAGGGATTTGAGAGAGCGGACAAGTATTATCCGAAATTAAATATTCGTCAGAGAAGGTTCGGCACGCATGTTGAGATGTGTGACACTTTCGCACGCCGCAATTATAACCGGTCGCAAGCCCAGCAACTTGCCGCTATGGATGCGTCAATAAAAGGGGCTAAAGCTGCGGGTGCAGAGAGCGGAGCAGTCGCACTGGGCAACCCATTCGGATCAAACTTCGAGGGACCTTTTTCGCTTCAGCAGCGCATGGATATGCTTGAAGTCATGATAGGGAAGTGGCACAAAGAGGGTCTTAAAGTTACACGCTGCTCTTTTCTTGAAGCCATGGGCTGGAATCTGCCGCACCAGGTAAGGGAAACGCTGCTGGCAATTAGAGAACGCTGGCCCGAGATTACAGATTTTCACTGTCACCTGCACAATGTCCGGGGCGCGACCATTGCCAGCTACTACGAAGCTCTACAGCTCGGGGTTCGAGAATTTGATACCTGCCTGGGTGGCATGGGCGGTTGCCCTTACTGCGGTAATGGCAGAGCGGCAGGTCATGTTCCAACCGAAGATCTGGTCGACATGTGTCACGAAATGGGTATTGAAACAGGATATGACCTTGATAAGTTGATTGAAGCCGCCGCTATTGCCGAGGAAGTTGTAGGCCATTCCCTGTGGGGACATGTATCCAAGGGCGGTCCAAGACCAAGGGGAGATAAGCTGTATCCTGCTCGAATGCCTTTCGTTGAAACACTGGAGCATGCAGCACACTTCCGGAAAGGACCTGAGGTCTACGAAGGTCAGCTATCGCCCTGGCGAGATGGTGATGCTTTAAGTGGACTTGGTTCCAATTGATCAACCGCCTACCTTAAAGGAGCCCCTCAGGGACGATTTCTTATGCTAAAGAAAATACTCATCAGCGTCAGTGTTCTAGTCGTGCTCATCGTCGTGATTGGCTATACCATGCGAGAAGCTATTTTTCTTGCGTTGGTAAGTTCACAGATCAGCCCACCACACGATTTTGATCCTGCACTGGCACCGACAGCACCAGATTATTCCCAGCAGGAAAGCTGGGCTGCTTTACCGGATAAGGCTAATCCATCAACTGATCGACCTGACGATGTGGCAAGCCAGGATAATCCATCAAATGTCGATGTATTTTTCGTTCACCCAACCAGTTATGCCAAAAAAGACAACTGGAATCAGCCCCTGAGCGATACAGATGCGAACTGGGTGGTTGACAATCGTATCCTGCGACACCAGGCATCGGTTTTTAACACCTGTTGCGAGATCTATGCACCTCGTTATCGACAGGCAACCATATTCTCGTTTATGGATCAGGCAGACAACGGTAATCAAGCCCTGGACCTTGCCTACCAGGACGTCGTTCTCGCATTTGATTCATTCTTGGCTCGCCGCGACAACGAACGTCCATTTATCCTCGCCGGGCACTCCCAGGGAACCAAACATGCTTCTCGCCTGCTCAGAGAGAAGATCGCAGACACACCTTTGCTGGAGAAGATGGTCGCGGCCTACCTGGTCGGTTTCTCCATTGAAACGGACCAGACCGGAGACGTACCACGCTGCTCACAGCCAACCCAAAGCGGCTGTGTGAATGCCTGGAACAGCGTGGAGGGAGATGGCACCGGTATATTTCCTGAAGCAGATGAACTGATCTGTACCAATCCACTCACCTGGCTTGAAAACGACGACTACGCCGGTCACGATCTGAACGAAGGTTCCATCGGTTATCCCGGCTGGGGACCGGTAGAAGGGGAAGATAGTACGCAGATGATCGTAGAACCCGGTGTTGCTGACGCTCAATGTATTGACGGTCTTTTATCTGTGAGAGAACTCAGGACTGACTCACTGCCGTCTCGGATGCCGGGGAACAGCATGCATGTCTACGATTACAGCCTGTTTCACATGAACATCCGCAAGAACGTATCGGCACGAATCACTGCCTATCTCAACCAATTCAAATAGCCAGACTACTGACTGAGATAGTCCATCGCCATGGCACTCATAGCCCGAACACCGATGGGCAAAGATGCTTCATCCACCCTGAAATAGGGTGAATGATTAACACCGGGATTCTCAGGATCTGGCATCCCAACGCCAAGAAAGAAGTAAACCCCGGGGATTTGTTTCTGAAAGAAGGCAAAATCTTCTGATGGCGTCACGGGTGGGGTCTCCACAGCAGCAATCGGTGCAATCCTCTCCAGTGTGGGAATCATCTGACGAGTAAGGTCCGGATCGTTGTAGGTGACCGGTGCGTAGGCTTCAATCTCAACCTCCGCCTTTGCGCCCGCACTCTCTGCAATCGCGATGACAGTTTTCCTGACTCTGGACAGCACATCCTCACGGACTGAAGGTTCAAGAATTCGAATGGTTCCGTGCATTTCGACCCGCTCTGGAATTATATTGTGACGCACACCTCCCTGGATTTTGCCAATAGTGATAACGGTTGGCGCAGTAGTAACATCAACCTGCCTGCTGACAATCGTCTGCAAGCCCAACACAACCTGGGCTGCCGTGACGATGGGATCAACACCTCCCCACGGGACACCACCATGGGTCTGGCGGCCGGTTATGGCTATCCTCAGATCATCTGCGCCAGCCATGATTCCTCCCGAACGGTAAGCGAATATTCCAACGGGTGCAGGTGAAGTATGCAAACCAAAGATGGCCTCCGGTTTAGGATTGTCCAGCACCCCCTGCTCGATCATCATGCTCGCACCACCATTCTCGCCTATCGGTGCACCTTCTTCTGCTGGTTGAAAAATGAATACGACAGTGCCTGCTATTTCTTCCCGCATAGCCGCGAGTACCGATGCCGTACCCATCAGCACAGAAGTGTGCACATCATGACCACAGGCATGCATGACACCCACTTCCTGTCCGTTGTAGCGGGTACGCACTTTTGATGCAAAGGGAAGTTCGACCCGTTCGGTAACGGGCAACGCATCCATATCCGCTCTAAGGGCAACAACTTTTCCTGGCCTGGCACCCTTCAGAATACCCACGACGCCAGTATGGGCTATGCCTGTGCGCACCTCATCAAATCCCAGGGCCCTCAGGTGGTCTGCCACTATACCTGCCGTTCTGGTCTCCCGATTGCCAAGCTCGGGATGCTCGTGAATATCTCGTCGCCAGGCCAATACCTCATCGGCAACTTTTTCCACCTGCCAATCGATAACTTCCTGGTAGGCTGGCGCATTTTCAGCAAGTCCGGTTAATTGCCAGAAGGACGCCACGACCAGAACACAAATACCTGCTAATAATCTCATTTTTTTACTCAACTGATGGTTGATATGCTTCGACTGCATTGCATACGAAATACCTGAGTTATGGATCGAAGAAACTCTGTATGGGGAGAAACCTGTCATACAAACCGTGGGGTCCAACATGGAGTACCTGAAGTTAAAACAGAAATTGTACCTGACGAAAGAAATTCCTGGTACTCGCCTGCTGCCTGCAGAAGTCCAATTCTCTGAGCAGGATTCTGAGCAGGATTCTGAGCAGGATTCTGAGCAGGATTCTGAGCAGGATAACGTAACGACCAGCTCCGGTTATGCATGCCAGGACAGGACTATCGAAAGAAACCCGGTTGACATGCGCAATGCCAGCCTTGCCATTAGCAGGCTGAACAGGTCATTCGCGATTCAGTTAATAAATGCAGGTGACGAGGCAGACATAGGATATCAGTATGAGACTCGGTTTCTTAAGGCCTCTAACCGGCCTGGGCTGCATTGCTCATCGGCTCGCTTTGCTCCCCTTCCACAATCGCACCGACCGGGCAGTATGGAATACAAAGACGACAACCCTTACACAGCGGGGGGTCGATCAGCATCTTCGGGAAACCGCGTTGACTATGGCCATCTATGATTCCATCAAAAGGGCAACTGCCAAGACACAAACCACAGGTGGTACACATATCCGTTACCATGTATTTTGACAGTCGCTGCTTCACTATCCCCCCAATTTCATCTGGTCAAAGGCTTCGAATGCTTTTATCACGCAGCAACGATAAGCCCCAATTCCTCATACTTTGGTCGTATTCGAGCCGAGATAAGACCCACCTTCTCAAGATTAGGAACCATGTATTCGTGAACCACAGACTTCTGTTCTGTTTCGAACGGCATACCTGTTGCTTCCTCTCTTTCCTTGGCAATGGCATTGCGCATTTCCACAGGATCAATACCGGCATCAATGATTGACTGAGCAACATTAACACCTCTTCCGTCTCCACCGCCTCGCAAGATCCCAATCGCTGCAAGTGCAAAATCCTCCAAAGCAACTCGATCTTCTTCTGGCATCTTGGGAATTTCTTCGGACAGGGACAGAATGCCGAAGGCCACATGACGGGCCTCATCTTGCGCTGTCAGTCGAACGATATTCTGTAATATCGGATCATCAGCCTGAACCATCATATTACGGAAAGTTCCCATTGCCAGGCTCTCAACCATTATTTGCATACCCACGCATTTCGCCTGCCAGGTCTCAGCGGCGAGAATGGCATCAAGGACATTCTTCAGTCCATTTAACACCGGATAGCTGCGATCAAGTAATCCCAGATACCGATGGAATACTTCAACATGACGAGCCTCATCCATTACCTGGGTTGCGGCATAAAGTTTGCCTTCAACCGACGGCACGCTGTCGACGAGTTGCCCACAGCACAACAGAGCGCCTTGCTCACCGTGCAGGAACTGCGAAAGCATGAATGCTGCCTGATTTGCCAGAAGGTCTTTCTGTGTCTGCTTGCTCAAAGAACCAAAGAACTTGGTCTTGGTAATCGGCGTCTCCGCCCTCTTAAATACATCCTGGTCTTCTCTGATACCCTTGGACCAGTCAATGTCAACCGAGACATTCCATTGATCGGTCTTGGCTCGCTCGTACAGATCGTCTAGTTGCGGATCACTCGATTCATATTCGAATTTCCATTGTGTCGGGCAGGTTGTCTCAATTTGTAATTTCATCAGCCATTCTCCAAATAGTCAGCATGTTCTGTTTCCCACGCTGATCGCGCACAGGATTGACAGAGTATCTTAATTCTCCCTAGATTGTTGACTTTGTTTCATGACCCAGGTCAAATTAGCATGCATTCGTGAATTTATTTACACAATAGTATGGTCCCTGAAAAGGCCTCTCACGAACAAAATCCTGTAAAACAGACAAAAATCACCCGTCTTTCTGCCTATTCGGTCATCTTTTGACTAAAATCAATGACCAGAATCAGAGGCACCCGTATGTTTACAACTCGCAAGTTTCCAGAGTCAGATAATGGACAATGACATCATCATCGTCGGTGGCGGTCCCGCTGGACTGAGCTTCGCCTGTTCGCTTGCAAGTACAGGTATTCCTGTAACCATCATTGAACGGCAGCCCAGCGAATCACTCGCCGAACCTGCATTTGATGGACGAGATATCGCATTGACCCATCTTTCCGTTCGCATCCTCACTGAACTGGGCATTTGGGAACGCCTGCCTGACGACGCTGTATCTCCGATCAGGGAGGCACGAGTACTAAACGGTGACTCACCTTACAATCTCACATTCGACACGATGGATGAATCAATTGACGCGCTGGGTTATCTGGTATCAAACCATCACATTCGAAAAGCCCTGTTCGAACGTGCACAGGATATTGATGAACTTGAATTGATCACCGAAGTGGGTGTCAGTTCCGTTGCGCCAGATGAGGATGGCGCTTCAGTTGTATTGGACGACGGACGGAAACTCAACGCTTCGTTAATTGTGGCAGCAGACAGTCGCTTTTCAGAAACACGTCGAATGCTCGGGATTTCTGCGTCTATGCACGATTTCGGGAGGGTTTGCATAGTCTGTCGTATGGAACACGACCAGCCGAATGAAGGTATTGCTTATGAGTGCTTTCACTACGGGAGAACCCTGGCGGTGCTCCCATTAAATGACCAGCAATCATCCATCGTCATCACAGCGCCCATGTCGGAGCGAGATTCCATCATGGCACTTTCAGAAGATCAGTTTAATCTTGATGTACAAACTCGTTTTGATGACAGATTCGGCAATATGCGACTGGTTACCGAACGTTTCCCGTATCCATTGGTAGGTGTCCATGCCAACAAATTCTATGCCACCCGATTTGCCCTTATAGGTGATGCCGCTGTCGGCATGCATCCTGTGACCGCACATGGTTTCAACCTTGGTTTAAGTGGCCAAGAAATTCTGGCGAAACAAGTAATCAGGGCAGCAAATGGTGGAGCAGACATCGGTGACTCAGAGCTGCTAAAACGCTACAGTAACAAACATATGCGAACCACCAGACCGATATATTACGGCACTAATGAAATTGTGAAAATGTTTACTGATGATCGCCCGGCAACGAAGGTGCTACGCAGATGGACCCTGCGCCTGGCTAACAATTTCCCTCCAATCAAGCACGCCATACGTAACAAACTAACGGAATCACAGAACCGCGGTGGCCTTTTTCCATTGCTGTTGCGATGACCTCGAGCTACCCCAGCCAGGGATCCAAAAGATATTGTGATAATCCAGTGTCTCAGCAGGATATTGTTTATTTACTTTTGTAACTTGCTGTAACTCAACAAAGAAATTTAAGCCAACCAACAACAAGCAGTACTCCCCGAAAAATGACTCTAAATAACCAATCGAATACACCGGCAACTTATCGACCAGTAATCTTTGTCATGGGTTTCAGGCCTTTTTTTCTAGGCGCAGGTTTTGTGGCAATTCTGACAATGACAGTCTGGATGCTGGTGTATGTTTTCGGGTGGCATCCAGCCTGGCTGGGGCTTGGAAGTCTGCCTGCTGTGCTTTGGCACGCCCACGAAATGATTTACGGGTATGCCCTGGCTGTGATTGCCGGTTTTCTGCTAACAGCAGTAAGAAACTGGACCGGGCTGCCAACTGCCTTTAACCGACCTCTTCAAATACTATTTGCTTGCTGGTTCACCGCCCGAATACTCATGCTATTCGGTCCTCTCGAACTTGCGGCAGCTTTCGATATAGCCTTTGGTCTGCAATTGGTTTTCTACATCGTCAGGCCAATCGTCAAGGTCAGGCAGTGGCGTCAGTTTGGGGTTGTGATTGTCCTCAGCAGTCTGTTAGCCGGTAACCTGTTATTTTATCTCGGTGCACTTGAATACTTCCCTCTGGGTACCCGGCTGGGAATATACTTTGGGTTTTATCTGGTCATTGGCATGATTCTGATCATTGGTAGAAGAATTATTCCAACATTTATTGCTTCAGGAATCGGCAAACCTATCACCTTCCCAAACCTGTTAGCGGTAGATGTGGGGATCGCAGTCACCTATGTTGTTTTTCTGCTTAACGCGGTATTTCTGGAATTTTCGATACCTGCCACAGTATCATCGTCAGCCCTGTTTCTCTTGTGTAGCATAAGAATCCTCAGCTGGTACCATCCTGCCATCTGGTCTAAATCACTGCTATGGACCCTCTATGTATCCTATGCGTCTCTCGGTATAGGCTTCCTGCTGTATGCACTCGTACCCATGGTCGGACTTTCACCTTTTTTGACTCTGCATATGATGGCTATAGGGACTGTTGCCATCATTACGATGAGTATGATGTCAAGAGTGACCATTGGTCATACGGGCAGGAGCATTCATTCCCCACCCTCTTTGCTGAATTTCAGCTTCATTCTGCTTTGCGTGGCGACTTTATTTCGAGTTGCCGGGCCAATTGTGTTCCCTCAGCTCTATTATGAACTTGTTCTGGTCTCCCAGGTGTTCTGGATTACGGCATTTGGTCTTTTTCTGTTCCTCTTCTTTCCAATTCTGACCGGACCAAGGATCGATGGGATGGATGGATGAAGACTACAATCGTCTGGCCTATTTCTCAGGACGATGGTGTATAATTCAGGTTGTTGAGCTGCATCATGGAGACTATTCGACAATCCGCGTGTTTTCGCGCTGTCTTACCATATAAAAGGAACTTTAAGAATCCCTGATCTGCTCTCAGACTGACTTATCTGTCTGTGAAAACAACTAGTGTAAATAGACTTTGTGCGGGGTGATAATCTCTACCCTGAAATCCTGAAATCCTGAGATCAGTTTCGATAACGAAGTCCGGATTGTGCCGTTTCAATCGGAACAACAATTAAGGAAAGAATAACTATGTCTCTAACTGAGGAATCTATCGCCCTCGACCACGCATCTGCCCCAAAGCCCCAGAGATACGATTCAATACTGATCGGGGTTGATGCTTCGGATCATGCGAATCGAGGCATCAAAGATGCACTGGATATGGCTGAAATCTGGCAATCGAAAGTGTCCGGTGCCCACGTTTATGCCGCCAAGTTACATGACCAGCGTTTCCGCCAGATGGAAGGTGGATTACCGGAGAAGTATCAGGAAGAGCAGGAACTGGAAAAACAACGCGACATACATGACGATCTGATTACCAAAGGACTATCTGTCATTACAGATTCCTATCTCGATCAGGTTGAACTGGGATGCAAGAAAAGGAACATCTTTTACGATGCTCGTTCTCTGGAAGGTAAAAACTACGTACAACTGGTCAGGGAGGCGAACTCGGGGAACTATGACCTGCTGGTACTGGGATCACTGGGATTGGGCGCGGTACAGTCAAGCAGAATAGGAACCGTCTGTGAACGGGTAGCCAGGCGATCGGTCATTGATTCCCTGGTCATCAAGAACCCTGAACGACAGATCAAGAAGAGTCCAATTGTCGTCGCCGTCGATGGCTCACCCCTTTCCTACGGGGGTTTGCTGACTGGATACACACTGGCTAAGGAATGGGATGTTCCACTTCATGTCATCTCAGCATACGATCCCTATTATCATTATGTCGCCTTTAACCGCATTGCAGGCGTGCTCTCAGAAGAAGCCGGCAAGGTATTCCGATTCAAGGAGCAGGAGAAGCTCCACGAAGATATTATTGATGCAGGCCTTGCAAAAATCTATCAGGGCCATCTGGAGGTTGCACAGAGCCTGGCAGAGGAAATGGGAGTCGATATTACTACCCGACTCCTGGACGGCAAACCCTACGAGGTCATCCAGCAATACATTGAAGAAACCAACCCTGGATTGCTTATCCTTGGCAAGACCGGCATTCACGCTGACGATGAACTTGATATTGGCGGCAATGCTGAGAATCTGCTCCGCAATGTGTCCTGTGCAGTCCTGTTGAGTCATAGAGGATATACCCCTGCTACCGAAACCCTGGCTGAATCAACGACGTCGTGGACTGTACAGGCCGAAGAAAGAATGAAAGGCATACCGGAGTTTGTTCGCAGTATGGCAAGACTGGGAATACTTCGATATGCACAGGAACAGGGGCATACCGTTATCACGGAGAGTATCGTCGCTGAAGCGACCAGAGATCTGTGTCCGGTAAGCACGAGCAGCGAGGAAAGCGAGCCTCAAACTCCCATGGAGTGGACAACCGCCGCTCAAGCCTTGCTCGAAACAATAGAAGATCCAGGCCAGCGAGAATCCATCCTGATGAAGGCAGAGAAGAAGGCGCGCCAATCAGGTACGCGTGAGGTCGATGTTACGCATCTGAGGAGCTTCATCTCTGTCAGAGAAGAGACACAGGACAGTGAAGCAAAATGTCCATTCAATCCTTCCAGCAGTGATCAAACCTCAGTTACCAGCACCGACCAGCCAGATATCGAGTGGACCCGGGAAGCAAAAGACCGTCTCGAGAAGGTTCCTGCGGGTTTTATGCGCAATATGACCCAGACGCGTGTGGAAGAATTTGCCAGAAAGAACAGCTATGCCGCCATTACACCTGAAGTCATGTCTGAGAAATATGCGGAATGGAATGAGGGCTCTCAAACTCAGGAACAACGTCTGAACTGGCATGCCGATGCAAAATCCAGATTAGAGCGAATTCCACCATTTGTTCGGGGAATGGTCATGAGAGAGGTAGAGAGCAGGGCTATCAAGCAGGGCGTTGACCTTGTGACCGCCCAGTTCATGACGGAGTCCAGTGGATCCTGGGAAGACAACATGAAATTTCACGAAAAACCGGACGAGTAGGCGAACTCGTTGTATGAACGAGCTCAATCTTATTGCCATCAACCTGACCAAGCGGTGCAACCTCGCCTGCGACCATTGCTATCTGGATGCAACGACACTGAAACAGGGCACGGCAGACGAGTTAACAACCCGCGAGGTCAATCTCATCCTGGACCAGGTTCATGCCCTCAACCCTGATGCGATGGTCGTTCTCACCGGCGGAGAACCTTTGCTGCGCGAAGATCTTGAGGAGATTATCGAACATGGCAGCCAGCTTGGGCTCTTTATCGTTGCGGGAACCAACGGTATCCAGCTGACAAGCAGTCGAGTTCATTCCTTGCAGGCTGCCGGACTCATGGGTGTCGGTGTCAGCCTTGATTCAATCTACCCCGAGAAACACGACAATTTTCGCGGTAAAAGCGGCAGCTGGCAGAAGACGATGAAAGGTCTCGAGAATTGTCGTGAGCAGGAACTGTCTTTTCAGGTACATTTTACAGTGACCCGGATGAATCGCGATGAAATCCACGACATCATTGCCCTTTCTGAAGAGATCGGCGCGCGGGTCGTCAATATCTTCTTTCTGATTTGTACAGGCAGGGGGGATACAGCATCAGACCTGACGCCAGACGAGTATGAAACAGCCCTGAAGCATATCATCCAGGTTCAGGAATCATACCCCGACATGATAGTTCGCCCCAGATGTGCCCCACATTTCAAACGGGTCGCCATGCAGATGAATCCTGATGCAGAAATCAACCGCATCAGCGGGCAGGAAGGAGACGGCTGCCTCGCCGGGATTCACTACTGTCGAATCAATTCATCCGGCGATGTCACGGCCTGCCCCTATATCGAAACCGCGGTTGGCAGCACTCGCGAGCAGCCTTTCACTCACATCTGGAATGATTCAGCCGAATTTGCGGGGCTGCGCAACCCGGATCTGGATGGAAAATGCGGTATGTGTGAATACCGATCGCTATGTGGTGGATGTAGAGCAAGACCGTTCGCACAGGGTGACGGGCTATTTGGCAGTGATCTCCTTTGCAGCTACATTCCAGAGGGAGGGCCTCTGATTGAGCCCTTGCGTGACCCGAACGAGGTTTCCTGGGACGAAGCAGCGCTTGTTCGGCTTGAACGTATTCCTGGATTCATTCGTAAAATGGTCAAGAAGAAAGCGGAAGCCTACGTACTCGATAACAGCGAATCCATCGTACGGGTTCGGCACCTTGAAGAACTTACTGCACGCCGATTTGGCAGCAATCGACAAAAAAAACCCAAGCTATTTGCCAGAACGACTGACTGATGCAGACTTCAGCGTACACAGAATCTATTGATTTTTGTAATCAAGACAGCAACCGGGCAGACCGCACCATCAGCCAGAAGCCAGTCACGTTGATATTGATGTTTCTTTTATTCTTCCCATACAATTCCTGCGCCGATCAGGGCATGAGCATTGCAGAAGTTATCGCATTTGCTAAAGCAATGATTCAAACAACCTCACCCCTGGATGAACCAGTATGGCAGGAGATCGTCACGTGAACGCAACAGTCTTGATTATCGATGATGACAGTGCAATCTGCCGAACGCTTCAGCTGCATTTTGTCGCAAATGGCAAGGACGTTCTTATCGCCAACAGTGCCGAAGACGGACTGGACATCTGTAAAAAGAATGATGTGGATATCATCATTCTGGATATTCGCATGTCTGGAAAGAGTGGTTTGGACATTCTGCCTGAACTCAGAGACAACCATCCTTCTGTCCGAGTCATCATGATTACCGCCTTCCACGGCATGGAGACGACGATTGCAGCAATGCAGGGTGGTGCCGATGATTACATCCACAAACCTATCGATCTGGACGATTTGGATCTCGCGGTGACGAAAGCCCTGACATACAAAAACGGTACCGGTGTTGAACTCGATATTAAATCTGATGACGATGACAACCTTGATGTCATGGTCGGTAGCAGTAAAAAGATGCTGGAGGTATTCAAGAACATCGGTCGAATTGCGTCCAGCAGCGCCACCGTTCTGATTACTGGTGAAAGTGGCACCGGCAAGGAACTGGTTGCCAGAGCCATCCACAGAACGAGCGAATACTCAAAAGGACCATTTGTTGCAGTGAATTGCGCTGCAATTGTTGAGACGCTGCTCGAATCCGATCTCTTCGGGCATGAAAAAGGAGCATTTACCGGCGCCTTCTCGAAACAAATAGGCAAACTCGCGCTGGCAGACCAGGGCACCTTGTTCCTTGATGAGATAAGCGAACTTTCTCCGTCCATGCAGGCGAAACTTCTGCGGGTCCTGCAGGAGAAAGAATTCTCTCCCATCGGTTCGAAAGAGGTCAAAAAGGTCGATGCTCGAATAATCGCAGCCACTAATGCAAATCTGCTGGATGAATTCAAGAACAACAATTTCAGACAGGATCTTTACTACCGACTCCAGGTTGTCACCATCCATCTTCCTCCTTTGAGAGAACGAACTGACGACATACCTGATTTGATTCAGCACTTACTCGGCAGAATTAACAAGTCCGTGAATCGAAATGTGACCAGAGTTTCTCATGATGTTATTGAGATACTGCAAGATTATCAATGGCCAGGAAATGTCAGAGAACTTGAAAACGTGATAACAAAATCTGTCGCTCACTGTCCCGGTGATATTATTATACGAGAAATGTTACCAACCTTGAGCTTCGAAGCAATTGTCGACACTTTTAGAGATCGAGAGCAAGACACATACAATGACGAGAGTCTCCTCGGCATGGAGAAAGTTCATATATCAAGGGTATTGGAGACAACCACCTGGCACAAAGGAAAGGCCTGTGAAATCCTGGGGATTTCAAGACCTCGATTGAGACGGCTCATCGCTTTGCACGGAATTACACAGCCAGAGACCCAGGATGGCATGTAGAAACTGGCAGCCTGAATTAGACTCTCTGCCTATATTGGTTTAACAATCACAAAGACCAGTATAGGAACTACCATCAGCAAAGGTACCTCATTGAAACACCGCAAATACAGGCTGTTGGTATCCAGTCGATTATTGAGCAGGCGTTGCAGATAGAACCAGCAAATCAAATGATAGACTAGCAGCGCGAAAACAAAGAGCAGTTTGGCGTAAAGCCAATCTCCGGAAAGTCCATAACCGAACCACAGCCAGAGCCCTGCAAAAATTGCCTGCACCGCCATGACTGTCATAAACCGAAATAATTTCGTCGCCATGATTCCAAGTCGCTGGACATCTTCACCAAGCTTCAATCCTTCGACATAGTGAACGAAGATTCTCGGAAGATAAAACAGACCCGCCATCCAGGCGATGACCATCATGATATGGAATACCTTGACCCACAACACTAGGACTTACTTCCCTTGGATGCCTGATTGTGCACAATCGTCCCGAAACAGAAAAGTGCAAGGCCAAGTCCAATCAGGATTATGTAGAATTCACTTATCTGGAAGGATCCTCGCCAGGCCAGCATGCAATCCATCGCACCCAGCATTACCATGATGGCACCAAATATTTTCGACACGATTCCCTTGTTGGTCACAACAACCTTGTTGTCGGCCATCAGTGATTCTCCTCCTGCAGAGAGCTACTTCGTACCCAGAGAAACTCCAATCCCAGCACCAGTATCAGGGCCAGCAAGCTACCCAGGAACGGGACAGAGGATGAGCTTGACTCAAGCACCAGCCAATACCACGTAGATAGTATGTGTTTTGTACCACTTTCACCATTACTGCCGTCCCAGGCAAAAAATGCGATTGGAATGAAAACGCCTTCCCGGAACTGCAGTTCATCTTCGCTTTCAGTGATTAGGCTCCGTTTGAATAAAACTCTCCAGGTACCAGATTTATAGACACCTCGGCCCATCAGACCTTCAGCATCCAGCTCAACACCGGTGCCCACACCCGTTGCACTGATCTGAGAAACAGCCTCTGGCTCTGAGGTCGTTCCCCCTCGCCACCGCCACAGGTTGACGGCATTATCCCTGTCACCCATGACAAAATAAGGCTTTTCCATACCGGTGGGAATCGTGACCGGTAACTGCACTGCGACCTTGTCTTCATACAAAGGAGAATCACCAATCTTCTCGCTGTCCTCATCACCTGGCTGACTGAAGGTACGATCATCCCACTCCAGCAGAATGCCTATTTCTGTCGGTGTATAAATCGATCTCACAGTGATGGTGTCATTTGATGGCGTGAAGTGGCGGTTTTCGGCAATTATCTGTGGCACCATGAAAAAAGTTGATGGTAAAGCATCCGTCCAGATTTCATCATACGGATCATCTGGGATCGCCTGATCCACCCGGGCGGCTTTTATCACCGTATTTTCAGGGTTCACTGCCTCGCTGGTTTTTGCGAGAGACTGTACATAGTTTGCGACATGCCAGCGTTCCTCCGGTGTAAGTACTTTCTTGCTAGCCGGATCAGCAAAAGACGGCATTTGAGTCCCGGGAATTCCGACGGAGATTCGCGTGAAAATGTCCTTTGGATTGTTACTATGCCGGAACGTCCATGGCTTGGTCAGATTTCGAGGCCAGGTCCTCTCACCATTGTCACCCAGCAGGCGTTTGATGGCATTGCCCTTACCATCCTCACCATGACATTCAGAACAGCGATCATCTTCTAGAAATAGTTCTTTTCCTTTCGCGATAGAATCCTCGGATGACGGCACTTGCTCGACATACTCGACAGCAGCACCTGGTTCTTCTTCGTCGTAGCCTGGGAATACCTTGATATAAGCAACCAGATCCCACATCTCCTGCTCGCTGAGAATGTCCTGCCATCCTGGCATCGCGGTACCGGGCATACCGAGTTTGATCATCTTAAAGATGTCCTGATCCTGAGGAATGTAGCCATCAAATGCGGTGGACATAATCTTAAACATGCCCGATGTAAAATCTCTCGGTGGCGGCAACAACCGTTCAGCACCTGGTCCTAATCCGTCACCATCGACTCCGTGACAACCAACACACCTTTTGAGGTATATCTCCTCACCATTTTCAGGACTTCCATCGGCAGCATACCCAGAGGGCGCACCCATCAGCAGGCAACCTAATCCGACAATTCTCAGCCACTTTGATACAAGGCGCATTGGTCTACTCCTCCCAGGACCTGGGCCTTCGCCCTGTGTAGTCGTACAAATAGAGAATGACCTGCCATATTTCCTCTTCAGTCAGGAACTCCTGCCATACAGGCATGGATGAAATCCACGGAGCAGCTTCGTCCGGAAGTCCAGGACCCCCGGTAGCAATACGCCAGAACAGGAATGATTCCTGAAGCTGGGCAATTGTGCCAACATCCTGAAAGTTCAACGGCACAGGATTCAGTCCTGCTGCGTACGGCCCTTGACCATCTAATTTGTCCCCATGGCAAAAATGACAATTCTGTATATAGATGCTGGCACCTGCTTCGACCATTGCACGGAACTCTTCGGGATCTTCCTCCTCCAGCTTCCTATATGGATTCACAAGGGTCCTAAGATCAAAACGCTTCCCATAAATTTTCACTGTGGACGGCGGCGCCGGATGTATGCTTCGCAATTCAAGTGGTGCCTCAAGGCTTGGTACCAGTTGCAGGTAGACAAATAGAGCCACCGCTACCGGCGTCACAGCAAACACGATGTTTCTGGTTTTCTTCTTCGACGGATCTTCAACCAGCGACTTGATCGGTGCCACTAGTTCTCTGGTGCCATCTTCGGTCGCTGTATAGACAGCCAGCACACCCGCAACAATGAAGAACATATACATGTTCAACAGACTGCTGGGAATCACCTGACCCAGAATGAAATCAAACAGAAGCACAAAACCGAAGTAGACACCCACAACGATAAGCACAACTTGTAACAGCTTCGGTATTTTCTGCATGATTATGGAAGCTTCCTCATATTCTCAGCAACCTCACTTCAGACTCGCCATGTATTCAACCAGCATTTCAAGTTCAGAGGCGAATAGCTGGTCGCCGTAAATTGGTGGCATCATGGCAACGAAGCCTTCGGTGATGTCCGCATTGGGGTCCAGGATGGATTGTCGCAAATGTTCCGCATCACGAGACTGACCTATCAGCCTCAGGTCCGGTCCAATGGCGCCTTCGAATTCAGCAATCTTGTGGCAAGCACCACAGCCAAGTATTGCGACTATTTCTTCTGCCGAAGCATACTTGGCTCTTTGACTACCTTGACCTCCCGTTGATACAGGGACTTCCTCTGGCACCTCAGCCACTTCCTCAACATTGCTTGGTATTTCAATGCTCACATCAAGACCACTACTGTCCTGAAGGAAAGCGACAATCGCCAGTGTTTCAGCTTCAGATAGTCCAATACTTCCTGATCGCACATCAGGCATCGGACTCTCCTGATCATTGGTGCCTACCTTTCCGAAACCCTTGACGACATACGCGGAGGGCTCATTCATGGACTCAACGATGTAATCGACCACGTTTGCTGCACTGCCTTTGTAACCGGCATCCTCGAGTCGAGCGCTAACGACTTCACCAAGGTTATCTAACATAGGAGCCCGGCCGCCCAACTCATTGTGACACAAGGTACAGGTGCCTTTGGTATTATAGATTTTCTCGCCAAGAGAAATGAAAGAGTCCATGTCCATACTACTCAAATCCACGGATTCCTGAGAAGGCGGTGGCGCAGGTTTTATCTGCGGGATACCCAGATTGGAGTAAGTAGCAAAGAGGGAAATTACCAGCAGGCTGAATCCAGCAATTTTAAGAAATTGTGTCATGCTGTCTTCCAGTACCCTTCCGGGTAACTCTTCTTACTGGATACCTGGCTGATCCAGAACACAAAGACAACCATCGCCATGAAAATAACCACACCAATAGAAACCACGTTGGCGGCATACCCGAGGGTTGGCGTGAATGCATCAACCGAATTGTCTCTAAACACATCCGTAACATGCCAGTGCTGGCGAATCCCAGAACGTATATAACCCATCAAGCCCATCAACCAGGTGAATGCAACTGCCAACAGGAACAAGGCGTACTGCGATCTGTCGGGTACTCGACCCCAGCGAAGCGGCGCAACTTCCTCTGCGCCCTTATACAGGAACGAGTCAATGACAGTGCTGATCACAATCACCACCAATGTTGTCAGCACCTGGGGAATAGAAGCGGCTACCTTGTAGACGGTATTGGTAAAGTAGCCATAATAAATACCCAGAATCAGAATGTTGGCAATCCCAGCAACGAACAGGGCAATCTGCAAGGCGTTCCCAGTCTGCACCCAGCTTACGGTTGGTAACTTGTTGGATCTGCGATAAATAAGAAAGCTGACTGCGGTAAACAGAATCATCAGGTTCACCGCCGTATTTTTTGCCGGCATAATTCCCAGCGGACCCAGGTACTTGTGATAAGGACCACCCAGAGCTTTCAGCTCTTCGTTGGTCAGCACAAGCGTATGAGGTGTAAACCAGACGAGGAATGAGGCAACAATCACGAAGGCAATGTACTTGATATAAGGGTAGTAGCGATGCGCACCCTCACTCCTTCCCATCCCACACCAGAGATAATAGTTGGCAGCAATAAACAATGTGCCAATGAGCACAGCCTGGATAATGAATAACCAGGCAAATACACCACCCATCAAAGTGATACCCATCTGCTGGCTGTATTCGTAGATTTCAGCCGTCAGGTAGTACCCGGCAAACGGTAATGGCAACAAGGCGGTAATCGCTATGAAGTTTGCGTTATAGCCCATCCAATCGTAATGAGCACGTTCATCTTCACCGGAAGCAGAGAGAAACTTGAACGCCGCGTAGGCGCCCACGACCGATCCACCAAACGCGACATTGGCGACGACACGATGGAGATTAATCGGATTCCAAAGGAAATTGTGGATCGCACCCCACGTATCTCCGGTAAATGTACCCGCGGTATCAACGCCATTGGGGCTCATCATAAATGTCAACCAGGCATTCGCCAGCAGCATCAACAGAGTTCCAACTGCATTCAGGAGCAAACCCAGGGTCAGATGAATCCACTTTTTGTCACCACCCTGAAGCCAGTGCCAGCCATAGTAGTATACGTATAGCGTGACGCTTTCAGCAAAAAAGAGCAGAGCGTAGTAGAACATACTCTCACTGAACACGCCGGTTAGATATGTCATCAGCTGTGGATAGAAAATGAAAAGGCTGAATGCCAGCAAACCACCCAGTATTGCGGTTAATGAATAGGCGGTAATACTGACCTTGATGAATTCGAAAGCCATCTCGTCATAACGCTGGTCCCTTGTCCAGACCCCAATAGACTCGATGATGAATACGAAGATTGGTACAGCTAACACAAACGCTGCAAACCAGAGATGAAGCTGCGCGGCAAGCCAGACCGCTACCCGGCTGTTGACTCCGGCGATGACGGGATAATCTGAGCTGCTTAGTTCCGGGACTGTGACTTGAACGCCTTCCGCCGCTTCTGCGACAGAAAACGGTAAGACTGCCAGCAGAAATACTACAAGCATCACTATAAGCAATTGCTTTATTGACGTGCTGATCACGATTTACTCCTAATGCTCAAACACCAGAGACAAACCCTGCGCGCCCATAACGAAGTAGTCCAACGCAAGGAAAACCAGTGAAAACACAACCAGCCCCACCGCAAACATTACTACCCAAGATTTCAATTAACTGCCCTCACAAGAACCAAATAAAAAAAACGGCGATTGCAATGAGAGTTACCGTAAATATCAAAGGCCCAATCCAGTTTTTTTCACTTTCATCAATGTCATTCATAATCGCCTCAAAACGCAAAAAAATAGAGTATTAATACTATAACGATAGCGTTTATCAACATGCCAAGAAATATTACGACATCCGCAATGTTCTTACCTTTCAACTTCCACGGCCTTTTCTCTTTATGCATCTATGCACTCACCTATGAGACTTCTTCTTAAGAGACTCGTCTTAAGAGGCACCCTCGCACTGACAAAATCCTCTTAACACTTTCACCAGGCCATTGACCTCGTCCTCCGTCAGTGTTTTGGACCAGGGAGGCATCAGGGCTGACTTACTCATTGCAGGACCACCGTCCAGAATGACGTTTTTAATATCTGCATCAGATAGTTTTTCCATCTCAGCCTTTTTAGTAAAATCTCTTGGATCAGTGGCAAAATCCGCTGTTACATTCGGTCCTGAGCCATCTCCCTTCTCACCATGACACTGGGCACAATAGAACTTGAACACGACTTCAGGCTCAGAAGCACTTGCGTTCATAATTGCGAATACGGATATCAATATGGCAACTAACGTTTTCATGCTTTCTTCTCCCTAAAAAGTGGCTACATACGCGGACACGAATTGCATATCCTTGGGATTGAGCAATCCCTCGAATATTGGCATCATCCGGATCGGCTTAAATACCTTGGGATTCTTCAGGTAAGCATATATCCAGTCTGGATTAAGTCTCTCACCCGCACCAACCAAAGATGGACCACTTTTACCACCCAGGACCTTCCTTCTATCTTCGTATTGATGACACCCACTACAGGGCATCTTCTTCTTGAATATCAACTTGCCCTTTGGATGAGCTTTCGGCTTGATCACACCAGCTTCAACCACATCTGATGTCAGTGACATCAGAAAATCAGCAACCTGTGTTGCATCTGATACCGAAAGCGCGGCATGCCCACCAGGATTCTCAGTATCCAGTGAATTGTACTTCAGCAGTCGGATAATCTTGGGAGCACTCAACCAGCCTTCAAGCCATGGTCGATTAAACTTGCTGCCCGCGTACCAGAGTTCCGGACCTTTCTTTGTAAGCTGATCTTCTATCGTCTTCTCTCGTGCTGGTCCCTCTGTGTAATGGCAATCACCACATCCAGCACTGTCGAAGGCAGCCTTACCTGCTGTGACATCTGCGAGGACGCAGGGAGACACGATGAACGCGATGAAAGAGACAATAACTAATACACTTTTTTTCATTTCACTCACCTTTTACGGAGCATTTACTAAGTATTTCTTTCTATCAGGTCTTATTTGCCAGCCTGAAGAGATAACCACCCAAAAGAACAGACAGTAATCCAGCGACCAATGCATATATGTATACATTCACAGGAATGTTGCTTTCAAGGACAACGAAGTACCAACTGGACAGGCTCATCAGTAAACCATGTTCACCGTTGGACCCATCCCAGAGATTAATAGACATCGGGATAAACTGACTACTCTCAAACTGCACATCATTGCGATCACCTGTCTTTCGCGGTCTTTTCATCAAAACGTGCCATCTGCCCTGATCCCACACTGCACTCCCTTCGACCTGCTGACTCTCCTCATCCTGGAATTTGTAGTCCTGTTTCCAGCTTCTGGCTACAGCTTCCGAGACACTCCGGCCATCCGATTCACTCTTGTCCGGTTGCCAGACCCAGAGGTTTACCGGATCCGAAACAGATCCACGGAAAAAATGTGGTTTCTTTGTACCTTCAACCGTCTTGGCCGGAAATTGCAATGCGATCGAATCTCTGAAAGTTTCCAACTGCCTGGGCACCTGATCGTTGCTCATTATGTAGGAACTAAAGCCTCCTACCTGCGCCAGTTCTGAAGTATCCAGCTCTTTAGATTCATCATGCACAATGTCCTGAAACGGATCATCCCAGACCATGAGAAACTCGATTTCGTCTTCGTTAAACATCGCCTTGATCGTCACCATATCTACGCTGTTATTCTGCCAGCGAGGTGCACCGATGACCTGTCCAGCCAAGCGGATATCCATCGGTCCCGCTTCGTTCCAGCGTGGATCAAAAGGATCGTCAGGAAGGCTGTCCTTCGTTTTAAGCGCAACCAAAACCTGGTGTTCTGTCCGCTCGTGTTGCAGCGATTTAATAAAGTTTGCCAGGTACCAGCGGTCCTCTTCGGTTAAGGCATCAACGAAAGAAGGCATCGGGGTGCCAAGAATACCGGTCGAGAACCGCATATAGATATCTTCGACCTCACTACCCGCTTTTATCTTCCAGGGATGTGTGACATTTCGAATTCTTATTGGAAAACCCCAGTCATCAGTTCGATCGAACGATTTCTGACCGTCACCTCGACCTAATTTTCCATGGCATTCCCAGCACTTGGCTCTTTCAAATACGGCCTTGCCTTTCTCAATACTGTCAGCATTATACGGCGCCATGTCTTTTGGCAAGGGGATAACCATGCCGTTCTTGACCGGATCCAGTTCAGGATCCTCAAACTCGAACGCAAAGGTCTTAATGTAGGCGATCACTGCCCATCGCTGCTCTTCAGTTAATCCATTCTTAATGATGTCTTCATCGAACGCCTGCATTGCTGTACCAGTCAAGCCTCGACTAACAGTTCTGAATAAATCCTCATCGGTTGGCAGCTCACCACTCTGGGTCGTTCTGAATTTGAAAATACCCAGCGTAAAGTCACGAGGTCTCGGATCCAGAAAATCTGCAGTCGGGCCATTCCCATCACCAAGCAGCCCATGACAAAAACTGCAGCGCTGAATATATATCTCATGACCTTGTGCCATGAAATCATCGTTCACTTCAGGCATAGGATTGGACGGCACCACCGAACCACTGGCTGACATCACAGACACACCCAACAGCGAGATAAAGAATTTAGCCAGTGAGCTCATTATTCAGACTCCGTTATGCGCGGTGTCTTTTGAGCAAGATCATACTCAGCAAGAATGATCTTCCAGCGCTGTTCTTCGCTCAAACTAAGCTTCCACTCAGGCATAGCTGAATCCCAGGGCGTTGCCTCTGTGGGCAATCCGGGGCCCCCATTAGTTACTCGCCAGAACGTATAACCTTCGACTATCGTCTCCAGGGTTCCGTTGTCAGTGAAATTGATGGGACGAAGTTTGAAGCCATCGGCCATCGGACCGTCACCTGCCACACTGTCCCCATGACAAGCACGGCAATTCATAGCGTACAGCGCCCTGCCCTCGAACAGGTTCTTCTCAATCAGTGCTAATCTTGCGATCTCGTGGTCGACATTACCGTCTTCAATATCTGCCATAAATTCCCTTACCGGGCCGGTATTAATGGCGGTAAGAACATGAGCATCAGAATTCATATCTCGCCATAGATCCAGATCAGCAGTCAGCTGGGGAATAAAACTCACATCGCCAGACCTGGCCTCTTTAATAAATGTTTCAACATCCGTCTCCGATGGTTCCGCATAGGGATTTTTCAGATCCTCGAAACTCTTTGGGAAATTTGAAGAAGGGTGCTGAATTCTGAGAGAAATCGGCGGTTCAAGTTTCGGCATCTTCATGTCAAAAACCCACCAGGTCACCAGTAGCGGCACAATCACAACCACAACGTTGCGCGCATTCTTGCCAAAATCACCTCGGAGAAATCGTCTGATAGGACGCCAGAAAGCATTCAGATTCTCATCTGAAAAAGTAACAAACAGAAAAAGTGCGACCAGAGTCAGCACCATGTAAATGAATAGTAGCGCCCTTGGTACTGTCAGTGGAAAAGGAAGACCAGTTACCTGTCTTGAAACAGCGGGAATAATCCATTCAACTAAAAACAGAATAATCCCAACCGTTATGACGACGGCCCAGAAGGGATTGATCTTTGGTCGTTTTGATTCAGACATTCGATTCAAATCCCCGCATCATTCTTCTTCCACCACTTCTTGTTTCTGCATCATCAGGAATGCCTGTACATCCTGAAAATCTTTTATCGTTAGAGCCTCAGTCAGATCGTCCGGCATCAGACTCCTTGATTCATCCTGCACTACCTCATCAATATCAGCCCTGCCAATCTCAACCANCTCACCCGTTTCCCGCATGATATCTATCCCGGATACATCATCCTTTTTCTTGATTCCGGCAATTCGGCGCCCATCATGCTGAACCACTTCAAAAGTCTCATANCCTTCAGTAATATCACCCGTTGGCGCTGTCACAGAGTCGGAAATGAACTGCTTACCTTTGACGCTAATACTGGATAAATCCGGTCCAACTTCTCCNCCATCACCACCGATGGCATGACATTCCTGACAATAGTCTTCGAATACAATCTCGCCATTTCCGGGATCACCACCTCCTGCGGCNGTGGCAGCCAGAATTCGATCAAAATATTCGCTGGTGACTTCACTNGGTTCCTCAAAAACCACCATGTCCAACTCACCCCCTTGAGACAGCAGATACATCAATACCGCCTGAATCTCGTCAAGATTNAGTGATATGGGAGGTGCGTAGACGATGGCCATTTCGTTCTTATAGCCCTCGACAATGTANGCATCTGGTTTCGCCAGACTCTCAACGAGATAGTCAGTTGCNGTGTAGTGACGACCCGTTTCTTCTGACCTTTCCTTNGCNCTNAACTCGGCCCTNGCGCCGATGGGCAGNTCAAAACGCTCACCGAATTGNCCCAGGTTGGGACACCGAACCGCACTGCCCTGACCNCCCATACTGTGGCATGTATAGCAGCGCCCTTTCCCCCAAAAAATGGTCTCGCCACCTTCAGGTGTTATTTCCACTGCAGCTGAAGCTGTCTTTTCGCCGCCAGTCAGCTCGGTAANGGTATAGCCAATCCACAGGTATATGCCGAGGCATATGAGAAGGAACGCAAATACTCTGGTGATTGCAGAATTCATCCAGCAATCTCTCCATCGGTCCGGGATACATTGTCACCAGCTCCATCACCAGCTCCCACATCATGTTTTTTGGATGCAAGGGAACCCAGCCAGAACATAAATGCCATACCCAGCATAAACACCAGAACAGANAGACTCACCATCTGTGTCATGGTGAAATTGCTGGGGGTATAACTCCACATGGAGGTATCACGCATCACACCGTAAATGTGCCAGTCACCCCNGAGTCCTGAGCGGATAAAACCCATCAGACCCATGTTCATGGTGATAACAAANGTNAACAGCAGTAACGCATACTGACTGCGAACAGTCATTTTGCCCCATTGCAATTCACCGACTGTTTCAGCATTTCGATACAAGAACATATCGATAGTGGTAACCAGAATCAGGCTGCTGATCAGCTGCAGGAATTGAGATACGGCAACATTCCTAAGGAACGGCGATGCCTGTTCCATAACGACGAATCCATACACGCCCAGGAAAATGGTGACATTAAATGCTGTGATGGCCAGGTACAGATTCTCTGCAAGAAGACCCCTGTCTTTCAGGGCTAATACAACGCAAACTATCACCGCTGCACATTCAAAGAAGAGAAGATACGCCAGTGTTTTAAAGTATTGCTCTCGATCAGCAGGTAGATCCAGTTCCGCCGGATCCATGCCATACAGATTCAGACCGTATTGGCCAACCATCAAAATACAGACCAGNCCAGCAAGAGGAATCACTATTTTCGGCAGCGTCCCTTGTGCCGAAATCGAAACCGTGCCTTTCTTGTTGCCGCGGCGATACAGCAGGAAACTGAAAAAGGTGGAAATAATGATCAGATTGATCACCGCGTTCTTGGCAGGCATAAGCCCCAGGAATTTCAAGGTAGGATGATANTGGCTGCCACCCATTTCACCCACTTCANTTCCTGAAAGCGGCAGGTTATGAGGTGTCAACCAGACAGCCAGAGATACAATGATTGCACCCAGAATATACTTGATATATTTATAGTATCTTTCAGAACCAGGTATCCTGGTCATACCACTCCACAGGTAATAATTCGAAATCAGAAAGAGTGAGCCTACGAGCATTGCCTGGATGATAAAGGTCCAGGAAAAGTCTCCTCCCATCATGTTGTTCCCCATCACCGCGCTGTTGGAATAGACCTCTCGGCCCAGATAGTAACCAGCAAAAGGCAACGGGATGAGGGCACCAATAGCAACAAAATTGGATATATAGCCCATCCAGTCATAGTGTGCCTTGTCAGTTCGATTCTGTGCGCCAATAAATTTAACTGCAGCGTAAGATCCTGCCACAAGCCCACCAAAGGCCAGATTTCCTAACATGCGATGTATTGCGATAGGTGTTGCCAGCACATTTTCGAAGGCCTCCCAGACCGTGCCATCGAGTATGCCTTTTTCATCGACTCCTGCTGGACTCATCATAAACCCAGCCATACTGTTAGCCATCATCATGATGCCTGTACCAACAATATTCAAAATGATGCCAATCAGGATATGAGTGCTCTTTACGTCTTTGATAATGAGCAAACCAACACCAGCAGGCAGGAAATAAAGAAAGACCATAAAAGCCCTGGTATCACCACGCATCTCCTCTGGACCAAAGGCGCCAAAGAAGAGGGCGGCACCGGCAATGAGGATAAGAATGCCCAGTACCCGGCATGCGAAAACAACTTTGTTATCCAGCACACGCGTGCTGTTAAGCCAGTCCCAACCGTAGTAATACAAATAGAGCGCGAACGTTTCCGCGAAAAATAGCAGTGCATAAATAAACATGACATCTTTAAAGATGCCTGCCATATAGCCCATGAATGTCGGATACAGCGTAAAGAGTGCGAACGTCAACAGGCCACCAAATGCTGCCGTTGTTGCATAGGCAACACTTAAAAGGCTGGTAAATTCGTAAGCAAGTCTGTCAAACTTCACGTCCTTGTTTCGCCAGCCCACGACCTCGATGATGACTGCGAAAAGAGGAACTCCAAGAACAAATGCACCGAAGAAAAGGTGCATCTGCGCAAGGAACCAGATGACTTTTCTTGAGTCAAGGCCCAGTACCTGCCTGTATTCATTGGCTTCGGCGCCATAGGCTGGCAATGCTACAATCAATGCAACGAGTGATATCAGATAGAGTATTTTTTTCATTTTTCTACTTCTGCAATATCCTGAGGTATGTGACCACATCGGCAAGTTCCTGGCGAGAAATAACAGTTTCGATATCATTGCCAGTACATATTTCAATATCTTCTTTAGATTCCAACAAAGCAGTTTTCGTCTTGGGAATCTGATGGCTCAGCGCCGGAACACGGTTTTCATGGCATTCGAGGCACCGAGCAGAGAACACCTGGTCACCCGGCATCGCCCGAACATAATCCAGCAATTGATTTTGTCGCTCACCATCGAATATATCCTTCCAAGCGGGCATGAGCCCTTTGCCATCCTTCATGATGACAAGCAACTCTTCGTCGCTTTTCTCCATCCGTTCGCCCTTCGAAAAATTCGGGACGCCAGCCAACATAGGTATGCCATCAAAACCGTGACACATGGCACAGTTCTCGCTATATGTATCTCTCATAGTTTCAAATACATCGAAGTCTTCCTGAGTTGCATCACCTGTTTCAGCCAAACAGGTAGCGACGCCGACCATCAACGCGGTTGCAAACATCGCTTTAAATCCACTAACGGCACTTATCATCCTGGTCATTCTCTGGTACCCAATTGAGGTTTGTATGCTTCAGTCAGGGCACTAATAAAAATCCAATGATACTCTTTCAAATCCTCATCAAGGACTTTATCCAAGAGAAGACTAATTGCCTCACTATCCTCCACCCGTCGCAACATCTGGGCGATTGGGACAGTGAGATCACCACCACTTTTCATTAACATGCTGAGTACAGCTGCACGTAATTCTTCAGTAATATTTTCTTTCTTAACAAACTCAAGGGCAGTCAGACAGACATCTCTGTCATCATCAGCAAAAGCCTGTTGCAGATACTGATTCAGTGACTGCTCATCGTTAATCGCAACCAACTCAAGCGATCTTCGCCGAATAAGAGGATCGTCGCTTGAGAGAAGTTCTTTAACGGCAGTAAGATCGGTAAGAGGTAAGGCCATTTCCTTCAGCGCATGTAACGATGCTAGTACAACTGCCCCACCCTCCTTCGCAAGACACTGTTCCAAAAAACCAAGGATCTGCGGCATTTTCACATGACTCACAACATCAACTATCTCTTTCAACAAGGATTCATCGGCGTTCTCAGAGATATCAAGCAAAACATCCACAATCTGTTGATTGAGATCAGTGTGTTTAGCCAGCAGTCTGGCTGCATAAATCGGTATCCACTCTGCAGACCCAACCGGCAACGGTGCTTCTACAGGTTGACTCTCCTCTTCAGGCTCTCTTGAAAAGATCGAGGCTAATGTAGAACTTTTCGGATTTCCATCCTCCGGCAATTCCCCCAGAAACTCATCCAGCGGCACCTGTTCCTCTTTGATGATGATATTCTCATCATCAACAATACTTTCAGAATCATCTTCTGCATAATTTTCAGTAGAGATCTCGGGTTCTACCGCTGTCTCATCAGCAGCAATTCCTTCGTCTTGATTTAGTGTCACATCTTCTTCGACTTCCTGTATCTGCAAGATACCAAGAAGGAATTCACCTGGATTTTCACAATACTTAACATATGCTTCGAGAGCAGCAACACTAATCGCTTGATTTGAGGAAAATATGTGAGGATACAGACATTCCTGAGTTGCACTGACAATGTCAGACGGAACCTCTTCGATCGAGTCTGAGCAAACCTGACCCAGCGCAACAATGACTTGAAGCCTCATATCGTCGTTTATGTCCTCGCCAAGGAACTCGATCAGCTCCGGTAAAACCTGCGAGTCAGCGATCAGGCCAATATTCTTCAGCAGCTCAATCTGCAAGTTCTCATCTGGCACCGTCAATATTTCACTCATGATGAGCCCCGATTCCACATTGCCAATCTGTCCGAGAACTGAAGCGATCAACTGCTGTAATTCTGGATCCGTAATCTTGAGCATGTCATGAAGCAATTCAATCGCCTCGGCATCTGCTGCCTGCCGAAGAAATTCACCCGCCTTTTCCCTGACGAAGTGGTTCGGATCCAAAAGCAGTCGACACAACGCCAGAGAGGCAGGGGCTTCAGCAAACTGTGCCAGTGCCCGGGCTGCATTCAATCGTATATCCGGATCTTCATCATCAAGTGAGCGATTCAGATCGACAATCAGTTGCTTCGACAAAGCACCAAGATTCGTACCTTCACCTCGAGAATCTGCCAGCGCTCTAACAACCCGACGCTTTTCCGCTTTATCACCC
This sequence comes from Gammaproteobacteria bacterium, assembly GCA_002725285.1. GTDB lineage: Bacteria > Pseudomonadota > Gammaproteobacteria > Pseudomonadales > Azotimanducaceae > JAHRVQ01. Next base: position 51,841 of record PBRC01000008.1, on the reverse strand, counting down.
TTGTAATACTGTTGGTGAATATATTGATGAGCTCGTGAACTGTCGACCTTAAGCAGGGTTCTGAAACCAAGATCCTGGAGATCATCATAGTCTGATTCTGTTATGAAACTGATGAGTGGATCTACAACTGAATGAGAAGCGATTTCGCCAAGTGCAATAATTGCCTCACTCTGTACTTCCCAGCAAGGATTTGATTCAGCCTCATCGCTGTATACTTCAAGTTCCGGATAACCATCGTTGCGAATACAGTCAACCAGCGGATCCACAACCCGGGCAACGCCAATTTTACCGAGGGCTTTCGTGGCCTCAATCCTGGCTTCTCCAACCGGATCATGGGTGATAATTTCCACCAGATCTTCTACACAAGAGTCGACCTCAAGCTCTCCCAGCGCATAGGCACTGTCAATCCGAACATCAGCATCCGGATCATGGAGAAGCTCTTTCAGAGTCGATGTCGCGAGTACATCCTTGAGATGCAGACGCCTCAGACCGTTGACAGCAATACATCTAACCAGAGAGTCCTCTCGTCTGCACCAGCCAGGTAATCTTTCGACTACGACTGATTCCAACTCGGAGAACTTAGACAATATCTCTCCTTTTAAACGACATCTGAGAAAAATCCTTCTTAAAAGGTGATTCACCCAAACGCCTTACCTTGCCGTTTGCGACTTTGTACCTGTAGTTCAATGTAAACGGATCAGGCACTCTTGGTGTAATGCTGTTTGCAGGTGAGTCAAGCTTAAGAAAGTCCGTATAGACCACGCCTTGTTTTGTTGCAGGCGTTACGATGGCCAGGGCTGTAAATTGCCCACTTACCAGTTTGATATGACCACGTTTCATCAACCCTGAGAATTTCATGTCATCTGATTTCACGCCGAGATTGAAATCCGTCTGCACAGGTACACGGACAGATTCCACGGTAACCAGATCACCGGATTCCACTCCCCGTTTTTTGGCATCATCCGGATGAATCTCCAGAAAGTTCATCGGCCATCGTTGCTGGGTATAGGGTCTGCGTTCGTAATCATCAAATCCTGACTCCCAGATCTCGTTGATTCGACCACTTGAAACCCAGAGCTCATCATCTTTTGGTTTCATGAATTCGTAGAAATCACTCCATTCACTCCATGGCGATTTAAGCAGATTGAGCTTGCCACTATGAGATTTGAATGCCATCAGCTGTTTGTTGGCAACCGACACGCCTTCAGGACCCGTATCAGGTATATCTTTACGGTTATAATCATGGAGTCGTTTTGTCTCAATTATCTTGTCACCATCGAGTAACAAGGGTGCCTGCAGACCAGTTGTCCCAAAGCTTCTCAAGAATTCATGGGCTTTCATTCCCTTTCGCTGTGCGAGGGTTCTTATAACCTGATAGTCCTTTCTTGATCCCCTTGAAAACCTGGCACTTTCCTCGAAGACGTCATTGGAGTCCTTCCATTCATAACCCTCAAAGCCCATTTTCTTGGCGAACATGGCGACGATCTTCCAATCTGGTTTCGCATCGCCCGGGGCATCGTAGAACTTGGAATAGAGACGAATTCTTCTCTCGGAATTAGCCCTGGCAAAATCTTCTTCACCCCAGGTTGCAGCGGGTAGCACGATGTCCGCGTACTGATGTCCAATTGGGTTTCGCAGATAGATTTCCTGATTTGCTACAACCATACCGCCTGAATCGACTCGCTTCTTCAGGGTCTCAATGATCGTATCCTTATCGGAGCTGCGAATCTGATGAGGATTAAGTTTCGTATATTGTTTGAAGGCATCTTCGAGTGCCGCTGATCCAGCCATCGCCTGTATCCATGTGGTACCAACTACATAGGCAAAACGAACATGTCCAGCTTCGAGCCAGCGATCCAGGTCCATACGATGACGTCTTCGACCAGGAACCTTATACGGTGATTTCATAGTCGGATACGGTCCACCGTTTACACCCCCTCGTTGGTGTCCGCCCAGTCTCGTAATCACCTGACCAGGTCTGCCACCACATCCGAGAATCGCACCAAGAGTACCGATTGATGCTGTATTCAGATAGTTGTTCGACCAGTAGTTACCTTTCTCGATACAAATGCTGGTTTTCACCCGAGTACCATTCGCCCTGGGTTTGGCCATCATCTCTGCAGCCTGATAGATCTTCTTCGGATCAATTCGCGCAATTCTTGCGGCGACTTCAGGAATAGACTCCTCCTGAGAGAGCATCCAGGCCTTCCAATCCTCGAATCCCTTNACCTGGAACTTGCCCCAGGTGGTTCGCCACTGCCACGGTGTATTTCTGGTACCCTGACCAAATCCAGAATCGGTCTCCCAGAAATTTGCGACCCACTTCTCAATAAACTCCTTGTCTTCCCAGCCGTTTTCAAGAATGACTCGCTGGATTGCCATCTGGACAACCGTGTCGGAACCCGGGTCCAGATCAATATGCAGACCACCGTGCTTTTCAGCAAAAGCGACACCTGTGGTTCGACGAGGATTGATCATAATCACTTTGGTGTTATTGCCGTTGATGCCTTTGAGGATCCAGTGATTCCACAGAACCGTTTTTGTCTCGTAAGGATCAGTACCTGATATCACCAGGCAATCTGCTATTGAGAAATCTTCGTGAGATGCGCTAAATATGTCATATCCCATGTCCACCCAGCCAGGAACAGAGTTCACTATCGCCGGATGATCATGGTGGGCAACTGATGGTGTATTAATACTCTTGAAAGCAAGCTTCGTCAGTGCATAGGTGTTTTCAAAGTATTGGTAACTAAAGTACTTCATCGCCCAGGCTGCTTCACCATGCTTCTTGATCACATGCTTGGAAACCTCAGCCATGATATCGAGAGCGAAATCCCAGGTAACAGGCATCAGAATATCGTTGATGCGAATCATCGGGTATTTCAGGCGATCCTGAGTCGGTTTACGCGGGTTGTAGATCTTTTGCGCGATACACCCACCACGAATACTGTGGCCACCCCCCGGGTTCACTGCCTTGGAATCCGGGTCCGCAATCACCGCAATGTTATAAAGCTTGCCGTCGGCTGTTGCCTGAGTGAACTGATTTGGCCCAACCCAGCCACCTTGCAGTGGTAACAGTGGGTAGTTTCTCTTCAGGGCATTTTCGTTTCTCTTCGGTCCTCCGTGTGGACCACTCGCTGGCCACCTGTAAACCTTGTAGCCGCAGGCCATTACGCAATAGTCACAGCAAGTGGTAAAGACCTCTGCATCCTTTGGCGGCAGAGGGATCTTATCTTCAGGCTGATAAAATGGAGTTGAATTCTGGCTCATGGCAGTTTTCTCCTTATGACTTTAAGTTGTCGTAGCGACCATAGATCAAACCGATCAAACCAGTGGCGTAGATATCGTCTCCGTCGAGTTCGAGCAGCACCTGAGGTAGGCTCTCAGTCGCATGGCCAGAAATAATGATGCCGTGCCGTGTCAGATCAAATGTTGACTGATGGAACGGACAAGGTCCCAGGACCTTCTCAGCTGACACATAGGTTGTACTCATGTCGCCACCCATGTGCGTACACATGGTGTTGAAAGCAACCACGTCCATATCATCCCCGATTCCCCCTCCCGCAATATCACCCAGCTTCACCAGCAGACTCCTTGAGTTGCGCCCCTCGTCCGGGTAGTTGAAAGGTATCGGTTTGTTCTCCTTCAGATCAGACAACGAACCTATTCGCTGCCGCGGGTACTGAGCCATTTCCGCAGCCAGGGCTTTACCCTCCATGCCAGGAAGTGCAGGCAACAACACCGTGGTTGCAAGGACGCCCGTCCCAAGCAGGAAACTTCGACGCGTTACACAGTTGGTTGCGTCGTTACTCGATACTTCTTGCTCGAGCCCGCTCTCTTTAACAATTATTTCGTTGTCGTTATCGGTTGCCATAGAGATTGCCTTCTTGAGTGGACAGGTACATGTCGAGCCCTGCACTTTTTGCTTCACTTTGGGTTAATGTGGCGGCATCCGGAACCGGTTCATATTGTGGAACCTTGGGAATCGCCATAATGATTTCATCGCCGCTGATTTCTTCAAGAAAAACGACTAATGCCTCTTTTTCGCTATCTGTCAGCCCTAACGGCTTGAGGATTTTCGTTTTATTGCCCTTAAGTTCTGTGAACTCGTTTTCACCACCACCATCGTTATAGAAATCGACAACTTCCTCTAGCGTGTAGAACTGCCCGGCATGCATATAAGGTGCTGTATACTTCAGGTATCGTAGTGGTTGCACTCTGAACTTACCCAGGTCTTTGGGACGTTTAGTATCAAAGTACAGCCCCAGGTCATCCTTGAAATCCCGGTAATAATCCTCATGAACTCCCTTCGCATATAGTTCAAATCGGTAGGTGATGGTATTCATCCCCATCTCTTCCCATTCAAACGGTCGCGGNACACCCAGGTTGTAGTATTTCTCATCCGTCAGCATTGGTCCGTTGTGACATTCGATACAGTTTGCCTTACCTTGAAAAAGGGTCAGACCTTGCTGTGCTTGTTCAGATAACGCCTCTTTATCTCCACCCAGGAACTTGTCCAGAGGTGAGTTTTTCTGGGTCAGCATCTCTCTTTCGAAGGTGGCAATTGCATACCACGCATCATTGAGAATCGGACGCTCAGTGCCAAATACGTCTTTAAATTTCCTGACATAATAGGGCGTCTGTCTGAGTCGTTGCTCCATAACATCCCGTTCGCCATTTCCGGAAATCCCACCAGTTGCTGCGCCCTTGGCCTGACGTTCAAGGCTTGTTGCACTGCCAGTCCAGAACAATTTATTGAGGTAACCGGTATTAACCACCGTATGGCAGTTTCGCCAGTGCACAACGCCAGGATATCCTCTGCAAATCGGGTCGTTAAAACCCCAGCCCTGTTTCGGATCATGACAATCTGAACAGGCAAGACTGGCATCTCCGGTCAGCTTTGGATCGAAATACAGCAGTTTTCCAAGTTCAGCTTTTTCCCTTGTAATCGGGTTATCCGGTGGTGCCGGTACGGGACCAAGAGCTGCAAGTGGTGGATCAAAGTCAGAGTCCCCTTCGGCAAACACCGGTTGGGATCCAAAGCTCACGCCAAGTAACAGAACGACCTGACAGATTTGTAGTGTCTTATTCATCATACTAGTCGCCTCTAAGTTAGTTTTTAGTCTCAAGCCAGTTTGGTATCGCCTCGTAATCCTGTGGAATCGTCATCCTCTCTACAGTTACAGGCGTCTCACTACTCAATGCCTCGAGAAAAGCAACAAGGTTTGATTTCTCTTTCTTTGACAGTCCAAGTGGTTCAATTTCAACCGGCATAACGTCTTCGTGGTTGCCGCCTCCCTGGTCGTAGTACTCGACTACTTCCTTGAGCGTTGCCAGAGCGCCGTTGTGCATATAAGGGGCTGTGTATTTGAGCTCACGCAATGTCGGCGTGATGAATTTACCAACGTCGGCATAATCCCGACTCACCATGAAATATCCAACATCTCGTCGCCACGCGTCGACGTTAGGTACACCGTAGGTATGCAGGACTGACCGGTACGTGAGGTGTTTAACCGAGTTCTTGAAGATGTCCAGGTTCTCTGGAATTCCCGTATTGTGCGGTTTTCCATCAGAGAAATAGCCGCCATTGTGGCATTGGATGCATCCGGCCTTTCCTTCAAATAAAGCCTGCCCTGCCTTTGCATTACGCGACATGCTGCCCTGGTCGAAGGGTGCATCATGGGAGACCAGGGTTTCCATAAAAGCAACCAGGGCATTTCTGGCTTTGCCAGAACTACATTCGCCGCCAAAATTCACTGCACACATCTCAACATAGACCGGATCCTGTTTCATGCGTTCATGCATGATTCTCATATCCATGTTCATGATAGTGGTTTCAGTGATCTGATCCCGGGTAACATCATTCAGGTTGGAACCCATGCGACCATCCCATCCCCAGCCAGTATCAGCAAAGTCTTCTTTATATCTTGCATTGATAAGCGAAGGAGAATTTCTAAAGTAGTCTGTTCCCGGGTAGGCTTCAGAGAGAACTCGACCATCCCCAAAGCCCTTCTCCGGGTCATGGCAGGTTGCACACGAAATAGCGCCATCGCCGCTTACTCTTGCATCGAAGAACAGCCGCTTGCCCATTTCCACCTTGCCTTCAGCAGGTACTTTTTTTACGGACAAAGGACCAATCGCGGGATATTCTTCCGCGTAAACAACGAATCCCGGCAGCGACAGGACTAACAGTGCTGCAAAATAGATCCGAACCACTCTGGGTCTGGTGATCATTCTCCCCTCCAGGTTCAATTACTTTGGAAGTTGAAGTTAGCCTCGACGTTTCCGCTGGCCGTTATTGTAATATCTGATTCCTGCACACCCAGGCTTGGGTGCCAGGCTTTCAGCTTGTAGGTACCAGGNGGAATATCTTCAATACTGAAGCTTCCTGATTCATCCACCACAACAGCGTAGGGATGTTCTGGTGCCATCATAAATCCAAACATGAAGTTATGAGCTTCACAGTTGATGGAAAGATAAGGAGAACGACGCGGTTTGATTGTCTTCTCAATGTCACCTGGGTCTGGCTGACCGAAATTAAACATTGTTCGTTTGACAACGCGGCCTTTCTCAACGCCAATCATCTCCCGCGTGTTGATATTGTGCAGCACACCTTCATCACCATTTCTGATGACGATAGGNCCCCGCTTGACGACCTGCGCCCAGGGTTTNAATCTGCAACCTTNCTGCATAATCATCTGATGCCCATCAGCAGGTTCCTGCCAGGCCTTCCCTGTGCTGACCTTATCCAGAAAGACGAATGCACCGCGCAGCGCACCATTCTCGACATCTATCCAGACGACTTCTCGATAACCTTCACCACAGACTTCCGGGTTTTTTGTGATCGCAATGCTTTCAACCGCAGTCTCTGGCAGGGCACCAGAATACGTCAACTTACCACTCACACTGCCACCATCTGATACGGCACCTTCCGTATATGCAGCGAATGTACTTGCCGCAAACATTGTCTGCACAAGCAGACCTGTCCATATCAGGAATTTTTCAAATTTCATGCTAATCATCCCTTAAGAGGTTTCACTGCCAGCTCTAATGTCATCTTCAAGCACCCTTGAATCTTGTGGCCGCTGGCTGTTTTTTTGTGTTCTATAAATGCCTGATGTCTCAAGCCGGACTAAATTCAATGCAGGATTCACACCAGTTTTTATTCACTTTCAAATCAATGAGTTACGAGAATTTGGTCAGAATAATCCGAGAATCTTGAACACATCGTTCAATGTCGTGATTCGTTCTGTTCAAGACTTCGGAGTTTTAAAACAAAGATCAGGAATATAACTGACTGCTGTTCCCGTACTGTCGAAAAAAGGCCCCGTCCGTTATCGNGTGGTGCNTTCNCGGTCTGATTCCTGGCGCTTCGGCATCGATTCAGAACTTGTAGTTAAAATCGAGTCGGATTCGATTGCCATCCTCTTTCGAAACAGCGGTTGCACTGTCCTCTTCGATTGCGTCGACTATATAGGCTCTGAAAATCAGGTTCATGTTCTTCGCAAGACCGTAACCGACTCTGAATTCATGACCTTTGATATTACTTGCACGGGCTTCCACTGCGGATCCAAATCGAACCCAGTCATCCTGGGCAAACGAAGAATTAACCGCGAAGGTCTCCATATGCATATAGTAGTAGGCAAATAACCAGGACTGGGGACTGGTGCCGCCGTAGGCGCCGGAGACGACATAACCGGTGTCCTGATCATGGTGATACGCCGTGAACGCATTCGAGTCAGAAGCCGAGTAGCCCTCATTGTTGTGATAGTAGTCCACGCCCAATTTGTACTTGTCGAATTTAAGCTGCCCGTTGACTGAAAAGATACTGTAGTCACGCATACCGTTGGATTTCTGATAGGAGCCCGCGTCAGCATCGCCGGTTTCGGCATCAAAACCGACCCATCCCATCGCTCCTGAAAACTTCGAGGATCCCAGGTCGCCCTTCAGAGTAACCTGCAGCGTCCCGAGATTACCTGAAAATTCCTGCATGCCTGCCGGTAGCGTGTAGTAACCTGCATTCAGGCCAAATGATCCACCCCCAAACGTGTATCCGATACCAATCGGTGTCACATCATCGTCGAACAACATTTCATTCTGTTTCCAGAATGCTATACCTGAACGACCCGCGGTGACTGCTGCACCCCCCGTTTTGTATTTAAAGTACCACTTGTCAAGATTGAAGTCCGCATCACCCGTATCGTTGTCATCAAAGTCAACCAATGTGATATGTGGGGACTGATGGCTATCATCTGATCCTGATCTCAGTCTTAAGCCAATTTCAATATCGTCTCTTGGTGTAAAGGTCAGCCCAACTCGAGCCCTGGCTCGAAGCCGATCCCGATCATCACGATCCGTGCCATTTGATTTCTGAGAGTCTGTATCAGACTCTAGTCTAAGCCTGAAATCACCATAGATTTTCACATCATCGGTCAAAGACAAAGCAAGACTTTGCTGGCTCAGTAATGTGGTGATAAGAATTGCAAAACATATTCCGATGAGTTTACGCATTAGGCTTCTCCTTAAGTGTGTCGCTTTCCACCTCAATAAGCCTAGCAGTAATTGGGCCAATTGGTGTTTGGCTTCAGAGGTAACATAATGACTCTTTTTTTAAGGCAGATTGACATTTTCAACCCGCTGGATTAACAGGATTAGTCTTGTCGGGTTCCTGGTCCGGCAGTAGAAAAATCAATCATTTAGGAAGGAATCGCGCCATCCGTTCGCCCCTTGTTCCCCGCGTGGTAAGCACAGGATCCGCAAGCAGGACTCAATGCAGATCAGGTCGTTCCGGCATGAACAGTCCGTTCAACTCAGTGGTCTATCCTGTTCAAGTGAGGTCGGTAAAAGCGCAAGTGATGACATTTGTCTGATATCACGCCGAATGCTAATCAACCAATGTGTTAACTAGTGCATCTAGAAGTTCGACTTGTTTCTCACCTGCATTCAACGCAGGGATATATTGAAAACTCTTTCCACCTGATGACAAAAAGGTCTGCCTGGCTTCAACATCAATTTCCTGCAATGTTTCGAGGCAGTCAGCAGCAAATCCCGGACAGACAACTGTCACCGATTTAACGCCTTCACCAGCAATCTGCCGTAGAGTCTCATCAGTATAAGGCTGAAGCCACGGTTGACTACCTCGCCTCGACTGGAAGGTTATCGTCCACTCATGAGATTCAAGCCGAAGTTCGCTGGCAATCAGTTCGGCACTTTTCTGACACTGAGCTGAATATGGATCTTTGCTGTTTTTAACGATTGGCAGACCGTGAAAAGAAATCAGTAGTCGTTCGCTGCGACCGTTCGATTCCCACTCTCTGCTTATCGATTCTGCAACCGCCCGTATGTATATTGGGTGATCATGGTAGCTCCGCACGTATCTGAGCTCCGNTGAATTTTGACNCCCCACTAATGCGGCTGAGACACGATCCATNGCTGCCGCTGTCGTGGTATCAGAGTACTGGGGAAACAAGGGGACAACTAACAGTCGTTCTACCTGCTCTTTGANGAGTCGACCAACAACTGTCGAAATGCCTGGCTTACCATAGGTCATGGCTGCTTCTACAATAACGCCGTTGTTGTATTCCTGCTTCAGCCTGTTGATAAGTTCCGCGGATACCATTCGAATCGGGGAATCTTTTCCCCAGATGGCCTTATAGCTGAGCCGAAGTTCCTTCGGTCGATTCGGGAGAATGAGCAGGCGAAGAACAAACCACCAGACCAGCCTTGGCCCAGTGATTACCCTTGGATCACTTAGAAATTCCTTCAGGTAGCGGCGAATAGCAGCTTCAGTTGGTTCGTCAGGCGTACCAATGTTAACTAATATGACTGCCGTCCTGTGATCTAAAATCAACGGTCTCCCTATATACCGCCAACCTGAGTCAAAGTCGGTTATTCACTTGCCACCTTCGCAGCACCGTTAAAGAAAAGCTGCAGGCTCTGGTTGTATCGGAAGAATGCATCAATATGCAGCTGATCCGGTCCATCAACAATCATGGGCTCATCAGGAAAAGTCAGGAAATTGAGGGTATGCTCCAGATCGGGACGCCCATTTAAGATGATATTGTCGATCATCTCCCGCCAGGTTTCGAGCGTCGCCGTAATGGTAAAATGCTCTGGCGCAGCTTCTTCGATGCTCTTCAGACTTCGAACTGAGTCGACACCATAAGACTTGAACTTCACTTCGATGAGTTCCTGATCCTCTGGTTCTTCCAGCTGAACCACCATCGTGCAATCAATCGCCCCAAGGGGTTCGAACAAACCCCGCTGCTCGCTCATCACATCCGCCAGTGCACCGAACCATTCTTCGGAAGGAAAGGTCGTTGAATCAGCCATACAAAACCTCCTGCCTCCTACGCCGCTATCCCAAGGTCTGGTATCTCTAGGGGAATGGTGACGCGCGATTCCCTATCCAACCCAGCGATCTTCAGGCGACTGAGGTATTCCTTAACCTGTTTCTGGTAAATAAACGCCATCCTTGCCATCCCAAGCTCTATATTTTCAATACCTCCGCCAGCAAGAATCGCTCTTGGCTCCGATGTCTGTGGCTCAATAGTCAGGGAGAAGATAGCCTGTTCGCCCAGGTCAAGAATCTTGTGTATTTCTTTCTCCCTTTCCGGATGTCTTTCGAGTAAGTACTGCAGGTGTTTTACGCCATATGCAACGTGTCGTGCCTCGTCCTGCATACACATTCGGAATATTGTCTTTTCTACTTCAGTTGGAGCCAGGAACTCACCCTGTCTGAAGAGTGTGAGTACAAAACCCTCACCAAAGATATGCATGAGTGCACTCGCCGTTGTGTAGTCATTGGCAGTAAGAATTGCACCCAGCAATTCCTCATTACCCGGTGAAGCACTTAGCAGACCACCACCGTTGGCCAGTGCTCGCTTTCGGAACACATCAAGATGACGCGCTTCATCCATAATCTGAGTGGCAAGAAAGAGTTTTACTTCATGGAAGTCATGATTAATCCGATGCAACCACTGGGCTGGCATGTCACCCGCCACGAATTCAACCTCCGTTAATCCTGTACACATCTGACAAACAGATTTTTCAATATCATCAGGCAGTTTTTCCAGTTTGTCCCAGGGGATATCAGTGACCGAGTTCCACTGACGTACGACGGCCTCATCGTAAAGCGCACCTGCATTTTCAGCCCAGACTTCGGACATCTCGTTAAGAAAGTACTGATCCAGACCCGGCGTTTCTTCAGGGACAAAGCAGCCACGCGGCGCCATGCTGCCATGACTTGAACCATGTTCCGGGACCTTCGCGTAATGACCTTTCTCAATGTCAGTGATTCGCAGACCGTCTGCGCTGCGCTCTACTTCCTGTCCCCATCCTTCTGGATTAGAATCCATCCATCCAAGGTCAAAATTGCCCATGGCCATCTGGCGCATGCCATCTATTCCTTTTTCTACTGTTTCAGAGTACTTGGTCACCTTCATCATCCTCAAAATCGAGCGTTAAACTATCCGGAACTTACCACAGTTTACCTCATCTCTACAAAAAACGTCCGGCGATGCTTCAGCAAACTTATTCAGCAAAATCCGGTACCCCTGGTGAAAACGACGTGGCAGCTACAGTCCTGCCGTAGGATAGACAGGCCTCCGATTCATGTGAAGTATTCGATCGATGCCGAAGCGATCTCAGAGCTAATTTCGTGCCGATTTATATACAGGTAGTCGACGAGATTCCCACCTAGATGCCCACCTAAGGTGCCAGTCGGCCAATTGTCCATCCTTCATTGGCTTCAGGTGAGTACTGAAACCTGTCATGCAATCGATAGTCTGCACCCTGCCAGAATTCCCATTGCCCAGGCTCAACCTTGAATCCGCCCCAGAATGAAGGCAAGGGTATTTCTCCCTCCGTGTATTTCTTCTGCAGACGCATAAATTCATTCTCTAGAACGGCCCGGGTTTCAAGTTTCCTGCTCTGAGCAGACGCCCAGGCCGCTAACTGACTTTCTCTGGGCCGACTGACAAAGTACTTGAGAACCGCCGGGATACCCAACTTTTTGGCATCGCCCTCGATTGTGACCTGGCGATTTAACTCAAGCCATGCGAAGTGCAGGCAGACAGCACTGTTATTAGCAATTTCCTCTGCTTTCCGGCTTTCAAGATTGGTAAAGAAAACAAAGCCGGATGTATCGAACTGCTTTAGGAGCACCGTTCTCTGAGATGGGTTGCCATCTTGACCCACTGTGGCAAGACACATGGCCGTGGGATCCTGAACTTCAGCGCGAACTGCCTCCTGCATCCATTTCTGGAACTGATCAAAGGGAGAATCAGCCATATCTTCGAGCAATAACGGGCCGCTGCTATACTCTCGGCGCATTGAATCAAGATCCACAATTCTGACTCATCAATTAAAAGAGGGCTCATCCTAGCATTCTGGCCTTCAGCGACGCCACGTAAATACGTTTTGAATCAGGTCAATCTGATCTGACGCGAGAAATGGCAGTGATCTTAGTGGCACTGATCATGTATATTTGACCAATCGAGTAGGCGGGAGACCTGTTATGGATCTTAACTTTAGTTCTGAATACGAGACGTTCAGGGATGAAGTTCGTGAATTTCTTGAAAACAATCGTGATAAAGCACCCAGGGGCCGAGATACGGGCAAACCAGGCGAGGCTGCTATCGCCTGGCAGGGTTTACTGATCGAACAGGGATATGCTGCTCGAACCATTCCAAAGGAATTCGGTGGCTATGGAGCCGAAATGGATATTCTCAAATCTCACATAATCGCAGAAGAATTTGCCAAAGCCGCTGTACCGCCAGGACACAGTGGCGATTATCGACTGGTTCCCACCCTGCTTGAACTGGGAACCGAGGAGCAGAAACAGCAATTTATCGGCCCGACTATCAGGGGCGAGATGAGCTGGTGTCAGGGCTATTCAGAACCGGGATCGGGATCTGATCTCGCGTCTCTTTCAACAAAGGCACACGTTGATGGCGATGATTTCGTTATCAACGGGCAGAAAATCTGGACATCAGGCGCTCAATACGCTGACTGGATATTCTGTCTTGTTCGCACAGAGCCTGATGCACCAAAACATCAGGGCATCAGTTATCTGTTATTCCCGATGAACACACCTGGAATTGAAGTCAGACCCCTGGTAACCATGACGGGTGATGCGACCTTCAATGAGGTGTTTTTTACCGATGTTCGCGTTCCGACCAGTCAGATAGTCGGTGGTCGAGGAGAGGGTTGGTTCGTCGCAAATGCAACCCTGAAGCACGAAAGGGGAGGTCTGGGAGATCCAAACCAGGCAGAAAACCGCTTCCGAACAATCCTGGACATGATGAATCGCGAAACCATCGATGGCAGCCGTCTGATGGATCAGCCGGTTTTCCGTGACAGACTGCTTAAGTTGCAGGCCAGACTGCTTTCGATGAAATTCAATGGTATGCGAATTTTAAGTTCAACACTCAAAGGCGAAGATGCCGGGCTTGCTCGCTGGATTGTCAAACTCCAGGGATGTGAACTCAATCATCAAATGGCTGCCATGGCCATTGATATTCTCGGTGAAGGCGGGATTTTGTACGACGACAGTCCATACCTGCGCCATGGAGGAATGTGGCAGCGATCTTTTATGCTCGATCTGGGCTTGATCATTGGTGGTGGAACAGCACAGATACAGAAAAATATGATTGGTGAAAGGGCGTTGGGTTTACCCAAAGAACCCAAAAAAGAAGACGCGGTCTAGGAGGTTTCATCATGGATTTTGCACTAAGTGAAGAGCAACGCATGCTGCAGGAAAGTGTTTCCAGACTCCTGGAAGCAGAATGCCCACTGGAGAAGGTTCGAGAAATAGCAGTATCAGATCAGAGTCACTCGGCAGAGATTCACCAGCAACTGACTGAGCTGGGCATATCTGGAATACTCATTCCGGAAGATTTCGGCGGAGTGGGTCTCAGTTTTTTAGACGCCGCATTAGTTGCCGAATCTCTCGGTAATGCAGTCACGCCGGCCCCCTTTGTTTCATCGTCAGTTATGGCACCTGTTGCCTTGTTAGCCGCAGGTAACGATGCGCAGAAGGAAAAATGGTTACCTCAGATTGCTTTAGGCAAGATTGTTATTGGCGTTGGGGTTACAGAACAAATAAGTAACCGGGAAAACAGCGGTATTAAGTTGACCGACAAGGGGCTAACCGGAACCGCCATGTTTGTGATCGAAGGTATGAGTGCTGACATGTTAATCCTCGCTGATGACTCAGGTTCTCTTCATCTGGTCGATGCACTGGCAGAGGGTGTATCACGCCGTGAACTGAAAACCATCGACCGGACCAGATCAGTTGCCGAAGTGGTCCTGGACGGCGTTTCCGGTGAAGTTTTGCCGGGTTCAGAATCTGATACGGAACCACTCCTAGATACCATTGACGCAGGCCGTCTGATACTCGCAGCTGATTCTCTCGGCACTGCTCAGGTCATGCTAGACAAGGCGGTAGCCTATGCAAAAGAGCGCAAACAATTCAATCGCGTTATCGGCTCGTTCCAGGCAGTCAAGCACATGTGCTCAGAGATGGCTGCTGAACTCGAACCCTGTCGATCACTGGTCTGGTATGCGGCTCATGCAGCATCCACGATTCCAGACGAAGCCAGGATGATGACCTGCCATGCAAAAGCCCACTTATCGGAAGTTAGCCAATTCGTCGCGCGAACGGCAACAGAGGTTCACGGTGGGATGGGATTCACCGATCTTCTGGGTCTGCACTACTGGTTCAAGCGAATTGGTTTTAATCGGCAGCTTCTCGGTTCACCCGAGCTGATACGTGAAGAGGCAGCCAAAGTCCAGGGCTGGATCTAGAGATCCAGCCTATTTGACGCCATCCATCACACTTGACCAGTAATCCGGATTTAACTCTCTGAACCTGCTCTTACTATCAGGATCAGACAGGAGTCCAATGACTTCTGCATCGTTGTGCGCTCGTCCCGTAAATGATTCTGTTGTCTGAAGAGCCAGCAACACTGCGGCCTCAACATAGCTGTCGCGAGGCGGCAGACTCGGTCTCCCACCACTACCCTTCGCATCACGAGGTACTTGAGCAAACAGAAACCCAGGTGTCTCAATCGCACCCACTGGCTTGAGTGCATTGACGACGATATTCTTCTGTTTCAATTCGGCAGCAAATCCTTCTGTCATCGCTTCGATCGCTCTTTTGGTACCACCGTAGGGGCTGCCACCGCCAGAAGCAGCGGACGATATGTTAATGATATTACCTCCCTGTTGTTCAATCATCGCGGGCAAAACCGCACGGGTACAATGAAAGGGACCATGTACATTAATCCGATACTGTAACTCCCAGTGCTTGGCTGTAATACTTGCGTTGCCACCAGGTGGTTGTATTGCGGCGTTATTCATCAGGATATCAATACGGCCCCAATGATCCATGACCTGTTTGACCATTGCATCGATTGATGCTGGGTCTCCCACATTACAAACGACAGGTAAGGCCTCACCACCTGCCTCTTCAATGACCGTGACGGTATGAAATATCGTCCCTGGCAGTCGAGGATCCTGCTCTTCAACCGTTCTTGCAGCAACCACCACCCTGGCACCCTCGTTAGCGAATCCCTCGGCGCAATATTCTCCCAAACCCCGGCTCGCGCCTGTGACAATTGCGACTTTACCTTCCAGTCGTCCAGCCATTGTTAATTTCCTCTTATCAAAGATGATCCAGTATCTCACTACCACTAAAGACTAATCCATGCCCAGGATACACAGTTTTCGGATTCAACCTTTGCAGTTTCTTCAGTGTACGACGAATATCCAACGGATTATCATAAATTGCGGGATGAACCAGGTGCCCCTTGCTACCACTGCCCAGTAAGGTATCACCGCTGACCAGACTTCGACTTGGACGGTGAAAGAAACAGATGCTATCCCAGCTGTGACCCGGTGTGTGGACCACTTCCCAATTAGGAAATCCCTGGAGCCTCTTCCCGTCGGTGAGTCGCTGTTGCGGAAGCACATAGCGCTGCGCTGCTTCATCAAGGTGATGATTGTGAATATGCTGGTAGCGTGAATGCCTCTCTGGATTGAGATACATTCTTCGGCTCCTTTCCCTGAATGCCTCGCGCATTGTGGTCGCTATTCTCACCACGGGACCAAGGGGATTTTCATACAGCTTCAGGCTCGGTCGCTTTGACGCGTAAGGGATCGCCGAAATCGCCCGGCAGGATCTGGCCAATGCAATCACGCCGCCAATATGATCCGGATCATCGTGAGTACAGACCACCAACTCAATCTTATCAATCGACAAACCGAGATCTTCCTGAATATGTTTAAGCACAAACCCGTCATATCGCATTGCCACGTCCACAACAAACATCGACCCGTCTTCTTCAACAACATAGGTATTGGAATACAAGGTTTTGATTTTGTGAATCTGCATCTTTGTGCTCGGTAATCCGAGTATTGAACTGTGATTCTGGCAATGACTTCAGGAAGCTGGACTTTACCACCCTCTATACAGATCCGGTACCGGTAAGCAGTTCGCAGGCAGGAGCCGCAAAGCTGTCTGAACGAATGGAGCACGGGGATGTGTGGAACGAGCAAGCGAAAAGAGAAACCTGGGGTCGGAACGTCGTAAGAGCACCTCATCTGAGCAATTAAGCAAGCGCCATTCAGATAAGGCCTGCGTTGAATATTCTTGCCACCTGTAATAAGTTTTCCAGTAACATCATTGCTATCCAACCTTTTGACAATCTCGCAATCCCGTATCAGGAGACTAATATGCTTGAACGAACTGATCGCCTGGCTCTCGCCGTACCATCCGCCGACAGAGCAATTGAAACCTATCAGCAGATCTTCAACTGTGAGGTTGTCGGTGACCAGCAAGATAAGGAGGTCGGGGCTCGCCGGGTAACACTGCAATGGGGGCAGGATCAGCTAGAGCTGATGGAACCCCTCGGACCAGGGCCTGTCTATGACTTCCTCAAACAGGAACGCAGTGGGGTATTCGCCGGGGGATTTGCACTGGCGGATCCTGCATCACTGGCGGCACGATTCGAAGAAAAAGGCGTGAGAGTTCATGAGCAGGAACAAGACAGATATGTGGTTTTCCCGGCTGACTTTCACGGTTTCGGCATTATTTTGTCGAAAACAACTGATCGAGATCGAGTCGGACTCAATGACAGGATCTGGCAGATAACCTATGCCATGCCTCACCTGGATGAAGCTCTGGATGAATGTACTGAACTTCTCGGCTTGAGCAGTAAGTACACCAACAAATACATAAGTGAGCAGTTCGGCTACGACGGCGCGATCACCTGGTTTGACGCCAGGGATGGTGGACTTCTGGACAGCCTTGAATATCTCGAGCCAAACGATCCTGACAAGGCTGTGGCTCGATTTGTGAAGCGAAACGGTTCGGGAATCTATATGGCGAGTATCGAAACCAATGATATCCCGCAGATCAAAGAGCGGGTCGAGAGTGCGGGTCCGGGATGGACAGGCACCTCATTCGGCGGTTTCATTCATCCACGTCGACTTCACGGCCTCCTGATTGGCCTTGTGACCTATG
Organism: Gammaproteobacteria bacterium; assembly: GCA_002725285.1. Classification (GTDB taxonomy): domain Bacteria; phylum Pseudomonadota; class Gammaproteobacteria; order Pseudomonadales; family Azotimanducaceae; genus JAHRVQ01. Next base: position 34,314 of record PBRC01000008.1, on the reverse strand, counting down.
AGAACTGGAACAAGAATCGACCACTGCCGTAGCAATGCTCGACCTGGTTTCCCAACCGACTAATCCGGCAAACCCAGAACTCGTTTCGCGATAATATTGAGCTGAACTTCATTTGACCCGCCGGCAATGGACGCGGCTTTAGATCCCAGCCATGCACGAGTAACCTCAAGTTCATCAGCGTTGAAAGTCTCACCCTCCCAGCCCAGCGATTGAGATCCCCTGGCCTTCAACTGGAGTTCCAATTGCTCCTTGGCAAGATCGGCACCACGAAGTTTGAAGATTGAAGTCGCAGCCCCGGGAGTACCACCTTCAGATTCCGCGACTGTCCGATTCTGAGTCAGGCTGAAAGCCCGGGTGTTCATTCGATTTCTAAGGATTTCATCACGCAACTGCGGGTCACTCAGTTTTCCGTCTGTCAAACCAAGACATTCGACGGCCACCTCACGCAACGATGGCCCTGATGATTGCCTGCCCCGCCCGGTCGCCGCTTCCGCCAGCGTCTGGATGCCAGATCGCTCGTGCTGGAGCAGTCGCTTGGCGACGGTCCAGCCACGGTTAACCTGATGAACGAGATCGTCTTTTGGCACCACCACATCATCAAAGAAAGTTTCACAAAAAGGAGACGCGCCGCTGATAAGCTGAATCGGCTTTACAGTGACACCAGGAGAACCCATGGAGAACAGAAGAAAACTGATCCCCTCATGTTTCGGCGCCTGGGGATCAGTCCTTGTCAGGCAGAAAATCCAGTCGGCAAGATCGGCACCGGACGTCCAGATCTTCTGACCATTAACAAGAAAATGGTCTCCCTGATCTTCCGCCTTGGTCTGCAAACTCGCCAGGTCAGAGCCGGATCCCGGTTCGCTGTAACCCTGGCACCATCGTATTTCGCCACTCGCTATTTTCGGAAGATGACGTGCCTTCTGATCATCGTTACCATACTCAAGCAATGTTGGGCCAATCATGGCCACACCCATGCCAGCCAACGGTGTCCGCGCGTTAATCCGGGTCATCTCCTCCAGTAAGACGACATACTCGTCCATGCTCAGTCCTGCACCACCATATTCAACCGGCCAGTTTGGAACGGTCCAACCCTTCTCAGCCATTCGATCAAGCCAGACGTAGGAATCCGGGTTTGGACTGCGATGTTTCGATCCGCCATGAACCTCCTCTTCTACGACCATTGGTATTCGCATACTCTGCGGACAGTTTTCTTCAAGCCAGGCTCTCGTTTCCTCTCTGAACTGTTCAAGCTTTGCCATACCATTCCCTGAGTTTTTGGATTTGGGACAGTTTGCCTTTCATCCTTGAAAGAATAAAGCTGTTACGGGGAATACCTGCCTGGCACCTTGGCAATCCTTTCTTCAGCTCCTGGAACTCCTGCTCACTGATCGCACCTTGATTTAATAATTTCACCAGCTTCTCAATCTCGGTCGCGACACTGCTTTCTGACACTGAGACACCCTGTCTCAATTCTGATGATCTGAACCTGAACGAGGACAGAATCGATAGAAGACTCTGGTGGCTATTGATATTAATCAATCCTACAGCACGCTTATCTCGTTAGAATCCTGGTAACAATATGAAAATCCTGCATGTAGAATGTTCTCATGGCAGTGATTTAATCACCCAGAATCCCTACCACGTTTACGGAGTGCGGCGAATAGCGTATGCAGGATCTTATTTCTCTGGTTCTAATCTGGATCTGCGTATTCCTGTCCTCCTGGTGTGCTAAACGTACTCACCTGACCTCTGTGCTTTTCTTTCTTTTCTTTGGCGCATTACTTGTGAACGTGGGTCTGCTGCCAGAAGAGAGCAGTTCCTTTATCGAGGTATTTTCCGAGATTGGCATTATCGTCATCATGTTTGCACTCGGATTCGAGGAAAGCACCAGTAAATTTCTGGAGAGCGTCAGAAGGAGCTGGGGAATTGCTTTGTTCGGTGCCATCGCACCATTCGTCACAGCCTACTTTCTAACCTATCTCTTCTGGCGTGATCCCAACCTTTCCCTGATCTGTGGCCTTGCAATGACGGCCACTGCAGTTTCATTAACGATGGTTGTGCTTAAGAGCGAGGGATTACACTCCTCGAGGGCTGCCACGGGGATTATGACCTCTGCCATCCTCGATGATATCGCTACACTGGCACTGGTTGCAGCGATTATTCCCATAGCAACTGGTGAGGCCACCTTAAGTCCGATTGGATTGTTTATGATTCTTGGCAAAGTCATATTATTTTTTGCATTGGTAGTGATTGTTAGTAATTGGATATTTCCCGGCGAAATTCGTACCGGACTCATGCAGCATATCCCGATAATCCGGCGTTACGGAATCCAGCACGTCCTGGCCTTCGACTATGGTCAGAAAACGACACTTACCATCCTGCTGGTTGCTTTGAGTTTCGGGCTGCTTGCTCATTACTTCGGTTTTCACCCCGCCGTTGGTGCCTACATGGCCGGGTTGATCATCAAGGAAGAGTACTTTCATCTGGGTGACATTGGGCCCGATCAGCAGAAAAATTATGAGAGTACAAAAAAGACTATCGATGACATTGCATTCACCTGGCTGGGTCCGGTCTTTTTTGTCGAGTTAGGAACCAAGCTGATATTCGACCTGAGCATCATCTTAACCGTCATGCCATACATCGTCATCCTTACGACGGCATTGTTTACGGCCCAGATAGCCTCCGCAGCTCTGGCAGCCCGTTATACAGGCAACTTCAAATGGTCCGAGAGCATGATGATTGGCTTTGGCATGCTAGGACGGGCTGAACTCGCATTTGTCGTGATGGATATTGCCTACGTGCAGTACCACATCATGTCGACCGAAGCGTTCTATACGTTAATGGGCGTTGCTTTTGGCCTGAATGTTTCGGTGCCAATCTGCATCAAACTCTGGAAACCTTTTTTTCAGTCTGAGGAAGACTCAAATTAAACTCATCACACATTGAGGACAGCAATCGAGACCGATCACACAGCACGAAAACAACGTCACCTCTAATTGACTCGCTCTGCCACCTGTTCACCATTTTGAAACAAGGTAAGTGACTGTGCCTGACCAGAATCCTCAGCACCTTTGTAGGTCCTGGCTTCAACTGACACAATTCTGACCCTCAGGTAACGGCGACCTTTTCCTTCTGACCAGCAATGAAGATGTTCCGAATACAAATGAAATCTCGCTCTGATTACGGGCTTATGTTACTCGTCAGAAGCCAAACACACCCACAGTGCAGGTATCTCAGTGTATAGTGATCGAAGCCAGGTAACCAATTGTGAGTCCCAGATCATGCAACGAATATTCATATCGATGTGGTTTTGTCTCATTTCAGTATTCACAGGCACAGCCTGTGATGCTGCCAGCGCACCTCAACCCATTCAGAATCCAATACCTGAAAAGATCAGAAAAGGAGACATTGTTGTAGAGGCTGTGAATTTTATCCGAGGCCCAAAGACCGTTGACGCTCGTCAGGGTCCGACCAAGCTCGATGGTATCGACACCCCCCTCGGAAGCAGTAACGCATACGCAAGACTCCAGTACATGCTGCCGATCCGAGATGGCAGTGGTCGATTGGTGGTGAGTGACCTGCGAGGAATCTTGTATATCACCGATCGACTGGGTGAGAATTTGGACGTATACCTGGACTTGCGAAAGGCAACTTCTGATCTGGGAAACGAGATATTTCCAAACGAAGCGGGCTTTCTTGGCTTTGCATTTCATCCGGACTTCGCAAAGAAAGATGCTCCTGGCTACGGAAAATTCTACACGGGTTACAGTGCGCGAATAGGCACTGGCACAGCGCAATACCTTGATGATGATGCTATCAGTCACTACAGCGTCATCCGTGAATGGACGGCTGAGAATCCGGCAGCCAACGCGTTTACGGGTCCATCGAGAGAGATATTCCGCGCAGGTCAATTTGCGCAGAATCACAACATAGGCACGATGTCATTCAATCCTTATGTAGACGAAGATTCAATCGACTACGGCAAGCTCTATGTCTGTCTTGGAGACGGCGGCAGTGCTTTCGATCCGAAGAATTATGGCCAGGGACTAAGCGAACCACTTGGCGCAATCTTGCGAATCGATCCACTCGGAGGTGACAGGAATCATGGTTACGGGATTCCGATGGACAATCCGTTCTTCGGAAGCCCGGACGTGGCCCAGGAGATCTGGGCTTACGGCTTACGCCATCCCCAACAGTTTTCTTTCGACATTGATGGTCGGATGTTTATCAACGACATTGGTCAAAATCATGTTGAAGAAGTGAATATTGGTATTGCCGGAGCTAACTATGGCTGGCGTGTCAGAGAAGGCACCTTCGCAACCGGATACGGCGTTGAAGGCGGCTATGCCGGGGCTTTATTTCCTCGACCTGCTGATGAACAGCCCTTTGTCTATCCTGTCGCACAGTATGATCATGACGAAGGAAATGCGATCAGCAGCGGATTCGTCTACCGGGGAAAGAGCATCAAAGAACTACGAGGCAAATACCTGTTCGCAGACGTTGTTCGAGGCAGAGTTTTCTATTTCACGGTGAAAGATATCGAACCGGGACATCCTGCCGAGCTCAGAGAATTACGGATCAAATTTGGTGGCAAAGAGCGCGAAATAATCGATGTGGCTGGTTATGAAAATACCTACGCACCGGCGACGAAACGTGCAGACCTGCGCCTTGGAATTGATGATGATGGCGAGATCTACCTGCTGACAAAAGGAGACGGCTGGATTCGCAAACTGATGCCATTGAATTGAGCAGGATTCAATCTACCTGTCACCAGCAACTGTTTCGCGTGACAAATGAACAAATTCTAACAATAATGATATGCTGCACTCCGAATCAAGTTGAATAGTATGAAGCACATTGGCTGGATATCACTAGCATCATGGCTCCTGACCTGGGCCCTGGGATTCATGGGATTAGGCAGATACCTTAACGAAGCGATCGAAGGTGTGGATCGCTCGATGATCCCCATCCTCCCATCAGCACTTTTCATCATCTCCCTGTTGGCAAGCATTATGTTGAGTATCTTGTGGGCACGTCAACCAGCGGCTGATCTGACAGAACAGCCCGGTCGAAGAAAATTTCTTTTGGGCTGGGCAGCAGTTACTGGCGGTGTGATCGGTGCTGCTGCAGCGACTGTATCCCGGTTCTCCGGCTGGGCAAGTACGACAGTGCCGGCACTGGGCGCACAAGTCACCACTACCGATCCGAATCCTCACGAATCGTGGAAAAACTCACATATTCGCCAGCTCCGGCCATTGGGTTCCACGGGATTCATGGTTTCAGACATCTCTGCCGGTTCGTCACTGTTTACATCGCATCCAGAGCCGGTTGAATTTATCGCCTCAGTGCTGGACCGGGGAGTCAACTATATCGATACGTCTCCAGACTATGCCGGTACGCGGGCTGAAACAGTGATTGGCAAAGCCATTGCCGGTCGTGACCGTGGGGGGCTGTTTCTGGCAACCAAGTGGTGTACGACTGCAGGTCACATCCGACAAGGTGAAAGTGTCGAAACCTATCTTGCTGCACTGGAAGGCAGCCTTGAACGTCTGGGTACTGACTATGTTGATCTTGTACATATTCATTCTTGTGATTCTGTAGATCGGTTATTGGATCCTAATGTCCACGAGGCATTTGAAATCGCCAAATCTCAAGGCAAAGCCAGATTCATGGGCGTTTCAACCCATACACCCAATCTTGAAGAGGTCGCAAATGCTGCCATCAATAGCAAGAAGTTCGATGTGATGATGCTCGCCTATCATCACGGTGCCTGGAAAAATCAGGTTGATATCATCGATCGCGCCGCGGCTGCTGGTATGGGTGTTGTTGCGATGAAGACCCTAAAAGGTGCAAAGCACAGAGGCATGGTTGAGTTCCGGGAAGAAGCGGATTCATACAGCCAGGCGGCTTTCAAATGGGTACTTGCCAATCCGTCAGTATCCTGTCTTGTAATCTCGTTTTCTAACACTCAACATATTGATGAATATCTCTACGCCTCAGGCAAACCGTTAGACAAGAGCGACATTGCTGTGCTCGACAAATATAACGAGCAGATCGCTGGTACTCACTGCTTTGCTCACTGNGGTGAATGCTTAAGTTCCTGTCCAGAGGCCGTGCCAATCAACGATATTCTTCGTCATCGGATGTACTTTGAGAATTATGGTGACCAGAAACAGGCAATCGAGTTGTATGCTGCCATTGGGAAGAACGCCAATACTTGCACCACTTGCGCATCCCCCTGTCTCGACGCCTGCCCGGAGGGGATTCCAATCAGGAAGAGGCTGCTGGGCGCTCACCAGAAGTTAAGTCTCGGATAAAGAGATGTGTTCCGTTTCTCAAAGTAAGATTTAGGGCGGGATGGATGGATCGGGATGCCTGTTCCGAGCACCTGGACCGATATAGCGGCAAAACACCAACAGCCTACCAGTGGATTAAGTCATAAGTCCGGCGAAAATGTTGGTGCTTAGGTGGCTGATCGTCACCCTGCCCATCGCCAGGGATCTCGCCAGCACGGGTATCCGTGTCAATACCATTGTGCCCGGTTTAATCCATACCTCACTTTTTCAGGGAGCACCGCAAAAAGTCATCGATTCATTGGTGACCCGGGTACTGTATCCGAAGCGACCAGGGGAAGCTGACGAGATTTTGGTGGTGGCAGTCATGTTGATGGAAAACAAATACATGAATGGTGAGAGCATTCGCATGGATGGTGGTATCCGGATGCAACCGCGCTAGCCAGTTTAATCGGGGAATAACTTCTCGACTATTTCACGCGCTGCACGAAAAGGAGTCATCAAACCGGCATTTACCCGTGATTCCAACTTGGGATAGGCTCCCTTCAGCCGTTCGCTGGTTTTGAGATACTGCTCAATCTCCAGGTTCACCAACCGATGCAGCCAAAGCAGGTTCTGCCGCCTGCGCTTGTCAGCCAAATGATCTTCCTGCTGCAGCCAGTGGAAATATTCTTCAATAACCTGCCAGACGTTTTCAAGTTGAGTCCGCTCCAGGGCAGAACAGGTCATGACTCTGGGTTTCCAGTCTTCCCCGCCACGCAACAGATTGAACGCACTTTGATAGTAGGCTTGTGCCTGGTTTGCCTGGGGAATATTCTCCCCGTCAGCCTTGTTGATAACGATCATGTCAACAAGTTCGGTAATACCTCTTTTTATTCCCTGCAGCTCATCTCCGGCATTGGGCACCATCAACATCATAAAGAAATCAACCATACCGTGGACAGCTACTTCGGACTGACCCACACCCACCGTTTCGATCAGTAAAATGTCATATCCTGCGGCTTCACAAAGCAATATTGTTTCACGGGTTCGCTGCGCTGTGCCACCCATAATGCCAGAGGAGGGTGAGGGCCTGATAAACGCGTCCAATGTACGCGACAATTCGGGCATGCGTGTCTTATCCCCGAGAATACTCCCACCTCCAACGGGTGAACTTGGGTCAACCGCAAGGACCGCAACCTTCTTGCCCCGCTCAATGAGATGCAGACCGAAAGATTCAATGAATGTGGATTTTCCAACGCCGGGAACGCCGGAGATACCGATGCGATAGCTGTGACCGGTATCTGGCATTATGTCCTCAATCAGCTGATTGGCGAGATCACGATCAACGGGGCGCTTGCTTTCTACAAGCGTAATGCACTTCGCCAAAGTCCTGCGATCACCTGATCTCAGATCATCAGCCGACGGTAGTTCACCCATCAAATGCCGCTTCAATAGTTGCTAATACACTCTTAACCGCCTTGGGTATGGCAGTGCCGGTTCCAAAGATACCCTTTACGCCACATTCCTCAAGAAATGCGTAATCTTGTTTTGGTATTACACCACCAACAATGACTATTATCTCCTCGGCACCGGCTTTCTTTAGCTCGTCAATAAGCTGAGGCACGGTGGTCTTATGTCCTGCTGCCTGGGATGACACACCGATAACGTGAACATCATTTTCTATCGCCTGCTGAACAACCTCAGCAGGCAGAGAGAACATCGGTGAAAGGTCAATATCAAAACCGGCATCAGCAAANGCNGTGGCAATNACTTTAGCACCACGATCATGACCGTCCTGGCCCATCTTGCCGACCAGCATTCGGGGACGCCTTCCATNCTTGNCCTCAAACTCCTCAACCCGCCTGATAATTGACTGCCACTCGCTGTCGTCCTGATACAGGCCGCCATATACACCTGAGACAGTTCTTATCTCGGCTTCGTAACGTGTATATACCTTCTCCAATGCCTCAGACACCTCCCCTAGCGTTGCTCTGGCGCGCATCGCTTCAATAGACAAGGCAAGCAGATTGCCTTTCCCCGTGTTTGCGGCCTCACTTAATCTATCGATTATTTCATCAACTTTCGACTGATCACGCTGACCCTTTGTCTCCTGCAATCTGGACAGTTGTCTGGCGCGAACAGCAGAGTTGTCAATGACCAGAACATCGACTTCATCCTGCTGATCACTCTGATATTTGTTGACACCAACAATGACATTTTCGCCACGGTCAATCAAAGCCTGCTTCTTTGCTGCGGCTTCCTCAATGCGAAGTTTGGGCAGGCCGGACTCAATGGCTTTGGTCATACCACCATGAGACTCAATCTCCTCGATCAGGCTCCAGGCCTTATCGCCAATCTCACTGGTAAGGGATTCCATCATGTAGGATCCGCCCCAGGGGTCAATGATATCTGTAATGCCGGTCTCCTCCTGAAGGATCAGTTGCGTATTACGCGCTATCCTGGCAGCACTCTCTGAAGGCAATGCAATCGCTTCGTCCAGGGCGTTGGTATGCAGCGATTGCGTGCCGCCGAAGGCTGCAGCCATCGCCTCTATTGTCGTGCGCACGATGTTGTTGTAGGGATCCTGTTCGGTCAGGGACCAGCCGGATGTCTGGCTATGGGTTCGCAGCATCTTGGATTTTGGGTTCTCCGGATTAAACTCCGCAACAATTCGTGACCACAACAGCCGGGCCGCCCTCATCTTGGCGACTTCCGTGTAGAGGTTCATGCCGATACCCCAGAAGAAAGACAGGCGCGGTGCAAACTGGTCAATCTTCAGCCCTGCTGCAAGAGCCGTACGTATATATTCCTTGCCATTTGCCAGTGTATAGGCAAGTTCCAGCGCAGCATCGGCACCAGCTTCCTGAATATGATATCCAGAAATCGAGATGGTGTTGAAACGCGGCATGTGCTCAGTGCAATAGGTAATAATATCGCCGATGATTCGCATCGAAGGAGCCGGGGGGTAGATATAGGTATTACGAACCAGGAATTCCTTGAGCACATCATTTTGAATTGTTCCTGCTAGATCGTTCTGTGCCACACCCTGCTCTTCCGCTGCAACGATGTACCCGGCCAGAATGGGCAACACGGCACCATTCATGGTCATCGACACAGACACCTTGTCTAGTGGGATTTCATCAAACAGAATCTTCATATCCTCGACGGAATCGACAGCAACACCTGCCTTTCCAACATCGTGGGTCACCCGATCATGATCCGAGTCATATCCCCGATGGGTCGCAAGATCAAAAGCAACGGAAATACCCTGACCACCTTCGGCGAGTAACTGTCGATAGAAAGCGTTTGATTCTTCAGCTGTGGAAAACCCGGCATACTGACGAATTGTCCAGGGCCGACCAGCATACATGGTCGCCTGTGGCCCTCTGATGTAGGGCTCGAGTCCTGGCATTGTGTCGGCATACTCCAGGGATGCCGTATCAATCGCCGTGTACAAAGCCTTTTGCTTGATCCCCTCCGGTGTTATCTGATCAAGGCTGCCGACAGGTTTACCCCTGAGCTGTTGCTCAGCTTGTTTTTGCCAGTCTTTCAGGCTGGCTGGCGGAGCCTGGTACTTTTTCTCATTCGTCATGATCGCCCCCGTGCTCATTCAGTTCTATCAAAACACCGTCACAAGATTTTGGGTGGATAAAGATGACACGCATATTATGAGCGCCCGGCGCAGGTTTGTCGGAAAGGAATTGGTAACCTTTTCCCTTGAGTCGCTCAATATCCGCATCAAGATCATTGCTGCGAAAACACAAATGATGGAGACCGGGTCCTCTTTTTTCCAGGTAATTTGCTATTGCACCCTGTCCTTCCAGCGGGTGCACCAGTTCAATGCTAGTGCCATCTACAGGGAAAAATGCGGTTCGTGTCTGGGCAGGTACAACGTCTTCGGTACCCTCATAATTCAGCTCAAAATCCTCCAAAAATCTATTGATGGCACGTTCCAGATCCGGGACGGCAATAGCAATGTGATCCAACGAGACAATCATATCTAATCCTTTAGGTGACTAATAAATTCAAGGAATACTGCTGTCTCCTCACTCTTCCTCCGGGCAACTTCAGCACCTGTTTCCAGGACAATCTCCTCGTCAGGGGAAACCCTATAAACTGCCTGGCCTCTTTTTACAATGGTCGCATCCACGTCAATGAGGACCTCATCAACCGTCCCCGAAAAAGGTGCATACACCTTGTTGAACATCTTCATCACTTCAATGATGAAGAGCGGGTCACCCTCTTCAAAATGATCCCCTTGATTGACAAACGCATCCCGGTCCGGGGCTTCACGGGAATAGAACATCCCCCCGGTAGGCGCGGTTATCTCATCAGCCGATGTCACTGGTGGAGGTGACAGCTCTCTCAAACTATGCAGTTTCAGATCTTCATCAAACAGATGGTCTGGAAAGCTGATAGACAGGTCCGGCAAGACACAGAGTTCATAGAAGCTGGTCTTTATCGCTATAAAGGGCAAGACATTAAGTATCTCGAGACCCAGTTGATGCCCTCGATGGGCTGCTTTTACTTCCTCTGCCTGCCCTGAAAACTGCTTCGCATCACCTTTCAGACAGGCATTAACCTCCGCCCAGTTATCAGTGCCCAGTCGCTGATATACCGCGTCGTAAAACGCCGTTGCATCTTCAAGCAAACGTCGATCATGATCCCATATGGAATACAGTGCCGGTAGACCATTACCACCATCCATGTTCAGATAGTGATACAGATCACGCAACACCAGTACAGGATTCGACAGCCATTTTATTCCGCCCTCTGAAAAATCAAAGTGCTTGCGGTTCAATGACAACCAGCCTGCAAGAAAGTGTGGTTCCAGAAATAGTTGATTAAGAGCACGTGCGAGAAGACTGGCCTTTTGACTCATGATCCCACTCACAGCCAGCCTCTCATGCTGATCATCAATATCTGCCAGCTGGTTCTTTTCAATTACATCATAGGCCTGAACGATGTCCAGCTCATTCGCCAGCGATTGTAATTGCCCCACTGCAGTCAGGTATGGCGCCACAAAATTTGTCGCTGGACGTGCCTGTGGAGTTTGCCCTAGCATCCAGCACAGCAGGCCATACTGGAATTGCAGATTGGTCTTCAGATTCTCACCTGACATCCGACAACGACGCATGATTTCTGACATGGCTTGCATCGCTTCGCTTCTATCACCACCGGTACTCAGCAACAGTGCAATATTTGAATCATAGGCACCGGCCAGATGATACTTCATGAACACATCCGTATCCGGGTTGTGCAGACATATCCCCTGGTCATCCCTAATCTCACCTTCAAGTGTATGGGACCACTGGGTAATAACGCCACCAGCGTGAGGCTTCAGCGCTCTATCTGTCGCATTCAGTCGAACCTCAACAGCGCACTGCTCGCGCCTGACACGTGCTGGCTTTGGCAAACGACGCCCATGAGTTGCTAACAATACCATCAACTCAACAATGGAGTTCACCATAAATGAATCGTTAGGATCTTCGGGATTAGTAAACTGAAGTGCATAACACAGCTCAGAAACACGGTGTTCTACCTGAACGCGAGTGTTCATTTCCATAAAATAGTGGTGATCCGCGTCCACGATGCATTCAAACGTTGACACTGAATCAAGACCGACAGCCGCACCAAAACGTTCTGCTTCAGCTTCCATTCTCTCCAGGATCGCCAGATCCGTGCCAAGTGCTTTTGCCGTCTCCGGATGCTCAGCATTGTTAATCGCGGCTTCCAGTTCTTCTCTCGTAACTGAAATTTCCAGCAGCTTCTGTTCATTCATCTGCAGACTGCAGTCTCTTCCCCCTAGGGTAGTACACCAGTCACCGTTACCCACAACCTGAATTTCCTGATGTCTCACAGTTTCAATATTGAGTTCCGCAAGAACATTCTTATTGTCACCAGTTCCTGTGGCTTTAACCTCAGCCAACACTTCCCGATAAGCTGCTTCAACTAGGGCTACAGCCTGCTCAAGTTGTCTTTTCTTACCACCCTCATATTGCTCAGGACAATCCAGTATCCTCTGGCCCTTTCCACCGCCACCACCAATGGCCTTGAGTCGGACACGGTGGTCCGGATCCGCCTTGAACATCGACTGAACCTGCGAAGTCAGGGTTTCAGCAATCTGATCAACGGTAATGATGTCAATCCCCGCGGCATAGGAAGCATTGAGTATTAGNTCTGCCTTAAGTTCTGCGGCATCTGCNTGCTCTAATAATTCCGCATCTACATCCAGNCTGTGTTCTTNAATCAATCCATGCAGTTCAGCATCACTNGAATAGAGACCAAGCAATGTCAGTACGGTNGCATTGTCGACACCTGGTGTAACAGAGACGCCCACCTCAAGTGCGGTTCTCTTGGCAAGATCTTTTCGACCAGCCTGTCGAATCGTTGAGGACTGCGGTCCGATGAAGTTCAAACCGGACTGTTCAAGCGCGAGAACCATTTCTTCATCCTCGGCCATGAACCCATACCCGGCNAANACNGAATCGTAATCGTTACTCTTTGCTATTTTTATGATCTGCTNAATTCGTTGCTGTCTCTCTTCTTTGGTTGCACCCGAATAGTCCTGTACACGATGCACCCTCCAGGGGCTGATCTGTTTTCTTAATTCCGGTGACAGGGCATTCGCATACACGATTGAATCTTTTTCAGACAGCAAAATGCCTAATTCGGAGATACCCATTTCTTCAAAGACATTCATCGCCTCTAAGCGTATCGGGCCACGGCAGATAATAAGAGGGCGCAGGCTACAGGCAAAAGACTGTTGCCAAGTGGATCCACTGTTCCCACGTCGACGATCCTCATGAATCATTGGGTTTCTTAGATACCAGTTTGACATCAGCCTAGCCTAGTGAAATTCTCGCTGTACACCGGTGAAAGGTCCTGGGGTATAGTGATCGAGATGAAATGCCATATGTTCAGCCAGCACTTGACGTAAATCACTGGGCATCACGATCTGCGACACAGAGCCAAGACTCAAAGCTTCGCGCGGATTCATCAACTCTGCCTCATAACGCTTAATGAGCAGTGTTTCCTCAGCAGCCAGCCATTGTCTGGCTCGTCGTTCCGCTTCACCAGCGGCATCATCAACACTGTTATCGAGAGCTTCCCTTTCTTCCGCTATCTTCTGCTTCAGGGAACCACGCAGTGAGCGCAACTCATCCTTATAGACGAATTCGACACCAGGCGGTCCCATCACCGCCACCCGGGTAGTTGGCAAGGCAATGACCAGATCCGCACCAGTAGGGTAGTTGTTGTAAGAGGCATAGGCACCACCGATCGCGTTGCGAATCAGCACCAGGAATCGAGGTGTTCGTAAGTCAATAATGGAATCCAGCATTGCTCGTCCTGCCTGAACAATACCCCTGCTCTCCTGNTCCNGGCCAGGCAGGAAACCNGTAGTGTCTTCCATAAATANCACCGGAATATTGTATAGATTACAGAAGCGAATAAATCTNGCATTCTTNTAGGCNGCATCAATATCGATCTGACCTGANCCAACTGCTGAATTATTGGCGACAAACCCAACCACATTACCGGCTAGCCGACCAAAACAGGTGATGGTATTTCGCGCCCGCTCTGGTTGAATCTCAAAATAGTCGCTGTGATCACAAATCTGNTGGATGATGATNCTGACATCGAAAGGNGTGCTATACCCGGTCGGTGAGTTGAACGCCTTTTTAAGCAGCAGGTCGATATCCCATGTCTTGCGCGTAATCGGGTCAGAAGTTGTCTGATAGGGAGCAAAGGATGAATTATTATCGGGCAGATAACGCAGCAGTTCCTTAACTTTCAGTAACGCGGCCACCTCATCCTCCACCGCAATATCGGTAACGCCACTCTGGCTATGTACCTTCGGCCCACCCAGGTCATCCGCTTCAATATCTTCGCCAAGCGCTGACTTGACAACACTCGGTCCAGTCAACCCAAAGAATGTATCCTGTGGTTGAATCAAAAAACTACCCTGACGCGGTAAATAAGACCCGCCACCCGCATTGAAGCCAAACATACACATGATCGAAGGTACAACTCCGCTAATTTTACGCAGTGCTGTAAACGCTTCCGCATATCCGTCAAGTCCCCCGACTCCCGCAGGGACAAAAGCTCCGGAAGAGTCGTTCATTCCTACCAGCGGAATTTTCCTCTTGCCGGCAAGCTCATACAGGCGTGCCAGTTTCTTACCATTGGTCGCATCCATCGAACCGGCACGAATAGTGAAATCATGTCCGTAAAGGGCAACATCCCGACCCTCGATCTTTAGGATCGCCGTTACCAATGATGCACCATCCAGGTTCGGTCCCCAATTCTGGAACAACACCTTGGGTGGCTCATCCGAGAGCACTGCAATTCGCTCCCACACTGTCATACGATTTTTGAGATGCTGCCGCTGAATGTTGCGGTGACCAGCTGAAACAAATGGCTTGTCGATTATTTCCTGGGCATCCGACAGGCTCTTCTCGTAAACTCCGGGCTCATAGGAAAGCTGATCAGGCACAGAAAACTCAATCTCCTCTTGTAACGCGAAAGGATTAGCCGTTGATGGTACTAGTTTCTTGCCCATACAAAAGATCGCACAATACCGGGATGAGCGATTATATAGACATACATCGCTTTTTGCAGAAAACCGGTTGCAGGCGGCTCTAATTCCTAGTTGCAGGCGGCTCTAATTCCTAATAGTGCTATAGAAAATGGCCTGTAGCTATCACGTCATACTTGCAGATTTCTCTGAACAGGGCATTAACGGTTCCTATACTTCTGAGTTAAGAAAGAGGCGAAGCACTTGCTGCAGAACTTGGGGACAATGCTTCCTACAAGGTAAACATCACTAGTGGAGAAGTTCAGCAGGCCATCGCCCAAACAATGCAAGCTTACGGCGCAATTCACATCTGCTGTAACTACGCCGGAATCGACAATGCAGTACGCACTGTCGGCCGGGATGGTCCCTTTCCTCTCGAGCAGTTCAAATTTGTAATTGAGATCAATCTGATCGGAACCTTTAATGTCCTGAGACTTGCTGCCAACTAGATGTCTAAGAACGAACCCTATAAAGAATTCGGTGGCTGGTGGCCCTGAAGCAGGGTCTGTGAATACACTCGTGAGCGCCCGGGACTCAAGTCAGGTACACTTAATATGTGTTTTCAGGCAATCAGCCGCCATACAAGAGATCGATTGAATGCAGCCAATTCTGAGTTACTTCTGGCAAATTTGCCTGCTTCGTACAGGGCCAGAGAAGATACCCGCGAGTGCAACGATAACCGGAATGCTGTTGGTCATCTATCTGACGACCGCTTTCATTTCGATCGCCATCACAAGACCAAATCTCGCGATGATACAGGCGATCGCCGCGGTGTTTATTGGATTCATTATTGAAGCTGCCATCATCTATGGCTTACTTGTGTTGAAATCCGTCGGCGGTCGTTTTCTGTCCACCATCAGTGCGGTGCTTGGGAGCAACTCAATACTACTGATCATCCTTTTACCCATCCAACTACTCGCAAACAACCTGAACACCGGCATCGTTTCCAGCTTCATTAGTGCCTTATTGTTTGTCTGTTTCCTATGGTGGATCACGATAGTCGGTTTCATCCTTCACCGGGTGGCAAACGTCAGTGTTCTGCAGGGCATCGTGATTGCGCTGATGATCGAATTTTTGTTCCTGATTGCGTCTGCAACGCTCTTCCCAATCGCAGGATAAGGAATCCATTTGCATATACACATTCTTGGTATCTGCGGCACCCTGATGGGCAGCATTGCACTGCTTGCCAGGCAACAAGGGCATGCTGTAACCGGCACTGACGAGAACGTCTATCCGCCCATGAGCGACCTGCTGCAGAATGCCGGCATCGACGTCAATTCACCTTACACGGCTGAGAATATCCCGACAGCAACTGATCTTGTCATTATCGGCAATGCCAACCTGCCTCGTGGCAACGTGGCGGTTGAATATGTGCTGGAAAAGAACATTCCCTATACTTCCGGTGCAGAATATCTTGGTCGCTACCTTCTGCATGACAAGTGGGTTATTGCTGTTGCAGGTACACATGGAAAGACGACCACGACCAGTATGATCGCCTGGATTCTTGAATTCGCGGGAATGAATCCCGGATTTCTGGTTGGCGGGGTACCCACAAATTTCTCTGAATCAGCCCGNCTGGGTGAAACACCATTCTTTGTCATCGAAGCCGATGAGTACGATACATCCTACTTCGACAGACGCTCTAAATTTCTCCACTACCGACCAAGAACACTGATTCTTAACAATCTGGAGTATGATCATGCTGACATTTTCCCGGACCTTTCGGCAATTCAGAATCAGTTCCATCTGTTAATCCGAACTGTACCTGCCGGTGGTCTGGTTATATTCCCGGCCGGAGATGCGAACCTTACCGAGGTTCTGGCTCAGGGTATCTGGTCACAACAATTGCCCATCGGGCCTTCGGGGGTACTTTCAGCGACATCCAGTTCAGCCGATTCAAGTGAATTCAACATCATCTTAAATGGTGAACCCGTCGGTAGTGTGAAATGGTCCCTGAGTGGATCACATAATGTCGCCAATGCGCTTAGTGCAATCGCAGCGGCGAGACATGTGGGCGTGACGCCAGATATTGCCTGCGACGCGCTGGGTGAGTTCAAAGGTGTAAAACGACGAATGGAGCAGATCTACACCTCTGCCAATCTGACGGTATACGACGATTTTGCCCATCACCCAACCGCCATCATGACCACACTGCACGGGCTGCGACAGAAAGTCGACAAGGAGAAAATCCTCGCCATCATTGAACCCGGCTCCCACACCATGCGCAAAGGCACCCATTCAGCTACTCTGAAACCAGCCGTGAAGCTCGCTGATGACGTTTTCTGGTATCAACCCGACAACATCAGTTGGGATATGCAAGCTCAGCTCACAGACAGCAACTGTCACTTCTTCATGGACATTGACGAGCTCGCAAAGGCTGCAGTCACCCATTCAGAAAAAACGCAACACATTGTAATCATGAGCAACAGCGGTTTTGGCGGACTGCACAAGAAAATCCTGGCCCGGCTTCCGGCAGAATAGTCTTTTCTACCCATGGATCCCCTTGCTAAACTAGCACCTCTGGATTGAGGACATAATATGACCAAGCTTTCGATTAACGGTGAAGAACGCGATATTCAGATGTCTGGCGACACGCCCCTGCTATGGGTATTGAGAGATGAATTGCAGATGACTGGTACCAAATTCGGCTGTGGTGCCGGACTGTGCGGCGCCTGCACAGTACATGTGAACGGTGTAGCCACACGATCCTGTCAAACGCCTGTCTCGTCGGTCGCCGGGGCAAATATCACCACCATTGAAGGGATCAAACCCTCACCGGATACCCTGCATCCTGTACAACAGGCATGGCTGGATGAGGCGGTACCTCAGTGCGGTTACTGTCAGTCTGGCCAGATCATGAGTGCAACTGCACTACTCGCGCAAAACCCTGCTCCCAGCGATGACGATATTAACGATGCCATGTCCGGCAATATCTGTCGCTGCGGTTCCTATCCACGTGTCCGCCGTGCGATCCATCGCGCCGCTGACAAAGTTGCAAAAGCATAGGGGGGTTGGATTATGGTTAGTCGAAGAAATTTCCTGATTGGTGGCGGAATTGTTGGCGGTGGTCTGATTCTTGGTTTGTCATTACTCCCCGAGCATCGTCGAGACAGTGCAGCGAAATATGTCATCGACAATGAAAACGAATCATTGTTAACCACCTGGTTGAAGATAGACAAAGACAACATCATCACAGTTTATGTCCCCCACTCTGAAATGGGGCAAGGCGTACAAACCGCTCTCCCCATGATGCTGGCTGAAGAACTTGAAGCAGACTGGAACCTGGTTCGAATGGAAAGAGCACCTGGTGAAACCGAATTTGCCAACGGTACGCTCGCCAAAGGATTCCTCGTTGGGGGGATGGGAGTATCCATCCCAATTGCTCTGGATGGCATCGCCAACTATTCTACTATGGCGCTGGCTGAGTTGGCGAATCTGCAGATCACCGGCGGTTCAACCGCGATACGGTTCTCGGGACACTACGGCATGCGAATTCAAGGCGCAGCGGCAAAAGAGATGCTGCTGCAGGCGGCGGCCAATATCTGGCAGGTGCCTCTGTCAGAGCTGAAAGCTGAAAACAGCAATATCATCCACCCGAAATCCAATCGAACTGCCACCTATGGTGAGTTGGCTCAACAAGCTTCATTGATGGAGATACCTTCAAATCCAACACTGAAGGATCGTTCTGATTACAAGATTGTCGGGACCTCAAAACCTCGATTTGATATTCCTGCGAAGATTGATGGCAGTCTGCTGTATGGTGCAGATATCAACCTCCCGGATATGAAAATTGCGGCTGTGAAAACATCGCCTGTGTTCGGTGCAGAGGTNGCGAGCTACGATGACAGTAAGGTCAGTCAGATGTCTGGTGTCCGAAAGGTCGTAAAACTACCCGGTGCAATCGCCGTTGTTGCAGACGGCTTCTGGCAGGCAAAGCAGGCAGTTGATGAATTGCCGGTTGAATTTACTGAAACTGAATACAGCCATCTCAACTCTAAGGAGATCTATCAGCAATACAGTGATGACCTTGATAAGGTTGATGAAACAGGTGCCGATGATGTGATTACCGGTAATGCGCCTGCTGTACTTGCAGGATCAATTCGAACNATCAAGTCNGAATACAGNGTTCCTTTCCTTGCGCATTCAGCCATGGAACCTGTTAACAGTACGGTCTGGTTGAAAGATGATGGCAGTGTTGAATTCTGGGCAGGACTCCAGGATGCTCTGACCGCNAAGGCAATGCTGTCTGAGCTGCTCCAAATCCCTATGGACAAGGTCACTGCTCATCACACCGCAATGGGTGGTGCATTTGGTCGACGTGCCGCAACCCTTAACTTCCTCGAGCAAAACGCACTGATTGCCAAAGATATGAAGGTGCCGATAAAGTTAATCTGGACTCGCGAAGAAGATATGCAGCAGGACTACTATCGCCCGGCGATTACATCCCGGTTTGAAGCGGCTCTGGATGACAACAATGAGCCGGTTGCATGGGTTAATACCTATATCGGCAAAAACGAACCCCCTGAAGCNGCCCACATTCCTTATGCAATTGAGAATCAGCAGATTCGTTTTGTTGACAGTAAAACACCCATTCCTTTTGGTCCCTGGCGGAGTGTTGCACACTCTCAACATGGCTTCTTTACCGAATCCTTCGTTGATGAACTGGCGAACGCTGCTAACAAGGACACCTATCAGTTCCGCCGGGATTTACTGAAACACAGCCCAAGACATCTGAAGGTCCTGGACATGGTCGCACAGAAGGCTGACTGGACTTCGAAACTGCCGGAAAGCTGGGGTCGGGGAATCGCGCTGCAAACCAGTTTCCAGTCTGTCGTGGCTCAGGTCGTTGAAGTGAGTATCAATAACGGCAAGGTTAAGCCCGAAAGAGTGGTCTGTGTGATCGACTGCGGTCATGCGATTAATCCGGATAACGTCACTTCCCAGATGGAGAGCGGTATCATCTATGGCATGACCGCAGCACTTTACGGTGACATTTCAATCAAGGACGGGCGTGTACAACAGAGCAACTTTCACGACTATGAAATGCTCCGGATGAGCGAATCACCCGTTATTGAGACCTATATTATTGAGAGTGATGCGCCACTTGGCGGGGTTGGCGAACCTGGCACACCGGCAATCGCACCAGCTCTGGCAAATGCTGTCTATGATGCCACGGGTAACCGGGTTCGAACCCTGCCAATCAAGCATTATGACTTCACCTACAAGCCCGAAGCTGAGCAGGCATAAACACCAAAGCCGGAATGCTAGAAAGCGACCTATATCCGCCGATCAGAGATTATCTGGAAACCCACGGCTATCAGGTTCAGGCCGAAGTAAAAAACTGCGACATTATTGCGACGAAGGATGACGAACTTATCGTGGTTGAGTTAAAAACCAGCGTTAACATGACTTTGCTGGTTCAGGCCACTCAACGGCAAACCATTTCTGACAGTGTTTACGTCGCTGTACCATCCCCAAAAAGGCAGAACCGACACTGGCGTGGTATCAAACGCGTCATCAAACGACTGGAGCTTGGTCTCCTGGAGGTAAGTTGCGGTCCGATGGGCACAAAGGTTTTAAAACAATTTGATCCATTACCTGCGCAACGCCGCAAAGTCACCAGAACCCGAAAAGCCATCATCCAGGAAGTGGCTGGTCGCAGCGGCAGCTATAACACAGGGGGAGTCAACAAGCAGAAGCTCATGACAGCGTACAAGGAAAACGCTATTTTGATCGCCTGCTTCCTCAACCACATTGGCCCAAGCTCTTCAAAGACACTTAAGCTCCTCGGTACAGGTGAAAAGACGTACAGTATTCTGGTCAACAATCACTATGGGTGGTTTCAACGCATCGAACGAGGCGTATTCCAAATTACCGATCAAGGTGCGGTAGAAGCCAGCAGTTTTACAGAAATCTACAAACGTGCNGAAACCTTGTTGAAGTCGGCACAGACTTCTTGACCATACCTCGCTGCACCCATACTATGAATCAGACATAACACCTTACTGACAGCTGGTTACTCCCTATGGATGAGCGAGCTATGGATGAGCAAGGCTATTCGGCAAGGATTGCAGATGTCTCCTGCCGNAATATCGGTTGGTGCTTTGATCTGTGTGCCTCTAAGAAACTTGATGTAAATCGTGTTCTGCGAAATGTTCCCTACGCCCGTGAGCACCTGCAAAACCCAGCCCGTTTTATCGATTGGCAGAGCTTCAGCACCTTCTGCGACAATTTCCTGAACTATCTTTCTGAAGCAGAGATCCGAGAAGCAGCTCGCAAATCCTGGGACAGTCGAAACATGAAGATCTATCGGATCATCGGCTATCTGTTGTATTCAGTTCGCGGGCAATACAGCGCTGCATTTGGTCCCATGGGATTTGTTGCAAAGCTCTTTCCCTGTGAACTGACGATGTCACAACCAATTGCCGGACACCTCAGAATCGGTCTGAAAATGAAATCGGGATTAACCCCCTGCCGATCGTTTCATTTGATACTGGCAGGTCAAATGACCGGTCTCCCCGCATCTCTCGGTTATTCAGATGCGGAAGTCCAGCTGCATCATCACCACTCGGGTGCCGACTTTGACGTCTACTATCAACCCTACGGCGGCTTTTTTGCGTCTATTCGCCGTTTTTTATCCCGGCCTCTGATCCAGCGAGACTCTGCCCTCGAGTTGAATCGTACCTATGACTCCCTGCTCGAAAAATACCGCGAACTGCAGACCGAAACTCAAAAGCTTAAACAGACAGAAAACCGCGCCGCTGAAACTGAAAACAAATACCGGCTGCTGGCAAACAATGTCTCCGATGTTATTTGGACGCTTGACCTTAATCTGAACTTCCAATACTTGAGTCCTTCGCTATGCCATCTGACAGGTTACAGTGAGCAAGAAGCGAATGAGATTGAGATTCAGGATCTCTTTCCAGAAGAATCAATAGCAAGGATCAAAGCTTTCTTAGAGCCGTCAGTCCAGAGCACAGATCAGGACCTGGACCAAACATTTACCTTTGAAACAGAACTCATCTGCAAAGATAAATCCAGGATCTGGATTGAAAACAAAGCCAATTTTATTCTTAATAACTGTGGCAGACCAGAACACCTGGTAGGGGTTTCGCGAGACATTTCAGAACGACGACATATACAGGACCAACTTTATCGAAGCGAAGAAGACTATCGAGTCATCACAGAAACGGCACAGGATGCGATATTCACATTTGACGATCATGGCTATATTACCTTCGCAAACAATTCCTCAGCCAGGATATTTAGGTATTCCACAAATTCACTGGTCGGGATGTCCGTAAAGACTATTATCCCAGAGGCATTCAGCACCTCGCCCCTGGAACTGGAGCAGCTGTCAAACGAAAATGTCGCTCTGACTGGTATCACTGCCAACAACGAAGATCTTTCATTAGAAATCTCCTTTGCCAAACACGAACGACTCGGTCGGTTTTACTTCATTGGGATCGCCAGAGATCTCAGCCAGAGGAAGCAAGATGAGATTGAAAGAGGCCAGCTGCAATCACAACTACTGGCTTCACAAAAAATGGAATCCATTGGTCAATTGACAGGGGGTATCGCACATGACTTCAACAACCTGCTGGTTGCCATCAACGGTTATGCAGAACTTGGTCTGAATAAACAGAACCTGGATAAAGATCAGACCCACTACTTTTCAGAAATTAAACTAGCCGGAAAAAGAGCCGCTGAGATGACTCATAAACTGTTAGCATTCAGCCGACGGCAAATTATTGAACCATCAGTCCTGGACCTTCGCGAGTTGATTGATGGACTCAAATCAATGCTGCAAAGACTGTTGCCGGAAAGTATCCAGATAGAGTTCAATCCCGAATCGCAGGCCGAGTCACTCAAGGTACTGGCAGATAAGGGACAGATCGAGCAAATACTCGTAAACCTGGCAGTTAATGCAAGAGATTCGATGCCACAGGGCGGTGATCTCACGATCACCTGTCACGAGTTCGAAATCAAAGATGACTTTATTGAGAAGCACAGCGATGCCAGGTTGGGCACCTATGCAGTGATTCAGGTAGAAGATTCTGGTTTTGGCATGTCTGATGAAGTGCAGAAACGAATTTTCGAACCCTTTTTCACCACCAAACCGGAAGGATTAGGAACGGGTCTGGGGTTGTCGGTGGTATTTGGTATAACCAAGCAGCACAACGGTTTTGTTACTATTAATAGTGAAGCTGGCAAAGGTTCTGTCTTCAAGGTTTTTCTCCCGAAGGCTGAAGGGCAAGTGACAGAACCAAANGCGNCTTTCGAAGTCACCACTATTGGCGGCCATGAATCAATTCTGATCGTCGAAGACAATCGGCAGGTACGCGATCTTGCCTGCATCATCTTAAAAGAAGCGGGTTATCAGGTATTCTCAGCCGTCGATGGNCTCGAAGCCATNTCCACNTTCCGGGAATTTGCCAGNAAAATTGATCTGGTCATTCTGGATGTCGTCATGCCNCGAATGGGCGGTCTGGAAGTACTTCAGAAAATGCAGACNATCAAACCAGACATCAAGGNCATTTTNACCAGCGGCTANTCGAACCAGGGCATACACACAAATTTCATTCTCGAACGGGGATTAGAGTTCATTCAAAAACCCTATCACCCAGAATGGCTGCGCAAAAAAATACGCAGCGTGCTGGACAAGTCATCGACTATTGATAGCCAGCAGCAAGTCGGCTTCAACTAGTCAGGATACCGAAACCACAGATAGATATTAATTTCAAATATGTACACCAACTACCTGGAATTGAGCTAAGATAGCGAGCTTTTTTGCGGCGGGAATAAATTCGATAGTTCTATGCCATGAACATTCTATGAACATCAAACAACAACTGGAATCAACGATTGACTCGGCCCTGAGTGCCGCCGGTGCATCGAATTGCCCGGCCATCGTCAAGCAGTCTCAAAAAGCGGCATTTGGTCACTACCAAGCAAATGGCGTTATGGATGCCGCAAAGCAGATTGGCATGAATCCGCGTGAACTTGCCGGTACGCTGGTTGAATCACTCAATTTGCCTCAGGCAGAAAAAGTTGAGGTTGCCGGACCGGGCTTTATCAATATTCATCTTGACAATAGTTACATTTCCAACGAGCTGACTAAGCTGCGAAAAGATGAGCTGCTGGGAGTCGTCAGGGAGAAAAGCAATACAACGGTAATCGACTATTCCGCACCTAATCTGGCAAAGGAAATGCACATCGGTCATCTCCGAAGCACAACCATCGGAGATGCAGCTGCACGGATACTGGAATTTCTTGGCCACACCGTCATCCGCGCGAATCACATGGGTGACTGGGGTGCGCAATTTGGCAGTTTGCTGGCATACATGGATCTCATCGGCCAGGAGGGACAAGAACTCTCAACTGAGCTATCAGATCTGGAAGTCTTCTACCGGAAAGCCAGTGCTTTGCGTGAATCGGATGAAGTGTTCGCGAAGCAGTCAAGAGAGTATGTCGTGCGTTTGCAAAATGGTGACCCCCAGTGCCTGGAATTGTGGCAACAATTCATCGAGGAGTCAGTTAGCCACTGCCAGACAGTATACGATCGACTGAACATCACCTTGACAAGAGCGGATATCAAGGCCGAGAGCAGCTACAACGATGACCTCATACCTGTAGTGAACGAACTCGATCGACTCGGGCTGATCGAGGTTTCAGATGGTGCAAAATGTGTCTTCCTCGATGGGTTCAAAGGTAAGGACGACAAACCGCTGCCAGCGATCGTACAGAAATCGGACGGTGGATTTCCATACATGGCTACAGATCTGGCAGCCGTTCGATTTCGCGCTCAAAACCTGAAAGTCGGCGAAGCCCTTTACTTTATCGATGCTCGTCAAACACTTCACCTCCGGCAACTATTCGCCATATCCAGAGAGGCAAAGTACCTGGATGAGTCACAGTCATTCCGACATTTGCCATTTGGCGTCATCCTCAAGGAGGATGGCAAGCCCTTCAAGACCCGAGACGGTGCTGATGTCAAGCTTGCAGATGTGATTGAAGAGGCCATTAACAGGGCATATGAACTGGTGTCAGTCAAAAATCCCGGACTCGCGGACGATGTAAAAAGCAGGATTTCTCAGGTGATTGGCGTAGGTGCGCTTAAGTATGCTGAACTCACTAAGAATCGAACCACGGATTACATCTTTAACTGGGACACGATGTTATCGTTCGATGGAAACACGGCACCCTATCTCCTATATGCCTATACTCGAATTCGCAGTATCTTCAGACGTTCAAATATAGATCCCTCAACACTCGAGAGCAGCATTACACTCAAAGAGCCGACTGAATTGCAACTCGGTTTAAAGCTGCTGCAGTTCGTCGAAGCCATTGATGCAGTCACCGAGGACTATCAGGCAAATATTCTGTGCAATTACCTGTTCGAACTGGCCGGAATCTTCATGTCTTTTTACGAATCATGCCCGATTCTTAATGCTGAAGGCCCAGTGCGCGAGAGTCGCCTGTTGATTGCTGATACGACTGCCCGCGTTCTGAAACAAGGTCTGGACCTGCTCGGAATCGAAACTGTTGAGCAGATGTGATGACCGTCAGTATTATTGCTGCACGTTCAAACAAAAACGTCATTGGGAAAGGTACCGAAATCCCGTGGCGTATCAGAGGCGAGCAGGAACTGTTCAAACGCATCACGATGAACGGTACGCTGATCATGGGTCGCGTGACATTCGAATCCATAGGTCGACCTCTACCAGGTCGAACTACCATCATCGTCACTCATCGAAAAGACTATCAACAAGAAGGCTGTCAGGTCGCGAACAGCCTTGATCTGGCTCTCGAGATGGCTCATCAATCCGGTAAGCCGATATTCATCACCGGTGGTGGCGAGATATACAGACAGGCTATTTCAAAGGCGGACATCGTCCATTTAACAACCATTAATGCAGAAATCAATGGCGACGTNTTCTTCCCCACATTTCCAACTGATGAATTCGAACTGGTGGCAGAGGAGTTTTTTCAATCCAATATCGACTACGTTTATCAGCAGTTTAAAAGAATCAACTAATCCCTGGCAGTTCGGGCAGGCTAACGTTTACTGAATGTGCCTAATGGCTCGCTGGGTGCAAACTTCCTCATCTTCAATCCGTATGACCGCATGGCAAATATCGACCATGGGAATAGCTTCAACTGTCCCAGGGGCAGGGGCAGAATCATGCAACCGGAGAATCAACTCGGAACTTGTCAGTTTAGGCTCCCTTTCCTTCATTAGGGTCGCTATTTCCTGATAGGAATAGCCATAAAAGTAGGTGAGTTCCACTACGGACCGTTGATCTGCTGAGATCAGATCAAGCCCTTGCCTGAGCCAGTCTTCTACTCCTAACCGGCTGATTAAATTGATTTTTCCTCTATATTGTTGGCATCAGAAAGCGGCTCAGACAACTGATCAGGTGTCTTCTTGATTCAATCCAGTGCCTTGATTCCTTTTAGGCAGGCAATTCCTGCAGCCAGGGTCGAGACTTTTGAGCGCCCCTCAAATCTCGATGCGCGCTCCCACACCACGAACATCGTATCATTGACGACCTCTTCCAGCATCTCTGGTCAACGCAGAAGTTTCATCAGATATCGGCTCAGCGGCAGATAGTGCCTTGCATACAGTTTTCCATCAGGTTCAACTTCATTCACTATATTGTTTTATTAGGTATTCAACAAAAACAATCCGTTGGACTATGATACCCAGGGACTCCAGGTTCAGATCGAAAATGAGCATAAATACCAACTTTCACTTTGAATCTCGAAAAGAAGGCAAAGTGACGATAGCCTCGATAATAAACCGGTAACCCATTTGAAAGGTGTAAGGGCAGTAAAATTCCTGGCGAAGACGTCTGGCAAGGATCACGATGGACAACAGTTGGTCATGGCAAAAACTACAAGGAACTTCAAACGTGGCAATGAACGCCGGGGCAAATAGGATCAGCATTCTCGCGCTGATCCCAATGCTGTTTTTAATGTCGATCAATCCCGCGAAGGCAGAATTCGATGTCGCAGCGGAGTTGTACAGACAGAAAAACTATCCTGCTGCTCTTGAAGCTTTCAGTACCCTTGCCGGTAAAGGGGATCCACGTGCACAGACCATACTTGGTCTAATGTATAAGTATGGCGAAGGGACACAACAGGATCTCAATCAATCGTTCGAGTGGTATCTGACTGCTGCACAACTAGGCTATCCACCCGCACAGTTTCATACTGGTTTCATGTACGCAGAAGGTCTTGGCGTTGCTCAAGATAAGGAAAAGGCAGTGAACTGGTTGAAATTGGCTGCCGAACAAGGTTTCGACCGAGCTGTCGACATGCTTTACCAACTCAATGCTGAATACGCCGAAGAAAAACGGGCAGCACGGGCCCTTGAACCCTGGTCAACGAACTGGAATTTCCGATTACCAAACAGTGTCAGACTTGCCGGTTCAGAATCGAATCCAGCTGCAACCGTTGATCTGGATGAAACCTACCGGATTCAGCTCGGTGCCATGAAGACCCGGGAATCAATTCGCAGACTATGGGATTTACTGCGTCACACCCATCCCGATTTATTTGCCGATCTCGAGCCGTTATTTGCCCTCTCGGACAATCCCGATCGTCGCGTCTACCGATTACAGATAGGACCATTCTCCCATACGGAGGCTTTGAGATTCTGCGAAATACTACTGAATCGTACTGTCCAGGCTGGATGTCTGCCTGTCAAACCCAACTAGGCAGGTCTCATGCGATCCCCTGCGACGAAGTACCAGGTTTGACTACCCGTTACGTAATAGTTTTGTTACTCGCTTGGATCTAAACCCGGTTATTTCCAATCGGAGCAGTGGCATGACCAGCACAAGCATCCAGAGCAAACCCCTGTTCCCCGACCTGCTTCGGAACTGGCGGAAGATCCGCAAACTGAGTCAATCGAATCTTTCGCTCGAAGCGGGAATCTCTCAGCGACAGCTTAGTTTTCTTGAATCAGGACGATCATCACCCAGCCGGGATATGGTGATTCTACTTTCAAAAACTCTGGATTTACCACTTCGTGAATAGAATGCGTTACTCAATTCTGCGGGATTTGCTGCTGTCTATGCCCATTCAGCCTTAGATGAGTCTGAACTCGAACAGGCTCGACACACCCCTGAGATCATGCTGAAACAGCACGAACCCTACCCCGCCATCGACATCGACATTGACATCGACATCGACATCGACATCGACATCGACATCGACATCGACATCGACAGAAATTGGAACATACTGATGATGAATGATGCAAATCTGAAAGTATTTTCACTACTGCTTTCTCCCATTACGATCTGGGACGACATATCACCCGGTAAGCAACTCANCATTCTACGGTTGTCACTTCACCCAGAAGGCCTGAAACCCAACAGCACAAACTGGGAAGAGTTGGCCGCCTGCTTCCCCCATCAACTCACCAGTGAATTGGCAAATAATCCATACAACAATGAAGCAAAGGAACTGTTAGACGAAATAAGACAGTATCCAGGTATTCCTGACGCTCACTTTACCCTGTCTGACTACAAACCCTATCTTGCCTTCGGCATGAAAAAAGGCGATCTAACCTTAAGTTTCTTCATGATGATTTCCACATTCGGCACACCTCAGGATGTCACCCTTCAGGAAATCAGGATAGAAACCTTTTTTGCAGCAGACCGTAAAACCGAAGCCTTCGTCGAGTCGCTTTAAAATATATTCACTCTGCTTATCCTGATCTATTCGCTCCTGGAGCAGCATGTTGTCACTTCCCTGCTTTGACCCTATCATGGTCCCATGAACCCAAATTATTAGGACACCTCATGGATATTGAATTCAGTCAGGAGGATCTTGACTTCGAGAAAGAAGTCCAGGATTTTATTGAGAATAACCTGCCCAAGGGCATGGACCTCTGGACCAAGCGCGGCGAATGGTTTGAAGCACTTCGCAAGAAAGGTGGCTGGGATGTTTCCAAGTGGCCGGTTGAATTTGGTGGTCCGGGATTTACCCCAACCCAGCGTTACATTTTTGACAACGAAATGGCTAAGAACTCGACACCGCCTCAGTTGCCGTTTGGTGTCGGCATGCTTGCACCCATTTTGATGAACTATGGCAGCAAAGAGCAGCAGGACAGATTCCTGCCCGGCATTCGCGACAGTTCAGTCAACTGGTGTCAGGGATATTCAGAACCCGGCGCAGGCTCCGATCTTGCCAACCTCAAAACCAAGGCAGAACTCACTGAAGACGGCAAACACTATATCGTTAATGGTCAGAAAATCTGGACTACACTCGCTCACATTGCCCACTGGATGTTCTGTCTGGTTCGAACATCGAGTACGGGTGTCAAGCAGGAAGGCATCACTTTCCTTCTGATCCCCATGGATGATCCCGGCATCGAAGTGAAACCCATCATTACCCTGGGTGGCAGTCATACCGTCAACGAGGTCTATATCACCGACGTCAAAGTCCCGGTCGAAAACAGGATTGGTGAAGAAGGAAAAGGCTGGACCTATGCGAAGGGGCTTCTTATCCATGAGAGAACCGGACTGGCTGGCATACAGAATTCTGTACTCGCGTTGGAGAAAGCAAAGGAAAATGCAAGCAGCATTAAAGTTGGGGATGGCACGCTTCTGGACGTCCCGGTCTTTAAAAACAAGATCGGTGCGCTTGAAGCCGAATTACTGGCGCTCGAATTCACTGAATTGAGGTCTCTGGCCCAGGTTTCCGCTGGCGGTGATCCTGGCCCGGAATCCTCAATCATGAAATTGAAGGGAACTGAAATTCAGCAGCGCATTTCTGAACTGAACCTCGAATCTTCCGGAATCTACGCGGCTGCCTGGGGCAATCCTGTCGGACCCGCCTTTGCAAAAGGAGCCACCAGCGGTTACCTCGGTGCCAGAGCAACCACCATTTATGGCGGGGCAAGCGAGGTTCAAAAAGATGTTATCTCCAAAAACGTATTAGGATTAGGGTAAGTCAATGGATCTCTCATATACCGAAGAACAAGTCCTGTTACGAGACAGCGTACAGAAGTTTGTCAGCGACAAGTACGATATTAGCGAGCGGAATAAACTCACCGCAACCGATGAAGGATTTTCTCGAGAGCACTGGAATCAGTTTGCAGAACTCGGCTGGCTCGCCATGCCGTTTGCAGAAGAAGACGGGGGTATTGGTGGTACACCTGTCGATACCATGGTCATGATGGAAGAATTCGGCAAGGGACTCGTGGTAGAACCTTTTCTAGCTACTATCGTCATGGCTGGCACCGCAATTTCCGAAGGTGGAAATGAAAAACAACGTGCTGATCTGCTGCCCGGCATTATGGACGGTAGTACAATCGCCTCATTCGCCTACGCGGAACAGCAGGCTCATCACGATCTGAATAATATCGTTACAACAGCAAAGAAAGATGGCGATTTCTTTCTGGTGAATGGGACAAAGTCAGTAGTACTCAATGCCCGGTCAGCGGACAAGCTAATCGTTACAGCACGAACCAGTGGATCCGAACAGGACACAGATGGCATTAGCGTATTTGTAGTCGATGCTGATGCAGAAGGAATCTCACGCTCGGATTATCCAACCGTTGATGGTTTGCGTGCCTCCGAGGTGACATTCAAAGACGTTAAGTTGTCTTCTGATAACGTCCTCGGTGAGCTCGACAAGGGCTTCCCGTTGGTGCAGAAAATTGCCAATCGCGCCATCCTGGCATTATCAGCAGAAGCCGTCGGCGCCATGGAAGTTCTGTATCAGGACACCATTGCTTACACCAAACAAAGAGAGCAGTTTGATCATCCATTAAGTGAATTCCAGGTACTGAAACATCGCATGACTGAAATGTTCATGGAGTACAGCCTGGCCAAATCACTGTGTATGAAAGCCACCATGTTGGAATCCCAGGATTCGGCGGAAACCCAGCGCACCATCCACGCTTTGAAATATCTCATCGGCAAGTCCACTCGATTCGTGGCACAAAATGCCGTGCAGCTGCATGGCGGGATGGGAATGACTGAAGAACTCCGAGTCGCGCACTACTTCAAACGATTGACGGTTATTGATTCACAGTTTGGTAATACCGATCATCATTTGACCGAGTTTGTTGCATAACATAAGTAACGCTGATGCTTTTTAGCGGCGTAGTACACTGCCAGATCACCATCTTGTCAGTGACCTGAATTCAAACAGCATATGTAAGCTCTGGCCAAGTCACGAAAAAACCCAGGCTAAGAAGGCACAAGGAATGGTAGAGGAAAACCCTGATCAGATCGTCGACATGGTTATCGATTTCGCGCCACCGGTCATATTCTGTCTGCTGCCTCTATTTGCTTTCCTGCTGAAGATTGTCTACATAAATAGCGACCACTTCTATACTGAACATCTGGTGCTTGCAGTTCATAATCACTGCTTTATCTATATCGCGTATATCGCGGTTTTGCTCCAGGCCTTTGTTGATCTGCTACCAGATTACGGGGTCGTGCGAATGGTACACATCGCCATTCTGTTGTGGGTTCCCATCTACCTGTTTCTCAGTCTGAGACGGCTCTATGGAGAAGGATGGTTCTTAACCAGTATCAAGCACGTTCTACTATTCACCAGTTACAACATTCTTTTTCTCATTGCTGCACTTAGTGCGATGATCATCGGCGTAATAACTCTATGAAACCCGGGGAACTCGAAACGCGTCTGGATCTGCTCGGAATTACGGCTCAGCACTGTACAAGTTGTCAACTGCCTGTCCAGATTGAAACGGACGAGCTGGTTGAAGCAGAAATGGATATTTCCGATCGTCCCCAACGCATGACAGCCCGGACGCTGACACATTGGCAGGCCATGAAACAGGCAGCGGCTAACGATGGTATTGTGCTGCAGTTGGTGTCTGCATTTCGCTCTGTTGACTACCAGTGTAATCTTATTCAGAAGAAACTAGCGTCGGGACAGGTCATTGATGACATTCTGAAGGTCAATGCCATACCGGGCTACAGTGAGCATCACACGGGTCGGGCGCTCGATCTGACAACGTTGGATTGCGAACCCCTTGAAGAGGATTTCGAAAATACCGATGCCTTTGCGTGGTTAGTGATTAACGCTCACAGGTTTCATTTTCATCTGTCATACCCACAGAATAATGACAGCAGCATCACCTATGAACCCTGGCACTGGGCCTGTACTGAATCTTAAGCGAACGCTACGACTGGTACTTCTTCATCTTCTCAGCGATCAGTTTCTTGTGCTCATCGGTCAGGGATGTTCTGCTTTTTGATCGGGTTTCTTTTGCAAACACGTATTTCTCACGGGTGACATGCTTTACGCCAAATCCTGTTTCCTTTAGCCAGTCATAGGTTTCATCGACCATGTGCGGATTACCACAAAGCAGAACCCGGTCTGTTTTGGGATCCGGATCCAGGTTCTTCAGGCGTGCCTGTACATAACCCTGATATTCAAATTCTCTTGCTTCGTCTGGCATCACGCGGCTGTAGCAGACGCTTAAATGAAAGTCAGGGTGATCTTCACTATACTTTTCCAAAACATCACCGAAGACAAACTCGTTGTGCTCTCTTGTGCCGTAAAGAAAATGGACTTCTACCTGCTTCGATTTAAGGGCCGGAGAAAGCCGGGTCAACATGGGTATATAGGGCGCAATACCAACGCTGGTGGCTACCATGAATAGTCGCTTCGGCAATGGTTCCGGCACCAGCAAGCGTCCATAAGGACCTGTCACGTGAGCCGTCAATCCCTGTTCACTGGCAAAAAGCAATTCTGTGGCGCGCCCAGACTCAACTTTTGAAATGAGAAGATCAAGATACGGAACATCCATTACCTGATTGCACAGGCTGTAGCTTCGCTCAAACTCACCCTGATTGTCCTTGAATACAAATCGAAAGAACTGACCTGGTCTGAATTCAACATTCTTTCCGTCAACTCGAACAAAGCGAAATTCCCCGGTACTCGAACTCAGTTGCCGGGTTTGCTCAAGCACAACCTCAGATTGTTCCAACTTAATTTCCATAAAGCGATGAGGATCGCATTATCGCATAGCCACTCACCGAACTTGAGCTGTGATAGTATCAATCAGCTTCTTGGCATCTTAATTCTATTAACAGTGAACATGTACAAATTATGGAAGTCACTATTCACGGTGAGGTAAATCCTCAATTTGAAAGCGTAAAAACAGTATTCGCCGATCTCTGGCAGGACATCGAAATTGGTGCCAGTCTCTGTGTGTACCATCAAGGCAGCATGGTAATCGATCTGTGGGGTGGGTTTAAGGACCCGGAATTCACTCAGCGCTGGCAGGCCGACACACTCGTCAATGTCTATTCCACCACAAAAGGAATGGGGACTCTGGCATTTGCCGTACTCGTGGATGAAGGTAAGGTCAGCTATGAAGATAAAGTCATCGACTACTGGCCCGAGTTCGGTGCTGAAGGTAAGCAGGATGTGACTATCGCCCAACTCTTGTCTCATCAAGCGGGTTTATGTGGAGTCGAGTCGAAACTTTCAGTTTCGGATCTTTACGACTGGGATAAGATGGTCAACCTCCTGGCTGCACAAAAACCCCTCTGGCCTCTCGGTGAAGGTGCGGGCTATCACGCCGTGACATGGGGCTTCCTGCCAGGTGAACTCGTTAGGCGGATCACTGGAAAGACCCTCAGACAGTACTTTAATGAAAAAGTCAGAGAACCACTGGATGCCGATTTCTATATTGGATTGCCAGAAAGTGAGTTTGACCGTTGTGCAACCCTGGTTGGTCCAAACCGGGCGCGTAAAAAACCTAAGGCCACGGCTAACAGCGTAGAGATGCCGGAGCTCTATCCGATTGCCCTGCTCAATCCATCCATCAAACCTTTCAGAGACGCCTGCAGCAGCGAATGGCGCAAAGCAGAGATTGCAGCCGCAAATGGCCAGGCCAGCGCACGTGGAATCGCAACGGTTTATGCTGCCTTGTCTATGGATGGTGAGCTGAACGGCAGGCGAATCATCAGCAAGGAAGCGATCGATCTGGCAACTCAAAATGAAGTGGGTGATACGATCGATCTTGTGCTTGGCACCCCAACACGCAGGGCACGAGGATTCATCTTAAATACCGACAATGCCTATGGTCCAAATCCCGATTCTTTCGGGCATGCCGGTGCAGGTGGTTCGATGGGATACGCGGACCGGGATTCACAAATAGCGTTCGGCTATGCAATGAACCAGATGCAAGCGGATGCTGCTGCAAAACCCCGATCCAGGCTCCTGACTGATGCCGTCTTTGCTTGCCTGTGAAGGTATCCCATGACCCGAAGACTTTCTGCTGAGGTTATCGGTAGCCTGCTCCTCCTCACAACTGTCGTCGGTTCTGGCATCATGGCCGAAAATCTTGCGGGCGGTAAAGTAGCGATCGCCCTGCTCGGCAAGACGATTCCAACGGGTGCAATTCCGGCGGCCTTGATTCTAATCCCTGGTCCTGTCTCCGGCACACACTTTAATCCG
>PBRC01000007.1 GCA_002725285.1 Gammaproteobacteria bacterium | reverse complement strand
AATGCTCACCTGGAGCTGGGTCATGGGTATTGGAGACGGTCCTAATGAGGTGCATCTGGAGGCTATTGCCAAAATGGAAGTCAGAGACAACGATTCGGCTGCTTCTGTGAAGCACTATCTAACGCCTGGAAGCTAGAGGCAAGCTGTTAATATAGACCACTTCTGGGAATGAAGCTGTACGGGCCTTGCACCGAATATCCTTAACGTATTTTTCTGTATTTGACATGCTCATTTTGAAACTCCTCTGCTTCAGTTTAAACTAGCAGAAGTGTATCTTTTAATGTAGTGCTAGTGGTCCGCTATAGGCTGACGACGCACAGTAACCCATTAACCCACTAAGTTTTGAAAGTTCAAAAAAGACCGCGATGCACCCCTCGCTGACTTTCTGTAAGATCTCATTACACAACGAGCCAAGTTGATAAATAGTCGGGCTGCAGAATAGGTCATGACACAAACACAAGAAAAGTTTGACACCAAACCCGCTGCACAAACCGGCGTTGTCCCCACATTTATGGTGGCGGTTGAGCAAAGTTTCTCCAGCGAACAACGTGTCATCCATGATGATTTGGCATTGAAGATCATGCCGTCCCTTTATCAGTGGTTGATCAAACTGTTTCAGAAGCCCGCTTTACGTGACTGGCTTATCAATATTTCGGAGAAGCAAGCCGCAGGCATTTGGAGCGCGATGATGTGTCGCAAACGCTATATTGACGATAAGGTTGTTGTGGCTGTCTCCGATGGGCAAGTGGCGTCCATCGTCAATCTGGGCGCAGGCTTTGACACTCGCCTTTACCGCTTACCGGCGTTGAGCGCTGTACCCGTCTGGGAAGTTGATCAGCCAGGCAATATCAAAAGCAAAGGAAAGGGCGTTAAAAAAGCGTTAGAGGCGATTCCCGCTCACGTTACCCTCGTACCGATAAACTTTATGGAACAAGATGTTAGTGACGTACTGAGGACGCAGGGTTATGCAGGGGACAACAAAACCTTTTTTATCTGGGAGGCGGTTTCGCAATATCTGACAGAAGCGGCTGTCCGCCGAACCTTCGAATTCCTTTCTAAGGCCCCTGCAGGCAGCCAGTTAACTTTCACTTATGTGCGAAAAGATTTTATTGAAGGTAAGAATCTGTACGGGTTAGAGAAGTTTTACACGGAGGTAATCATCAAGAACAAGCAATGGCTCTTTGGGTTTGATCCAGAGGAAGTAGACAATTTCCTGAGTGAGTACGGTTGGCGATTCATGGAACATCTTGGTTATGACGAGCTGGCAGAACGGTATATGAAGCCAACCGGACGCGAGCTGCCATCAATGATGATTGAGCGCATGGTTTATGCTACGAAGATGTGAATCGCCTCTAATTTACTAGACACCTCTGAACGTTACGGGGTTACAGAAAACTACTCATCCGGGTACAACGGCAATAACTGCCAAACTGTACTAGAAAGTAAAACTAGCCCCTCCTGACTCACTCTGGCACTCTACAACATACCAAATTCGAAAAAAGTATCCGGAGACATAGATGCAGTTAGTCGACTCGATTAGACAGAGACGAAGTATCCGTCAGTTTTTACCTAAGCCCGTACCCGACGAAGTCATCCAGGATATCATCGCAGAAGCAGTATGGTCGCCTTCCTGGGGGAATACCCAGCAATGGGAGATGATGGTGGTCACGGGTGACAAGCTTACAAAACTCAAAGAAGAAAATAAAAAAGCGCTGTTTGCCGGCCAGAAAGCTCAACCAGAGATTGCTTTCCCTGAAGTATGGCCGGATGCTCACAAGGCCCGCTACGGGGAGATTGGGAAAGCCGTTCTGGAATCACAAGCGACCGATCGTGATGACAAGGAGGGCCGCCTCCAAAACACCAGTCATATGTTTTCCTTTTTTGATGCACCTGTCCTGCTCTATTTTATGGTGGATAAACAGCTGTCATTGGAATATGCCGTATTGGATGTGGGACTAATTCTGCAGAACGTGAGTCTCCTGGCTTGTGACAAAGGCCTGGGGAGTTGCATTATGGCTGTATCGGTCATGTATGCCGATATTGTCCGGAAAATACTACCCGTACCAGACAACAAACGTCTCGTTATTGGTACTGCCCTGGGGTATCCCGATCTTGAAGCTCCCATTAACAACTTCGAACGACAACGAGACTTGGAGCAGGTTGTTACTTGGGTGACCTGAGAGTTCCAAAATTTTCTGGTCAGAGTAAAAGCTTCTGAGCGAATACACCCGTAGTTGGGAGGAGATTGATTCCGGAAATATACCGCCAGCCAGCGCAATGTTAACGGGCATTGCAGTCCTATAGAAAATAGCCTGTAGCTATCAAATCATATTTGCAGATTTCTCAGAATAGCGTGTTAATGGTTCCTATACTCTGGCAGCGGCTTTCTGCGATCTGGCTGAGTTAACTTGTCAGAACCTTCTGATATTATTCTGAAATCAGTGCAAAAGAGACTTTAGATGGCAAAACTTAAAGCGAGTGTTCTATCCGATATCGAGATTTCTGAGATTCATAAAACCAGTCTTCACATATTGGAAAAAACGGGCATTGTGGTGCATCACGATCATCTGCTGGATCTGCTGGCCCAGGCCGGCGCCACTGTGGATGCCCATGCCAAGCGCGTCAGACTTCCTGAGTCACTGGTCATGGCATCCATAAAACAAGCGGGCAAACAGTATATTCTCCATGGCCGGGACAGGGGCAAAACCGCACGTTTCGGCTATGGTGACTTTGTAATGATGTCGAGCCCGGGACAGTACAGTTGGATTGACCTTGACTCGGCACAGCGACGTGAAGCCACACTTGGTGATGCTTACAACGCCATGGCCCTCGCTGATGCCCTGGAGAACATCACCATCGTCGGCTCCATGGCACAGCCCAAAGAGGTGCCGGAGTCCTACAGGGACGTCTTTCTAACAGGAGAGCTGCTCAAGGCCACTGGCAAGCCCACACGGTGCTGGGTTAAGAACGGCGCCAGTGCAAAGTACGTCCTGGAATTGTATCGAACCGTGGCAGGCGGCGCTTCTGCACTAAGGGAATACCCCATGGTGGAGACATTATTTGAACCCATCAGTCCGCTTCAGTTACCAGAAGATGGGCTGGATATTATGGCGGAATTTGTGAACGCCGGGCAACCGGTCTGTGTGGGCCCCATGGCCATGGCCTCTGGTACTGCCCCGGCCACCCTGGCAGGGACACTGGCTCAGGAAAATGCAGAGATTCTGGCTGGCGTTGTAGTGACCCAACTCCTGGGTCCGGGCACACCGATGACCTACGGTGGTATTCCGCATATTATGGACCCGCGTACCAGCATCTGTTCGTTCGGTTCCCCGGAACAGGGGCTCATGGGTGTTGCTATGGTCCAGATGGCGCAGTCCTATGGCTTCCCTGTGTACATCAATGTCGGTCTTACGGATGCCAAAGTCCCTGATGCCCAGGCCGGTATGGAAAAGAGCGCCACCCTGTTACTCGGGGCGCAAGCCGGGGCGGACACGTTCGGACACTGTGGCATCTGCGGCACTGACCATGCGGGCAGTCTTCTGTGGCTCTATATGGACAATGAACTGGGACATTATCTCAAGCGCATTTTGAGAGGCTTTGACGTGACAGCGGAGACCCTGGCTGAAGACGTGATCGAAGTCGTGGGACCGGCTGGCAATTTTCTGGCAGAGGAGCACACGGTCAATCACTTTCTTCATGAACTGTGGCTGTCCGGACCGGCCTGGACCCGACAAAGTTGGGACGGCTGGCAACAAAAGGGCAGTCAAACATTTGCTGACAGTGCCAGGGACCTGGTCAAAACCATTCTGGCCGAACACGAACCCGACCCCATAGATCCAGGACTCGCCCGGGAAATCGATCGAATTGTAGACTCTGCCAAAACAGAGTTGGGATAAAGTCACAGGACTTATCAACTAAGTACTGGACATCTAACGAGTCGATTTAGCTGACTTCCTGCCAGGTATGCGATATCACAATTGGAATGAAGATTCGACTAAAGGAAAGATTCTAAACAGGGTATATGCATCTGCTTGTCTAAGTTACAGCAACATTTTTACTCCAGATTACAACTCTGCCCATGCCAATCACTTTCATTTGGACAATGGCTTTGGGGTTGGATGCTGAGAGACTGACTTCATAGCTATTTCCCAAGTTTACGGTTATCGTTTGGTCTAAATAATTCTCATGTTTGTAGAAACCATCGCATGAAATACCTAATCGGTTTTATTATAGGCATCGTCCTTACCACTCTGGCTTACGAGCGGGAGACTGCTACTGAGGTCGCTCATGATGTTGTGGTTGCTAAGGTCACTGATGGCGTGAAGGAGATTGATTACACCTTCTATGAAAACCTTTATAAATCTGCCATCACTGTTTTCAAGGATACTTATGACTCTCCGACGAATGAAGCCCCTGACGCCTATTATGTCCAGATAGGGGCTTTTTCAAAGCTGGATAACGCCAATAGCTTTAGGGCTGAAGCAATCCTTGAAGGCTATTTGAACGCCGATATATTTGTTGAGACTGTAGGTGATATACACAGGGTTATGATTGGCCCTTTTGCTGAAAAGCATGAGGCAGAATTGGCGATAGATTGGGCGAGTGGTAAGAAGTTTTCGGGATTGTTGCTGGCTAAGAAGGAGTGACACATGTTTTACCGTATGAAGGTTATTAAAGAGCTTGCCTCAATGTTTAATACCTTAGGTTTGGGACATGCTCATAGAAATAACGAATTTCTTACAAATTTTACTGTCGACCAGGGTACTCGGACCGCTGCGTCGCTTCGAGAACCTGCTAAAATAGATCCACTGGCTGACAGGTATGTATACTAGCTAGCACATGTATATAGTCGTAGATAGATCGATTGCTTACAAACGTACGAGGGTGCGAGAGATGTTGTGTAGATTTCGACGAGCGATACTGTTAACCATCTGTGTAGTAACGACGAATACCTTGGTGGCAGAAGACAGTCCACTGGTAGGAGGCATGCTCGAGGCAACCGGTTTCGGTACGGTTTCGATAGAACATGTCAATTCTAAGGTCCAGGCAAAGATGATGGCTCGGCGAGCCGCCAAGGTAGACGCCCAAAGGAACCTGCTGGAGACTCTGGAAGGGGTAAAAGTCACCTCGGGTACCACCGTCAAGAATTTTCAATTGAAGAGCGACCAGATCGCCAATCGTGTCAAGGGGATGCTCACGGGTGCATTTGTCACGGATGAATCGATACAGGAAGAGGAAGGTACATTCGTGGCAGAAGTTCAGCTGGCAGTCTGCATCAACAGTGAACTACCCACATGCAAGGAGAAAACGACCCTTACCCAGATTGTCCGCAGCTCTCTGCCACAGACTCTGGAAGCCGATCTTTATGGCCCCAACCAGCCTGCGCAGGAGCAAGCGACACCATCCCAGGCCGAAGCACCGGGCGGTGCCTACACCGGTTTGATAATCGATGTCTCCAAGCAGCAGTTCTTTCCCTATCTCGACGTTCGGGTAAAAACCTCCGCCGGTAAGGAACTTTATGGCCCGGGTCACTTTGATCCCAAGCAAGGTGGTGACTGGCTACACTGGGCAAGGAACTTGGAGTCTGCAAAGTCGATGCAGGAAGTCATCGGCACATCACCTTTGCTGGTGACCGCCACCGACGTTACTGAATCAGACATCATCGTTTCTGACGAGCATGCAGTAGATATCTTCAAAGCCAATGCGCAGAACGGAAATTTCCTGAACCAGGGAAGAGTGATATTCGTAGTCCGGTAGAACTGACCAGAGTCGCCATGTTGGATCAAGATTCCGATGTTCAACTAGAAGTTTGTGAAGATGTCAGCTCCTAGTCTCTTTCGACATTTTGCTGTCACACTTTTCGTGTCGATAGCTCTAGCCAGCCCAGATCTGATCGCCGAAGAGGACGCCTTTGATGCACTGGATCGCTCGCTGGATGAGAACTTTGAGAAAATAGACCGGACTCTAGAGGAGCAATTCCTGCTGCTCGACCAGGCTATGGAAGACGCTTATCAGAGATTCTCTAGAGAGATCGAAGCCGAGTGGGGAGAGGACGAGGTCGAATTGCCAAGCAAGAAGGAGTGGGTCGACTACAGCGATGACATGAAGACTAGGCGGAAAATCGATTTTGAAGCTGGCGTGGTCAAACTGGAGCGCCTGGTCAACCCCGGTGACAAGGCCGATAGCATCATCACAGATATGCAGAACGCTGTCACTAGTCTAAGGACGGATACATTGGCTGATCTGGCAGATAAAGATCAAGCAGTGGTATACGCTCGTGAATCTCTAACGGAAGAAGCTATAGACCTCAGTACACAGCCCATTGATGCAGCTCAACCGGTGTTGAACGGAATGGACCAGTCAATTCCTGATCCTGCTGACATAGGGGTGATGGTGAGTCAGGCATTAACATTCTCCACCCAATCGAATGTAACGCGACCTGCTAACAACGCGACAACAGTAATTCCTCTGGGCAACAACAAGACCAAAGTTGTTGTAGAGATCCCGCTGGCAAGGAAC
Organism: Gammaproteobacteria bacterium; assembly: GCA_002725285.1. GTDB lineage: Bacteria > Pseudomonadota > Gammaproteobacteria > Pseudomonadales > Azotimanducaceae > JAHRVQ01. Next base: position 9,437 of record PBRC01000007.1, on the reverse strand, counting down.
TATCGGCAACAGTCGGCAGACCGCTACGAATCTTCGGTGATCGCGGAAGCTCAGAAACAGAAGATTCCCCCCTCTCTCCTGTTCGCCATAATGGAAACCGAATCCAGTTTCAATCCCAGAGCTACTTCCCCGGTGCCCGCCTACGGCCTGATGCAACTGGTTCCCCGGTCTGGCGCCATGGATGCGTATAATCTCGTCTATGGGGACAAGATTCTTCTAGATCCAGAATACCTCTATCAACCCGACAACAATGTAGAGTTGGGGTCAGCCTATCTCAATCTCTTGCTGAGCAGGTACCTTCGGGCAGTGGAAGATCCAGTCAGCAGAAAATACTGCGCAATCGCCGCATATAATACCGGTGCAGGCAATGTTGCCAGGGCATTTACGGGTAAGAAAAACGTACGTGAAGCAGCCAAGCTGATCAACAATATGAACTCTGACGAAGTGTATAACCATCTAAAAGCCAACCTACCTTACGAAGAGACGCGCCACTATATTGAGAAGGTTATAAAGGCGCAGAAAAAGTATGCAGCATTCGACGACACCCGCCTGATCTAGCGACATAGCACGCGTATAATCCAACCAATAGCAATCAATCATGAGCGTGTGATAATGGACAGGCGAAATCTCATGCTATCTATAAGAAGTGACCCCAAGAATCTGAACAATGATATAAGTGGATAAGCGCCTTCAATTGAGGCATCTTTGATGCCAGTGTATNTCGTCAGCCCATATGGGACCACTAGCACTAAATTCTAAAAGACACTTTGCTGCTCATTGTTGCTCCAGTCTATCCCGGCATACACACCACGTTACCGAGGCTCCCAAATTATAACTCTTAACTGTTTATAACGACCTGCCCCTCGCCTTGTACGGGCTCCGGCGTCATTCCAACTCGGAGGTAGCTCTCGGCCGCGGTAACTCTGATTAACTGGATATTTGTCATCAACCTGGCCCAAGCCCCTGGCCCGCGAGCCGTGGGCCCCAGCAAGCAAACAACATTTGCTGGCCAGCTTTAGCCTGGCTCGGATCGGTGAGCCGGGCCCCTAGAAAGTACAGCTGGATCCCGCCAAGCAACATCAAAACGAAGCAATGAACGCGGCAGTTCAGATTTCAAGCAAGAATCGATATAGAACAGCGATACACAAGCACAATCTGGGGGCACATATGGGGGCACATTTGATATCGGAGAATATAATTGTATTTATAATCAATAGGATACAACCTCTATTCGGTAGACGCCGCCTCCACCAATTAAGTGTCCAACCCAATCCATTCACGTCCAGTACATCTCGCTAAATCCCTGCCTTCCAGGGATTTTCATTCATCAGGGTCACTCTCCGGAACCAATGAATATGTGCTATGCTCGGTACGCCGGAAGCGCCCATCTGACGCGAAGTCTTCAACTCAAATATCAAAAAAAAGTACGAAATGGCTGAAGAAAAAATAAGAACCTACGGCGTTGACAGCGCTGACAATTATTGGCGGGAAAGAGAAGCTGAAGGACGCGTATCTGAAAAGCGTGTGCATCGATTTATTCGAGATCTGGTCGTAATAAATGTAGGTGATTCCGGCAATGTGCTAATTTGTGGCGTCGGTGACGGTCATGAATATCGACTCTGTGCGAAGCATTTCAATACCTGGGGTGTGGAGATGTCCCGGTATGCCATTGAGCAATACGATTTTGATACTCACAACATCGTTGAAGCGAATCTGAACAACGGTATCCCGGACTTTGAAGAGAAATTTGATGCCATAACAATCAGCATGGTTCTGCATTGGCTGGATGATCCTGAAGAGTTTCTTAGCCAGGCCAAATCCTCTCTAACCGAAAATGGATGTCTGGTGGTCGTCATCCCCAATATTACCTACTATCAGTATAGGTTGAAGTACCTGTTTGGGCATTTCCCACCTATCAGCGCCAGCCATAAGAACTTCCAGACGCCCATCGAGGTAGAGCAATTATTCAGACGTGCCGGATATCGAATTATTGAAAGGCTGTCCTCTAAAGATGCTATAAAGACCAGGACCTGGCCTACGTTATTTGCAACTGATATCGGTTATGTCATCAAACCCCTATGAGCGATTCGGTTCATGAAAATCGAACCCATCTCGACATTGAGAAATACATCTAACGAACTCTCCAAGTTGACAGAAGGTGAAAACACCTGGCTGTTAAAACGTTACCAGGGGAAAGACTCCCTGTCTCATCGAGAAAACGAGGAAGCCAGGCTCAGGGCCTGGTTAGCCGGTGGGTATCCGGTACCTGAGATAGCCGACCTCAACCTGCCCTCTGAACAACAACCCTATCTGGTTATTCAATGGCTTGAAGGAGAATCACTCGGTGAATTTCTCACTTCTGATGAGATTCCAGATCCTGAAAAACTAGAGCGGCTCCAGAGAATCATTGCGCAATTCCATTCAAGACATAAGTATGTACAACAGCATCAGGATCTTGCATTCATTCACCATGATCCCAATACAGGCAACATCTTCTTAACGCAGGACTCTGACTACTACATAGACTTTGAAGAGAGTGTAAGTCAGGGATCTAAATCGATCACTGATCTTAAGGCAATTGAACTGGCAAAGCTCATCAGATGGTCAGCTCGCGACATGGGTCGAGAAAATCTTCCGGACATACTTCGTCTAACCGTGGAAATCTATGGCGAGGACAGTGAGATCATTGCAACGTTGATTGACAGGGTTTATCGACAGCCACTTCAGTTCTTCCAACGATACAAAGACAGGCGCAAGAAGATTGCGAATGTGCATGAAATCACAAAGTATGATCTTGCAGACGGTTTCACAAGGGTGCTGGAGGACTCGGCCTGATGGGTGAACCTCAACCGGTCATCACCATAGAACTTAATCAACAGCTGACTCCCATTACCCTGCGAGCACCATTACGCATGCTGAAGGGGAAGCGGCTCGTTTTTGAGGGAGAAGCTTCGGGACCGTCACGTCGATTACTCGTCAAGACGTTTTCAAGCATTCGACATCTGGCCCGCGAAATCGATGGCCTCGATCTGCTCTCTTCAAACGATATTGAATGCCCGACCGTAATCTTTAGTGGTCAGGCAAACGACCTGACAGGCTTCGAAAAGTTTGGATTCAGGGACCATCAGAACATCCATGTCTTGGTGCTCGAGTTCTACCCTGATGCAGAAAACTTCCGTACCGTGTGGCATAAACACATCACTGACGAATACAGGATTCACTTATTTACACTATTGTTTACTCTCATCGGCAGACAACATCAGGCTGGGATCACCCAGAATGATCTTCATCTTGGGAACTTTCTGATTTCGGATGACCGACTGATTTCAATCGATGGTGATGCCATCGTCTACAACAAGCACCTCAGTTTAGAGAGCTGTTATGAACAACTGGGGATAATTCTATCCCAGGCCTATCCACATTTTGATTCCATGCTGGAGAAGCTTCTGCCAGCCTACTTCAACACTCGGAACCTGCCTGCAGACAAGCAAGCAGAGAAGAGTATTTTTCAGGCACGGGCAGCAAACAGGGAGGTCATCAAGCGGAGCAAAATCAAGAAATCCCTTCGCAACAGTACAGACTTCAAGGTCGAGAAGACCTTTTCAAGACATGTCTTTATTAACCGGAATTTCCTGACTGAAGCTTTCGATAATGATCTGGCACAACTTCAAACATCGGACCTAACTCATGAGTGGGATCGTGATGGAAATCGCTATCGGGCTTTTTATTACCGCTGGCCGGGTTTCTTTGCCAAAAACGACGCTCGTCAGCAATGGCAGGATGCCCAGGTATTGATGGCGGATGGAAAGGAAATCCCGCCACCCGCCGCGCTGGTCATATTAACTTTTGGTCCCTTTCAGAGAGGTGGTTACTATATTGAAGTGATCCAATCCTGAACAAATGCTTCGTTTGCCAATCCTCACCATCCCCCAACCAGTGTGTTGCAGTCACCACCGACAGTCTGACTAATACTACCCGGCAGTGAAAGAGAACTGCGAAACATCCCTCTAACGCCGTTAGGTTTGTTAAAGCTCCGGACCCCCTAATTTGCAACGAATGCTGACCAGTTCTTACAGAGGGGTCCAGCCAGATGAGTACAGGAACCATTAACGGGCTATTCTGAGACGTCTGCAAGGATGATTTGATGGCTACTGTGTTAGTGGTCCCTATGGGTTGACGATGTACAGTCTTGTCCAAAAACAGACATGCAGGGAGGCAAAAATCAGATTACGATATACGGCAACCAAAAGCGCATTTCTTAGCAATGCCAACCTTTAACGAAATGTGGCAAAAGATGTTCGATCCGCTAAATGAGCAAACTTTATGTGCCACCATGCTGAAAACTATGTCACATTTCTGTATGCATTTTGAGACAAGAGTTGGTGACATGGGCTACTACAGTTTCTAAGAGAACTAACTCAAAACAGCCTGGAAGCAATCGAAAGAACACCTGACCAATCAGGTAGCATCACCTGGGATGTTGACTGGGTTCAATACGACCTCGGTGATCTTATGAAACTAACCGTCATCGATACTGGTGATGGTATGACTGGACCCGAGATGCTCCGGTTCATAAATCAGCTATCATCGTCTGGTTCTGAACAATCCATAACTGCGAACTATGGGATTGGAGCAAAGATTGCTGCCGCAACACAGAATCCCTCTCCACCTTCCATCAATAGTCGGCAACCAAGCCCGTTTGAACGAGAATCACTGTACAAGTTTGCGACCGTTGTATTATTAGGCTATGTCTAGGCTCAGGGCGTACCGCAACTATCGCCCTCAAACAGGCCCACATGGTCGAGATGGACATCGATGGCGCTCTGGGCGAAATCGAAAGCGACACGCCCCATCAGATCGGTCTCAGCGATGGTGAAGGTATGTTGGAAATTCTGCCAGCTGGTCGTGAGGTTGACCTCGAACTGGCCACCGCTAGTATTGATCCAGTCATCCATGTTGGTGTCCGAGTAGGCAGTCATGATCCTGGTAGCGTCGGCACGGGCGCGGTAACACAGCGTGTATTGCTGATTGGCAATTACCATGACGCTATGGCTGATTTGCGCATCCCAGGGCTGTGCCGAGGCCTCGCGGACCTGGACGTGAACCTCGCCACCGGAAGCAGAGATCGAATTCGTCGCGATCTCGACGGTATTCCAGTTTGCTCCGAATGGATCGCCTAAAAAGCTACCACCACTCTTGATGAGGTTACCAGACCTCGGCGGTAGCGGGTTCTGCTCTGAGAAGAACATCATGTCGTTGCTGAACAGTCCCTGCTGATTCTGGATCTGAAGGAAATACGCACCACCTGCCTCTGGGGCGGCCGGGAGGTTGATCAGCAAGGTTTCGTCATCACAGTTGGGTAGACTGCCGGTCTCGCAGCTGACCTCGGCAACTACGCGACGACCGTTCACGAATACCTGAGGGTCCGGTTCAATGTGGCGACCCCGGATTCGGAGGGAAAGCGTATCCGACAGGAAGGGAATCTCCGGTACCTGGCGCTGGGCGTGGATTTCCTCGATTGGCCAGAGGGCGGGTTGGGCGTGATCAGGTGCTGCGCTGATACCGGCTCGTCCGGTCAGCGTCAGCACGAGTCTACCGTCGCCGGCCAGGCTGAGCAGTGTCGATCGAGTGAAAGCGTCCGAGTTATCCTGCAGCCAGTAGGCCTGGCCGTCGTAGTAGACCGCCAGGGGTGTCACGGTGTCGCCTTCTATCAGAATGCCTTCTCCCTGCAGGAGAATTGCATGCTCAGCTGCCTGTATTTCTAAGGCATCCAGGATTTGGTCCGTCAGAAATGCGCCGGCTGTGCTTTCAGATAAGGTGACCTGACGACCGAATCCACCCGCATAGCCGGTACTGCCCTGAACTACCATTTCCCAGATGTCGTCGGAAGAACCGGCCAGATCCCAGATGTCTTGTTCGGGGAAACTATTGTCGATCCCCACGAGATTCATCAGGTCAATGATGTTTAGACGAGCCTGCGGCGTCACCATCCAGCGGTCATAGGCGCCTCGCCAGGTAGGTGCATCCATGCCGGTACCCGGTGTATTGGTACTCACCAGAAAGGGCATCTTGTGGCAGGCTCCACAGGTCTGGGCACCGGTGGTACGCCCGGCGGTGTCATTGACAAAATTGAACTCGAAGAAGCCAGCCTGTGCCTGCTCCGTCAGCTCATTGTGAAACGGCCGGGTCTGTGAAGGGGGAAAGGGAACAGTGAGCAGGAACTCGGCCATGGCATCCCTGTCGGTAGCATCGAGCGCCCCGGCCTTACCTTCATCGTTATCCGGGCAGTCAGCCTGATCGCACATTGTCCCGCCCAGGGCGCCATCCGCCAGGTTTCGGGTGCAGGTTACGGGATCGTCGATGTCACAGGTGGGGTCGGTAGGGGTATTGATCGACGCGGTATTGTTTCCGCCGTAGGGGTCTCCCGGTATACCGTCCCAGTGATAGGGTTGCGTGTCCCGCAACCCCCTGACGGCCATGGTGAGACGCGGTTGAATCTGTGTACAACCATCCACGTCGCAGATCGGGGTCTGTAGGACCCAGATCAGCTGATCTGTATGGCCATCAGGATGACAGCTCTCACAGGAAAAGGTACTCGTGCTTGAAGCGTTTGCATCAGTGAAAGCGCGACGACCCAGCTTGATAACAGCCGGTGTCGGGTCCGTGAGTGCAATGGTATCGATGACGTTTGGAGTGGCGGGTGCTGAAACGTCAACAATCGTCACAGTATTGTCCACGACGTTAAGCACCCAGGCGGTTTCAGCGCTGCCGTCTCCGGTGGGTTCAATGGCTACGCCTCGGGGTACCGACCCGGTTTCGATCTGTCCCAGCACTTCGCCGGTAGCTGTATCCAGCGTAAACAGTTTGCCGGCGCTGGCGGCTGTCGCGACGATGAGTGCGTCATCCTCACTGACCTGGATACCATAAGGCGTCGCCAGTGCTGTGCCAGGCGCCGGATGTGTAGGAGGCAGCGGTTCCAGGTCGATACGCGATGGTGGTGAGCAGCTGCCGTCCGCACAATCGATTCGGGTTAACTGATTCAAGAAGGCACGATTCTCCATCTCAGGTAGCCCGTGTTTAAGGGTACCTGCTCGACCGTTGGCATCGTTACGGGCATCTGCCTGGGCGACAAATACCGTACCGTTGCTGTCAGCAGTCAGGTCATACAGCAGTGTGCCAACAGTATTGATCTGGTCAACCAGTTCGTCCGTATCGGTGTTGAACACAAAGAGGTCGCGGTCTGGCAGGGCCGGGTTGCGGATGATATCCGCGTCATAATTCAGCGACAGGACATTATTGTTGGTGAACACATGCTCGAGAGCATCGAAGGTACAGATGTCGCTAGGTACGAATGGAGTACAACCGGACAGCTGGGTCTGGTTATTGGATTCGAACGGGATTACATACAGCCAATTTCCCTGGACAGTGAGGGCGCGTGGGTCCTGGGCACGGATATTCAGCCGGCTCACGATCGCGTAAAGGGTAGCATCAATGATCGCCACCTCGTTGAGCGTGGACAAGGCCACGTAAGCCTTCTCGTTGCTGGCAAAGGCGATACCGACGGGTTCATCGAAGCGCGTGGCCAGCTGATCGTCCACGTCTTGGATGGTGGCGATCACCTGGTGGAAGCTGCTGCTGCCAGGGGCGGTATCAACGACACTGACGGTGTCTGATACATGGTTGCTGACCCAGACCTCCCTGCCGTCTGGTCGGACAGCGAGGGCCACGGGATCAATACCAACGTTGATCCTCGTCACAATGGCCCGACTGCTCCGGTCGATCACATCCAGGGTGTCTGCCGGGGTATTGGTGACATAGACAAAGTCACCGCTGATAAGTATCGGTTTGGCATGGGGACTAAGGAAACTGGGGTGGCCGACTTCCGTGCTGATGCTCGCATCAGGCGTGTCCGGTGTATCGCTGCTATTACCGGATCCCGAGTTGCTGTCAATGTAGTCCGCTATCTCATCAGGATCCGAACGGGTAGCAGTTGAAGACACCGCACCACTAATCAGGCTATCGCCAGAGAACCCAAACAGCCTTCGGATGATCAATAGACCATCCGTTAGCGCGTTCGTCTCACCGTCCCCATCTACATCCAGTCCCTCAATGAAAGCATCAATCCGCTCAGCAATATCAGTAGGATCCGTATAGGTTGCCGATGATGACACTGCACCACTAATCAAGCTATCACCAGAGAATCCAAACAGCCNTCGGATGATCAATAAGCCATCTGTCAGCGCGTTCGCCTCGCCTTCACCATCAATATCCAGGCTCGCCAGAATCNCCGGGTTATAAACACTCTCTGCCGAAAGGTTATAACCTTCGGATGTGTCCGCCACACTGAAACGAATCGGATACGTATCCAACGCTTCAATCTCTGCCTTGCTATCTATCACCACATCAAATAGATCAATAGGCACTTCACCAGGCCACACTGGACCACTGAAGCCTGCCCAGGCAACTGTAATGTATTGATCTGTCTCTGAATCACCATCAAAGTCAAACGCATCGTCCTGCGGATCGTTGATACCAATCAGCTCCGTGTCAAAAACGTTCTCCAGCGTCACAGTATTCACATAGCTCGAGTTGTAGTGCACTCGAATCCCAATACCCGACAGATTTGGGTTCAGATCCGCGGTCGTATACCGCATCGTCAATCGACCCGAGTGACCCGAGACCAACGTGGCCGGCTTATCCGCATACAGTACCTGCGCCGCACGTTCGGAAACGGTTGGATCAGAGCCAGACAGGAACTCTTCCCAGTTCAGGTAGCCGTCCTGATCCGGATCATAGTAGGCATTCTTTGGATCATTAATATCCAACCCGTAGAGTTCCTCCCACTCATCGGGTAAATCATCACTATCTAGGTCACTGGCATAACTCGAATCATGGGGGAAGGCATCATCCGGATCCGAGACACCGTCATTGTCATCATCCGTATCAGCATNATTACCTATACCATCGCCGTCGGCGTCACCAAATTCACTAGCATCCAGAAGAAACAGATCTGCGCCATCAGCGATACCATCGTCATCATCGTCGGTGTCTGCATTGTTACCGATGCTATCCCCGTCCGTGTCCAGTGTTTCAGAAGCATCTAATGGAAAGGCGTCTATTGAATCTTCAACACCATCATTGTCATCGTCGGTGTCGGCACCCATACCCAGGGCAACACAATCTGAATCACAGTCGTTGGGTGCACCGTCAGCGTCAGTATCCGTTAACTCCCCAACACTGATTAGAGAGTAAGCGTCATCAACGTCCAGGACACCATCATTGTCATCGTCGGTGTCGGCACCCATGCCCAGGGCAACACAATCTGAATCACAGTCGTTGGGCGCACCATCGGCATCCGTATCCGTTAACCCCGCAACGCTGATCAGAGGATAGGTGTCATTAACGTCCAGGACGCTATCACCATCGTCATCGGTATC
>PBRC01000006.1 GCA_002725285.1 Gammaproteobacteria bacterium | reverse complement strand
AGCAAGTAATCTTAGCAAGTAATCTTAGCAAGTAATCTTAGCAAGTAATCTTAGCAAGTAATCTTAGCAAGTAATCTTAGCAAGTAATCTTAGCAAGGTACTTTCCACTGCTGGTCTTTCATTACAGGATTAATAGTTTTGCCAAGTGAACTGGAACTCAACCGCCTCAGATGGCGAAGTCGACGAGGAATGCTGGAGCTGGATCTGCTCTTGCTGCCTTTCTTTGATGAGGTGTTTCGTGATTTGCCGGAAAACCAGCAGCAAGCCTTCGAAAGGCTGTTAGAACAGGACGATCCTGATTTGCTTCAATGGTTTAGCCAAAAAGACCAGCCGGATGATGATGAACTGGCCGAGTTGGTCAGGATTATTCTGGATCGGGTACAGCCTTAGCCATTCAGTATGAAAATGAATCGTCTGGACGTTCGTTGCAGGCCTTCAATAAAGCACCTGGGTTTTCTGATTACCACACACGGACTGGCGCTGTTTGCACTGACCCGGGCTGAGCATCCAGTCTGGCTGCTCACAGGTTTGACGATCTTCATAGGAATTTCTCTGGTCCATTTTGCGCGACTCACATTACTGAAACATCCTGATTCTATATGTCGTCTCGTTGCAACCCAGGGTAGCTGGCATATCACGTTTAGGAATGGCGAAATCCGTGAGGTTAAGCTGACTGGAGATGTGGTCGTCTGGCCGACCCTGGTTGCTGCCCGATTCAAGGACAAAAGAGGAACCTATCCTATGGTGCTGATGCCGGATTCAGTGACAGAATTTGATCATCGGCGCAGCAGGATCTACTTTTCTTTTTATGCTTTTGACCAGCTGTTACCTGATGACAACCATCACTCAGTGCCATGAGCGCCTTTGTCTATCTCACTAGGCATCAGCTGTCAGTCAGGCATTGTGCTCCGTTTCGGAATCCAGCTCGAGGGTTGGTACCGGTTATCGCTACTCGCCTCCAGCCGTCCAAGGCTTCCGGTTCGGTCAGACAGTCCTCACAAGTCGGACATCCTGTCCTTTGTTGCTGCGGAACTAGGCGATAAGCGGTACCAATCCTTGAGCTTAATTGATGTCAAGGCGGTAACGATTAGTACTGCAATGTTCTTATCTTCTTATCCACTTTTGGTCAACATCAGGTATTTTGTGAATTCACAAGTTTATAGTTACAGAACCAGTTCCAAATTCTGCCCAACAAGATCATGCCCAAAACTACGATGCCGTTCTTCCTCAACGAGCAGAAAATCCGCTTTGTCATAGATTTTTCTGGCTTCAACAAGAATATCGCTGGTCCAGAGGGTCAATTTCTTATAGCCGGCGCGTCTTGCAAAGCGAATACACTCGTTGACCAGAAGGGTTCCAAGTCCTGAGCCTCTCATTTTGGGAGATACCAGCAGCAGCCTCAGTTTTGCCACATCCTCGTTTTCCCTGATGCAGAAAATTGAACCAACCTGTTCTCCCTGCATTTCCGCGATCCAGCAATGTTCTCTTTGGGCGTCGTAGGTGTTGACGAAGTCCAGGCAGATTCGCGCCACCAGTATCTCGAACCTCTCATTCCAGCCATATTCACGGTGATAGAGCAGACCATGCTGGTGAATCACCCAGCCCATGTCGCCTGCCTCGTGTTGCCGCAGATAGAAAGGCTCCGAATATTTGAAACTTTTATCAAGAATCCCCTCGATTGTTGCCATCGCGTCGACCAGATTCACCCGGTCACCACTGCTCAACTTGTTTAGTATCTCTGAAACTTCATCATTCGAACGTTGATCGAGCAGTTCGAACGCCTTTTGTCCCTCATAGGTCAGTTTTATCAGTCGTTGTCGCCCATCTTCATCGGAGCGGCTCTTTTCAATCAGATTCTGCTGTTCAAGCTTATTCAGGATTCGACTCAGGTATCCGGCATCCAGGTCCAGTTCCCTGCACAGGTCAGAGGCAGTCAGATTGGTTCTGTGGGCCAGTTCAAAAACAATTCGAGCTTCNGTTAGTGAATACTTACTATGCNGNAAANCCNTNCNCANAANCCNAATCTGTCTGGTATAGANGCGGCTNAAATTCCTGACAGCAGCGATATGATNGTCCGATAGCGTGCTGATTTCNANANAATTATCACTGCTCATTCANTNCCNCCCTGGCTGATGGAGATCTTTTTNNGNCTTGNTTTATTATTATATGCTATAANCANANAAATAGTTGCTAAAAGCACTTAAATATCNTAATTTCCTGNGNTGACAGAATCTTGCCTGAGAATGGCTATCTGGAACNTATGTAAGTCTGGAATGTATGTAGACAGAACTGTGGTTAGATAAGTCGAATACATTGTCGCAATACACCGGATGTATGCTCGGTTGATACTTCTTCGTCAGGGACTGAAGAGGGCAGAAATACCGCACTTTCATATTCAAGTTGTTGAAATCATGTCCCCAGGTAGGCCGTTCGGAATCTGTTGCCGGAATACCGGCAGGTCGTAAGGATCAGACAATGAACGGCAATCGATCTGTGATAAGGTTTCGAGAGGTCAATAACCACAGAGACGATGAGGTGTCGGATGGAGCAACTCAGCAAGCAACAAAGACGCGCCTGGGATATCAATGGCTTCATTCACCTTGAAGGAGTGCTGGATGCTGATGAGATTAGTCACCTCTGTCAGCAGGTGGATGACATCCGTACTAAACCAGGTTGGGAGCCAACCAACCTTCCCATGGGTCATTACGACTGGGTCGAACAGTGCCAGAACCAGGATACAGAAGGATTTATGGACCGGCGCGATCTTTTGTCCTATGACGATGCATTTATCAACCTGATCGACCGTCCTGGTGTTTTCGACCTGATTGTTGACATCATGGGACCGTATCTCGCATTCAGTATGTCCCAGATTATTGTGCGCGCATCCACACCAAAATTCCCTGGTTATACTCACACCGATGGCGGAGAGGGTCTGCGTCGAATCCGGGTGACTGAGACCAGTCGTCCGCTTGCGATGAAAGCTCTGTATCTTTTAACCGATGTTACCGAGATCGGTAGTGGCAATTTCACCGTCTTTCCCGGTAGTCATATGCGACCCTTCCCTGAAGTCGATGAACCCATTGTTACCCCTGAGACACCCGGCGCTGTTCCTCTGACTGCCAAAGCAGGAGATTGTATAATATTTCCCCACTCCCTCTGGCATGGGCCCGGTCCCAACATATCCGGTAAGGCGCGAAAGACACTTTTATACAATTATTGTCAGATGTTCATACGACCCTACGATTTTGCAGTAACGTCTGAAGTTGCAGATCGCTGTACGCGAAGGCAACGCAGACTGCTGGGAGACCTTGGTTACGATTTTCGACCAGGATCCTACGTCTATGTACCTGAGGATCAGCTGGACGTAATTGAAAATGGTTGAGGTCACACCATTTTTGGCGAACACCCTGTAAGACCGGTGTGAAGTTTTAGGCTGGTTTAACTGCCGGGAGCGAAGTAAGTCGACCGACTGACTCTCCATCGCTTATTTCAATAACGGGGCAGGAGAGGGATTCCCATGTATCATGTATCCAAAATGCGCTTGAGCCAAGAATGAATGATGTGGACAGGATCGGGCTTGAAAGTGCTGTTGTAAGGAAAACGGCAGCATCGAGGGCAGGTTTCACTGAAGGGTCTGTTGGCAGACACCTGCTGAAGCTGGGATCCTTCATGGCCGTGGGCACGATGACAATGAATGTCGCCCAGCTGGCTGAAGCGGTTTATCTTGGCATGGTCAGCACTGAAGCCCTGGCAGCCATGGGTTTCGCATTTCCAATTACAATCACTTTGTTTGCATTCGCAGGCGGCATAGGATCCGGTGCCTCGTCAGTTATTGCCCGAGCCATGGGCGCTGGTGATCGAGATCGCGTGACACTATTGGTAACACATGCGCAGATTCTCGCCATTATTGTAGGCACTCTTCTTGGGGTATTTGGTGCGATCTTCGCTGAGCAGATAGTACAGGCCCTGGGTGCCAAAGGCGTTGTGCTGGATATGACCATCCAATATCTTCAGGTCTATATGTTTGGTGTTCCGTTTTTCCTCTTGTCCATTGTTGGTTCAACGCTGCTGAGAGCAACGGGAAGCGCCGCGAGTCCAGGCATTATCATGGCAACCGGATCTATTGTGCAGATTCTGTTGGGCCCAATCTTCATATTTGGCTGGCTGGGAGTCCCCGAACTCGGCATTGCAGGAGCAGCCTGGGCATATGTACTGTCCCGGTTGGTTAGTATTGTTTTATACAGTGCGCTACTCATCAGGACTCGTATGATGCGCCTGGTGCTTGACGGTATGCCATCGTCCTGGATGTCGATTCTGCATGTGGGTGGGCCCGCGATCCTAAGTGGTCTGATCATGCCATTCTCCATGTTGGTTATCACGCGGCTGCTTGCCGGGCATGGCCATGAAGTTGTAGCCGGCTACAATGTTGCTACTCGAGTCGAAACCATGGCTCATATGATTCTCTGGTCTGCTTCTTCGTCGGTTGAGCCTTTCATCGGTCAGAACTGGGGGGCCAGGAACTTCGATCGTGTTAAACGGGCTTTGTTTCTAACGAACAGCTTTAGCCTCGCCTGGGGTGTATTCACTTTTGTTCTTATGTTGCTCATCGGTGAATTTGTCGTCTCACTCATAGACGATAACCAGGTAGTTAGTGAGGTGGCCAGTTCGTTCTTTCTTATTATTCCACTCAGTATTGGATTTATGGGCATTATGCAGATTGCAACCTCCAGCTTTAACGCAAGAGGTTTACCATTGCCAGCGCTGGTCATTTCAGTGGTCCGCACGGTTGTTGTCTATGTTCCTCTGGCGATAGTTGCGGATATGTTCTGGGGGTATGTGGGAATCTTTTTGGCTACATCGGCAACCAATGTGGGTGTTGGAGTTGTTGCATGGTATTGGAACAGGCAATCAGTGGCGCTGCAAAAAGGTCAGAGAGATCTGAGCAGCAGAAAGACAGAATCGTTAGAAAGCTGATAAGGTGCGTTGGATGGCCTCTGCAGGCTTGCCAACATTGAATTGATCAAGGGAGTAAATCATGGCCGCTGTAGAATTTGAACACAATAATCATATTGCAATCGTGACACTGAACCGCCCGGAAGCAAGGAATGCCATGAACCCTGAAGTCATGGTGGGAATGTTTGATGCTTTTCAAGAGATCGAGAATAACAACGATATCCGTGTGGCTATACTCACGGGAACCGGCGATAAAGCGTTTTGCGCGGGTGCTGATCTGGGCCAGCTGATACCTTTGATGACAGGTTCTCGTGGACCTGAAAATGAATGGGACGATCGCTTTCTTTCCGAGGTATCACAGCAGGGGTCCTATCTCATGAGTCGCGACACCGTTAAACCGGTGGTGGCGGCGATAAATGGTCATGCGATTGCCGGGGGTATGGAACTTGTACAGGGAACTGATTTGCGGGTTGCTGTACCTTCAGCAAAATTTGGTCTGCAGGAAGTTAAGTGGGCGATCTTTCCCGCTGGTGGTTCAACAGTAAAGCTCAACCGGCAGATTCCTTATGCCAAGGCAATGGAGCTCATGTTGACAGGGGACCTGATTACTGCCGAAGAAGCATTTGATTATGGCTTCCTTAATTACGTTGTTGAGCCGAATGAACTGATGAATAAAGCCATGGAACTGGCAGAAAAACTTGCTGGCAACGGCCCGATAGCCGTTCAGGCAATCCGGAAATCTGTAAGAGAGGTCTGGGGCCGACCAGAAAAAGAAGGTCTGGCAATGGAGTCAAAGTTCTCTGCACCTGTGTTTCAAAGCGAAGATGCCATCGAAGGGCCTAAAGCGTTTATGGAAAAACGGACGCCGGTTTACAAAGGTCGTTAACAGAGCTGGGTCATTGAATCCCCCGGTTGCTTACCAGTATCTTCAGTTGATCGACTGCAGGTGGAAATACCTCAACGATGCTTTCGTCAAAACGCAGATCCGCGAACCTGTCGAGAGGTGTTTCTCCCTGGTTTACGATGACGAGTTTGGCCCCGGCGCTGTGCGCCACCTGAGGGACGGTTGCGGCTGGCGTTACAACCAGACTGGAACCGAGAACGATCATAAGATCACATGACTCGGCACAGGCAAAGCTGTCATTAAGATCTCTTGTTGGCATTGAATCACCAAATCCGACCACACTTGATTTTAGTGAACCGCCACAACTGCATCTGTCCGGCGCTTCGTTTTTTGGGTAGGTTTCCTCACACCGCTTGCATCTGCTTCGAGTCATATTGCCATGTAACTCAGCCAGCTTTTCAAATTTAATACCAGATGCGAGGTGTAGATTGTCGATGTTCTGAGAGACCAGGAAATGAAGCTTGCCCATGGATTGCAGTTCAACAATAGCGTTGTGACTGATATTGGGGCTTGCCTGACTCCAGTCCCGGTCCTCGTCTTTAGGTGGAAGGCCCTTGTCCCGGCGAGTCCAGACGCCATCGGGCCCTCGAAAATCCGGAAGCCCGGAATCGGTGCTGATACCAGCACCGGTAAACAGGACGATTCGGTTGCTTTCGGACATAAGTCCTGCCAGGACCTCGATTCTCTCACTGAGTGTCTGTCTGTCCATTTCTACCTGTCTGTCGCCCCTTTGAATACCAGTCCTTTGGCGTTCAGCCTGATGCGGTACAGGCTTGTACGAGCGGTAATATAGAGGGTACTGCCGTCATCTCCCCATCCCGCGTTAGCAGGTAATTCGTTAGTGGCAATGGTTCCCAGGTGCTTGCCGTTTGGACTAATGACGATTACGCCACCGGGACCAGTGCCGTAGATATTGCCATCTTGATCAAGAGTCAGGCCATCTGGTGCGCCAGGTCGCGGGATGCTGTTGGCGTCGAAGAACACAGAACCATCGCCTAGTGTAAGATCGTTAGTTAGCGGATAGGACATCCACAGTCGATTCGGCGGTCCGTCGGAATTTGCTACGTACAGTGTGCGCTCATCCGGTGAAAGACCGATGCCATTCGGTCGGGTTTGATTTGCAGCTAGCAAGGTAACAGTGCCGTCAACATCGAGGCGATAGATACCATTGTGAGGCTGTTCTTTATTTGGATCTTCATCCTGTTTTTGCAGACCATAAGGTGGATCAGTGAAGAAGGCAGCACCGGACGAGTGGAAAACAATATCGTTGGGGCTGTTGAGTCGACCACCTTTGTGCCTGTCAGCCAGCGTTGTGCGATTGCCATCATCTTCCAGCCGGGCAACGCGACGGTTGCCGTGTTCACACAGAATGAGCCTCCCATTTGGATCGAGCGCCAGACCGTTCGATCCACCATTCCCACCCGTCGTTGCACCTTCAGGCATGACGGGTCGCATGAATACAGACGAACCGTCTTGCTCAGACCATTGGAAGACAGTGTTTGCAGGAATGTCACTGAAAAGAAGGTGACCCGGTCTACCAGGCACCCAAACTGGTCCCTCTATGAATTGATATCCACCTGCGACCTTTTCGATGATCGCGCCTTCAGGGACGAGTTTGTCGAATGCCGGGTCGAATCGTTCGATGCTTCCGGCTGTGTTATTGCCTGTTTCGGACTTCTCTGGTGTCGTTGAGACGCTGCAACCAGTTGCGGTTACCAGACACGCGAAAAGAACTCCTGGCCCCGGTATTTTCATAGCGATTCCCCTGGCGTTTTATATCAGATTACCTTGGGCTTATGGATAACAGCAAGGGGTCTTCTGTCGAACTCACATTATTCGTTACTCGTCAGGCGATAAACGCTGTAATCCTTCTGATCCAGTCAGCGCTATAACCAATGGAGCTCAATTACAAAACCGCCTGCAATCAGTTATGTAAGCTTCCTTCTTTCCAGTTCTCGTTGAAGACGAAAGACATCAGATTCCGTTGGTTCACTCAACCTGGACTCATCCAGTTTGCCTGCGGTATGAGCGAACATTTTGTGACCATCATAGGTGATGAATTTACTCGGAATCACCTCAATAATTACCCTGATGGGTGAATCGAGAAGCTTTTCAAAATCTTTGGCAGCCGATTCATCCGGATAGAGCGCCCGGGCAAAGTCCGGATAGAACCAGTCTTTTGTTTCCTTGTCCTCGTGAATGACGCAAGTTCCCTTGATGGTGACTGTTTTGCCAGCACCGATCTTTGTTCCTGTTGAAGTGACTATCACTGACGTTTTCGGATTCCGTTTGATCGCACTGATTCTGTGCCGATGTGCACCGGCTGTGAGCCAGACTCTATCGTTCCGCCAGATATACGACATGATGACACCCATCGGCCATTCATCTCGTGTACACCAGTTAAAAACGCATTCTCTTTGCGTAAGTAGTAATGCTTCCTGATCCTCGGGATCCATCTGGTATATCGAGACCATTTCATAATTGTCTGGTTGACTCATATCCTCTCCTTATTCAAGACATGATATTGACCACAGTAAACATCTATCTCAACCTCACCATCACAAAGACAGCAGACTAAGAGCACTGTTGACGGAGGGGTTACGCCTCAATCACCGCAATGGCTTCTATTTCCAGTAAAAGTTCCTCCATGACCAGGGCAGAAACACCAATCATGGTAGAAGCGGGTTGGTTTTCCTGAGTGAAGTATTTATCTTTTGCGACTCTGATTGCTTTACTTTTGTCACGGTTCAAATCGACCACAAAGGTGTTGATTTTCACTACGTCTTCAATATCAGCGCCCGCCGCCTTAAGTTCCTTTACAAGGTTATCGTAGGTAACCATGGCCTGTTCTTCGAAGGTTTCTGCTACCTTACCGTCTGCAAATCCTACCTGACCTGAAATATAGATAGTCTTGACTCCGTTGCTGTCGCAACTGACAGTATTAGTGAAACCGAAAGGATGGGGATTGATAAACTCTTTATTTAACATGGAAATGTGCCTGTTCTGATTAATCGGAAGATTTGGGATTAACGAATTACCGTTACCCTAATGTAACCCAGAAACGCAGTTGAACACACTTCTCGACCAAGCAGTAGATGGCAGTACAAAGAACGAACCTCAGGGTGTCGGCTGCCATTCCAGCCGAATCGCCTTTGCGCAATTAGCGAAGTTTCGGTAGTACGTCCCGGGAAAGCCTCGCTACACTTGCCGCCACTTGATTAGGGTCAGCATCTCGCGAACCTGTAAGAAGTACCAGACGATCCAGCCCTGTTTCGAGCAACTCTGCTAACCGTTCTATGCAGTAACCATGCTGGCCTGTAATTGCAAACCGACTGATGAATTCATCGGGTACTTCCTTCATGTGACCTGCTGCACCGCTGGCATGATTTTTCATGTCATAGTTTTCACCGATTTGCCGGTAGACAGCCGCGTCATCCAGGTTGCTAAAGTTCTTACTCGACATTCCTGTGAAATGAGCGAAAGCGCCGGTGCTGCCTTTAATCACTGAGCGTGCAACTTCAATGCTATCGCTGCAGGCAATGTTGACGTAAGCACCAAACGATAGATCATCCGGATCAAGTCCCGCTGATGCTCTTGCAGATTTCGCAGCTTCTATGGCTTCAGTGATTCTTGTGGCGTCAGCTCCCAGCGCAAAGGTAATGCGGTCGGCCAGTCTTGCGCTGAGTGTAATAACACGAGGACCTGTGGCGGCAACATCTACAGGTACTTTGGGTTGCCCGGTTGAACCGATCCACAAGTTGTTACTGGCGAATCCATCCAGATCGACTGAGTCTCCTTTCAGATATCGTTGGACCTGATCGATATAGATCTCCAGTTTTTTCGCTGATGCTGGCTTCTGCCCCAGGTATCCAAGTGAAGAATCACCGCGGCCAATGCCAAGCACTGCTCGCCCCTGTGACTCTACTTGTACAGTGGCTATTGCGGATGCAGTTACGGCAGGGTGACGGGTAACCGGGTTGGTCACAGCCGTCCCCACTTGCAGGCGTGTTGTTGCCTTTGCGGCAAGACACATTGCGCTGTAGATGTCTCCGGACAGACACTGCGTATCTGCAAAATACAGTCCATCCCACCCCCCTTGTTCTGCTCGTTGGGCCGCGTTTTCACTATTCCCTGGCATCGGAAATGTAAGTTGCCAAAATTCCGCCATCGGATGTCCTATTGCTTTATGTTTGTAATTAGCAGGATTTGCAGAGCATATTGGACTTCACATGTAAAATATAGCCTGACCCGAATGGTACTTACATTAGGAGCAGCATGCAGCTAGCGATCCTACCTGTGCAAGCTTGTGAGTGTAGAGCCCGGGTTTCTCTTTTCGCGTAGTTCTGCAGCGTGCGTAGGCAGGAGCCGGAGCCGCGAAGCTGTCTGAACGAGTGGAGCACAGGGATGTGCGGAACGAGTAAGCGAAGAGAGAAATCTGGGATCGGAAAGTCCTAAAGGCTCCTCGTAGGAGTACTTAAGTAAGTGCCATTAGGGCCCGGCCCCTTTATACCGGTTTAACGAATCTACTGACAGCTAGTAGTGAGTCGTTTAGGATATGTACGATGTTAGATGGAGATAACAAAGACATGGGAGCCAGTGTGGTCAGGAATGAATCACTTACGACAGCATTTCGTCGTTTCAATTCGATCTGCGTTCCGCCACTTGCCGGGTATTCGGTGTGATGGCTGACCCCGTATTGCGTCTTCGGCAAATCTGTCTGCTCGCACGGGACCTGGAGTGGACATCCAGCGTGCTGACGACAGCATTCGATGCGCCCGTCGTGTTTCAGGATCCCCGAATGGCCGCAGGCGGGTATCTTTTTAACACTCACATTCGGCTGGGTGATTCATTTCTCGAGACAGTTTGCCCGACAGACCTCGCATGGCAGCGTTCCTCGACCCAGACCAGGCTTCTGGAGCGTAGTGGTGACTGCGGATACATGGCAATCGTGCAGGTCCCTGATGTTGCTGTGGCATCTCGATCAATGTCAGTCCAGGGTTCGGGGCGAGGGATCGTTTCAGGGGATTGGAATATCTGTCCTGGTTCGCCGGGCTCAGGTCTTGCCGGGGTTGAGTCGGGGCGTTATGTGCTGGGCGAATCCCTACCCAAGAATCCCGGTACGGTTTCTGGGGTGAACGTTCAGTTCGACCCGCGGGATTTTGGGACTCTCGCTGAGATTCAGGAAAACTGGCCCGACCATGGTGATTTTCCAAAGAATAAGGGCACATACTTCCCAGCCGGAAACCGGTGGCAGAATGGGGTTGATGCACGGCCTCACGGGGGTGTGACGACCGGATTCGCGGCTGTTGAAATCGCGCCTCGCTTTGATGATCCCGAGGAGGTCTGTAAAAGGTGGATGAATGGGCTTGGTGCAGGGTGCTCAATTGATCCGGCGCAACCCTCAACGCTCAGGCTGGCAGGCCAGCAGACGATGAGGTTCGTCAAACCCGAACCCGGCGGCAGAACCGGCGTTGTCGGCGTGGATCTGTGGGCGGCCCCTGGGGTACACAAGAAGTTTGATGCGATGGTGATCTGCGGCGTGAAGTGGACCCTTGTAGATTACCCTGATTGATCATCCATCAATATCATTTCACCCACATGGCATGAGGATATCTGGCGGCTGCCTCATCCAGGAGATAGCAGGCAAAAGATATGCAGAAAGGGAATGGTCGATGGTAGCTGCTGAGTGAGTACAACAAATACAGACACCTAATCTCACATTAGCGTGCTAACGGGTGGCCCATTTGATTCATCCGTGCCGCGGACGTAAAAAAGGGTACTTCAGCATTGGCATGGCTTCTTTCTGTCATCGTACTTGTGTCAAACTGTGACTACCGTAATTTCGAGTTTACATATTGTGAATGATGGTTTCCCGGGTCCAAAAACACGCGCGGCACTAGAACGCGGTATTCCGCTATTCAAAAACGGGTTGAGGTTCGAATCCGAAATGGAGCGAGCCGGGTTACGCGGATTTCGTCCGGTAAGACAGATCGTCATAGACAAGGCGGAGGGTGATTTCGTCTGGGACTTGGACGGTAAACGCTACATCGACTTTCAGAACGGCTGGGCGACAAATCCGCTTGGTAACTGTCATCCCGAGATATTGGAGGTCGTGGAGGCAGCCAACCGGCGGTTTGGCTTCCATTTTGATCACCCACTGCGCTACGACCTGGCTGAAATGCTCGCCAACATCATGCCGGGCAAGGCGCTGCCACGAACAAATTACGAGGTGTCGGGGACTGAGGCAGCCGAAGCCGCTGTGCATCTGGCACTTACGCACACGAAGCGGCGCTACATTATCACATTCAGTTCGTCCTACCACGGCATGGGACTCGCCACGAAGGTTCTGAGCGGCCTGGACGGCGACTACACCACCTACCTTGAAGGCTGGGGCGGTGGCGTTATCAAGGCACCTTACCCCCATAGTGAGCGAATTCCTGCCGGTATGAGTGAGGATCAGTACACGGAGTATTGCCTTTGGTACCTCGATAATCACATTCCGTCAAGCATTGCAGCGCGTGACAACATCGCGGGCATCCTNGTCGAGCCGGGTCTCGCCGAGGGTGGGAACTGGATACCGTCAACACGTTTCTTAAAGGGTATTCGCGATATCTGTGACAAGAACGACTGGCTGATGATCTCTGATGAAGTTTTGACAGGCCTGGGTCGTACGGGCCGAATGTGGGGTATCGAGCACTATGATGTGGTGCCCGATATCCTCGTCTATGGCAAGAACCTGTCCGGTGGTATTGCACCATTATGCGGAATTTCCGCGCGCGACGGCATCATGGGCGACAATACTGATTTTGGATCCGGCTCAACTTTTGCCGGAATGCCTGCGGGGTGTGCGGCGGCGATCAGGACACTGCAGATCTTCGAACGGGATCATATCGTGGCGCATGCGAAACGGCTTGGCAATATTGCGGCCGGGATCATGCGCGAATGGGGAAAGTACAGCATTGTGCGTCAGGCGCGAGGCAATGGATTACTGCTCGGTGTGAGTTTCGGCAAGCCTGAATCCGCAGACGCCGAGGAAAAAGACTGGTGGACGGCACGGGCTGTTCGCGGAAAGATGCTCGAGAACGGCGTATGGGCGATTTCTGATCACGAGGACACGATTCGAATGTACCCCGCACTCAATATAGAGGAATCTGTGCTTCGCGAAGGACTGCAGATTATGGAGGACGCGATCCAGTACATTGAAATAAACGGGCATACNGAAGGCGACATGGTGGCGTATCCGAGTGGTGTTTCGGGCTTTTAGTCCATGTTGGCGACAAACCCGCGGAACAGGGCAATGCTTTGCTGATACTGACNCTGAACTTATTCAGTGCTGGTCGTCGTCGTTGCACCGAACATCCTGTCCACCGTTTCTTCTTTAAGCAATTCAAGTTCAGCCGCCAGCGCATCACGCCCGGCCTGCGCCGCCGGGTCAGAGGGGTGGTAAGCCAGTTCTGATTCGGGATCGCCGGCAACACGGGTAGCAGTTAACACACGTGCTTTGCTGTAATCATACGGCATTGCACAATGTAAAAGGCAACGATTGTCCCAGAAGAGGGTATCTCCTGCCTGCCATTTGTGACGGTATATTCTAGATTTATCCGAAAGTACAAAATCCAGTAGTGACTTCAGGAGTTTTCTGCTTTCTTCCCGCGACAGGCCGGGAATACCAAATGCATGACGACCGATAAAAAGACTCTTTATACCGGTTTCCGGGTGAGTCTTAACCAGGGGTCGAAGGTAGGCTTCACCATGGTAGATACTGGCTTCGGTCTGTACCGGAAAGTCACCAACGTCATTTGCCTGGGAGTACTGGGTTGAATGGTAGGCACTGAGTGTATTGATGCGATCTTTCGTGGCTTGATCGAGTGCAGCGTAAGCGGCACGTGTGTCCACGAACTCGGTTCCACCACCTTCATCCGGGACGGTTATCGCCGAAAGCATCGCACATTTGCTGCTCGCGGGTTTATAGCTCGAGTCCGTATGCCAGGCTTCATTACCGACGTTAGTTCGCATACGCTGGGTCTCCAGTTCGAAAATGCGACCATAGGTGCCGTCCTTGTTCTTTTCCTGGTTGGCCATGGGAATGCCACCGAATTCAAGTTCTCCGAACCGCTCGCCAAAGGAAATATTCTCCTGTACTGACAGGAACTGGGCAGGGAACAGCAGGAGACCATGCTTTAGGAAAGTGGTTTTAATGACAGTTAACTCATTGTCATTCAGATTGGCCAGTTTGACGTTGGTGACAACTGCACCAAATACTTTGTTCTCGATGGGTGTAATGTTCATTTGACGTTGACATCATGCTCAGGGTGGAAATGTCAAAATAAAACACATCGCTGTGAATTAGCAAGTCGNAGGGTTCAACCAGGAAATAGACTAGAGATGGCGAAAGGTTAGAGCGTATGATTCTTTAACAGNTTCTGATTGACAAATCGCTCGTTCAAGGAACTCTGACTGGTAATTTATATATGAGGATGCGACAGAAATGACGGTTAAAAAAGAAGGCGACTTTGCGATTACTCGGGAGAGCCTATACGGCACCGAGAACGAACCAACCTATGCAGGTATTACTTCATTCATGCGACGAAAGTACACCCGCGACCTGACAGGGGTTGACCTGGTTGTGACGGGTGTTCCTCTGGACAGTGCGACAACTAACCGACCCGGGACGAGATTAGGGCCACGCGCCATCAGAGTTGCATCGACAATCATCTCCTGGATGCGTCCTTACAACACTGTGATGGATCCGTTCGATAAATTGGCGGTTGTCGACTATGGCGATTGTTTCTTTGATTTCGGTCGACCTGAGACAATTTCAGACTCAATCGAAGCGCATGCGACCAGCATTATAAATCGTGGGCCGGCGCTTTTGTCACTTGGTGGTGATCATTTTGTTGCATGGCCACTGCTAAAAGCTCACGCTAAGCGGCATGGCAAACCTTTATCACTCTTGCATTTCGATGCCCACAGTGACACCTGGGAAGATGAGGAAGGTCGTAACGATCACGGCACCATGTTCTGGCATGCCGTAAAGGAAGGTTTGATCGACCCGGCCAGTTCAGTACAGATCGGACTGCGGACGAACAATGAAGACGCGCTCGGATTCAATATTCTTGATGCTCCCTGGGTACATGAGAATGGAATCAGGGCCGTTATCGATAAAACGTTAGAGATACTGGGTGATCGGCCCGTCTATCTGAGCTTTGATATCGATTGTCTTGATCCGAGTTACGCGCCCGGAACCGGCACGCCGGTCTGTGGCGGACTCACGTCTCATCAGGCCATCGCCATCCTTCGCGGCCTGATCGGCATCAATCTGATCGGCATGGACCTTGTTGAAGTTGCGCCTGCCTATGACTCTGGTGAAATCACTGCGCTTGCCGCCGCTACTTTAGCGATGGAGATAATCAACATTTACGCGAATCGACCCGAGTAGGTCAAAGCCGGTTTCGATTGTGGCTCGTATGATGGTTTAAAGAAGCCCACGCGACCAGTTTTTTTGACTGTCTCCATGGCTTCGTCATCAGATTCTGGTTAAAACAGGCCACCTATGATGTCAATCCCGAAGAAATTCCTGAACACAGTGACCAGAGTAATGATCCCCAGGATTATCGGGCAGATGTAGCTGATGGCAATATCAACATATACCTCGAGAAAACCAGTCTTGCTCTGGTGTGATCCGACCCGGATTTCCTTATTGAAGTTCGACTTCTTCCAGACATAGGCTGTAAATACCGAGATCAGCAGACCACCCAGTGGCAGAAAGGTATCGTTGGCAATCAGGCCGACAAAATCCATGAAATTCATTGTGCCAGGCCCTGGCAGAGTGATGAAATTTTTCAGGGATTCAACAGCACCGACAGATAACATTGACGGTATACCGATCAGATAGATGGTGCCAGCCACCGCCCATGTGGCTGCCTTTCTTTCGACTTTGAGCTCATCAATCATGTATGCGGTGGGTACCTCGAGCAGTGAAATAGTGGACGTAAATGCTGCGAATGAAAGCAGTAGGAAAAACGCCGTGCCAATAACCATGCCAAGACTATGCCCCAGGGACTCAAAAATACCGGGGAGAGTTATGAATATGAAACCGGGACCTCCCGACACTTCCCTTATCCCAACCGGGTCGCCTTGTGTCATGTAGGCAACAAAAGGGAACATCATTAGACCTGCAAGAAATGCGATGCTGACATCTGTAACTGTAATTACAGCAGCGGCTCGAACAATATTGGTTTCCCGTGAGACATAACTGCCATAGGTAA
Organism: Gammaproteobacteria bacterium; assembly: GCA_002725285.1. GTDB lineage: Bacteria > Pseudomonadota > Gammaproteobacteria > Pseudomonadales > Azotimanducaceae > JAHRVQ01. The sequence continues at coordinate 31,113 of PBRC01000006.1, read as the reverse complement.
TCAATGCTCCCATGCCCAGTGACAGAGAGAAGAAAGCTTGCCCCAGCGCCTTATATACAATGTCACCTGTTATTTTGCTGAAATCCGGTTGCAGGTAGTATTTGATCCCTTCCATTGCATTGGGCAAGGTCAGGGCATAGATAACCAGGGCTAGAACGAACACAACTAGGGTTGGCATCAGGATTCTTGCGGCGCGTTCAATGCCTCCGGAGATGCCGTTGGATACGACAAAGGCTGTACCGCTCATGAAGAGCAAGGAATACAGGCCCATCTTGATCCAGTCTTTGGTAAAGGCATCGAACTGATTTCCAATATCGAAATTGCCCAGAAGCATTTCGACGAAATAGCCCAATGCCCAACCGGCAACAACCGTATAGAAGGACAGGATCAGGAATCCGGAGGCGACGCCCAAATAGCCAAGGAACGTCCATCTTTTATGTCCCAGCGATTTAATTGCGCCGACTGGATTCAATTGAGTTTTTCTGCCGATGGCAATCTCTGCCACCATCACGGGGAAGCAGAGTGTGAAGGCAAAAAAGAGATAGGTCATTACAAATGCGGCACCACCACCAGCTCCCACTTCGAAAGGAAATTTCCAGATGTTACCGAGTCCCACTGCAGAACCGCTTGCAGCCAGGATGAATCCAATGCGAGACTTGAAGTGATCACGTGTTGCCATAGTCATTATCCATCTCGGTAGAAAATACTGACGNCCTCACTTAACTTAAGATTTAGCATCAATGAAAGATGCCCTGGTGTGATACGTTGTATCACATAAAATAATCCGAAGAAGAGGTATCTTTAGGCAATTTACCAGTTTATTTGGTGTCTCAAAAGGTTGACTCATTCTTCTTGTAAGGAAATTATCAAATAAGCACGCTGTTGAGGAACCGGGATCTGGTAGACCTAATTCTTGTCTGGGATATCGCTGCGGTTCAAAGGTAGGTGAGGGTAGACTTAAGAACAAGAGGGCTATCCAAACCGAGGTGGTACCAATACTGTATCTTGAGCAATCTCACTCAACTCCGGGTAGTCGAGTGTGTAGTGGAGCCCGCGACTTTCCTTACGCTGGATCGCAGATTGAATGATGAGGTCGGCGATGGTAATTAGATTACGAAGTTCAATCAGATCGCTGCTGATTCGATAATTGCTGTAGTACTCCGCAACTTCCTGGTTCAGCAGTTGAATCCTGCGTCGGGCCCGCTGCAGACGTTTATTGGTGCGCACGATACCCACGTAGTCCCACATAAAGCGCCGAACCTCATCCCAGTTATGGGAAATGATGACGTCTTCGTCAGAATTAGTGACTTGAGATTCATCCCAGTCCGGGATGGCAAAATTCTGATGATCGACCGGGTGCGACTGGATATGTTCTGCGGTCGCAATGGCAAATACCATGCATTCCAGCAGTGAGTTGCTGGCCATTCGATTTGCCCCGTGCAAACCCGTGAAACTGGATTCCCCGATTGCATAGATGTTGGGAATATCAGTTAGTCCTGAGGTGTCAGTCATAATGCCGCCGCATGTGTAGTGTGCAGCAGGTACGATCGGAATTGGCGAAACTGTGATATCGATACCGAGATCAAGACATCGCTCATAAATTGTGGGAAAGTGGCTCCTGATGAACGACACATCCTTGTGGCTGATATCCAGATAAACGCAGTCACAACCCAGTCGTTTCATCTCATGGTCAATGGCACGAGCCACGATATCTCTTGGTGCCAGTTCGGCACGCACGTCAAATTTGTGTATGAAACGGCTACCATCGGGAAGCACCAGTTGCGCACCTTCACCGCGAAGTGCTTCCGAGATAAGGAATGATCTGGCCTCCGGATGGTAAAGACAGGTTGGATGGAATTGATTGAATTCCATATTTGCGACCCGGCAACCGGCACGCCATGCCATTGCAATTCCGTCCCCGGAGGCAGTATCCGGGTTGCTGGTGTACAGATAGACCTTGCTGGCACCGCCAGTCGCCAGAATAATGTACTTGGCGCGAAACAGCTCAACACGCTGGGTGTTGAGGTTAAGTGCATAGGCGCCGATTCCAGCATTGCCAGTCTGACCGATCCGATCCTTGGTGATGAGATCGACAGCGACGTACTGCTCGAATATCTTCACGTTCTGGTGCTGGCTCAGGCGTTGCGCCATTTTCGAGGCAATTTCACGACCCGTGGCATCGGCAGCATGTATGACACGCCGATGGCTGTGTCCGCCTTCCTTGGTCAGATGATAGTCCTCGGAGCCGTCAGCCAGAGTTTGTTTGTCGAATTGAACACCTAATTCCACCAGCCAGTTGACGACATCGGNGCTGCGTTCAACGGTAAAGCGGACCACATCTTCGTGACACAGACCCGCCCCGGCATCCAGAGTGTCTCGCAGATGCGATTCAACACTGTCATATTCATCCAGTACAGCAGCCACACCACCCTGAGCATAATAGGTGGAACCTTCGTTGGCGTCGTCTTTACACAGCATGGCGACGGAGAAATCCTGGGACAGCTTAATCGCCGTGGTCATACCGGCAGCGCCACTCCCGATGATCAGGACGTCATGTGTATGTGTTTTAGTATTCAAATCTACTTCTGGTATCCAATGAGGTCGCCAAGGTTACAGAAATAAGGGGATGGCGTCTGTACTTTCAATGCCTAGTATGTAATTTTGCCTCACGTGTATGAATGTACATAGCTTGAAACACCGGATGATTCGAATCTAATATGTTTAAGAAATCGCTGAAAGATAGTGCCGAACGAACTATTGTGTTGAAGAATTGTCTATTAATCCTTAAGAGCACCCGGCAAGTAGTCCAAATGCGGTATTGGGAGTGCCGGTGATATCTCAGAAAGAGACTGATCGGCAACTAGTGGAGCGTGTAAAACGCGGAGATAAGAGAGCTTACGATCTTTTAGTNCTGAAGTATCAGCATAAGATTGTCAGTCTGGTTGGCCGTTATTTGCGCGATCAGGACGAGGTGCTGGATGTTGTTCAAGAGGCATTCATCAAGGCGTATCGGGCGCTGCCGAGATTTCGAGGAGACAGCGCCTTTTATACCTGGCTCTATCGAATTGCGATAAATACGGCCAAGAATCACCTGGTATCAATGTCGAGACGACCGCCGCCTACTGATATTGATATTGAAGAAGGCGAATTTCAGGAAACGACCGGTGTCATGAGTGACATACAAAATCCTGAAAATAGCCTTGCAAGAGAGCAGCTAGAGGCGGTAGTTTACAGTGCTATTGATGATTTAGCAGAAGATTTGAAAGTTGCGGTAACTTTACGGGAATTTGAAGGTCTTAGTTATGACGAAATCGCAGAGGTCATGGAGTGCCCTGTGGGCACGGTCAGATCAAGAATATTCAGAGCTCGTGAAGCGATAGAAAAGAAAATTTCAGCACTTGACAATGAATAGAGGGTAATAAGTGACAGAAAAATCCAAAGAATCCGTTTCTGCCCTTCTGGATGAAGAGATCAGTGAGATCGAACTGCACCGGTTGCTGCGCGAATACACTGATAATCAGTCAATAAGAGAAAGCCTGATTTCATACCAGCAGATTCGAGCCGTTGTAAATGGTGAACATCGATTGACCACCAGGCAGCATCTTGAACTGCATCAACGCATCACTTCAGCGGTTGATGATGAGGAAGGAACTAGTGTTGCCCCGGCCGACACTAAGACACCCGGACAGTGGCATAAACCCGCAGCCGGTTTCGCCGTCGCAGCTTCATTGTTTGTTGCGGTTATCGTCGGTGTGAATACACCTCAACAAATTGCAGATAGTCAGTCTGCGACTGGTGAAACGACTAACTCTGTTACTGATACTCGGATATTGACAGATTCAGAGCAGAATCTCGCCCGGGAGTCATATGTGACCAGTCCGGATGAGCGGCAATTACAACTCCGTGAATTGGACGAAGAGAAACAACGCAGATTGCGAGAATATCTCAACCAGCATGATCGGATGACTCGCATGAACCCGAGAGATACTCAAACAGTAATCTATGACCGCGATAAGGGTGGTAAGAACTGATCCTATGTTAGGTGTGTGCCAACTAAGAAATACCCTGGTGCTTTGTCTTGGGGCGGCAATTGGTTTTCCCGCTGTGGCATCAGAAACAGCCGGCCAATGGCTCGAAAAAATGGACAAGGCGCTTCATGAGCAGAATTACCAGGGCACGTTCATCTACATGCGAGGTTCACAGCTCGACACGATTCAGGTCGTGCATCAGTTTGCAGATGGTAAAGAACACGAAAGATTGACCAGTCAGGATGGTGAAGAACGTGAGATTATTCGTAACGATGACGAGGCTATCTGCTATCACGCACCAGGCGAGCAGGTAGACTTGACTCATGCTGTTCCGATGGGACCATTTTCTCATAGCTTCAGTAAAAACCTGGCGACGAACCATCCGTTGTATCAGGTCTCATTGCAGGGTGAAGGTCGAATTGCTGATCGGCGAGCAGTCAGAGTAAGAATCACGCCACGAAACAGAGACCGGTATGGCTATCAGCTTTGGTTGGACGAGGAAACAGGTCTTTTGCTCAGATCCAATCTGGTTAATAGAGGTCGTGTGCTTGAGTTCTTTCAATTTTCTGAAGTTAAGATCGGAGAGCCCATCGAATCGGCACAACTTTTGTTGTCTCTGTCAAAACAAGCACCTCAGCATACCTTAACCCAGTCCACACAAGAACTGGCAGTGGCTCAGGTAAAGAGAAACTGGCGCCCCGCCTGGGTTCCGAAAGGATTTCAGCAGGTCAGGGTTTCAGCGATTAACGGCATGTCTTTTACAGACGGGGTAGCAAACCTTTCGATTTTTGTTGAGCGTTCTGGCAAGGCTGCGCTCGGTGATGTGCAGACATCAGTAGGTGGCACTGTCGTTTTTTCTCGTCAAATCAAAGGGTCATCGCAGCAGATTACGGTCGTAGGTGAGGTTCCGTTAGCGACTGCGAGAAAAGTGGCTGAATCGATTGAGCCCGTAGTTTACTAATCCTGGTCCGTGTTGTGCAGATTCTCAAAGGAAGCGTCGTAGCTCGGGATCGAACTGGCGTCTGGATTGACGTCAGGCCCCGAGGTTGCTCCGCATGCNATCAGCAGTGTCNTGATTCCGNCAAACCGATCCATTTGCCTGTGTCGNCTGAGAAGGAGTTTTTGACGAGTCATATCGCTTTGTCATTGTCACTTAGAGGTCAATGCGNGTTGCTGTTCAATTCGTTGCTGTTGCCGTTATTTGGATTTGTCCTTGGATTGGTACTGGCGTCTCACCTGGCGCTCAGCGAACCAGTAAGTGTATTGTGTTCATTCGCAGGATTGGGTGTTGGGATGATGTCTTGTCGAAGATTCGACGAACATCAACTGAATGTCTCGGAAATACCAGAAGATGAGGTAGAANATGTTTAAAGTNGTTCGTCTCTTAGCCATCGGCCTGGCCAGCTTGATGCTGACACAGGTCTATGCCAGATCGGTTCCGGAATTTACTGAACTGGTGAAAGATACGTCGCCCGCTGTTGTTAACATCACTGCTGCACGAAGCACTCAGTCGCGCTCTGAGGATTATAACAGGCGCGAGGTACCCGATTTCTTTCGTCGGTTTTTTGATGATGGAAAGAGGCAAAAACCGACTCCTGCTCGCGGATCAGGTTTCATCGTCTCAACCGAAGGATATATTCTAACCAATAACCACCTTGTAGCTGATGCTGAAGAAATTATCGTTGCACTTAGCGATCGACGTGAACGAGAGGCTAAAGTCATTGGCACAGATCCTTTGTCTGATCTGGCACTCCTGAAAATCGATCCGGAAGATTTGGAATTGCCCGTTGTTGACATAGGCAGTTCTGAGAAGCTTCAGGTTGGTGAGTGGGTGATGGCAATCGGTTCGCCGTTCGGCTTTGAATTATCTGTAACTGCTGGCATTGTCAGCGCCAAGGGAAGGAGTCTACCCGAGAATGGTGGCAACTACGTGCCCTATATTCAAACAGATGTAGCTATTAATCCAGGAAATTCAGGTGGACCTTTGCTGAATCTCGACGGTGAAGTTGTTGGCATCAATTCACAGATTTTCACCCGTTCGGGTGGTTATATGGGGCTCTCGTTTGCAATTCCCATTGATGTTGCCATGGAGGTGGTCGAACAGCTTAAGGAGAAAGGGCAGGTTTCAAGAGGCTGGCTTGGGGNATTAATCCAAAGAGTGGATCNTGACCTGGCAGAATCCTTTGGACTGGATCGNGCCGCTGGCGCCTTAATTNCCCGTATCTTGCCCGACAGCCCGGCTGAGAGCAGCGGCTTGAAGGAAGGCGATATCATTATCGAGTTCAATGGTCGAAAGATTGATTTATCTTCTGATCTGCCCCATGTGGTTGGCAGAACAAAAGCCGAAACGGTGGTTGATGTCGAGGTTGTCAGGAAAGGCAAACTTAAGACAGTCGAAGTCGAGATTGGGCTTTTACCTGAAAGACCTGAGCAACAGTTCAGAACCGGACGCCAGATACTCGATAATCGTCTGGGCATCAGTGTGGTTGACCTGACCGACGAGTTACGTGAACGACTTGATCTCGATAAGGGAGTGGCCATTTCACGGATTAGTTTCGGACCGGGAAGAACGGCCGGTCTGCAGCGGGGAGATGTCATCACGGAAATAGATGGTGAGGATGTTTCGGATGTTGAACAGTTCGAAAGGATTGTCAGAGATCTGCCTGCGGATACGGCGATACACATGCGTGTGGTCCGAGATGGACGCCCTGAATATCTGGTGATTAAGATTCCCGGGTAGCATCTGTGACCTCGATAATAAATGCCCGCTGACTATCAGATTCAGTTGCTGGGGTCATCATTTCTCAATAGCGTATAATTAACGAATCCGATAGACTTCACCGCTTTTGCGCGGAGTACCGTTCCGCTCCCCGACTTATTACATGCCTGAACCAGAATACATACGAAATTTCTCTATCATTGCCCATATTGATCACGGGAAATCGACTCTGGCTGATCGATTTATTCAGATCTGTGGCGGCCTCTCTGAGAGGGAGATGAATGAACAGGTGCTCGATTCAATGGACATTGAGCGGGAGCGTGGTATTACGATTAAAGCGCAGAGTGTGACTCTGTACTATGAAGCACTGGATGGACACGAATACCAGCTAAACATGATCGATACACCAGGGCATGTGGACTTCAGCTACGAGGTCTCACGCTCTATGGCTGCCTGTGAAGGTGCATTGCTGGTGGTCGATGCGGCGCAGGGGGTTGAGGCACAGTCCGTTGCCAATTGTTATACAGCGATTGAACAGGGTCTCGAGGTTCTGCCGGTGCTCAATAAGATTGACCTGCCTCAGGCTGATCCCGATACGGTTTGCCAGGAGATTGAGGAGATTATTGGCATAGATGCAACGGGGGCGATTCAGGTAAGTGCAAAGCGCGGCGATGGCATTAAAGAACTGCTGGAAGAGCTGATTGAGGTAATTCCACCGCCAGCGGTTGACAGGAACAAGGATCTCCAGGCTCTCATTATTGATTCATGGTTTGATAATTATCTTGGCGTCGTTTCACTTGTGCGGGTAGTGCAAGGTCAGATATCTGTTAAGGACAGAATTATGATGAAGTCCATCGGGAAAATGCACCAGGTGGATGCAGTTGGGATTTTTACGCCAAAACGGCAGGAAACGGGCGTACTAAAAGCGGGAGAAGTGGGGTTTGTTGTAGCGGGTATCAAAGACGTCAAAGGTGCTCCAGTTGGTGATACCATCACCCTCTTATCAACCCCGGAAGTAGCAGAATTGCCGGGCTTTCAGCAGGTCAAGCCCCAGGTATTTGCGGGCATGTTCACTGTAAATGCGGATGATTTCGAGGATTTCAGAAACGCGCTGGAAAAACTCATTCTCAACGATGCCTCACTTGTTTATGAACCTGAAAGCTCGGATGCGCTGGGGAACGGTTTTCGTTGCGGTTTTCTGGGTATGTTGCACATGGAAATTGTGCAGGAGCGTCTGGAAAGGGAATACGATCTCGACCTGATCACTTCCGCTCCCACAGTAATCTACGAGGTTTTAAGCAGGAATGGTGAAATATCAAGGGTAGACAATCCGTCTCAATTGCCTGATCCATCGACAATACAGGAGATGAGAGAACCTATTGCCAGGGCTAACATGCTGGTGCCGGCTGAATACCTTGGTGGCGTTATCACAATGTGTGTTGATAAGCGCGGTGTCCAAAAAGATATGCAGTTCGTCGGTAAGCAGGTGTCACTGACCTATGACCTTCCCATGAATGAAGTCGTGCTGGATTTTTTCGATAAACTAAAGTCCGTGAGTCGCGGTTATGCTTCTCTGGACTACAGTTTTGACCGATTTGAAGCTTCTGATCTGGTGAGACTTGATATATTGATTAATGGTGACAAGGTTGATGCGTTAGCAGTGATAGTGCATAAAGACGACGCCAGAACCAAAGGTTTTTCACTTACCAAGAAAATGAAAGAATTGATTCCGCGGCAGATGTTCGATGTAGCGATTCAGGCAGTGATGGGCGGTCAGATTATTGCCCGACAGACAGTGAAGGCGCTGCGAAAAAATGTGACGGCGAAATGTTACGGTGGTGATGTGACACGCAAGAAAAAGCTACTCGAGAAGCAGAAAGCAGGGAAAAAGCGAATGAAGCAGGTCGGTCGTGTTGAAATTCCCCAGGAAGCGTTTCTGGCTGTCCTGAAGGTAGAGAAATGAGCGTTAACTTTCCACTTATGCTGGTTTTATCAACTGCCATAACGGGGCTGATCTGGCTGGTTGATATTTACCTGTTGCGGCCAAAACGGATCTACGCTGCTGACGCCGTTCGGAAACACACCCAAAAAGAGACCGAGGACGCGATCGAAAAAGTGATGAAAGAACCTCTTGTCGTTGAGTATTCGATCTCATTTTTCCCCGTGTTACTGTTTGTTCTGGTGCTGCGCTCCTTTCTGGCTGAGCCATTTCAGATCCCAACCGGATCGATGATACCAACACTCAAGATTGGTGATTTCATTTTAGTTAACAAATTTGCTTATGGGATTCGTCTGCCAGTCATTGGAACGAAGATTATTGAGGTTGGGGATCCACAGAACGGTGACGTCATGGTGTTCTTTCCCCCCCATGAAGATGAGTACTTTATTAAACGAGTCGTAGGGATACCTGGTGATAGGGTACGATACGAGGACAAGACACTGTATATTAATGGTGAGGTTCAACCACAGCGGTTCGTTGCCGAGTTACCTCCTAATTCCCCTCGATACAGGGTAATTGAGGAAACCCTGGGTGGTGTTAGTCATTTGATCCACCTGGATATGCATATGCGATTGAAAGAAGGGGAGTGGGTTGTTCCGGAAGGTCACTATTTTATGATGGGTGACAACAGAGATAAGAGTAATGACAGCCGATATTGGGGGCTTGTTTCTGAGCAAGAAATTGTTGGTCAAGCATTTGCGATATGGCTCCATAAAGAGCCGGGACTCAACCTGCCGGGATTTTCCCATAACGGTTGGATAGAATGATTCTTGAAGCTAATGGAGTGGAACAGAAGATGAATTCTCCTAACCGTCAACGTGGTATGGGTGCGGCAGGCTGGCTAATTTTAATATTAGTTTTTGGTTCCATAATCACTGCAGGGACCAAGCTGGCTCCCTTCTACCTGGATCACAATACCATGTCGAATATCATGGATAAGATGGCTTTGGAAGATGGGATGAAAAAAAAACCAAAACGACAGATCTTAGATACCTTGCAGAACCGATTTAAACTCAACAACATTAGAAACTTTCCTCTCAAAGAGAAATTGACCATTGATCGAACCAGTAATGGAACCGAAGTCATGTTGAAGTATGAGGGTCGCGTTGCTCTAGTGGGTAACGTCGACATGATTGCTTCCTTTGAGAAGAAAATAATACTCGGGAAATAACTTCATCCACAGCACCCTACTCATGAGATATGTCAGCTAGCCTTGCGAAACTACAGAGGCGTTTAGGTTATACGTTTGAAGACGTTAATCTGCTGTCGCAGGCTCTGACTCACCGAAGTCACAGTACGAAGAACTATGAGCGCCTGGAGCTTCTGGGTGATTCAATACTGAATTTCATCATTGCCGAAGAATTATTCCATCGATTCGAAACCGCCAGAGAAGGTCAGTTAAGTCGGCTGAGAGCAAAAATGGTTCGTGGTAAGACCTTAGCTGAAATTGCCAGGGAGCTTGAATTGGGTGAATTCCTGATCATGGGGAGCGGTGAATTAAAAAGTGGCGGCTACCAGCTTGAGTCGGTACTGTCTGATACGTTCGAGGCGATCATTGGTGCAATGTATCTGGATGCGGGCCTGGAAATGGTTCGGAGCCGGATAACCAGCTGGTTTGACGACCGCCTTGATGACCTGACGCTGGAAAAGTCCTTTAAGGATGCAAAAACAAAATTGCAGGAATTTCTACAAAGCAAGCAGGCGAAACTGCCAGTCTACGAGGTCGTAAACACAAGTGGGCAATCCCATAAACGGACGTTTTATGTCGAATGCAGATCTGAGTTATTCGATGAACCGGTGAGTGGTGTTGGCAGCAGTCGTCGAATTGCTGAACAAAATGCAGCGTCAGTCGCACTGACCAAACTGGGTCAGGATCATGAGACCGGGTAACGAGAAAAAGTGTGGCTATGTGGCAATTATTGGTCGACCCAATGTAGGTAAATCGACTCTGCTCAACTACATTCTTGGGCAGAAGCTCAGCATTACTTCAAAAAAACCACAAACAACCCGGCATCAGTTGCTTGGCATCAAGACCACGGATGTCGCGCAGGTTCTCTATGTCGATACACCTGGTATTCATGGCGATGAAAAAAAGGCGATAAACCGGTACATGAATCGAAGTGCCAAAAGTGTCGTCAGAGACGTGGACGTCATCGTATTCGTGACGGATAGAACGGACTGGCGACCCGATGATGAAATCGTTGCTGAAGGTTTGGCGCATGCGTCGGGTAACATCATTATTGCGGTGAACAAGATTGATCTGCTCAAAGATAAGAGCCAGTTGTTACCTCGGCTCTCGAAACTACAGGATCGTTTTCCAGATGCAAGCTTGATTCCGATTTCGGCGGGCGCCGGCGAGAATCTGTCGAAACTTGAGCAGCTTGTAGAAGAGAGATTGCCCTACGGCCCTTTTTTGTACGCCGATGATCAGTTGACGGATCGTAATGAGCGATTTCTTGTTTCTGAAATTGTCAGAGAAAAAATCATGCGCCAGTTAGGCGATGAGATACCTTACGCTGTGACTATTCAAATTGAGAGTTTTAAGAAGAAAGGGAAAATCCTGCACATTGAAGCGGTGATATTTGTTGAGCGTGATGGTCAGAAAGCAATATTAATTGGTAAGAAAGGAACCAAATTAAAACGTATTGGCAGTGATGCNAGAGGAGACATCGAGCANCTNCTGGATCAGAAAGTTATGCTCAACNTATGGGTAAAGGTTAAATCTGGNTGGTCAGATGATGATCGTGCCCTGAAGAGTCTGGGATATGACGACATCTAGGCGAACCAGATTCAGCAAGGATGCCGAACTCACTCCTGCCTTTATTCTGCACACTAGAAAGTATCGAGATACGAGTCTGATTGCAGAAATTCTGACCGAACGAGACGGGCGAGTTGCTGCAGTTATTCGTGGTGCTCGTGCTAACAAGAAAAAGAGTGGTGTTGTTCAGGCCTTCACACCTCTTCTGGTTTCCTACGTCGGTCGAGGAGAGTTAAAAACAGTCACAAAAATAGACACAGGTACCGTTGCGCGGCTTGTTGGCGAGAATCTACTGATAGGTCTTTACGTGAATGAATTGCTCGTTCGCCTTTTGGGAAAGTATGAACCAGTTGGATCGCTGTTTGCAGCCTATCAGGATCTTGTACTCAATCTGATCTCAGGTAATCCATCGAGTGGCGTGCTGCGTGGTTTTGAACTTAATTTGCTGAGTGAGTTAGGGTATGAAGTTACGTTTGACCTTGATGCCTCGACAGGTCTGACAGTTGAGGCCGACCAATACTATAGGTATGTACCTGATGAAGGTTTTCATAGCCTGATACAGGATACGTCTAATGCGACCTATAAAGGTGAATACCTTCTGGCAATCGCGGATGGGGACTTTGATACACCTGCGGTTGATAATTGTGCCAAAAAGATTGTCCGTGCATCTCTTGCTGTATTGTTAGGGGACAAACCTCTCAAAAGTCGCGAGATGTTTGAGCTTTATCAGTCTCGGACAAGAAACTAGTCGGCTTATCTATCAGCTTTATTAGAAATCTAATCACTAGTCATTCCGAATCAGCTCTGGGTCGATTGTGGACAGGCTCGATATCCTTTGTTTATGCTCCGTACACTTATATTTCAAAGGAGATCAGCATGGCCCCAGTACCAAAGGGAGGGACAATAGCAGTCACAGGCAGTGCTGGATTTATCGGTAGCTGGGTAGTGCGCCGTTTACTGGATAAAGGATATCGCGTGAGAGCGTGTGTTCGAGATGTGGATGATGCCGCAAAAACTGATTTTCTCAGGAATATGGGCGGGTATGCGTCTGGCAGGTTAACTCTTCACTCTGCCAATCTGGATGATGCGGGTTGCTTCGACGAGATCTTTAAGGGGTGTCACGGCGTCTGTCATGTCTCACATGTTAGTGATTACAACGACCATGAATATGTGAGGATGGTCTGCAATCATATCATTGGGAGCGTCAACAAGGCTGAGACAGTTACCCGGGTTATTGTTACTTCAAGTATTGCTGCTGTGATATCTGAAGCCGATATCTATGAGATAAAGAGGCGACCTGTCTGTTATGAAGATCGCTATCCGGATGAGCAGAATCCAAAACGCACACCTGAGAGAGGGCAGGGATATTCCATGGGTAAGGTGATTGCCCAGCGGGCGTTCTCGGATGCCGCTGAAGAAAATGGTAATTGGGATGCGATCACCTGCTGCCCGGCGGACAATGTCGGCCCTATCCAGTCAGCACATCAAAAGGATATGGGGCCCTGGCAGCACAATATTGAAATGATGCTTCTCGGTGAATTCTTCCAGAACGACGCATATCGACCCTGGATGACGGTGGATGTCAGAGACGACGCAGAATGTCATATCGGGTTACTTGAAAGTGTAGATGTAAATAATGGAGAGAGATATATTGCCTGGTCAACAGATACGCGTAATGTTGAGGACGTTTGTGCCAGTATAGATCGGTTGTTGCCTGAGCTTAAGCATGATACACCCGAGGTTACTGATCCGTTTCCAGACAGGATCAAGGCACGAGAAGATGAGTTGCGGGGGATCTGGGCATGCTGTGAGTTGCGCAACGATCGTATACGTTCAGTGGTCCCCATCACCTTCCGATCGCTGGATGAGTCCATACGTGACTGTGTCGAATCACTTCTGACAGTCGCGAAGGTGCCAGTGGTAAGGAGATCCGAGTAATGGCTGGCATGTTTAGTGGAATTGAAAGCTGATATTCTAGGCTGATGGCAGGACTACCGAAGACAAGCGACCCGTAAATTCAAAGGTCATTCGGCTATTGATTCAAGATAGCCCCAGAGAAATGAGGCAACTTATGACTGAGAAGAAGCTGATATCAAGTATTGAGGAGTTTGAAACTGAATACAAAAAGGGCATAGGAGCCGTTCTTTCCTACCGCCCAAGCAAAGAAGCAAACCTTGATAATATTCGTCGGTTTGGCGACGGTGTCGGGGATTACAACCCGCTGTGGCGGGATCTGGACCACGCCAGCGAAAGCCGATTTGGAATGATCACGGCACCGCCCCCTTTTTTCTATGGTGTCAGTCTTGGTGTCATAGCGGGTGAAACTGGCAATATCGATCGTTCAAGAGTGTCTACTACCTATCTGCCGGTCAACTACGCTGGTGCTGAAATCGAGTTTCACCGCCCCGTCTGGTTGGGAGACCGAATCACCGCCGAGGAACGCGTTGGACCGACCAATCGAAAGCAGAGTGGTCGAATTGGTGCTATCGCGTTTAATACCGGATTTGTGACATATAGCAATCAACGAAATGAAGTCGTTGTGACTGTCAAAACCTTAATGGCCCGATACGAAAATACCGGTAGCACCATGGAATACAACAGAGAGCCGAAGGCACGAGAGGAAATCAACGTGGCCGCTGATCCGCTTGTATGGGAGAGAACCCGGCGTGGTGCGGAGACACGGTATTGGGAAGATGTTGTTGAAGGAGAGGAAATACCGAAACTGGAAAAGGGAACATATACCGTGACTGAGCTTTTCCTGTTTACTCATGGAGTCCTCGGTACGGGACGAACACCACGAGCCTACCTTGAAGCAGAAGGATCGAAAGACCTCGGTGGCGGCGGACGATTTGACGAGGAACATGCGAAAAAGCGCCGCAACATGCCGGGGCAGTTCGATTTTGGCCCACAGAGAGTCTGCTGGTTGAGTCAGATTGTTACGGACTGGATGGGTGATGATGGAATATTGAGAAAACTAAACGCCTCTATCCGCCATCCTAATATTGTTGGTGACACCAATACAGTCTATGGCGAAGTGACCAGGAAATATGTTGAGGATGACATATGCCTGGTTGAAATCCAGGTAGAAAATCATAATCAGTCTGGTCTGGCGACGGCGTTTGCCACTGCAGTAGTGGAGCTACCTTCCAGGCAGTAGCCCGGTCGACTTGAAGACTGAGGTAGCCCTGGTAATGGATTCCTCATCTTCCGTCCAGCTGCTGAACCGTCTGAATCCATCGGCGAACTGATGAACTTGCGGGATCATTTCGGTTTTGCTCAGTGCCATGTGAATTTATTCGAACAGCACTTACTTAAGTGCTCTTAGGTTGTTCCGATCCCGGGTTTCTCTTTTCGCTTACTCGTTCTGCACATCCCTGTGCTCCACTCGCTCAGATAGCTTCGCGGCTCCGGCTGCTGCCTTCGCACACTGCAGAACTATGTGAAAAAAGAAATCTGGGCTCTACACTAGCGAGCGTCTCAACCATATTGCCGAAGAATCGGCACTACCAATGTTCGTAACCTCAGCGAATGACCAGAAGCACCCCTTTTCTTCTCTAATCGTTGTTCTGGTCAAGCAGTTGATATATACGCTTTACAGCATCAAGACTTGCCCCACGATCCTTGACCCCCAGTGTATCCGAGTGCCGTGTAAGATCAGCTTGTGCCGCTGTCTCCTCTGCAGTTAAACCAGCCTTGCGTAGTCTGACAACTTCCTTATTCAGGTCTTCGTAGTAAGCCTGGACATAGTCAATACGTGCACGATCGTAGAAGATTGGACCATGACCAGGGAGTATGCGTTCGAAATCGAGGCTTTTGAGGTTTTCCAATGTTGCCGACCATTCACTGACATAACCGTCACCCAACCATGAGATGCCCCCGAGCAGCATGTCACCAGTGAAAACTATTCTTTCTTTCGGCAGGTAAATGGCTACATCACCTGCTGTATGTGCGCGGCCAAAAAAGTGAACCTGAATCTCCCGACCACCTCTAAAAAGTGTCAGTCGATCACTCATGGTGACATCAGGTGCCACTGGCTGTACTTCTTCAGTGGCCTTGATATGAGCCTGGTTGAATGCGATCTGCGCTTCAAGGCTGCCTCGTTCGGTTTCGTCTGTAGTTTCGTCAAGACGCCTTTTCAGGTCAACTAGTCCTCGCTCGAATGCAGCTTGCAGGTTGAGAAAAGAATGTTCTTCGAGTGGAGCCGCGATTAATTTTTCACGTGTGTACTCATGGCCAATAATCTGAACATCCCTAAATGACTGAGCACCGTGTGCATGATCATAATGAAAGTGTGTGTTGATCAGCGTTGTAATGGGTTTTTCGGTAATTGTTCTAATGGATTCGATCAATGCTCTTGATGCAGCTGGTGTAATGTGTGAGTCAACCACCACAACGTCCTCGTCGGTTACAACCACCATGGCGTTGCTCATAAGGAACATGGCGCCCGTTCCGGTAGCAAAGTAGACGCCTTCGGCAACTTCTTCGAGTTTGTGAGTCTTCGTGGTGTGTACCCTGGCAGGCGCGGCTGTCAGGGACAGTGATATCGTCAGAGTAATCAGACTTAGGAATGGTGTTGATCTGCGCATTGTTATTTTCCTTATTGCCCCGTTGAGGTCAGGGATAGGTATCGATAATCCAGATAGGTTGAGCTCAGACTACGGGATCCCTATCATTTCTGTCGTTGAACTCAAGATAAGCAGCTCATCTGCATCGACCCATTCTTCCATACCATCCGGTTTGATTGTTTCTTTGTAACCTTGCCATCCCGACTCGTCTGGAAAGTAGATTTCGGCTAATCCTGAATAGTGATCAGACTCCGGGTCTATGCTGTGGCTGACACAATATCTGAATCCACCTACCTCCAGCATGGTTGATCTGACATTGGGGACGTGTACTTCAAGCCAGTGTGAGAAGAACGCATCATAGTCTGTTCCCTGTTTGGCTTTAACCAGGAAGCTTATCTTACAGAATCCAGAACGAGTGCAGGGGAACGGATCATTTAAGGTGAGTGGCTGTACCGGCAGAGCGCCATCCATCACAACATACTCGGTTGTTGTCCAGGGAATATAGGCTTCTGCTTTTTCCTGAAAGGTGTCCATCGGCTTTGTGCCGTAGGGTTCGTCGGGTATCGGTAATGGTGCATCCCACCAAAGCTGCGCCATACCGTCCCATGGATGTCTACCCTTACGATCTGCATCGAACAGTGTCGCGAAATATCGGGTTGCGTGACGTCTGCCTTTATCGGCAGCAGCCTTCTGGCCACTGATCACACCCGGCATGTGATTGGCAAACCAGTGAACGATGAGTTCTTCCCTCGATGTTGCAGGTTTTCGTTTGATCAGATAGATAATCTTTACACCAGGTACAGCCTCGAGTTCGTTTTCCATTACATATATCCCTCAAAGGGTTAAAACCCATTGGTTTGACATCATACGATAATTCATTAACCGATCAAGCGGCTGCATTCGACTTGACGGTACTGTTTCCCTGAATAGATTATCTGAGAGATATAGTAGTGATACTCGGACGACAATTCATATCTAACAGAGTGACGATTGATTTCGATGGAATACAAATCAGAGAAAAATCAGGGTATCAAAACGCTACTGATCGCCGGTATTCCAAGGGCGGGAAAAACATCGTTAACTGACTGCATAGAGCGCTCGGATCTTGGCTTAACACATGTGCCGTCGGACAGGTATATTCTGCCGGTCCCTGTGAATTCCAGTTTTCTTATGTGGGTTCGAGAGCCTGTCTGTATTGACTGAAAGGAGATCCAATAAACGCGGGGGATGTTCAGGATGTGATGGCCAGGCATCTTGGTGGCAATCCGACGCCGCTAAGAAAACTGCGACTCGAAGCCGATATTGTTGTCTCGGGAGAGAGCGAGCTAGAGCAGCAGCTTAAGACAGTCAGAAAACTGGTTTAGATACTTATTCCCAGTCCACTCCGACTGGACAGTGATCGGAGCCTGTTATTTCACGAAGGATATATGATTGTGTCACTCTTTTTGCGGCACTTGGCGAGCCAAGAATATAGTCTATTCGCCATCCCACATTGTCGGCTCGCGCATTACCCCATTGTCGCCACCAGCTATAGTGACCTGCTTCACCAGGATGCTGTTTTCTGAATACATCAACCCAGCCATCAGCAAGCCAGTCTGTCATTACCTGTCTTTCTTCCGGTAGGAAGCCGCTGGATTTCTGGTTGGTCCTGGGTCGTGCAAGGTCAATCTCCTGATGAGCCGTGTTGTAGTCGCCAACGATAAAAACCGGGCCTCGCCTTCTTGTCTTGTCGATTTTTCTTTTCACAGCAACATAGAAATCCAGTTTGTAGGGCACGCGGCTGTTATCGCGATCCTTACCGTTACCTTTCGGGAAATAAACTGACGCAATTGCGGTTCTACCGAAGTGTGCCATCATAAACCTGCCTTCGATATCAAATTGTTTGTCGCCGAGGCTGGTATCGATTCGATCTGGTTCAACGAGGCTGTATATCCCAACGCCGCTGTAACCAGGGCGTTCTGCCGGTGAGAAAGACGCGTACCAGCCCTTTGGTGATCTGACGTTATCATCAAGCTGGGCAGGGAAAGCACGGACCTCCTGCAGGCAAACTACATCGGCACCACTCTTTTTGAGAAATTTCAGGAATCCCTTTTTGGTGCAAGCACGCAGGCCGTTGACGTTCCAACTGATGATTCGCATCTGATTGTGATATTTGACTTCTGGTTTTTAGCATACAAATTAGTCCAGTGGTTTCTCTACTTCAAGTAGTCATGTGAATATGTAAGTAATCGGACCTTTTCAAGTAGCACACTGACTCTGATAACATCAGGTATCGAACCCAGAAGGTAAATAATATGGATGAAGATATTGAAGCAATGCGAGACCAGTTCCTGAACAGGGAATTCGACGAGGTTAAATTCGAGATCAATGGAGAGAGCTTTGCAGCCTACGCCAAAGCCTGTGGTGAGACCCACCCGAGATTTACCGACCCGTCCCATGAAGATTTCCAGGCACCACCGACATTTGTTTCAACGCTGGTTGGCGGACGCAACCTGCCGGGAAATTTCCCGAGGCCAAAGGGTGTTGGTATGGATGCGGGCAAAGCCGTGGAATGGATGGCGCCGATTCGAAGTGGGGTCACCCTGACTGGCAAATCACATATGCATGATATCTATACGAAGACAGGGCGTTCCGGCCGGATGATATTTCTTGTCAGGCGAACGGAGCTCTATGACGAAGATAATGTCCATGTGGCCAATGCAGATACCCGCACTGTAATCAGGGAGAAACCCAGTGAGTGATCAAGTCAATACCATTTCAGATGTAGAGTTTGGCTGTGAACTGCCATCATTTAATCCAGACACCAGCCTGGACAATGTTAAGTACTTCGGCGAATTCGTCGGATGGGGAGGGCCCAGGTTTACCGATCATGAAGCAGCGCGAAAGGAAGGATTCCCTGGTGCGCTGGTGCCAGGGGTAATGAGTCAGGGATTTCTTGGCGCAATGGTACATCGCTGGGCACCAGCGGCTGATATCATTGCAATTGATACGGTATTTCGGGCGCCGGTGCTGGTGGATCAGACACATCATATTACCGGTGTTGTTACCGACATTGATCAGGAAACCGGGTCTGTCGAAATAGATATCACGGTCTCAAATGAGGAAGAAGAAACCAGAGTCTTCGGTACCGCGACGGCGAAGCTCCCGACATCGTAAGGGTGGACCAATGGGAAGGTTAACAGGAAAAACAGCCTGGATTACAGGGGGAGGACGTGGCATTGGACGAGCAATCGCGCTCGCCTTTGCTCGTGACAACGCGAATGTCGTCATCAGCTCAAGAACCCTGGCGGAACTTGAATCTGTCGTCACGGAGATTGAATCTCTGGGTGCAGGAGGACTCGCTGTAGAGGTGGACGCCATGTCCCTTGATGACACATTGGCCTCAGTCGAGAAGATTTCTTCAGAGTTCGGCGGCGTCGATATCCTCGTCAATAATGCAGGTGGTTTTGTGCCGCCAAGACAGGATGATGGATTGAGTGCGGCGGAAGTTGATGAATCATCATTTATCGACAACGTTGATCTGAATCTTTTCTCTGCCTATCGGACCAGCCAGGTAGTTCTGCCTCGTATGCTTGAGAATGAATGGGGTCGTATTATCAATATAGGCTCTGGATATGCCAAGAGATCAGGTGGTGATCCTGCTTATACGGCGGCGAAACATGGCCTGATCGGTTTAACCCGTGCCATGGCCGCGAGAGTTGCGAGCAAAGGTGTGACCATTAACTGCCTCTGTCCTGGCTGGACCAATACACAACTGGTTAATCTTGATTATATGGCGGCCATGCAGAAGACAGATGTCGCCACAGTTCGCGCCAGGATCGAATCAGAGAATCTTCAAAACAGAATTCTCGAACCGGAAGAGCTTGGCCCGATGGCAGCCCTGTTAGCCGCGCCTGAATCGACTGGCATTACGGGGCAGGTGATCAGTGTAGATGGGGGATATGGTGTTTAGATTTGATGATAAAGGCGACTTGTCTACAGCTTGAGTATATGGCAGGCCACCGTCTGAGGATTCAGTGTTGGGTGATGTGTGTCATAGAGTAGAGATCCGGCTCATGCATCCAGCGGTGAATATGATTGCGCAAATAATGAAGGATCTAAGAATTACGCATCAATGCCCTGTTCACCTGGCAGCTGACCAGATTGCGTCTTTGGGTCTTGTTGAAATAGACTTGTAGCGCTTTCATACCAGCTTTGCAGTGCTTGAATCTCGAGATTTACCAGGTTGAGGGCGGTTTCTGTCTTCGGACCTGGTGACATTGTTTTTGCGAGCGATTCCAGTTCGTTGATGGCATTTTCCAGACGAGGAACACCACAATAGCGAAGGGCGCCGTTGATCCTGTGCGCAGATTCGCAAAAATCTTTTACATTGTTGTTAACGTAAGCTGAATTCAGGTTTTCCTGATCTTCTGGCAATGAGTCAATCAATATCTGCATAAGTTCAAGAGCCAGATCCTGTCGGTTGTTGGATCGATGAAGTGCGAGTTGCTCATCAAAAATCCCTTCAGCTGACACGACACCAACGGGAGCCCCTGCTTTTTGGTGGCCCAGGTATTTTTGAATTATCTGNTTGAGGTTTTTTTTGTGAATAGGTTTTAGGAGAGCATCATTCATTTTTGACTGACTTGTCTCGAGGCGTTCTTCCTCAGACAAATGTGCTGTTAGGGCGATGATTACCCCATCAAATCCTTGTTCTCTTATAAAGCGGCTGGCCTTCATGCCGGACATACGTGGCATCTGGATATCCATGAATATCAAATCAATGGGAATTCTGCTTGCAATGGAAATTGCCTCAATAGGATTATTCGTTGTAATAACCGTATGGCCGAGTTCCTCGAGTAGCAATGCAATCAGACGCAGGTTTGATTCATTGTCATCCACAACAAGGAAATGATACTTACCGCTGGGGATATCTTTGTCAGTCAAAATCGTCTGAACGAGTTCGCCGTGATCAAGGGGATCTCTCAATTGGTGCCAGTTTGGATTGGTGTAAAGAGTTGCGTTCTTCAGCAACAGTACCCGCGTCCATTTCTCCAGGCCTGCGGTGATGCCTGCAATGTCATCATGTTGATCAAAACAAACAACACAGATATCCGCATTTGAGTCATCACTGATCTCGATACCAAGATTAAGCAGTCTGCTCTGTACGCTTCGTTGCTGAATATAGTCAGCGGATGCTACATAGGCGGTCATGCCGGATGTGTTGTTCATTGACGGGATTAAAGTACCACTAACAGGAATTGAGACATGGGTATCTCCTGTCTTTGTATTCAGATGTCGACCCAGTTCATTAAGCCTTTCATGGTGCTGGTTCGTTGATCTCTGTTCGAGCGGAGACAGGCTGAATATCAGGTGGGTTCTGTCTACAAAGCTGACCTGGAGGACAAGTTGATGTTGGGATTCACGGTTCTCATCGACAAGGTGAATCAGAATAAAGTTAAACAGGAAAGCCTTTATCAATTCAGGTTTCCCTTCAAATTTCAAACGACAACTTTCGTCGAAAATGGGTAACAAAGTAGAGTCCTTTTCTATCAGAAGTGGATAAATTGATGCGATGGCATCATCTACTAACTGGTGAACATCGAAGTGAGTAATATTGTCGAGAGCATAGTTGAACTCTTGAAATTCTCTTGTCAGAAAAACCAGCTCTTTTGCTACTTTCTCTATCTTTGTGAGTATCGAAGATTGCTGAGCGTTAAATGTGCTGTTTTGAGGTAGCAGGTTAATATAGCCAATGAAGGAAGTGAGTGGTTCCCTGGACAGTTGAATCAAGGCTTTAAGGTGAGTCAGTTCGGCAGATCGCTTGGTTTCAAGGTCCTTGAGGGCGTTTTGAGATATGTGATGGTCAGCCTTCAACTGCTCAAGACTTTCCTGCAGTTGGCCAATCGTTTTATTGGCAGCAGTTAGTTGTTCCTGGAAACTCCCGCTAACATCATCTCTTTTCTGCTGTAAAGTTAAAACCAGATTCTGAATAGGCGTACCATCTTCAAACCAACTGGGGTCATACATGAAATCTGGTTCTTCCAATTGCTGATTAAGACGGATTACCGGGTCGATGAAGTTCTGACGAATACGCCGATGTAACATAGCCATGGTAATTGTAATGGCACAGAGTGCCAGGAGGGCGATGACAAAGGAACTTACTGCCCTGTACTCGATTACGAACCACATCAGGAACACGCCTGTTACGAGCACCGGCAAAATTGTCAGGATAAAAAGCACTCTTTCATTTCTTGACATTTTTTATTGTGTTTTTACCTTGCTATTTATTGTGGGTTTAACCTGAGTTCACCAAACTCAGGCATCTGCCCGACATATACCCCAAGTGAATTTAGTTAGATGAAGCTGATATTATATGAACCGAGACGATTCTCCTATTATTGCAGCCCATGGAAACCCGCAGACACAATACTTGAAGATTTCATGAGTGATTTCCCGACCATTGAATCCTGTATCGGTGAAACGCCACTGGTACGGCTACAGCGATTACCTGGTGAAACCAGCAATACAATTCTGGTGAAACTAGAAGGTAATAATCCGGCAGGCTCAGTTAAGGATCGTCCTGCCATTAGCATGATTAGCTGTGCTGAAGAGAGGGGAGATATAAAACCCGGCGATATTCTTATAGAAGCCACAAGTGGCAATACTGGCATTGCACTGGCAATGGCAGCGGCTATCAAAGGGTATCGCATGATCTTGATTATGCCCAGTCATATGAGTGACGAAAGAAAAACAGCCATGACAGCCTACGGCGCTGAGTTAATTTCTGTGACCGAGGAAGAAGGTATGGAAGGTGCNAGAGATCTGGCACTTAAGATGCAGNCNCAGGGGCAGGGNATAGTACTTGATCAGTTTGCAAACCAGGACAATCCCCTAGCACACTATACCGGCACTGGCCCGGAAATCATGCGCCAAACCAAGGGCAGAATTACTCATTTCGTGAGTTCGATGGGAACGACCGGTACGATTATGGGTGTGGCGAAGTACTTCAGAGAAGTCAAACCAGAAGTTGAAATCATTGGATTGCAGCCGGTTGAAGGGTCTGCGATACCTGGCATAAGACGCTGGCCTGAAGCCTACCTACCCGACATCTATGATAAGCAGCAGGTTGATTCAATCATTGATATGGAACAGCGTCTGGCGGAAGAAACCATGAGAGAATTGGCAAGAGTAGAAGGCATATTCTGCGGTGTATCATCCGGTGGTGCAGTTGCCGGTGCCCTGCAACTGAGCAAGCAAGTTGAGAAAGCGGTAATCGTTGCCGTTATTTGTGATCGTGGTGATAGATATTTATCAACCGGGGTCTTTGCTGAAGACTGATACGCTGAATCTACGTCATCAAAAAAAAATGAAAAAATCCTTTGAGCCCGTCGAGGTAAATATCATCGATTTGCATGTCGATGGTTACGGGACGACCAGCGACTTGCAACTGTGCGTGTATGGGGCGTTACCAGGTGAGCGAGTGGTCGCACTTCCGTTTACCAGAATGAAGAGGAAGACATTTGCCAAGACTATTGACGTGCAGAATGCGTCGAAGGATCGAGTTCGACCGCCCTGTTCTGCTGCAGATTATTGTGGTGGTTGCAGCCTTCAGCATTTGAGCACGGATGCCCAGATAGTATTCAAGCAGCAGCAACTCGTGGATGCTCTCGGCGAGACAGAACCAGACACATACTTTTCTCCCCTTACCGGCCCTGTTGGAGATTATCGTTCCAAAGCAAGGCTTGGGGTGAAGTATGTTGATAAGAAAGAAAGGGTGCTTGTGGGTTTTAGAGAAAAGCTAAAGCCATTTATTGCAGACGTGTCACATTGCTACGTACTCCGCAAACCGGTTTCAGATTTAATACCGGAGCTCGCTGATCTGGTGGCGGACTTGGTAAATCCTCGCAGTATTCCTCAGATCGAGGTAGCAGTGTCAGATACTGAAACAGCTTTGGTGTTCAGGCACCTTGAAGACCTGAGCAAAAGCGATCTTGAAGCCCTAAGACAATTTGGAGACAAACACCATACAAATATCTACCTGCAGTCAGGTAATGCGGCAAGTACCTACAGGATATTCCCAGAGGTTGGTAATGATCTCCTGGTGTACCACCTGTCTGATTTTGANCTGGAATTTGAGTTTCATCCACTGGATTTCACCCAGATCAATCATGTCATCAATCGAAAGATGGTAAACCGGGCAGTTGAATTACTCGAACTGACTGGATCGGATTATGTACTGGATGCCTTTTGTGGCATTGGGAATTTCAGCCTCCCAATTGCGCGTATTGCAAGGAATGTTATCGGTATTGAAGCATCTGGCACCAGCGTGCACCGTGCGATGATGAATAGTAGACAAAATGGCATAAATAACTGTGTTTTTATTGCAGAAGATCTATTCGCTGAAAGCCTTACGATTCCTGCGTTACAGGATGTTAACAAGGTGCTGCTGGACCCTCCGCGAAGTGGCGCATTAGGGCTATGCAAAACACTTGCAAGCAACAAGGTTGAAAGGGTAGTGTACGTGTCCTGCAACCCGGCAACCCTGGCAAGAGACGCTGCTGTTCTGGTTGCAGAGGGGTATCAATTCGAAGGTGCAGGAGTGATAGATATGTTTCCCCACACGACGCATGTTGAATCAATCGCCTGTTTTTCCCAACTGTTTAGTTAGTTATCTATGGTAAAGGTCAGAGAAGAGCAACCACTGCATTTTGATGGCAGTATCAACCTCGAATTGTGGTTGTGCAAGCTGGGTGAAAGAAATTCTGAATTGAATTTGGCCCGTTGTCAGAAGGCGTGCGAACTGTCTCAGCAAGCGGAGGAAAAGGCGGTTGCGACCGGCAGTGTCTGGGCGATTGGTCAGAGCAGCTTCAAAACGGGTCTTGATATGGCCGACATCCTTTCTGAACTCTATATGGATGAAGATGGTCTGGTGGCGGCAATCGTCTATCGCGCAGTTCGCGAAAATCAGATTACTCTGAACCACGTTAAAAAAACCTTTGGACAGAATGTTGCTGGCCTGGTCCAGGGTGTCCTGCGGATGGCTGCAATCAGCAACGTTGAATTGAGTTCCAATAAAGCTCTGCTAGGTGAAAGATCAGATCAGTTGGAACAGGCGCGCAGGATGTTAGTGGCGCTGGTTGACGACGTTAGAGTNGCGCTGATTAAGCTGGCAGAAAGAACCTGCGCTATTCGAAATATCGCAAAGAAAGCACCCGAGAAAAGGTTGANACTGGCCAGAGAAGTATTCGCTATATATGCACCTTTGGCACATCGCCTTGGCATTGGTCACCTTAAATGGGAACTGGAAGATATTGCATTCAGATACCTGGAGCCTGTTGCGTACAAACACATTGCTCAGTTGTTAGATGGAAAGAGAACGGATCGACAGGCGTACGTCGAACGGGTCATCGAAACTTTAAAACAGAAATTCGATTTGTTGCAGATTGAAGCGGAAGTGGAAGGACGAGCAAAACACATCTACAGCATCTGGCGGAAGATGCGTAATAAAGGCATCAGCTTTACCGAAGTCTATGACGTAAGAGCGGTGCGTATACTTGTACCCGAGGCCAACGAGTGCTATCGAGCATTGGGGGTAGTGCATAACTTGTGGCGAAATGTTCCTCACGAATTCGATGACTATATTGCCACGCCAAAAGAAAATGGTTATCGCTCGCTGCATACAGCTGTGATTGGCCCTGAAGGTAAAGCGCTCGAGATTCAAATACGAACTCATGATATGCACGAAGAAGCAGAGTGGGGAGTTTGTTCTCATTGGCAGTACAAGACGCCGGAAGATTCGAAAGAATCTGGTGAACCAAAAGCATATGAAGAGCGGATTTCGTGGCTTAGGCAGATTCTGGATTGGCATGAGGAAGTTGGTGATGTTTCAGGGCTGGCAAAGGACCTGCTGGATGAGGTGAGTTTAGATCGGATATACGTCTCTACGCCAGATGGCCATGTAATCGATATGATGCCAGGTTCTACACCGGTTGATTTTGCTTATCGAGTGCATACGGAAGTAGGTCATAAGTGTCAGGGTGCTAAGGTAAATGGTCGNGTNGTTCCCCTCAACAGCCCACTCAGGTCTGGTGATCAGGTAGAAGTCATTGTCAGTGAAGATGCTGAACCAAGGCGCGAATGGCTGCATGAGCATCTTGGCTATGTCTCAACCTCCAGGGCGAGAGTAAAGATACAGAGTTGGTTTGGGAATAGAACCAAGAGAAAAAACATTGAAGAAGGTAAGAAATCTCTGCTGAGTGAGTTGAATCATCTTGGCATTGAGCAGGTTCCGGGCGAGGAATTGCTCAAGGCCGTCGACCATGATAAGGAAGATGACCTGTTCGCTGCAATTGGTAGTGGTGGTATCAATGCCCTTGATGTGATTGAGGCGGCAGCAGGAATTCTTGAACTGGATGGTACAGAGCACCAACTCAATCTTGGTTTCAGGGATGCGAAAAAGCCTGGTGGGAGCTTATTAGTCACAGGCCTTGGAGAATTTGAACATCTCATTTCTGAGTGCTGTACGCCTGTCCCAGGGGACTCTATCGTAGGTGTTATAGATGATGAGAATACCGTGCATGTTCACCGTCAGGACTGTGTCCAGGCTCTTCGTGCGGACACATATGGACGCCTGATTCGTCTTGATTGGCAAAAAGATGTGCAACACACTTTTCCGGTTAATGTCGATATTGATGGTTATGATCGAGCGGGACTGCTTCACGATATTACCGGTGTGTTTTTTGACGAACAAATCAATGTGATTGCAATGAGTTCACTATCGGATAGGCAAAGTAGTAGCGTTTCGCTGACAATGGTGATGGAAGTGAGTAGTTTAAATGAGCTTCTGCGCACATTAGAGAAAATTGAAAAAGTACCTAACGTCATTACTGCACGCCGAGCCGTTTCCAGTTAATCTAATTCGGTGATTTCTATTACTTTAGGAGCTACTTCTTGAATATCATTCTTTTAGGTGCACCAGGGGTCGGTAAAGGAACTCAGGCGCAATACATTACTGATAAATACGTGATTCCTCAGATCTCAACGGGTGACATGTTAAGAGAGGCTATTAAATCCGGCAGCGAACTGGGCGCTCGGGTTAAGGATGTGATGGGAAAAGGAGACCTCGTAACCGATGACATCATTATTGACCTGGTGAAAGAGAGAATTGTACAACCAGACTGTGAAAATGGCTTTCTGTTTGATGGGTTTCCCAGAACTATTCCACAGGCACAGGCGCTGGTTGATGCAAACGTCAGTATTAATAAGGTTATCGAGATCAAAGTTCCGGATGATGAAATTATCGGTCGATTGAGTGGNCGACGTGTACATGTTGAGTCAGGTCGTATCTACCATGTGACCTACAACCCTCCAAAAATTGAAGGAAAGGACGATGAAACCGGTGAAGATCTGATCCAACGGGATGATGATAAAGAGAATACGATTGTTGAAAGGCTAAGAGTTTATCGCAAACAAACGGAACCGTTGGTGAACTTCTATCAAAGTCTTGCAAACAAATCTGATAGTGCGTTGACATATGATGCAATAGATGGAACCGGTGATGCTGAAGAAATAAAAAATAGAATTACGGCTGTCCTGGGAACGTAAAGCTATCATTTTTGTAGCACGATTATTGTTGGTTCGTGAAAAAGAACCGTAAAAGATTTAACTGATGCAAATAAAACCATGAAAAAGATAACCTTTTTGTGAAAAATAGTTAGCAATATGAAATTATTTTTTCTAAACTTCATCTCGTAACTGCAACTGTATGCATTATTCTTCAATGTGTTTTACACAACTGCCGGGGAGATGTGATATAGCTGCTAACGAAACTGCTGTACTGAGGTTCTAACTTCCAAACGAAAGATAGGAGTGTAAAAGTGGTTGCAAAAAAGAAAGCCAAGAAAAAAGTTGCTAAGAGAAAAGTAGCCAAGAGAAAGCCAGCTGCTAAGAGAAAGGCAGCCAAGAAAAAAGTTGCTAAGAGAAAAGTAGCTAAGAGAAAGCCAGCCAAGAAAAAAGCGGCCAAGAAAAAAGTAGCCAAGAGAAAGCCAGCCAAGAAAAAAGCGGCTAAGANAAAGGCAGCCAAGAAAAAAGTAGCCAAGAGAAAGCCAGCCAAGAAAAAAGCGGCTAAGAAAAAGGCAGCCAAGAAAAAAACGGCTAAGAAAAAAGTAGCCAAGAGAAAGCCAGCGGCTAAGAGAAAGGCAACCAAGAAAAAAACTGCCAGGAAAAGGAAGTAACGCAGAAAGACTGCAAAAAGCCCTCACTTGAGGGCTTTTTTGTGGTTTTACGACCTCAGGTAAGATCTTGAGGTGAGTTGACATTCCTAAATGCACCTTGCTCATCTGCAAGGAGGGCAGTGGTTCCGCCGAGTTTTTCCAGCCAACCCCGCACGGATCGATTCTCTGATCTAAGAGAGTCCCCAATTGAATTGATACAATCAGTCCTGACCAGAGAAATGAGTGGTTCGAGCATTCCATCAACTGATGCTGTTACTGCCAGACTGCCGTTGAGTGAGTCATACAGCCGCCTGACAACGTCCGTGGGGATGTATGGCATGTCACAAGGCACAATAAAAACGAGAGGTGTAGTTACCTCTGATTTGGCACTTAGAACACCAGTTAAAGGACCAGGTGAGTCAGGTAAGACATCAGTCACAACCGGGAAGCCAAATTCCTCATACTGCTTGATGTTTCGATTACAGCTAATGACGATCTGGTCAACTTGTGCCTCAATCCTTTCAAGTACATGCTGAATTAAGGGTTTGCCTTCGAGCAGAATCAGTCCTTTGTCCTGATAACTCATCCGTTGTCCCCGGCCACCGGACAATATGATTGCACAGATGGAATCTGGCTGATTTACTTTACTACCTGATCTAGTCATCGGATAGGTGTTATTTCTTGACCATTACTTCAAGTCCAAAATTTACTGACATGTATTCGTTTTGTATTCGTTTTAAGATAGGTTTTATTGTAACCCTCTTTTGCCTTACATGAGTGCCTCACCGTTTGACTAATAACACACCGTTTGAGTTGCTGACCACGAATAGTGAACTTGCGAAGATAATTCCGCAATTTACAGTGCGTGACTCGCAGATTGAAATGACGAAGTTAGTGACTGCTGTATTCGATAGTGGGCGCAATGGCATTGTTGAGGCAGGTACTGGGACTGGAAAAACGTTCGCCTATCTACTCCCTGCGATGGCCTCAAAAAAGAAGACCATTGTTTCCACGGGTACGAAGAATCTTCAGGACCAGTTGTTCTACCAGGATATACCGGTTGCTAACAAAGAGTTTCGACGCAAAGTTGCGTTACTCAAGGGTCGTGCAAATTACTTGTGCCCGGATCGTCTTAACAAGAATTTACAGACTGTTGACAGATATGCAACGCAGTCGGTCTTAAATGATTTAACCCGGATAAATGACTGGTCCAGACAGACTAAAACCGGAGATCTTACGGAGTTGCTGGATACAGGGCAAAACAGCGTTGTGACGTCTATGGTAACCAGTACGGTAGATAACTGTCTTGGGACGGAGTGCGATTACTATACTGATTGTCCAGTTTACCGTGCCAGGGCTTATGCTCACGAAGCAGATCTCATTGTGGTCAACCATCACCTGCTAATCGCAGATATCGCGTTGAAAGAAGAGTTAGTGGCACAGCTGTTACCTGAAGTTGAGTTGGTTATTGTCGATGAGGCTCACCAGCTACCTGATGTTGCCCGGCATTTTTTTGGTGAACGCGTTAGCACAGGACAACTTCTGGAATTGGTACGGGATATACAAAGAGAAGCACTCTTGATGGGCAGTGATGATGGTGAGCTTCTGGATTTGACCCGGCGAATAGAACAGGTTGTAGATGATCTTTCTGGTGTATGTCATGACATTGTTTTACCTTTAGACCGATTGATGCACGAAAACAAATTTCAGGTGGCTCTTGAGAACACTGATATTGCATTTGGGAGTTTGATAAGCCACCTTAAACACTCAGCAGACAGAAGTACCGGTTTAAGTAACTGCTATTCACGAGCGACGCGATTGGTAGATCTGTTTGCTTTGTTAACCGAACCTGATGTCAGTGAACAGGGCCATGCACATTGGCTGGAACGGCAGCTTTATTCCAATGATCGTCTGGGTTTCACGATTTATCTGTCACCAGTGAATATCGCTGGGGAATTGCGAAAAGTGATAAGCGATCCTGTCAGAAACTGGTTATTTGTTTCTGCAACGCTAACTATCGCTGGCCAGTTTGACCATATAAGAACGTCGCTGGGTATAGATGATGGTGTCGAGGCAAAATTTGACTCTCCTTTTGACTTTCATGAGCAGGTACGTGGTTATGTACCTGCAGACCTGCCGCTTCCAGGTAGCGATCTGCATACAAGAAAATTACTCGAAATGGTGTTGCCGATTGTTCGAGCCACGACAGGGCGCACTTTCTTCCTGTTTACGAGCCATCGAGCCCTTAATTTGACAGCGGAGCTGTTGAAGCATGAATACGACATCACATTTCTCAAACAAGGTACGATGCCGAAGAAAGTTCTGCTGGAGAAGTTCAGAGAATTACCTCGTTGTGTTTTGCTGGCGACCGTGAGTTTCTGGGAGGGAGTGGATGTTAGTGGTGCTGATTTACGGTGTCTGGTGATCGATAAACTACCGTTTTCCAGTCCAGATAATCCGATGGTTCAGGCACAACTCCGTGCCATCGAGCTGGCTGGAGGGAATGGTTTTGAAGAATTTTCAATTCCTGAGGCAGCAATCTCGCTAAAACAGGGATTTGGACGTTTGATTCGCCAGGAATCGGACCGGGGACTGTTCGTCCTGGGGGACACGAGAATTATCAAACGACATTACGGGAAAAAGTTACTGAAAAGCCTGCCTGAGATGATTTTCCTAAAGCAGCATGATGAAGTGATCGACTACATCGAGTCTTTGAATGAGCCTTCAGCGGTTCTTAATAATGAGCCTTCAGCGGTTCTTCATAAAGAGCCTTCAGCGGTTGTTAATAAAGAGCCTTCAGCGGTTGTTAATAAAGAGCCTTCAGCGGTTCCTGGTAAAGAGCCTTCAGCG